>JADZEK010000162.1 GCA_020850595.1 Anaerolineales bacterium
CGGGCGCCGGGCCGCGCCGCTCAGCTCTCCTGGAGCAGGCGGTCAATCTCTAATCGAATTGCCTGGAGGTCGTCGAGGCCGAGGTAAACAATGGCGAACCGAATGTAGGCGATGTGGTCCAGCTCTTTCAGGCCGTTGATGACCATATCGCCGACCACGCGGCTGGAGACTTCTACCTCCCCCATGGTCTGCAGCGTGGCTTCGATCTCACCGACCAGGCGGTCAATGTCGCTGGCCGTCACCGGGCGCTTGGCGCAGGCAATGCGGATGCCGCGCAGCAGCTTCTCCCGGTCATACTCTTCGCGGGTGCCGTCCTGCTTGACCAGCAGCGGCGTGGCGAGTACTGCCCGCTCATAGCTGCTGAAGCGTTGGCCGCACGAAAGACATTCGCGCCGGCGGCGGACGCCCCCGCGCGAATCGTGGTTGGTGTCAATGACCTTAGAGGCGGCTTCGCCGCAGTACGGGCAACGCATGGTTCAGTTGGCGCTTCGCATTTCGGGTGGTGGGGCTGGCGAGCGCCAGCCAGCGGCCCGGCCAGGGCCGAAAAACCGCCATATCTTGGGGGGTCCCCGCGAGCAACCCCAACATTTTGGGCGGTAGACTCCCACTATAGCAAACTTCGCAGCGGTCAGCAATAGGACAACGGCATATTTTAAGACAGCGAATCTTAAATCTAAGCGCGCGGCAGATTTCGTGAAAATCGGCGAAAAACGAGTCAATCGCACGTTTGTGCGGGCGTTCTCGAGTAATTGTGTCAAGGGGTACGAATGGGGAGGCGAGCGCAACAAGCGAGGAAAAGTGAAACAGAGGAGCCAGTGGGTGGCGGCTCGTCAGGTGCGGCGGGCGGGAGGACGCCCGGCGCGGCCGTGGCTGGACCACCCGACCGACACCCGGCCGCTGCCTCACCTTCCCTTGCTTTCACCCAGCGTCTCGGCCCTTAAAGCGCCAGGAGCTCGCCTGGGCCGTCCGGCTGTCGTACATGGTTGGGAGTCCAATGCACGGCAAGCCCAGCCGCCCAAGCGAGCCCACTGGGAGCGTCAGGCCCAGGCGGAGTGGCCGCCGAAGCCTGGCAGGAGTGGATGGCGAATGGCAGGCGGGCAGAGTCAGTGGGCGCGTCGGGCGCCGCCCTGACTCAGCCGCCGAGAAACCAGGTTAGCGCCGGCGCAGGAAGGCCGGGATATCCAGATCGTCGGTGTTGAACGAGCGCGCCTGGAACTCCGACAGGTCGGAGTTGCGGGCGGGCGTCGTCGTCGCGGGCGTCTCGGCGGGCGCGGCCGGGCTGTGGCTCATGGCCGGCATCTGGGCCGGGCGCTGCGCCGGGCGGCGCTCGGCGGTGGGCCGCTCGATGGTGCGGCGCGGCACGCCGGTGCGCTCGAAGCCGGTAGCGATCACGGTCACACGGATTTCGTCGCCCATATTCGGGTCCACCACGGCGCCGAAGATCAGGTTCACCTCCGGGTGCGCGGTTTCCTTGATGATGGCTGCGGCCTGGTTGACTTCGAACAGGGTCATGTTCGGGCCGCCGGTGACGTTGAACAGGATGCCGCGCGCGCCGTCAATGGTGATGTCGAGCAGGTTCGACGAGATGGCCATTTCGGCCGCCACGCGGGCGCGATCTTCGCCGGCGCCCTTGCCCACGGCCATGAGCGCCGCCCCGCCTTCCGACATGATGGTGCGCACGTCGGCGAAGTCGAGGTTGATCAGGCCGGGCACCGTAATCAACTCAGAGATGCCCTGGATGCCCTGACGCAGCACGTCGTCGGCCAGGCGGAACGACTCCTGGAGCGAGGCGCGCTTGTCCACAATTTGCAGCAGGCGGTCGTTGGGGATGACGATGAGCGTGTCCACCTGCTCCTTGAGGCGGTTGATGCCGCCCTCCGAGGATTGCAGGCGGCGCGAGCCTTCAAAGGTGAAGGGCTTGGTCACCACGCCAATGGTCAGGGCGCCGACTTCCTTGGCAATCTGCGCCACGATCGGGGCCGCGCCGGTGCCGGTGCCGCCGCCCAGGCCGGCCGCGATGAAAACCATGTCGGAACCGCGCAGGACTTCGTACAACTCTTCTTGCGATTCCTCCGCGGCCTTCTGCCCGATCTCGGGGTTGCCGCCGGCGCCCAGGCCGCGCGTCAGCTTGTCGCCGATGCGCACGCGGCGCGGGGCGTTGGCCAGCAACAGGGCCTGAGCGTCGGTGTTCACCGTAATGAACTCGACGCCGGTCATGCCCTGTTCGATCATGCGGTTAACGGCATTGCTGCCGCCGCCGCCCACGCCAACGACCTTAATCCGGGCAAACGATTCAGACATTCCGGGTGCAGCTTGCATGTGATCCTCCACTCCTGGCTCGCAGTGTGGGCGGCTGCTCCAAGCCTCCCACGACGGTTGCTCAAGGGCCGGCGCTGGGCGCCGCCCTCTCCTCCACTCAATCAGCCGGGCGCTAGGGCAACAGGCGCCGGAAGATATCCAGTCCCTTGCCCAAGTTCGGGCCGCGGCCGCGCCCCCCGCCCCGCCCGCCGCGCCGTTTGCTGCTGCCGCCGCGCGGCAGCGCCAGGCTCTCGTTCTGGGCCCAGCGCAGCAGGCCGACGCTGGTTGAGAAGGCCGGGCCTTGCAGCTTGTCCACCATGCCCTTCAGGCTGTTGGGCGCGGCCACGCGGCAGGGCAGGTTCAACACCTCGCTCGCCACGCGGCGCAGGCCGGGCAACTGGCTCGTGCCGCCGGTGAGCACCACGCCCGCCGGCAGCAGGCCGTCGTAGCCGGTGCGCTTTACTTCTTGCAGCACCAGGCTGAACATCTCTTCCACGCGCGCCTCGATGATGGTCGCCAGGTCGAGCCGGCTGACCTGCACCGGCCGGTCTTCGCCGAACGGCTGCACCATGAAGCTCTCGGTGTTGGCCACTTCGCGGCTGTAGGCGTGGCCGTAATCAACCTTGACGTGCTCAGCGCTGTCGGCCGGCAGGCGCAGCCCTTGCGCGATGTCGCTGGTCAGATGGTTGCCGCCCACTGATAGGCACATGGTGTGCCACACGTTGCCGTCCAGGAAGATCGCCAGGTCGGTGGTGCCGCCGCCGATGTCGCACACGACGGCGCCCATTTCCTTCTCGGTCTCGGTCAGCACTACTTCGCCGGAGGCGAGCGGGTTGAGCACGAAGGCTTCCACGGTCACGCCGGCGGCTTCGACGCACTTGGTCAGGTTTTGCACGAAGGTAGACGCCGCCGTAATGATATGCGCTTCGACTTCCAAGCGAAAGCCGTGCATCCCCAACGGCTGGCGTATGCCGTCTTGCCCATCCACTGCGAAAGCGCGCGGGATGACGTGCAGGACCTCGCGCCCATGCGGGATGGCGATGGCCTGGGCCGCGTCGAGGGCGCGCTCGATGTCGTCCTGATCAATGCCGTGGCCGCCGCCGCCGATGCCGCTGACGCCGCGGCTGTTGACCGAGGCGATGTGGCTGCCGGCCAGGCTGACAAACGCGGCCCCGATCTCATAGCCCGCGCTGCGCTGGGCCTTCTCCACCGCGGCGGCGATGCAGGTGGCGGCGTCTTCCACGTTCACCACCACGCCCTTGCGCATGCCACGGGCCGGCTCTACGCCCGCCCCCAGGATGCGCAGTTCACCCACCTCGTCGGTCTCGCCCACCAGCGCGCACACCTTGGTGGTGCCGACATCAATGCCGACCAGCAGGGGGTTATCTGTCACAATCGCCATGGCCGCAGCCTCCCAACACTCTTTCCGCCAGCCTACAAATCCCAGTCCACGTTATTTCTGATAGTACGGCGCGAGCGCGCTTTCGACGCTGATCAGCTTAGGCTGAATGCCGCGCGCCAGCAGGTCGGCCACCAGCCCCTCGTACACCGCCAGCTTCTGCGGCATGTCGGTGCCGACGCCAAAGTAGCCGCGCCAGCCGCGCCCATCCTGGTAGCTCAGGCCGCGCAGCGCGTCGTAGTGCAGCAGCTCAATGTTCGGCCGCAGTTCGCGCAGTTGCAGCGCGCCGGCAATGGCCTCCACCGGCACATAGCCCTCGTCGCCGCTCTTCACGCCGGGGCGGTTGGGCGCGTCGTCCACAGTGATCGGCAGCAGCCCAGGCAGCTCGGCCCGCGCCTTGAAGCGGGCGCCGTCGGCATCTACCCACCAGCGGTCGTCGTTCTCAATCCAGGCCACGACCGGGATGCGCTCGACAACCTGAATGGTCACCTGGTTCGGCCAGGCCACGCTGACCTGCGCCGCGGCAATGCCGGGCACTTCCAGGACGTTCTTTTGCACCTGCGCCGGGTCTACCCAAAAGATGTGCTGGCCCGCGATGCCAGAGCGCGCGTAAATCTCCTGGCCGGGCACAAAGGCCGCGCCGCCCAAGTTCACCTGCTGCACGTACATGCTCGGGTCGAAGATCAGCCGCGCCAGCAAGCCGCCCAGCAGCACGATCAGCGCCAGGCTCATCAGCCGCCAGCCGCGCGGCCGGGGCAGCGCGGGCAGGCGCAGGTCTATACCCCACGCCTCGGGCAGCAGGTTGTTGAGCCAGCCGCCGCGTCGCCGCAAGCCGCCGGGGCGCAGCCGCGCCGCCGCCACCTCCGGCGAGGCGGTCGAGCGCGGCCGACTGATCAGCGGCCCAGTGCGCAGCGTGCCGGTGCGCGACACCGTATCGAAGCGGCGCTGGGTTTGCGCCAGGCGCCGGCGGCGGACCTGCTCGGAGCGCGTTGTCTTAGCCATGTGAGCGGTCATTCCAACCTAGTCCTGCACCCTCAATTTAGTGGGGCGGCGCGCCTAGAGCTGCGTCGCCCGTCCGCCGTAACTCTTCACCGTCTGGTCGCGGTCTGCCTGGCGCTCCAACGCCAGCCCCACCAGCCGGTCAATCAGATCGCTATAACTCAGGCCGGAGGCCTCCCACAACTTGGGATACATGCTGATGCTGGTGAAGCCCGGCAGCGTGTTGATCTCATTCAGGTAGAGCCGGCCGCTGTCTCGGTCGAGCAAGAAATCCACGCGCGCCAGCCCGGCGCAGTCAATCGCCTGAAAAGCGGCCACCGCGTACTGGCGGGCGGCCTCGGCCGTCTCAGCCGGGATTGGCGCCGGGATGAGCAGCGCTGAACCTTCGTCAATGTACTTGGCCGCGTAGTCGTAAAACTCGTTCACCGGCACGACCTCGCCCACCACCGAGGCCTCCGGCGCGGCGTTGCCCAGCACGCTCACTTCGATCTCGCGCGCGTTGACGCCCGGCTCGATCAGCACGCGGCGGTCATACCGGGCCGACTCGCGCAGCGCCGCGACCAACTCGGCATAGGTGTGCGCCTTGATCACCCCCACCGACGAGCCCAGGTTGCAGGGCTTGGTGAAGATCGGGAAGGCAAAGGCCGCGGCCGCGGCGGTGGCCACGGCTGCGGCATCGGCCTGAATAGCCGCGCGCGAGACCAACTGCCAATCGGTCACCGGGAGGCCCGCGGCGCGCAGCAACTGCTTGCACACCGCCTTATCCATCGCCACGGCCGAGGCCAGCACGCCCGCGCCCACGTAGGGCAGGTCGGCCAGCTCCAGCAGGCCCTGCACGGTGCCGTCTTCACCATATGGCCCGTGCAGCAGCGGGAAGACCACGTCGAACTCGGCCCCAGCCGTAAGCCGCATGGGGCTGTTGGGCTGAGGCGGCGCGGCCACCAGCAGCTCGCGCCGGCCCGGCTCGCCTAACAGCGCGGCGTTGGAGAGGCCGCTCAGGTCGCCCGCTGCCAGACTCTTCAGCGGGTCGGCCCCGGCCAGCCACTGGCCGCTCTTGCTGATGCCGATGAGGGTCACGTCGTATTTCTCAGAGTCCATCGCCTTCAACACCGATTGCGCCGACCGCAGCGAGACCTCGTGCTCGGCCGAGCGACCTCCAAAGATCAGGGCCAGGCGAATCTTCTTGTGCCGGCTCACGCTAGCACGTTCCGGTCCAATCACCGATTAATTCCACTTCGAGCTCCAGGTCTACGCCAAACTGCTGGTGCACGGCGGCGTGCGCCTGGTGAATGAGGGCGAACACTTCGGCCGCGTGGGCCTCGCCCAGGTTGACAAAGAAGTTGGCGTGCAGGGACGAGATTTCCACCTGCCCGCGCCGGGCGCCCTTCAGCCCGGCCGCCTCGATGAGCCGCCCCGCGTAGTCGCCGGGCGGGTTCTTGAACATGCTGCCCATGCTCGCTCCCGGCGGTTGGGTGCGCTTGCGGTGGGCCACGAACTGCTCCACCTGGGCTTGCAGCGCCGCCGGGTCGCCGGCCGTCAGGGCCAACTCGGCCCCCAGCACCACCAGCGGCCGCCCCGCGGCTTTGGCTTGCTTCAGCCGGCTGGTGCGGTAGGCGAAGCCCAGCTCACTGCCGCGCCACGCTTCCACCCGACCGTCTTGTTGCAAGATTGCGGCCACGACCAGATTCCCCGCTGTGTCGCCGCCGTGCGCCCCGGCATTGCCGAACACCGCGCCGCCCACCGTGCCGGGGACCGTGGCTGCCCACTCCAGCCCGCTCAGCCCGCGGCCCGCGCACTGACGGGCCAGCAGGCCCAAATTGGCGCCGCTCTCGGCCCAGACCGTCGGCTGCGCTGCGTCTGCGCGGAACTCAACCGCCCGCGCCCGGTTGAGAATGACCAGCCCGCGCACCCCGGCGTCGGCCACCAGCACGTTGGAGCCGCCGCCTAAGATCACCGGTTCCAGCTCGGCCTGGCGCGCCGTGCGCACCAGGTCAGCCAGGTCGGCGGCGCTCTCGGCCGCCACAAAGTAATCGGCCGGGCCGCCGAGCCGCGCGGAGGTGTAACGCGCCAGCGGCTCGGCGAGCTTCAGCCGCGGGCCGAGCAGCGCGCGCAGATCTGAGGCAGCCACGGCAGTCGTCACAGGCCCTTTAGTACTTCCACCAGCCGCAAGATCACGTCTTTGTCCGACAGCCGGGTTTCGGGCAGCGGGCTTTCGGCTTCTGCTTCAGCGGCCGGCTCAACCGCGGGCCGCGCCGCCGACTGCAGGCGCGGCATGTTCGGCGCGCGCTGCTCATAGGTCTTGACTTGTGGTTTGGCGGGCTTGGCCGCCGGGCGGGTCGTCTGTTTAGCCGTCATGCGTCACCCCTCACCCTGCCTGTTCTCGACTGAGCACGTCGAACACCTTTTGGCCGACCCAGTTCCCATCGCCGGCGCCCAGCGTCAACAGAACCGCGCCAGGCTGCAGCGCGTCACACAGATAGTTGGCAGCATCCACCAGCGCCGGAATGTAGCGCGCGTCGGGGTGCTGCATGCGCTTGACGATGTCGTGCGCGCTTACTTCTGGGTCGGGCGCTTCGCGGGAGCGAAAAATGTCCACGATGATGACGTGGTCGGCCTCGGCGAAGCTGGCGGCGAAGTCGGCCAGCAGCGCGCGCGTGCGCGAGAACGTGTGCGGCTGGAACATCACCCACAGCGGCCGATCGCCGAAGCGACGACGGGCGGCGGCCAGCGTCGCGCGAATTTCGGTGGGATGGTGCGCGTAATCATCCACCACCGTCACGCCCCCGGCTTCGCCCTTCACCTCAAACCGACGGCCCGCCCCGCGATACTCGGCCAGCGCGTTCCGGGCGGTGTTGAAATCCACACCGAGATAGTCGGCGACGGCCAGCGCCGCCAGCGCGTTGAGCACGTTGTGCTCGCCGGGCAGCCGCGTGCGCGCTAGCCCGAGGGTGTTGCCGTCTTTCACCACCAAGAAATCGCTGCCCCCCGCTCCGTTCACCTGGAGCGAGTCAGCGCGGTAGTCGTCGTCGCGCCGCAGGCCGTAGTTCACGGCCGGGCGGCCCGCGGCGCGGCGTTCGCTGATCAGCCGCTGCACGAACGGGTCGCGGCCATAGCCGATGAGCAGACCTTCGGGCGGCAGCAAATTGACGAACGCCTGGAACGCATCTTGCATCTCGGCCAGCGTCGGATAGCAATCGGGATGGTCATGCTCAACGTTCGTCACCACCGCCACCAGGGGTTTCAGCCCCAAAAACATCCGGTCGTACTCGTCGGCCTCGATGACGAACGGCCGGCCACGGCCCGCGCGGGCGTTGGCCCCGTAGTTCTCCAGCCGCCCGCCCACAATAAAGGTCGGGTCCAGCCCGGCCTGGTCCAGGATGAAGGCGGTCAGCCCGGTGGTGGTGGTTTTGCCGTGCGTGCCGGCCACCGCCACGCCTTGCCGCCCTTCCATGAGTTGGCCGAGGAAGTCGGCGCGCTTGAGCACCGGGATGCCCTTGGCCTGGGCGGCGCGCACTTCGACGTTGTCGGCCGGGATGGCCGAGGAGATGATCACGACTACAGCCCCGTTGACGTTCTGGGCGGCATGGCCGACGTGCACGACGGCGCCGTGCTCGGCCAGCGCCGCGGCGAAGGGCGAGAGCGTCTCATCCGAGCCGCTGACCGCGTCGCCGCTCTCCAGCAGCACCTGCGCGATGGCCGACAACCCCGCTCCCCCAATGCCGATAAAGTGCACGTGACGCATGTCCTAGATAAAGACGATGATGACGAATACAAAGGCCGCGATGATGGCGAAATAGATGTTCGGAATGCCGAGCAGCACCGGCGGCATATACTTCATGTAATTGACCGCCTGCACCGGGTCGGCCGGCGGCGTCACATATTCCAGCGGGTAGCCGGCCTGGTGCATGTAGTACCAGACCGACCCGGCGATAAAGTAGCCGTTTACCAGCCCCAGCGCCACGCCCAGCAGAAAATCTTGCAGTTTCTCGCGGGCGAACTTGCCGCCGGCGAAGGCGGGCAGGTTGGGGGTCTGGTAGCCAAAGTAGGCCAGCGTGAGCAGCAGCCCGGCGCGCAGCCCAAACTGGGTGATGCCCGGCCGGTCGGTCATGATGATGCGCACCGACTCGACGTAGGTGAGCAGCACCGTGTCAATGGCGATGGCCAGCAGCACGCTGAAGATTACCAGCAGTTCCTTGGCCCACCCGCGGAACCCGCCGATGATGCCAAAGAGAATCACGTACATCCAAAAGACGGCCGTCAGAGTCATCATGGCCGAACAGCGCCCCCGTCGGCAGCCAGCCGCCGCAGCTCACGCACGACGTTCTGGGCCGCCTCCGGCACGGCGGCTGCGCGCGCCGCTGTGCGCATGGCCGCCAGCCGCGCCGGGTCACTCAGCAGATTGCGCACGGCGCCGGCCAGTTGTACGCCTAGGGCCTCGTCCGCCAGCTGCACGGCCGCTCCGCGCTGTACCAAGTAGTCCGCGTTCACCTTCTGGTAGCGCCACGCATACGGATACGGCACCAGCACCGCCGGCAGCCCGAACAGCGGGTACTCGCCCAGCGCGGACGCCCCCGCCCGTGACACGACCAGATCGGCCGCCGCCAGCGCCAGCCCCATCTCGTGCAAGAACGGGAAGGCGTGGTAGTGCGGCTTGAGCGCCTCGGGCAGCGCCGCCCGCGCCTGCTCCACGGCGGGCCAGTCGTGCTCGCCCGCCAGGTGGACGACCGCGTAATCGCGCAGCCAATCGGGTAGCGCCGCCAGTGTGGCGCTGTTCAGGCTGTGCGCCCCGCGGCTGCCGCCGGTCACCAGCACCACCGGCCGGTCGCCGCTCAGGCCGAGGTGCGCGCGGGCCGCGGCGCGGTCGGCGCGGGCCAGATCGGGCCGGGTGGGGTAGCCGGTCACTACCAGCTCTTTGCCGCGCAGAAAGGCCCGCGAGT
The DNA here is from genome assembly GCA_020850595.1 of Anaerolineales bacterium. Taxonomy (GTDB): domain Bacteria; phylum Chloroflexota; class Anaerolineae; order Anaerolineales; family UBA6663; genus JADZEK01. Next base: position 9,634 of record JADZEK010000162.1, read on the forward strand.
CCGCTACCGTCACGGCGATGCGCCGGGCGATTGCGGCAACGGCCTTGATCGCGAGGCCCGGCTCGATATCGGGCAGGTAGACCAGCACCGGCACCCGGTTGAGCCAGGCTGCTAACGCCACCGGCATGGTAATGAAACCCCCGGTCACCAGCAACACGTCGGGCCGAAACGCGCGCACCCGACCCCAGGCCTCGAAGACGCCGCGCACCAGATTCAACACATTGAGCGGCAAGCGCCACCCCACCCCGTGGACGCCGCCGCCGTGGATCGCCTGAAACGGCAAGCCGGCCCGTGTGATCAGGCCGACTTCCATGCCGCCCAGCCCGCCAATCCAGAGCACCTGGTCAGCCGCAGCACCGGCCGCCTCCGGTCTGTCAGTCATCAACGTCTGCGCGACGGACAACGCGGGATACACGCCCCCGCCGGTCCCGCCGGCTGAGATCAAGAGTCGCATCGGGGTTGGCTACCTGACTGAGCATCTTTAGAAGCAGGCCGGCGTTGCGCGTCTTACGCGGCACGTTCTCGTCGGCCGTCTCGCGCCGCGACACGCTGAGCAGCACCCCCACCGCTGCCAGGTTGATGACCAGGCTCGACCCGCCATAGCTGATGAAGGGCAGCGCGTTTCCGGCAAAAGGCAGCACCCCGACCATGACGGCAATGTTGATCAGCGCTTCCAGGATGACCCACAACACAATGCCGGAGGCCAGCATGGCGCCCAGCTTGTCGCGCGCTTGGGCCGCGATGCGGAAGCCGCGCCAGGCCAGGAACACGAACAGGCTGATGAGCAGCAGGCACCCTACCAGCCCCAGCTCCTCGCCCAGGATGGCGAAGATCGAGTCGGTGTGGGGCGTGGGCAGGAAGCCGAACTTTTGGTGGCTCTCGCCCAGCCCGCGCCCGAAGAGGCCGCCGTTGACAAAGGCGATGGCGGCTTGCTGCACGTGCCACGACGCCTGTGTCAGGTCTTGCACGCCCGCCAGGTAATCGGCCAGGCGCTGGCGGCCGGTGCTGTAGAACTGCAAGATGCCCATGGCCGTGACCGAGCCGATCAAGGCAACGATGGCCATCTGGAGGATATCGGCCCCGCCGATGAAGAACATGAGCGCGGCCACCAGCACGATGGTGCCCGCGGCCGAGATGTCGGGCTGAGCCAGGATGAGGGCGGCGATGACGCCGACGATCAGGCCAAACGGCACGATGCCGTAGCTCCACTGGTGCAGCCGGTCGCTCTTTGAGTCGAGCCACACCGCCAGATACAGGATGGTGACGAACTTGGCCAGCTCCGACGGCTGCACCGAGCCGTTGAAGAATGAGCGCTGCGCGTTGAAGGTGGTCGTCCCGAACAGCAGCACCAGCACCAGCAGGCCGAGGGTCACGAACATCATCAGCACGGCCAGGCGCTTCCACCAGCGGTAGGGCATCCAGGCGGTGATGGCCAGCACCAGCAGGCCCAGCAGCAGCCACTGCACCTGGCGCAGGAAGATGTAGGCCGGGTCGCCGTAGGCGCGGTACGACCAGTCGAAGGTGGTCGAGTAGACCATCATCAGCCCGACGCCTACCAGGCCGCCCACGATGACGAGCAACATGCCGTCGAAGGGCAGGCCGAACATCTTCTTGCGCGGCGCCAGTTCAGTTTGCGGAAGCTCAACGGTTGCCATAACGTTCTTTCCCGATACGCCAGCTAGAGCGCCAGAACCCACTGCCGAAACTTATCTCCGCGTTCGGCGAAGTCGCGGAACTCATCATACCCGGTGCCGCCGGGGGCGAGCAGCACCACGTCGCCCGGGGCCGCGGCCTGGGCCGCCACGTCCACCGCCTCGGCCAGCGTTGCCCGGCGGGTGTACTGCGCGGCGGGCACCCCGGCGGCGATCAGGGCCTGCTCAATCAGCGGCCCAGCCTCGCCAAAGAGCACCGCCCGCTTTACGCGCTGACCCACCAGGGCGGCCAACTCGCCCCAGGGCAGCTTCTTGTCGCGCCCGCCAAGCAGAAGCACCAGCGGCTCATCGAACGAGCGCAGGGCGGCCAGCACGCGCTCCGGGGCGGTAGCAATCGAGTCGTTGTACCAGCGCGCTCCGTTCAACTCGCGCACCGGTTCCAGGCGGTGCGGCACGCCGCGAAAACCCTCCAGCCCGGCGCGCATAGCGGCGGGGCCAGCCCCGGCCGCGCCGCTGATGGCGATGGCCGCCAGCGCGTTCAAGACGTTGTGCCGCCCGCGCAGCTCAATCGCCGCCACTGGCGCCACCGGCTGCGCGGCGCCCAGCCACCGGAACATCAGCGTTTGCTCGGCCAGGTAAGCCCCCTGGCGCACGGCTTGCTCGGCGCTGAAGTAGGCCACTTGCCCAGGGGCTGCGCTGGTTAGCCCGCGCGCCCCAGGGTCATCCAGGCCCAGCACCGCCAGGCCTTCGGGCGTTTGGTGACGCAAGATGTGGCTCTTGGCCTCGGTATAAGCAAGCATCGTGCCATGCCGATCTAAATGGTTCGGTGTAATGTTCAGCACCGCGGCGATCTCTGGGCTGCGCGTCATCAGCTCCAGCTGAAACGACGAAAGCTCTATCACCACCCGGTCGCCGGGCCGCAGCGCCGCCAGTTGGGCGATGAGCGGGTTGCCGATGTTGCCGCCGATGAACACCTGCTCGCCCCCCCGCGCGGCGGCCTGCGCGGCCAGCATCCGGCCCACCAGCGTCGTCGTCGTCGTCTTGCCGGCGCTGCCCGTAATGCCCACCACCCTCACACCGGGCGGGCACACTTCCAGGAAAATCTGCGAGTCGTTACTCAAAGCTACCCCGCGCCGCCGCGCCGCCGCCACGATCGGCAGGTCGGTCGGCACGCCGCCGGAGAGGCACAGGAGATCGGCCCCATCCAGCAGGCTTTCGGGGTGGCCGCCCAGCGCGAACTCAATGGGCAGACCGCTCAGCGCCGCCAGCGCTTCAGCCAGCTTGGCCGCGGGTTGCTGGTCGCTCACCACCACGCCGGCCCCGGCCTGCGCCAGGTAGCGCGCCAGCGCCACGCCCTGCCGTGCCAGCCCCAAGATGGCGATGCGCTGACCGGCATAGGGAGAGGCAGCGGGCGAGGCGGTGAGCATGGCCCGTGACGCGACCTCTAGGCCTTAGCCGCGGGCGCGTTGGCCAGGGCGCGACCGCCGCCATTGGCGCGGGCGCGGCTTTTGCCGGAAGCGTGCCCGGCCGTCTCGGCCACCCCCAGCCAGAAGTGATCTACCAGCACGTTGCGGGCTGCGCGCAGCTGCACCCCCGCGGCCGACTCGGGGCCGTCTTTTAGCGTAGCCGGGTTGATGAAGCACACGGTCGGGACGACGCCGTACTTGGTCTTGTAGTAATCCACGGCGCGGCTCACCCGTTCGTTGAGCGAGCGCTTGTGATCGTCGTCGTACCAGAGCATCCCAATGTCCATCGCGTGTTTCTCCCGCGGCCCAGGCCGCACTGTTTGACGCTGAACTTAGAGCAGGGCTAACCCCACGCCGACCATGGCGGCCAGCAGGCCTACCAGCCAAAAGCGCTGCACCACCTGGGTCTCGCTCCACCCCAGCGCTTCAAAGTGGTGCTGCAATGGCGCGATCTTGAAGACCCGTTTGCCGGTGCCGGTCAGCCGCCGCGTGAGCTTGAAGTACGACACCTGAATGACCACGCTAAAGCCCACGCAGATCGGCATGATGACGATGAGCGGCAGTAAAATCCATTGGCCGGTCATGAGCGCCACGACGCCCAGGGTGGCTCCGATCGAGTAAGAGCCAGACCCGCCCATGAACAGCTCAGCCGGGTGCGCGTTGAACCAGAGAAAGGCGAACAGCGCGCCCACCAGCGTAAAGCAGAAGCGCACCACAAAAATCTGGCCCTGCAAGAGCGCAATCACCCCGTAGGCGGCGAAGGCGGTGGCCGAGAGCAGCCCGGCCAGGCCATCTAGTCCGTCGGTCAGGTTGACCGCGTTCGACGCGCCCACGATCACAAAGGCCGCCACCGGGATGTAAAACACGCCCAGGTTGTAGTAGAACGGCACACCTGGCAGCGCCATCGTGTCTATGCCCAGCACAAAATACAGCGCCAGCGCCGCGGCCGTCGCCAGCAGGGTCTGCCAGAAGAACAGGTTGCGCCCGCGCATGCCCTCGCCGCGCCGCACACCACCCAGGCCGAGCCAGTCGTCCCACGCGCCCAGCAGGGTAAAGGCCGTCAGCACGCCCAGCGGCAGGAGCACCGACCGTCCGCTGCTGTTGCCGCGCACCAGGTTCACCACGTTCAGCAGCAGGCTGATCAGCAGCACGGGCACCACGATCATCAGGCCGCCCATCGTCGGCGTGCCCATCTTCACCATGTGGCTTTTCGGCCCCTCAATGCGGATGACCTTGCCGATCTTAAAGCGCTTGAGCAGCACGATCAGCGGGCCGCCCCAGATCACCGTCAGCAGGAAGGTCAGGCCGGCCAGCGCCAGCGCGATGGTCGCGTCTCTCATGGGCGCACTTCCAGCCCCGGCACAATCCGGTCGAGCTTGACGCCCCGCGAGCCTTTCAGCAGCACCACGTCGCCGACGCGGATCAGGCCACGCAGGTGGTCGAGGGCCTGGGCGCTGTCGTCGAGTTCCACGATCGCGGCCGAGGCCAGGCCGGCATCGCGGGCCTCGTCGGCGATCATGCGCGCGCGCGGCCCGACCGTGATCAGAAAGTCGGCCACCTCGCGGGCGCGGCGCCCCACCAAGCGGTGGCCGGTTTCTTCGTAGGACCCAAGTTCGAGCATGTCGCCTAACACGGCAATGCGGCGTCCTTCTAGTTCGTGCAGCAGGTTGAGGGCGGCGACCACCGATTCGGGCGAGGCGTTGTAGGTGTCGTCCAAGATCAGGCTGCCGTGCGGGCCGGTGACGGCCACCAGCCGCAGCTGCATTGCGCCCACCGATTGCAGCCCCTCGATGATCTCTTGCCAGGTCAGCTCTTCGACCAGCCCCACCGCCGCCGCCCGCAGGCAGGTGTGCACCGAGTGGCGGCCGAGCAGCGGCACACGCACATGCAGCGCCTCGTTGCGGTGGTGCAGATCGAAGTGGATGCCCGCCAGCCCCAGCGATTCGATGTTGTCGGCCCAGATATCCGCGGCCGGGTCCAGGCCGTACGTCACCACCCGCGCCCGGGTGCGCGAGCGCATTGCCAGCACGAGAGGGTCGTCGTAATTCAGGATGGCGACCCCGCCGGGCGCGGGTGGCAAGGCCTCCACCAGTTCGCCCTTGCCGCGGGCGATGTTTTCTAAGCTGCCCGCCCGTTCGAGATGGACGGGGTAGATGTTGTTGACCACCCCGATATGCGGGTGGGCCAGATCACACAAGAACTTGATCTCACCGATCTGGTAGAACCCTAGCTCGAGCACGGCGCGCTCGTGAGCTTCGGTGAGCTTCAACAACATCAGCGGGAGGCCGATTTCGTTGTTGTAGTTGCCTTCAGTTTTAAAGGTGCGATAGCGCGTGCTGAGCACGGCGGCGACCAGTTCCTTGGTGGTGGTCTTGCCCACGCTGCCGGTCACCCCAATTACCCGCGGGCTGAGCCGGCGGCGCCAGAAGGCCGCCAGGGTCTGCATCGCCTTGAGCGTGTCGTCTACCCGCAAGATTACCGGCAGTTGCAGTCCGGTCAACTGCGCGTAGGTCAACGGTTGGCGCAGGTCTAAGACCTGGCCGGGCAGCGGCCCGCCCGCTGAGGCGGAAACGTCGCGCTGCACCAGCGCGGCATGGGCCCCCTTGGCCAGCGCCGCGCCCACAAAAGCATGTCCATCTACCCGCTCTCCCGGCAGCGCCACGAACAGCGCCCCGGGGATGGTCAGCCGGGAGTCAATCACCACATCGGTGATGATTTGCGGCCCGCCGGCCGATTGGTAACCAGTCAGCGCTTCAACGATGTGGCCGAGGGTCAGCATCAATTCCCGGCTTGCAGCGCCTGCCGCACGTTATCCGGCGGGATCTCCATGAGCACTACCAGCCGCTGCACCAACTGGCTGAACACCGGCGCGGCCGTCTCCGAGCCCCAGATGCTGCTCGACGGCCGATCCAGCTTAACCAGCACAATGAATTGCGGGTCGTCTACCGGCCCCCAGCCGATGAAGGAGCCGATGGTGTCGTTTTCGTCGTAGCCGCCGGGCGTGGGGATCTGTGCCGTGCCGGTCTTGCCGGCCACGCGATAGCCGGGCACCAGCGCTTCCGAGCCTTCCCCCAGTTCCAGCGACTGCGCCAACATCTGCGTCAGCGTCGCCGCCGTCTCCGGGCGAATGGGCCGGCCCAGCACCTGCTGCTGGGTCACATGGTTGCTGTCGCCGTCGGTCACGCGCGCCAGGATGTGCGGCTGCATCATCACCCCGCCATTGGCCACGGCCGACACCGCCGTGATCAACTGCAACGGGCTAACCGCCACGCCCTGCCCAAAGCTGTTGGTGCCCAAGTCGCTGTCGAACCAGTCGCCGTCACCGGGCAGCTTCAGGTGGCCGGAGGTCTCCGCCGCCAGGTCTACATTGGTCAGGTGGCCAATGCCGAAGGCCTGCATGTAGTTGTAGAAGTTCGTCGGTCCCAGCCAGGTGGCAATCGAGGCCAGGCAGACGTTCAGGGAGTGCTGCATGCAGCCCAGCATGTCCACGGGGCCCCAGGCGCCGCCGTTCCAGTTGTTAATGAGGATGCCGCCGACCTCGACCGAGCCGGTGTCCATGAAGGGCGTGTTCGGCGTCACCGTGCCGGCGTCGAGCGCGGCCGCCATGGTCAGGATCTTGAAGGTCGAGCCTGGCTCAAACTGCCCGCTCACCGCCGGGTTGGCCGGGTTGCTGGGCGGCGCCTCCACATAGTTGTTCGGATCGAAGCTCGGCCAGGAGGCCATGCCCAACAGCTCGCCGCTGCGCGGGTTCATGACGATGATGCTGCCGCCCTCCGCGCCGTACTGCGCCATGGCGCTGCTGAGCGTGTTCTCCACCAAGAACTGGATGTCGCGGTCAATGGTCAGGTACAGGTCGGCCCCCTGGTCGGGGCTAGGCTCAAGCTGCACGTCAAACGGCACGATCTCGGTAGTGCCGTGCACCGGCCGCCCGGCCAGCAGGCTGTTGTAGAAACCCTCCACCCCAAAGTAGCCCACCTGCGCGCCGTCGCTGTTGTAGGCGACAAACCCCAGTAATTGGCCGGCTACTTGCGCGCCGGGATAGGTGCGCAGCGAGTAGGGCGTTAGGTCTACCCCGCCCAGGTTTACGTCGTCTGAGTCAGCCAGCCGCTTGATCGCTGCGCCAATCTCCGCGCTCACCGGCCGCTGGAGCAGGACATACACCTTATCGCTGCTGATGGCGTCTTCGATGACGCTGGGCGACAGGCCAACCAACTCGGTGAGCGTGTTCACCACGTCGGGCTGGTCCACCACATAGGGTGGCGAGATGCCCAGCTCATACTGCACGTCGTTGGTCGCCAGCAGTTCGCCGCTGCGATCATAGATATGGCCACGGTCTGGCTCGAAGTCTCGCGATAGCTGCGAGATTTCCTTTGACAGGCCGGTGAAGTAATCTACGTTCTTGGCACCGAAGTCCACGCGCAGGAGCTGCACGAGCACCAGCACTGTGAAGGCCGCAAACGCGATCAGCACCAGCCGCAGGCGCACGTAGATGGTGTCGAGCATGGCCTAGCCCCCCTGCCCCGAGCCGCCCAACACCAGCCCCTGCAGCACCTGCGCCAGCCAATCCACCACTTGCGCCAATGTGCTCGGCTTCGGCTGGGCCGGGGCGGCGGCGCGCGGCGGCGCGGAAGTCTGCGCCATATAGGGATACTCGGCCACCTTCAGGTAATCAATCTGCTCGGGGTTAGCCGGGACAAAGCCCAGCGTCTGTGCCCGGGCGGCCAGCCGGTCCACCGAACGCAGCTCGGCGAGCTGCGCCAGCAGTTCGCTGTTGGCTTGCAGCAGCGCGGTTTTTTGCAGCTCTAACTGCTGCAAATCGCGCCCAGCGGTCGCGGCGCGCGAGGCCACCGTGAGGTAAAACCCGCCGATGATGGCCACCACCAACAGCAGGATGGAGACGACCGCCACCGCTTGGGTTTGGGTGCGCCAGGGCGCTTCGCGGAAGGCGCGCAGGAGAGGGGCGGTCGGGTTCGTACGCATTGTGTCAACCATGTTAGCTGTCTCCGCCAGGTTAGGGCTTTTACCGATACGCGGCCTCACCTGCAAGGTCTATACCAGACGGATTTCAGCGCAATCTCTACAATTTCTCGGCAATGCGCAGCTTGGCGCTGCGCGCCCGGGGGTTGGCAGCCAGTTCTTCCGGGCCGGCGGTCATTGGTTTGCGAGTGATAAGCGTCAGGGCCGGCGCGAACGACGCCGGAAAGGGAATGGCTGGATCAGTTTCACCCCCGAACGCCTGCGCCCGCAGAAAGTCCTTGACGATCCGATCCTCCAGCGAATGAAAGGCGATCACCGCCAGGCGGCCCCCCGGCCGCAGCAGCCCCACCGCCGACGGGAGCACCGCGGCCAGCGCCTCGAGTTCGCCGTTCACGGCGATGCGCAGCGCCTGAAAAGTGCGCGTCGCCGGGTGAATGCCGCTGTGCCCCGCGCCGCCCCCGCGCCCCCGGCGCGCTGCCCCCGCCACCACGGCTGCCAGCGCCTGCGTGCTGTGCAGCGGACGGGCCGCCCCAATCGCGCGGGCGATGTGGCGGCTGAGCGGCTCCTCGCCGTAGCGGTAGATCAGGTCGGCCAGCTCATCCAGCGGCCACTGGTTAACGATCTCGTCCGCGCTCGGCCCCACGCTAGGATCGAAGCGCATGTCCAGGGGTCCGTCCGCCTGAAACGCAAACCCGCGCGCCGGATCACCCAGTTGAAGCGACGAAAGCCCCAGGTCGAGCAGAATGCCATCGCAGCCTTCGGCCGGGATAAAGCCCGCGGCCGCCTCGGCCATTTGGGTGTATGATGCCTGCGCCAGCCGGACCCGGCCACCGAATTCTTGCAGCCGCGCGCGGGCGACAGCCAGCGCCGCCGGGTCACGGTCAAGGCCGAGTAAACGGCCATCCGGCCCGGAGGCTGCCAGCAGGCCCGCCGAGTGCCCCCCGGCGCCGACGGTGCCGTCAATGTACACACCGCCCGAGGCAGGCCGCAGCCCGGCCAGCACTTCGTTGTAAAGGACGGGAACATGCCGGCCGGGACCGGCGCTGTTCGGCATGGCGCCGGTTACTGTGGACCGGGCGCCAGGTTCAAGGCGGAGAACCGCTGGGCGTTGATTTCGGGGTTGTTAAGCCCCGCCAGTTGCGCCGCCCAGCCGTCGCGGCTCCAGATTTCAATGTGCTGCCCGACGCCGACGATGACGCACTCTGTCTCGATTTCGGCGTACTCGCGCAAGTAGGGCGGGACGAGAATGCGCCCCTGCCGGTCGGGCACCGCCTCGCTTGCGCCCGAGAAGGTCAGGCGCAGCAAGGCGCGGTGCTCCGGGTTAGTGGGCGAAAGGTTGTCGGCCTTGGTGGTGACGCGCTTGAACGCCTCGGCCGAGTACAGGATCAGATACTTGTCGTAGCCGCGGGTGATGACCGCGCCAAAGGCCAACTCCTCGCGGAACTTCGCGGGGATGGTCAGGCGCCCCTTGTCATCAATTGCATGGGTGAACTCGCCCATGAACATGCGTTCTACGATTCCTTTAAGTCAGGAACGCCGGGCCACAAATTGGCTCCGGCGCTCCACTCTTCCCCACTTTCCCCCAACGACTGCCACAGTATATGTCAGGTTCCCCACCCAATGCAATAGGTTGCGCGAACTTTTAAGATGCATTTCGCCCCACTGGGGGGGTACATCTTGGCTATAGGTGGCGGCCACGCCCCACACACACCCAATAACGGGCGCTTCAGTGGCCAATTCGAATGGTTAGAAGCCCAGGCGACCGGGCCAAACTGGGTTGCAGGCGCCGCGGCGCTCAATAGGGCCTACGCCCCACCAGCAGGTTTGCGCGGGCCCCGTCGCCCGGCTCAGCGCCGAAGGCTCGCTCCCAGGCGTTCGCCTTAAGCGCCGGGTGCTTGGAGTTGGGCGACTCGCTATAATGGTGCATGCCTCCGGTCTGGCTGTTGCATAATGCTCGTGCCGGACGGGCCGGGCTGATTCCTCAGGTGGACGAGGCGGCCGCGGCGTTGGCCCGCCGGGGGGTAGATCTGCGCCTCGTGCGCCAACCTGACCTGGCCGCGTTGCGCCAAGCGGCGCGCGAGGCCGTGACGGCCGAGGCCGAGGCCGTGCTCGTGGCGGGTGGTGACGGCACTCTGGGCACGCTGGCGGGCGAGTTGGCGCACACCCCGGTGGCTTTCGGCGCACTGGCCGCCGGCACCGCCAATGTGTGGGTGCGCGCCCAGGGTCTTCCGCGCCCGTCGATAGGGCGGCCTCACACCCTGGCCCGCGCAGCGCTGGACCTGCTCGACGCCCCGACGCGGCTGATTGACCTCGGCCGCGTTAACGGCACGTGGTTCCTCGCTTGGACCGGCCTGGGCCTCGACGCCGACGCCGTGCAGGAGTTCGAGCGGCAGCGCAGCGCTGCCCGGTCGGGCGGCGGCTATCTTGCCAATGTGCTCCTGACTCTGGAGGCCGCCCGCCGCCTGCATGGCCTCGACTTGCGCCTGCGCGCCTACGGTCCCACGGGCGAGCGCGAAGTCACCGGCCGCTTCCTCATGGCGACCGTCTGCGCCATCGGCCTGTATGGGGGCGGGCTGTTCCGCTTCGCGCCCGAACCCGACCCCGCCGACGGCCTGATGGACTTGTGGGCCTGGCGCGGCGCTGACTTTGGCGCGGCGCTGGCCCACGCCGGGCGCGTGCTGCTCGGCCGGCACCACGGCCACCCAGACGTGCTGCGATTGACAGGCAGCCGTTTCGAACTTTATACTGCGGCTCCGCAGTCGTTTCATGTTGACGGTGAGCCACGGCCCGCGATGGACGCGGGCCTATTCGTCGCCGTGGCGCCGCGCTGCCTGCGGGTGCTTACCCCCCGGCGCGCCCCCCGCGGCCCCCTCAGCTTGTGGGAGTAACCCGTGACGGCCCTTTCGCTGCGTTCGATCAAGCCTCTTCATTATTTGCTGTTGGCGCTGCCGGTCGCCATCCTGGGCAGCCTGCTCCACTGGAACCCGCTCTTCAACTTCGTGGTCGCCTGCGCGGGGCTTATCCCGCTGGCCGAGCTGATCGGCGAAGCCACCGAGCAGTTGGCCGTCTTCACCGGCCCCAAGATCGGCGGCCTGCTCAACGCCACCCTGGGCAACGCCGCCGAGCTGATCATCACGCTGGTCGCCATCCGCGCCGGGCTGCTCGACCTGGTGAAGGCCTCGATCACCGGCTCGATCATCGGCAACCTGCTGCTGGTGATGGGCGCCAGCCTGCTGTTTGGCGGGCTGAGGCACGGCACGCAAACCTTCCACCGCGGCCATGCCGCCACGAACAGCACCCTGCTGGTGCTGGCCGTGCTAGCCCTGTGCGTGCCTTCTATCTTCAATCACACCAGCACCGGCCTGGCGCTGCCCACCCGCACGGTGGAGAGCATCTCGCTCGGCGTGGCCGGCGTGATGATCGTGCTTTATGCGCTCGGCCTGATCTACAGCCTGCGCTCCGCCGGCACCGCCCTGGCTCCGGCTGGGGCGGAGGCGGCCGCGCCGCACTGGTCGCGCCGCACGGCCCTAATTGTGCTGGCGCTCGCGACCCTGGCGGTCGTCTGGCTGAGCGAAATCTTGGTCGAAAGCGTGGAGCCGGTCACTGCCGCGTTGGGCCTGAGCGAGTTCTTTCTAGGTATCATCCTGATCCCCATCATCGGCAACGTGGCCGAACACCTGGTGGCGGTGGAGGTGAGCCTGAAGAATAAGATGGACCTGAGCCTGGAGATCGCCCTCGGCTCCAGCTTGCAAATCGCGCTATTTGTCGCCCCGGTGCTGGTCTTCGCCAGCTTGCTCTTCGGGCACGAGCTCAACCTGGTCTTCAACCAGTTCGAGCTGCTGGCCCTGATCGGCGCGGTCGCCATCTCGGCGCTGGTGGCCTCCGACGGCGAAACCAATTGGCTGGAGGGCGCGCAACTCCTGGGCGTCTATATCATCCTGGGCGTCGCGTTCTTCTTCATTCCCGGCTAGGTATGCCGCCCCGCGGACGGCCCCGACCGGTTGTCAGCCAATTGTCGGCTGCGCCCTAGCGGCACGTCCGTTAGAATTGCGCCTACCGGCTGCGCCGCGCACGTTGGCCGGCCGGTTGTGTTGAGCATGTTGGCCGCAAGGCGGGGCGGTGGCCCACCTTGGGACTCGGAAAGGATAACCTCACCATGGATTGGCTGACCGACCCGCAGGTTTGGATTGCGCTGCTGACTCTGACGAGCCTGGAAGTCGTGCTGGGCATTGACAACGTCATCTTCATTTCGATCTTGGCGGGCAAGCTTCCGGCCGACCAGCAGCCGCGCGCCCGGCAAGCGGGCTTGGCGCTCGCCCTGGTCACCCGCATCCTACTGCTGCTCTCGATCAGTTGGATCATCAGCCTGGAAACCAACCTGCTGCCCGAAACCTGGCCGATTGACCTCTCGGGGCACGATCTGATCTTGCTGGGCGGCGGCCTGTTCTTGCTCGCCAAGAGCACCCGCGAAATCCACGAGCGCCTGGAAGGCGAAACCGGCCACTCCAGCGCGAAAGCGGGGGCCTCGTTCACCGGCGTCATCGTCCAGATCATGCTGCTCGATATCGTCTTCTCGCTCGACTCGGTCATCACCGCGGTCGGCATGGCCGATGAAATCTGGGTCATGATCGCGGCCGTCGTCATCGCCGTCGTCATCATGCTTGCCTTCGCCGGCCGCATCAGCGACTTCGTGAACAAGCACCCGACGGTCAAGATGCTGGCGCTGAGCTTCCTGCTGCTGATCGGCACCACGCTCATCATCGAGGCCCTGCACCTGCACATCCCCAAGGGTTACATCTACTTCGCCATGGGCTTCTCGGTCTTCGTGGAACTGCTCAACATCCGCGCCCACCGGGCCAAGACGCCCGTGGTGCAACTGCATGAGCCTTATGTGGCCGCGGGGGCCGGCGGCGCTCCGGCCGTGGTCGTGAGCGCCCCGCGCAAAGAGATTCGGCCGGTCAGCAAGAACAAGAAGAAGGGCAAACGCTAAGCCCACCCGCCCGAATCGCCTGCTTGAAAACCGCGCGCTCCGGCTTCCGACTGGCCGGGGCGCGTTGGCTTCCGCGGGGTGAGCGGCGGTCACTCGACATAATCGCGCCAAGCCCCCGTTGGACAAACGGCCCAATGCCCATGATATAATCACGCCCGCTACACCGTCTTAGAGCGGTGGCCGAATTGATTGACGCCGCTTATTTGGTAGCAGGCCCGGGGCGTAGCACGCTACGCCCCTACTGACGACCGGCGCGGAGACGGCATACGGCAATTAGAACACGCTCCAGGAGACTTATCCGTGCAACTCACCGACTACCTGTCTGTCGCGCAGATCATCCTCAGCATCGCCATGATCGCGGCCATCATCCTGCAATCCAAGTCGGCCGGCCTGGGCGGCCTGACCGGCGGCGATACCGGCGGCGTCTTTCGCGCTCGGCGCGGCGTCGAGCGCACCCTGTTCTTCATCACCATTGGGCTGGCCGCGGCCTTCTTCTTGATCGCCATCCTCAACGTCATCTTGAGCTAGCGGAGGTATACCTCGGGGCGCTCGCCGGACGGCTCAGCCCCCGGCCGAGCGCCCCTTCGTCGCCATGCGCCATCTGCGTTGGCAGCTCGTCATTGCCATCCTGGGCATGCTGCTGGTGGGCAGCCTGCTTAACGGTAAGGCCCAATCCGGCGGCGCCGACGGGCCGGCCGTCGTGCTCACCGCCGAGCCGGTGCGCGGCGGCGTCTACACGGAAGCCCTGATCGGCCTGCCGCGACAGTTGAATCCCCTGCTCGACTACAACAACCCGGTTGACCGCGATATTGATCGGCTGGTGTTCAGCGGCCTGACGCGCTTCGATGCCTACGGCCGGCCGCAACCCGACCTGGCCAACTGGATCGTCTCAGACGATGGCCTGACTTACACCTTCGTGCTGCGCGCCGACGCCCGCTGGCACGACGGCCGGCCCGTCACCACCGCCGATGTCGCCTTCACCGTCGGCCTGCTGCAGAACCCCAAATTCAGCGGCCCGCCCGAACTGGCGCGGCTGTGGCAGGCGCTGAGCCTCGCGGTCATCAACGACCAGGCTTTCACTGTGACGCTGCCGGAGCCGTTCGCGCCGTTCCTGGACTACACCACCTTCGGGCTGCTGCCGGAGCATTTGCTGGGCCAGACTCCGCCCGCGCAGTTGGCCGAGGCCGACTTCAACCATGCCCCCATCGGGGCTGGTCCATTCCGGTTTGTGGCCCTGACCGGCGAAAACGGCCAGGTGAACGGCGCGCGGCTGGCGGCCTTCGCCGACTACTTTGGCCCCGCGCCTCTGCTCAATGAGGTCGCCTTCCGCTTTTACCCGGAGGTGGGCGCTGCGCTGGCCGGGTACCAGGCGGGCGAGGTGCTGGGCATCAGCCGCATTGACGCTGCGCACCTCAACCAGGCCTTGCAAACTGAGCCGTTGGGCGTCTACACGGCCCTGCTGCCCGAGTACAGCCTGATTTATCTCAACCTGCAAAGCGATGAGCTGCCGTTCTTTCAGGACAAGAAGGTGCGCCAGGCGCTACTGCGCGGTCTGAACCGCTCGGCCATGGTCAACCAACTGCTGAACGGCCAGGCGGTGGTCGCCAACTCGCCCGTCTTGCCGGGGTCATGGGCTTACAACCCCACGCTGCCGAACATCGCCTACGACCCGGCGGCAGCCGCCAAGCTGCTCGACAGCGCGGGCTGGGTCATCCCGGATGGGGCCGCGCCGGGGTCGGAGGGCTATGTGCGCCGCAAGGGTGAGCTGGAGCTGCGCTTCACGCTCACTACCCCCAACGACGATCTGCACCTGGCGCTGGCTCAGGCCGCCGCCGCCACGTGGAAGCAACTGGGCGTGATCGTGACGGTGAACGCGGTGGCCCCCAACACCGTGCGCGAGGCCTTCCTGTTGCCGCGACCGCGGGTGTTCGACGCGGTGCTGGTGGACCTCAACCTGGCCGGCACGCCAGACCCCGACCCGTACCCCATGTGGCACGAAACGCAGGTGGAGAGCGGCCAGAACTACGGCGGTTTCAACGACCGCGTGAGCAGCGAGCTGCTGGAGCAGGCGCGCATTACCACCGACCTGGGCGCGCGCGCCCGCCTGTACTACCAGTTCCAGAGCCGCTTCATTGACCAAACCCCCGCTTTACTGCTCTTCTACCCGGTCTACAACTACGCCGTGGATAAAAGCGTGATCGGCGTGCAGATCGGCCCGCTGATCGAGGCCAGCGACCGCCTTAACACGCTGGCGCAGTGGTCGCTGGCCACCCGCCGGGTCAGCGTCGAGCAACCCGCCGCCACGCCCACCCGCTAGCGGCGCTGCTGAGTGACGGGAGCCGCCTCCCTGAGCGTGGTGACGGCCACTGGCTCATCGAGAACCGGCATGGCTGGCAGGGCCGGCCGCTCGTTGGCTGAGAACCGGCATGACTGGCAGGGCCGGCCGCTCGTTGGCTGAGAACCGGCATGACCGGCAGGGCCGGCCGCTAGGTACAGCCAAGAAAGCGTTGACGAGTGGCCCGGTAGACCTAACCCCCCGGCCTCATAGGCGCGAACGTAAGCCGTGGCAGTCCGACGGCAGGCGCTGGGCACACGGGCTGACACGCCCGCGGGGCGCTGCAAGGCAGACTTCCCATCCCCCTGACCCCCTTCCCACTGAAAAGACGTGGGAAGGGGGAGGAATTTTCTTAAAGGGGCGGCGGGCCAAAAGCAGGCCCGCCTTCCCTTTGGCTTTCCCGGGGCAAACACA
>JADZEK010000163.1 GCA_020850595.1 Anaerolineales bacterium
TGGCAGACGATGGCGGCGGTTCCAGCGCAAAACCGTATATACGGTTTTGCAATTCGGATGCTCTTATCCAATACGGCAATTCCCCGCCGATTTTTGCTATCGCGTGCAATTGCTTGCAATGCTAGCATAAACCCCTAAAATGGCGAAATCACCGGGAAATGCCGAGGAAAACAGGCGGTTCCGGCTTGTTCTGATAAGGCTGAGGTCCCAAGTTCGAGTCTTGGCGCGCCCACTTTCTTTTCTTCTGGCTTGGGGAGGCGGGCGGGGCTGGTGGTGGCGTATTGCGCGGCCGGGGGAGCGCTCGAATGGGTCTCTTGGCGCCGGAGCGACGCTGGCCAACCCGCGGTGGGACCGCTTCTCGAATGGTCGGCGGCTGGCGCAGGGGCGGGCACGGGGAAGCATGAACGGCTCGTCGGGCCTACGCGGGCTTTGGACCTTCATCGGCGCGTGGGCGCGCGGCTGCATGTCACGGAATGGATTCCGGGGCTGGCGCCGGAGAATCCCAAGCTGACCGCTGCTAGTTTTACCAAGCGCCTGCCCTGGAAGAGACGACGCTGGCCGGGGAGGCGCCGGAGTTTCAGCGGCTGCACGCAGCGAGGCGGAAGGTGTAAGCTTTAAGGCCGGGGGTTGCGTGCCCTGGGGATCGACGTTGTCCCGATGGAAAGCGGCCCCCGGCCGGGAGGCTGGGGCTGCAGAGGCTCTTTAGCGGCGCCCCGGTCAGCAACCGCGGGCTAGCGCCCGGCGGGTAATTGTGAGAGTCGGGTCTTGGCGGTAGTGAGGCATCCTTGCTGTACCCACGGTTGATATGGATAAAGCTCCACAGCTTCGATTTCTTGGTGCGTTGGCCCTGACGGCATGGATCTTGGCGGCGGGTGCTGCGCCGGCGGGTGAGACTGCGCCGGCCGACGAGGCTGCGGCGGCGCCGGCTGGGGCTGGCGGGGGCGAGCTTGCTGCGGCGCCGTCGGCGGGGCGGCCGATTCGCGTGGCGATCTACGAGGGACCGGGGGCCACAAAACGGAGCGTGCGGAATATCGAGCGCAGCATCGGGCTGATCCCGGGCGCCGCCGCTGTGCGGGTCACGGCCGAGCAGATGCGGAGCGGCGGGCTGGCCGAGTTCGACGTGGTGGTGTTTCCCGGCGGATCGGCCAGCGCCCAGGCGAAGGCCCTCGACCGCCGGGGTCGCGACGAAGTGCAGAAATATGTCGCCGGCGGCGGCGGATACCTGGGCGTGTGCGCCGGCGCCTACCTGGCCTGCGCCGGGTTCGACTGGGGCCTGCAGCTCGTCAACGCGCGCACGCTGTCGGATCGCTGGCAACGGGGGGAAGGCGCCGTCGAGATCGCGCTGACTGACGAGGGGCGGCAGATGTTCGGCCCCTGCCGGCGAGCGCTGGCGGTGCATTACGAGAACGGGCCGGTGTTTGGCCCCCTGGATCGGGACGATCTGCCGGCGTACCGCGTGCTGGCGACCTATGCGACGGAGGTGGCCGAGAACAACACGCCGGCGGGGATCATGGTTGGGGCGCCGGCGCTGGCCGAGTCGAGCTACGGCGAGGGCCGCGTGATCATCAGCAGCCCACACCCGGAGGCGTCGCCGGGGCTGGAGTCGATCGTGCCGCTGGCGCTGGTTCGGCTGGCGGCGAAGGAAGCGAGCGAGAGGAACGGCTCGCCGGCTAAAGAGCGATAGGCGCGGGCGCGGGGCCTCGAATGCTTCGCAGTGACGCGTGTACCCGCTCGGCCCTCTCCCCACCCCTTCCCGCGAACGGGAGGGGCCGGAAGGTTCTTACCGAGTGCGGCGCGAAGATTTTACGGGTGACTTGTCACAGCTACGAGTCAGGGTGCCGTCGATCAGCCGGGGGGCGACAGGCGGCCGGTGCTGGCGGGGGCAAGGGTGGGGTGGCGCGCGGTGCTCCAAGGGCAGGCTAGCGCGCTGCGGCTAATATTGGGTCGAGATGTGACAGGGCTCTAGCCGCGGAAGTAGAGGTAGGCCGACACGATCAGGATCAGCAGTCCGATGGAGAGGGCCACGTCGAAGATGGTCCAGCTTTGGCGGGTGCTGCGGCGGTCGTCATCGCTGAGGGTGGCGAAGGTGAGGCCGGCGAGGCGGTGATAGTCGGGCTTTTCGGTGAGGTAACTGACGGCGATCATCGTCACGGCGCTAATGGCCAGGATGATGATGCTGAAGTACTGAAAGTAGATGTTGTTGACGATCCAGAGCAGCGTGCCTGCCGCATACGGGGCGCCGGTGGCTTGGGGCACGGTGTCGACGGCCAGGCGGAACAGGCCCGCGGCGAAGCCCACCAACAGCGCCGCCAGGCAGCCGGCGGCGTTGAGCCGCTTCCAGAAGACGCCCAGGAAGAAGACGACGAAGATCGGCGGGGCGAGGTAGCCTTGCACCTGCTGCAGGTACTCGTACAGCCCGCGGGAGCCCCGGATGACGGGGATCCAGGCCATGCCGACGAGGACCATCACGGCGGTGGCGACCCGGCCGACTTTGACGAGTTGCGATTCGGGGGCGTAGGGGCGAAACTTGGCATAGAGGTCGATCGTGAAGAGGGTGGCGCAGGCGTTGAAGACGCCGGCCAGCGAGCTCATCAAGGCGGCCAGCAGCCCGGCGACCACGACGCCGCGGATGCCGACCGGCAGGACGTTGAGGACCATCAGCGGAAAGGCCTTTTCTTTGACCTGGATGGCGCCGTCGGGGCCGAGCATGGGGCTGAAATCGACGCTCGAGATTTCGCCGGCCTGGGCCTTGTGGATGAGGGCCCAGCAGATGACGCCGGGGATGATGAAGATGAAGACCGGCAGCAGCTTCAAATAGCCGGCGAAGATGCAGCCGCGGCGGGCCTGGGTCTGATCGGGGGCGCCGAGAGCGCGCTGCACGATGTACTGGTCGGTGCACCAGTACCACAGGCCGATGACCGGTGCGCAGACGAGCATTCCCAGCCAGGGGAAGTGGCTAGGGAAGCGAAAATACCAGGCCTGGCGGGTCAGCTCGCCGGCGGCGTTGGTTACGGATATCGGTTGCCAGACGCCGATCACGCCTTCGGGTACGAGGGGCCGCCAGAGGTTGAACATTTCGCTGCCGACGGTTGCGCGGAGTTCGTGCCAGCCGCCGAGCTTCTGCAGGCCGAAGATCGTGACCAGGGCGGAGCCGATGATGAGGATGACGGTCTGGAGGGCTTCGGTGTAGGCGACGGCGCGAAATCCGCCGAGGGCCGTGTAGAGGCCGGTGAAGGCGAGCACGAGCACCGAGCCGATCCAGAAGCCATCGAGCCGGCCGAGGCGTAATTCGGGCAACAGGGCGTCGAAGACGACGCCGCCGGCGTAGATGCCGACGGCGATCTTGGTGACGATGTAGGCGACGAGCGAAATGATCGAGAGGACGTAGCGGGAGGCCGGCGAGAATCGGCGTTCGAGGAACTCGGGCATGGTGAACACGCGCGAGCGCATATAAAAGGGAACGAGCAGCCAGCCGAGGACCAGCAGGCACCAGGCATGGAGCTCGTAATGGGCCATGGCGACCCCCTCGGTGGCGCCCGAGCCAGCCAGGCCTACCAGGTGTTCCGAGCCGATATTGGAGGCGAAGATCGAGGCGCCGACGACGAACCAGCCGAGCGAATGGCTGGCGAGGAAGTAA
>JADZEK010000164.1 GCA_020850595.1 Anaerolineales bacterium
CCGTTGGCTCA
The DNA here is from genome assembly GCA_020850595.1 of Anaerolineales bacterium. Taxonomy (GTDB): domain Bacteria; phylum Chloroflexota; class Anaerolineae; order Anaerolineales; family UBA6663; genus JADZEK01. The sequence goes on from JADZEK010000164.1 coordinate 12, forward strand.
AGCGCTGCGTCTCGACCAATCTCAGCCCTTTACCAGCGTTCATGGCGCGCCTGTCGCCCTTGAAACGTCTGGCAGTGGTCTGTACGCGCACTTCATGAAATGTGTAAGGGAATCAGCACGGGCATCTGGTTCCGATGCTCATGTTTGATGATTACAGGTTTGGGCTAAATCTCCACCCGGTAGAACTCGTGGTGACCCGACTCCACGCACGAACTCAGCTGCGCGAACCAGACCTGGAACTCGGGGCGCTGATACAACTCCTGGCGCATCGCCTCCCACACCGCCAGGTCGTCGGCTTCGATCTCCAGGATCGCATTGAACATCTCGCCCGACAGATCCGTCAGGATGCGCGGCCGGCGGCCCACCCCCGTATCCTCCAGCAGCGCGCCATAGCGCTGCAGCAAGCCCGCCGCCGGGCGGATCTGCCACTTCAGCGCGCGGTAGCACTCGCGCACCACGACCACGCCCGGCCGGCTCCAGCCGGGATGCTCCGCCTCCAGGGTGTAGAAGTCTTGGTGGCCGGTCTGCACAATCAACTGAAATTCCTTAAACCACTCGTCAAAGCCGGGCCGGTCGAAGACCTTGGCCCGCCCGGCCTCCCACTGGCCCAGGCTCGGCACGAGCAGCTCGGAGACGAAGGTGTACATCGGCCCGGAGATATCGGTCAGGGCGTGCTGCTGGTAGGCCTGGTCGCCGGTGCGCCCCGCCACGGCCGGCATGCGCTGGAAGAGGCTGACTGCCTGGTCGGTGCGGCCGAATTTGAGCGTGTAGACATCCCGGACCTGAATCATGCAGACACTCCTGGGCGCTATGGATGGCGTGGCCCTGATGTTAATGGGAGAAGGCGGCTTTGTCGAGGCGCGGGCCTAAGGCCTCAGCTCCCGCAGATTCTCCCACATGATATAGGCGCCGGCCACCAGGACGCCGACCACGGTGATCTCCCAGAACCATTGCGCCAGGAGCACCAGCGCCGCGCCCAGCGCCAGCGCAATGGTCACGCTATCCACCAGGCGGGCCAGCTGGCGTCGGAAGCCCGCCTCGACAAACACGATGACGGCCAGCAGGGCGATCAGGCCGAAGAGCAGGTACTGGCGGGCGAAGAGCACCAGCGCCACGAAGCCGATGATCACCAGCCCGATGCTGATGGCCGCCCAGAACTCGGCCACGCGGTTCAAGCGCAGCGTGCTGTCAGGGGCCGGGCGATGCGCGCGGCGCAGGTGGGCGCGCAGCGGGCCGCGGTCGCCGCCCCGCACCTCGGCGCTGTGCAGGGTGAGAGCCTCGGCCAGCGCGCTGTCGCCGGCCAGTTCGGCCCGGGCGACATTCAGCGCGCGGCTGTGCTCTGCCATCCGCGCCTGATGGGCGGCGTAAGCCTTGGCCAGGTGCGGGCGGCCGACCATGGCGGCAGCTTCCACGCCCAGGCCGGTCAAAGCGCGGCTGTGCTCCGCAACCGTTGCTTCCAGCGTCGCGCGGCGGGCGGCCAGGGCGGCCTGCTGCGCCTCCAGCCGCGCCAGGGTCTCAGCAGGCGGCGGCACCTTGTCTAGCCCGGCCCAGCCCAGCGGGTCGTACCACGAGCGCCGCATCTGGCCGTCGCGGTTGTACACCGGCCCGGCGGGCGCGTTCTCGCCCGCAATCGGGTCGTGGGCATACAGACCCCACAGGCCGCGGTAGCTCAGCGCCCAGGTTTGCGTCTCATCCAGCAAGATCGGCTCGGCCCACTGGCGCGCGCCGCCCAGGCCGATGGCGCGGCCGTCGCCGCGGGCGTAGTCCACGAACGGAATGCGGAAGACGTTGAAGCCCTCATGCTGCGCGTCGTGCGGCCCGCCGCGCGTCTCGCGGATGAGGCGCCGGCCCAGCGCCTGCGCGCCGTCCACCAGGCGCACCAGCGGCGCCAGGAAGGGCAGTTCCAGCTCGGCCAGGTATTCGCCGCGTGAGTAGTAGCTGGCGTGCGAGCCGGCCCCCGCGTAGATCACTGGGTGTTCGCCGACCTTCTCCACCTCCGGGTCGTCCCAGCGGCGGCGCAGATCGTCGCCGGCGAAATCGTGCGAAGCATAGGCCACCCATTCCGGGCGCGCCGCGCCGGCCGCATCCTCGGCCAGGTACACATAGATCATCTCCCAATCGGCCTCGTGGTCGTTGACCCCAAAGAAGCCGGAACGCCAGTTGTTGAACGGATAGAAGAACCAATACTGGAGCGCCATCCACCCATTCTGGCGCACCACCCGGCCGTAATACTGGTGGGCGGCCCCGGCCGGCAGGAGCTTCTCGAAAATCTGGCCCGCGGCGGCGGCGGTGTCGCCGGGCACGCGGCCGCGCGCCAGCAGCGTGATCGAGAAGAGCGCGTCCACGAAGCGCGAGCCGTAGCCCACCCGCGCCAGGCGGCCGCGCCCGGCGGTGAAGACATCCGCCGGGTCTTTCTTGGCCAGCCCGGTCTGGACAGCGTAAGCCGCCAGCGCGGCGATGTTGAGCGGCTCGATGAATTTGAGGTAGTGGACGGCCCCGAACTCGGCCGGGCGTGGCTCAGCCAGCCGCGCCAGGGTCAGTTCGCCCTCCGGCACCAGGCGCTGCGGGGGTTCGCCGGGGCGCTGCACCCACAGGCTGCAGGCGCGCACATAGCGGTCCACGTCTAGCGGGAAGAAGCGCTCCCCGCGGGTATAGCGGATGACAGGCTCGAAGCGCTGGAGCAGGGCGCGGTCGGCGGCGGCCGCCGACCAGCCTGGCGGGTCGCTCACCGGGGCGCCTCCGGCGGGGGCAGGTGGTGCTTCACTGGCCCGGCGATCTCCGCGTGCGGATGCAGGTCGCGCCGGAAGGCGGCCTGCACATCGGCCTGGTGCAGGTACAAGACCATGAACAGGCCATAAAGCATCAGGAGGTAAACGTAGCCGGGCCGCTCGCGGAAGTAGAGGATCAGCGCCACCAGCAGCATGAGGCCTTGCGCCAGCACCGCGTTGACCCAGGCCCCCGGCGCGACCCGGAAGAAGCCGAAGGCGGCGGCGACGGCCAGCAGGGCGATGAGAGCGCAGACCAGGCCGCGCACCGGGGCCAGTTGGGGTAGCACGAACCAATCCGGTGGGAGCGGCAGGCGCGCCGTGAACGGGCCGATGGCCAGGGCTGCCAGGCTGGTCAGGCCGGCGGCCTGGAGCAATAACAGCCAGGCCAGAGCCGTAACCGGCCAGGGACGACGCGGGGGCATGCCCGGCATTATAGCGCGGGGCGGCCAAAGGCCCCGCGCGCTGCTTCGGTTGTCGCCTAGACCGGCCCGCGCCGCGCAACTTACCATTGACTCGCGTGGGTTAACCTGTTAGAGTCTGGCCCGAGCCGTTCGAGGCCGCGCTGCCTTGACCGGGCTCTTTTGAGTCTGGTATAATCTCTCCGCTATTTTGCCGACGTAGCTCAATCGGCAGAGCACGCGTTTTGTAAACGTGTGGTTGTGGGTTCAATTCCCACCGTCGGCTTGGGCGGAGGAGAGGCCGGCGTGTCTGCTGCCCGAGCGCAGCCGCGCCAGGTCGGCCAGACAGCAGTTGGGGCAGGCGCCGGAGGCGGTGAGCCGGGCCGGTCTGTAAAATCGGTGGCATAGCCTGTGTGGGTCCGAATCCCACCCTGCCCACTTCGGATTTCTGATTGTAGATTTCTGATTTTTGATTGAGTTTGATTGAGGAAAAGCATCAGGCGCAACGGCAAATCAACAATCATAAATCAACAATCATACATGGGTTGTGCCCTCGTAGCTCAGTGGCAGAGCAATCGCTTGGTAGGCGATAGGTCATGAGTTCAAATCTCATCGGGGGCTTTCGCAACGCTGGCACAGTTGGGTGCTGAAGGAGACGGACCGACATGGCAAAAGAGAAATTCGACCGCAGCAAGCCGCACCTGAACGTGGGGACGATTGGGCACATTGACCACGGCAAGACCACGCTGACGGCGGCGATCACCAAGGTGCTGGCGCTCAAGCAGCAGGC
>JADZEK010000165.1 GCA_020850595.1 Anaerolineales bacterium
ACAGCCATGCCTCACTAATCGGCATGTTTACGCACTGGTGGGTGTCGGGTTCGCCGCAGACTCGTTGGGCACTGGATAGCGGACCATCTTTTGGTTATCGAGCAAAAGGGGTAGGCGGCGGTGCGTGCGATGCGCTACTGTGCGAGAATGAGCAAGTGCTAGGCGTGCTTGAGGTTGAAGGCACCCGCCAAGAGTACACGGCTGAGAAGCTTGGCAACTACTTCAAGGCTGAGCTTGATTACTATCGGTCCATCTCCTTCGGCATTCTAGCCCTATACGCTTATAGCCCTACGGGGAGAGGCGAAGAAAGGACCTACGCGTCTGTCCGACAAGAAGGCACAGTTCGCGCCATTCTCCAGGTCGCTATTGCACATCCAGATAAACAAATCGTATTCATCACCGTAGACAAAGAGTATCGCCACCAACGCACTGGTGTGCGGACCAAGGCGCTCTACTACGCTGGCGAAATCAGCCGGGTCACGGGGTGCCTCTTCCAGAATGGGCAGGAAGTTGCATCGGCACTACTTTACGGTGCGGGTCGTGCAAGCCAATAGCAGATTGTAAGGATTGGTCTATGGTGTCACCAAGAGCCCATGGTGTCGGGACAGCAGCCGTAGCCCGCGCCCTGGAGCAGGCTTTGGCGGCGCAGGGCTACGATGTGCTGTACGGCCATGGGACTGCCGAGCCTACCACCCGCAAAGGCCTGGGCCAACTCCATACGTGGTATGGCGACAGGATGGGCCGGGCATCCATGCTGGCCGATCTGGACATTGCCATTGTCGAACGGGCCAGCGACCACGCCCTTGTGCTTGTCGAAGTGGAAGAGACGACAGACCGGGCAAAGGTGCTCATTGGTGACGTTTTCACGGCACTGCTCGGCAGCGGTGTTTCCCACCTGGGCCGGCAGCTATACGTGGGCGCGTGGACCACGCTGGCCGTCGTGGCCCGGCTGCGGCGGGCCGCACGTGCTGACCGGCTGCCATTTATCGAGGAACAAGTTATGGCGCTGAAGGCGAAGCTCACCACGCCAAACGCCGTCATAGGCCGCGTCCTTGTACGTGGTTATGGGACTGACGCCGAACTAGAAGCGGTGCTGCTGGATATTGTGCAGTCTGCAACGCATCGCTAGACCGCGCGCAATTGTTCGCGGGTGGGCTTAGGCTGCGCGGTTTGTCATGAGAATGCCGCGAGTGAAATCTCACTTCCAGGTTGGATCCACGTCCTGGCCGGAGAGGCGTGTCACGGTCGTAAATGACAACCAGCCTGGACCTCACCCGTTCGCAGATTATCGCCTTCCGGCGCTGTGCCGCGGCGCTCGATGAGCGGTTGCCACGTGGCCGGCGCGCGCTGCGGCATGCCGCATGGGCGGGTTTGCAGGACAGCATGCCGCGGGCCGCGCTGCTCTCCATCCATGCGCGCATGGCCGGTACCGAGCCTGCCAGTTGGGAGGATCCGTCGCTGGTCCAGGTCTGGGGACCCCGCTTCAGTGCCTATGTGGTGGCGAAACGCGATCTCGCGCTGTTTACCCTCGGCCGGCTGCCGACCGAAGACGCTCCCTTGAAGCGCGCTCAGGAGATCGCCGCCCGATTGGCCGCCGCACTGGCCGGCACCCGGATGACTCACGGCGCGGCGGCGCGTGCCATGGGGGCGAAGGATGCCAACCTACTGCGTTACGCCGCACCGACGGGGACGGTCGTGATTCGTTGGGATGGTTCGCGCCAACCCGAGCTCTGGAACGTGCCGGAGCCCGAAATGGACCCGCACGCGGCGCGGCTCGAACTCGCCCGGCGGTACTTGCACGTCCTGGGACCGGCGACGCCCGAAGCCTTCGCCACGTGGGCGGGCATCCGTCCCCCCGGCGGCAGCGCGGCCTTCGAAGTGCTCGGCCAGTCGTTGACGCCGGTGCGCACGCCCATCGGGGAGGCGTGGATTCTGAGCCAGGATGAGCCACTGTTCCGCGCGGCGCCCGGCCCAGCGGCGCCGGCCCGGCTGTTGCCGAGCGGCGATACCTGGTTCCTGCTGCAGGGCGCCGACCGCGAACTCCTGGTGCCCAACGCGCGTCAACGCCGCGCGCTGTGGACGTCTCGAGTCTGGCCGGGCGCCCTCCTCGTCGACGGTGAGACCGCCGGCACCTGGCGCCGCGCGGAGCATGTGCTCACGATCCAGCCCTGGCGGCGCCTTTCCCGCGCCCAGCGCGAGGCGGTCGAGACGGAAGCGGGTTCACTCCCCCTGCCTGGGATCAACCGGCCGATGGACATCCGCTGGGATCACGGCTGAGTTAAGGCTCGCAGTCCGTTGAAGAACTACCTTCTTTGCCAGCGCGGCTTGAAAACGATTTCAAGATTCGCGTTTGCTATCCTGTAGACTGCGCTCTTTTAGACGTTTTCCCCTTGCGCTGGCGGCTCACACACGCTTCATCTTCTCCCAAATAGCGCTCAGACACTGCCGACCGGAAACACGCTGCAGTATGCCACGCCAGCTTTATTGCATCAGTCGTAACCAAAGGAGATTGCTCCTTACCTTATCAAGCTTGAGTAGCTGGCACAGAGAAGGGCTTGACCACTGACATCGGCTCTCTCAGGGCAGAATCCGACCGTCCGATGTCACTCGCTCGTAGTTGCCAAATCCTTGCTGGGGCTCCTGAACATCCCAATGCTGTTCGACCCTATCCCACACCCACGTACAGCCGCGGCAGTCTAGGTAACCGTCCCCCCGACTGCTGTGTCCGCGAGGAAATGGCGTCCCGTCTCTCCAATAGTCCGGTGGCTCGTACGGTAGTATGCTGAGTTGTGTGTAAAAAGAAGCGGGAGCCGGTATCCTTGGTGGTTACCACACCATCCCGAGGACACCATGACTCCCACTCCTGCGTCTGAGCCTACTGTACCGCCCGCGCTGAGTCAAGCCGATTTTCGTGAGTTGCTGCACGCGAAGCTGCGGTCGGCCATCTGGCTGAGCCTGGCCACGATTTTGGAAGAAGAAGTCACGACCTTTATTGGCGCGCCGCGCTACGGACGCACGCCCAGCCGGCGGGATCAGCGCAATGGGCATTACAGCCGCGACCTGGTCACCACGGTTGGATTGGCCGAGGACCTGCCGGTGCCGCGCACGCGGGGCGGCTTTCGCACCCAGCTGTTTGAGCGCTACCAGCGCCGGCAAGCCGAGCTGGATACCGCCATTAGTGAGATGTTCGTCTTTGGCGCCAGCACCACGCGCGTGGGCCAGGTGGTGGAGACGCTCACCGGCACCCATCCGAGCGCCTCGACCGTTTCGCGGGTCTTTCACACGCTGGAAGCCGAGTTTGAAGCCTGGAAGAACCGACCGTTGGCCGCGCATTACGTCTACGTCTTTGCCGATGGCACCTATTTCACCGTCATTTACGACGCCGAAGGCCAGAAGATGCCGGTCCTGGCGGTGGTCGGCATCAACCCCACCGGCGAGCGCGAGGTGCTGGCCTTCACCGTGGGTGAGCG
>JADZEK010000166.1 GCA_020850595.1 Anaerolineales bacterium
ACAGCGTCGTGCTGGCCGGGTGGTCGTCGGGCAACAAGTACTCGCTGCTGGGCGGCCTGCGCGCCGCGGCCCAAATGCTCAGTTACGAGGTGTTCATGGGGCTCTCGCTGATGGGCGTGGTCATGCTCGCCGGGTCATTCGACCTGAACCAGATCGTAGCAGCGCAGAAGAACATCTGGTTCTGCGTTCCGCAGATATTGGGGCTGGTCGTCTTTGTCAACGCCGGCATTGCCGAGACGCGCCGGCTGCCGTTTGACCTGCCCGAAGCGGAAAGTGAGCTCATCGCCGGGTACCACTCGGAGTATTCCGGGATGAAGTTCGGCATGTTCTTTGTCGGGGAATACCTCGGCATCACCCTCATTTCCGCCATGATCGTGGCCCTGTTCTTCGGCGGATGGCTGGGTCCCGTCTTGCCGCCGCTGGTCTGGTTTGTAGTCAAGACGTTCGCATTCATCTGCGGTTTCATTCTGCTGCGGGCCGCGCTGCCCCGCCCGCGCTTTGACCAGCTGATGGCGTATGGGTGGAAAGTGATGCTGCCGCTTGCCCTGCTGAACCTGATCGTGACGGGCGGGGTCGTGCTGGCCATTGGCCGGTGAGGTGAGATTATGCTCAGCGCGCTGCAAGCCTTGTGGCTCGTCTTCCTCCACATGTTCCGTAGGCGGGCGACCATTCTTTATCCCGAACAAAAGCCCTACCTGCCGCCGCGCTGGCGAGGGCGGATCATCCTGTCGCGCGACCCCGACGGCGGTGAGCGCTGCGTGGCCTGTTACCTCTGCGCGGCCGCGTGCCCGGTTGATTGTATTGCGCTCCAGGCCACGGAAGACCAAACCGGCCGGCGGTATCCCGAGTTCTTCCGCATCAACTTCTCGCGCTGTATTTTCTGCGGTTACTGTGAGGAGGCTTGTCCCACGTATGCGATCCAATTGACGCCGGACTTTGAAATGAGCGAATACCAACGGCAGAACCTGGTTTACGAAAAAGAAGACTTGCTGATCAGCGGTCCCGGTAAGTATCCCGGGTACAACTACTACCGGGTCGCCGGGTTGGCCATCGGCGGCAAAGACAAGGGCCAGGCCGAAAACGAAGCGCCGCCGGCTGATCTCCGCGCTGTGCTCCCCTAGCCGGAAAGGAAGAACGCGTGAGCGCAACATTCTATTTCATGGCGGCCGTGGCGGTCATCTCGACGGTGCTGGTCATCACCCACACCAATGCCGTGCACGCCCTGCTGTACCTGATCGTGTCCCTGCTAGCAGTGGCGCTGATCTTCTTTGCGCTCGGCGCGCCGTTCATCGCCGCGCTTGAGCTGATCATCTATGCCGGCGCGATCATGGTGCTTTTCATTTTCGTCATGATGATCCTCAACCTGGGCGAGGCCGCCACCCAGCAGGAGCGCCGCTGGCTGAACCCACGCCTGTGGGTTGGCCCGGCCATCCTGACGATCGTGCTGTTGGCCGAGTTGGTCGTCACCCTGTCCAACACCAGCCCGTTGGCGGGCGGCAGCGTGGTCGGGCCGAAGCAGGTGGGGATGCTCATGTTCGGCCCATACCTGCTGGGCGTCGAACTGGCGTCTATCCTGTTGTTGGCCGGCCTCGTCGGAGCTTATCACCTCGCCCGGCGTGACACGCATCGTGAGCGCGGAGAAAAGCCAGCATGAGCTCGGTCCCAATGGCGCATGGACTGCTGTTGGCTGGCGTGCTCTTTGGCCTGGGACTCGTGGGCCTCGTCGTGCGCCGCAACATTGTCTTCATGCTGCTCTCGATTGAGGTCATGTTGAACGCCGCGGGGTTGGCCTTTGTGGTCGCGGGGTCCCACTGGGGGCAGGCCGATGGCCAGGCGATGTTTCTCCTCATTCTGGCAATGGCCGCTGCCGAGGTCTCGGTCGGCCTGGCGCTATTGCTCCAGCTCCACCGCCGCTTCAAGACGGTCGATGTTGACGCGGCCAGCAACCTGCAGGGCTGAACTGGGAGCCAGGCGGTGACGACCGGCGGTCTGATTGCGTTGTCCCCACTGATCGTGATCGCGGCGGCGACGGTCGGGGTCATGCTGCTGATTGCGTTGGACCGCGACCACAAACGGACGGCCGTGCTCACGCTGGCGAGCCTTGTGGTCGCCCTCCTGGCGCTCCCCATCGCTGCGTCGGCCACGACCCGGCAAGTCACACCGCTGCTGGTTGTCGACGATTATGCGCTGTTCTACATCGGCCTGACGCTGGCCGCGACGTTCGCCGTCGCCGCGCTCTCTTACAGCTATTTGGAAAACCTGGCGGGCCAACCCGAAGAGTATTACCTCCTGCTGCTGTCGGCCACGCTGGGGGCCTGTGTGCTGATTGCCAGCAACCATTTTGTCTCGTTCTTCCTGGGCCTGGAGATCTTGAGCGTTTCGCTCTATGCCCTGATCGGTTACGTGCGGACGCGCCAGGCCTGCATCGAGGCCGCGCTTAAGTACCTGATCCTGGGCGCCGCCTCCGCCGCGGCCCTGTTGTTTGGGATGGCCCTGATTTACGCTGAGCTGGGCACGATGGACTACGCGCAGATCGCCGCCGCGCGGCCACCGCCGGGTAGCGGTGACGCCGCGCTGCTGCTGGTCGGCTGGGGCCTGATGCTCGTCGGCATCGGGTTCAAGTTGGCCTTAGTGCCCTTCCATTTGTGGGCGCCCGATGTCTATCAGGGGGCGCCGGCGCCGGTCACGGCCTTTGTTTCGACCGTTTCCAAAGGCGCCATGTTTGCGCTGCTGGTGCGCTTCTTCGCCCCCATGAATATCCACGCCTACCCCTCGCTGGTGGTGGTCATTGCCGCGATCGCGGTTGCCTCGATGCTGGTCGGAAACTTCTCGGCCCTGTTACAAACCAGCGTCAAGCGTTTGCTGGCCTTTTCTTCGATTGCGCACCTCGGTTATCTGCTCGTCGCTTTCCTGGCGAGCGGCGCGTTGGCCGTGGCGGCCGTCCCCTTCTATCTGGTTGCCTATTTTGCCGCGACCCTGGGGGCCTTTGGCGTGGTGGGAGTGCGGTCAGGGCCAGACGGAGACGCCGATGACTTGCAGGCTTACCGTGGCCTGTCGCGGCGGCACCCTTGGCTGGCCGCCGCTTTCACCGCCATGCTGCTGTCTTTGCTCGGCATCCCGCTGACAGGCGGCTTCGTCGCCAAGTTCTACGTTGGGCTTGCCGCGGTGCAATCGGCCGTGTGGATTCCAGTCTTTGTCATGTTCTTGAGCGGTGCCCTCGGGCTGTTCTACTATATGCGCATCGTGGTCATCATGTATATGCGGGCTCCGGCCGATCGGCCCATTACCCCGGCTGCCTCGTTGGCTTCGCGCCCCAGCGGCGCCGTGCTGGCCATCCTGACCCTGCTCGTGATGTGGCTGGGTGTCTTTCCCGCCCTGTTCATCGAGATCATTCAAACCTGGATCGCCCGATAGGCGGTTTGCGCGCGGGGCCGGCGGCTGAAGCTCGCCCGCTGCGCCGCGGGCGGGCATGCGCGCGGGGCGAAGAGCCGTCCTTCACCACGCGGCCGGCGTGGCCTGGCCCGGCAGCGTCTGGCCGGTTTTCGCTTGCGTTTGCTTCCCCTTTGGCCATAATTCGCGTTATGGCCTGCTTTGATCTTCGCCTCGATCAACTCCAAACCTATCCGCCTGCCCGCGCCCGGCCGCCTGCCTCCGGCGGCTTCTGGCGGACGACCCTGGCCGGCACCCGCTTCCAGCCGCTGGCAGCGCCCTTCGGCCCCGTGGAGGCTGGCCGGCGCGCCGTCGAGACCTTCGACGTCACTTTCGCCGGCTTCGGCCGTCGGCCCAACCAAGGCTGGTTCTTGCCGCCGCGCCACCGCGCCGGCCCGCGGCCCTGCCTGCTCGAACACGGCGGTAGCGGCGGCAGCTATCAGGCCGACCGCCAGCAGCGCTGTCCGCGCCGCCTGTGGCCGGAGGCCTGAGTGGGCCTGGTCGTGGGGTTGGACCTGGGCACGACGCGCTGCAAGGCCGTCGCCGTCACGCCCGCCGGCACGGTGGCCGCCGCGGCCTCGGCCGACTATGCCTTGCACACCCCGCACCCGGGCTGGGCCGAGCAACCTGCTGAGGCCGTCTGGCGCGGGGCCGTGGCCGCGCTCCAGGCGCTGCAGGCTCAGGCGCCGGCGCGGCAGATCGAGGGGTTGGGGCTCAGCGGCGCGATGCACAGCCTCCTCCCGGTCAAAGCCGACGGCGCGCCGTTGGCGCCCGCCCTCACCTGGGCTGATCAGCGCGCGGCTCCGCAGGCCGAGGCCCTCCGCCGCCAGCTTGGCTCGCGGGCCGCTCATGCCCTCTATACGCGCACCGGCTGCCGCCTGAACGCGCTATATCACCCCGCCAAGCTGCGCTGGTGGCGCGAAGCGGCTCCGGCCGTCTGGGTCCAGGCCGCGCGCTTCGTGGCCCTCAAGGACTGGGTCCTCTGGCGCCTCACGGGCGCCTGGCTCACCGATGAGGGTCTCGCCTCGACCACCGGGTTGCTCGATCTGCGCCGCCTGGAGTGGGACTTTGAGGCCCTCGCGGCGGCCGGCATTGAGGCCTCACGCCTGCCGGCCCTCAGCCCGCCGGCCGTCGTGGGCGGCACGCTCTTGCCCGCCGCCGCCCGCGCCACCGGGCTCCCGGCCGGCCTGCCGGTCGCGCCTGGCTCGAGCGATGGCGGCGCCGCCAACCTGGGCGCCGGCGCCGTGCTCCCCGGTCAAACCGTCGTCACGGTCGGCACCAGCGGCGCCGTGCGCCGGCTGGTCGCTGAGCCCTGGCTCGACCAACGCGAGCGAACCTGGTGCTATGTGCTGGCGGCGGGC
>JADZEK010000167.1 GCA_020850595.1 Anaerolineales bacterium
AACAACTTGGTCATTGGCCTACTCAACCAGGCCGGCTTTCGCAATCATGCCCAGGCCCGCCGCCGCTTGGATGCTGACCCGGGCCAAGCCTTGACCCTAATTCTCGGACTTTAAGAAAGCCCTGTCGGCTAGCCGTCCGACCCTTGACTCCGGCGGGCAATCCGTGCTATACCATGCCCACAACCGAGCAACGAACAACGTTGACGAGGACGAGTACGCTTCACAGCGGCAGCTAGAGAGTTGGGCCTTCGCGGTGCAAGCCCAATCTGAGCGCCGAAGCGGAATGGACCTCCGAGTTGCGCGAGCGAACGCAAACCGCCAGTAGCCCGCGCCGGAACAGCCGCCGTTATCCAGGCTAAGGGTATTAATCACACATGTGAGCGTACCCGCAAGAGTGAGGCTGGCCCGTCCCGAACCTGTCGCAATCACCGGCAGGTTTTTTTGTTCTCAGGGGGATTGGTCACCGGCCTCGACCTGGGTGGCACCACGGGAGTCCCCTCTCGTCCCTACGGATGGAGGGGATTTTGTGTTAAGCGCGCGGCCGACGCCGCGCCCGTGTGGAGGCGCCACTCATGACAACCCCTGCCCCAGCCCCGCAGCGCACCGCGCTCACGCCGCCCGCCGGCCGCAAGCGCCTGCTCACCGGCGACCGGCCCACCGGCCGGCTGCACCTGGGCCACTACGTCGGCAGCCTGGCGAACCGGGTGCGGCTGCAGCACGAGTACGACGCCTGCTTCATCGTGGCCGACCTGCACACGCTGACCACGAAGCCCGAGCCGCAGTTCATCAAGGCCATCCCCGGCTTTATCCGCGAGATCGTGCTCGACTACCTGGCCGTCGGCATTGACCCGGAAGTCAGCACCATCTTCGTGCAGTCGGCCATCCCCGAGACGTATGAGCTGAACCTGCTGTTCGAGATGCTCGTGACCGTGCCGCGCCTGGAGCGCCTGCCCTCGCTCAAGGACATGGCGCGTGACGCGCACCTGGACACGCTGCCGCTCGGCCTGCTGGGTTACCCCGTGCTGCAAGCCGTGGACATCCTGCTGCCGCGCGCCGACCTGGTGCCGGTGGGCCGGGACAACCAGGCGCATGTGGAGATCACGCGGGAGATCGCGCGGCGCTTCAACCTGCTCTACGCGCCGGTCTTTCCGGAGCCGGAGGCCCTCCTGGGCGATGTGCCGACGCTGGTGGGCACCGACGGCGCGGCCAAGATGAGCAAGAGCGCCGGCAACGCCATCTTCCTCTCGGACGATGCCGCGACGGTGGCCGAGAAGGTGCGCGGCATGTACACCGACCCCAAGCGGCTGCGCGCCAGCGACCCCGGCACGGTGGAAGGCAACCCGGTGTTCATCTATCACGACGCCTTCAACGCCAACCGGGCCGAGGTAGCCGAGCTGAAGGAGCGCTACCGCGCCGGGCAAGTGGGCGACGTGGCCGTGAAGGCGCGCTTGGCCGCCGCGATCAACCAGTTCCTCGAGCCGTTCAGGGCGCGCCGCGCCCACTACCAGGCGCACCCGCTGTTGGTGCAGGACATCCTGGCGCAGGGCATCCGGCGCATGCAGGCCGAGGCCCGCGAGACCATGCGGCTGGTGCGCCAAGCCACCGGCCTGAGTTACTCGGCGGAACTGTTCCAAGACACCATTGACCTGTTCGGCACGGAATAACCGGCGCCGCTAGCCCGTTGCCCTGGGAGACCATCCATGATTGCTGAAACTCTGCCTGTTGTCGCGGCCGCCGCCACCGCCGCTGCTCAAACGATCTACCGCGAATTGTCGGCCGACTTGGAGACACCAACCAGCGTGTATCTGAAGCTGCGCGGCGCCGGCCCGTCGTTCCTGCTCGAATCAGTCGAGGGCGGCGAGCGGGTGGCCCGCTATTCGTTTATCGGTGTGGAGCCGAGCGCCCAGTACCGCCTGCAGGCGGACGCTATCGAGCGCCACGGCCCGGAGGGGGTGACACGGCTGCCGTTGGCGGCGGGCCAGGATGCACTGCACGTGCTGCAGGCCGAGTTGGGCCGCTACCAGACCGCCCACATTGAGGGCTTGCCGCGTTTCGTGGGCGGGCTGGTGGGCTACCTGGGCTACGAGGCCGTGCGCCAGTTTGAGCCTAAGCTCGCGCCGCTGCCCACCCACCCCGACCGGCCGCAGGGCATCTTCCTGCTGGCCGACACGCTGGCGGCGTTCGACCATGCGCGCCGCAGCCTGTTCCTGATCACCCACGCCTTCGACGGTGACACGGCCGCCGCCGAGCGCCGCCTCGACGCGCTGGAGCGCCGGCTGGCGGGGCCGATCCCCGAGGAAGCGCCGCTGAGCGCGGCCCACAAGCCGGAGACGACCTCGAACCTGACCCAGGCCGATTACGAGGCGATGGTGGCGGCGGCGCGGGAGCACATCGCCGCGGGCGACATCTTCCAGGTGGTGCTATCGCAGCGGCTGTCGCGGCAGACCACCGCGCGGCCGTTCGACATCTACCGCGCGCTGCGGCGGCTGAACCCTTCGCCGTATATGTTCTTCTTCGAGTTCGGCGAGGTGGCGGGCGAGCCGTTCTACCTGCTGGGGGCGTCACCCGAAATTTTTGTGCGGCTGGAAGGCCGGCGCGCCAGCCTGCGACCTATCGCTGGGACGCGCCCGCGCGGGGCCAACGCCGCCGAGGACGCGGCGCTGGAGGCGGATTTGCGCGCCGACCCCAAGGAGCGCGCCGAACACGTGATGCTGGTGGACCTGGGGCGCAACGACCTGGGGCGCGTGAGCCAGTATGGCACGGTGCGCGTGACCGACTCGTTCACGGTGGAGCGCTACTCGCACGTGATGCACCTGGTGTCGCACGTGGAAGGCGACCTATGGCCCGGCCTGACAGCCTTCGATCTGGTGCGCGCAGCTTTCCCGGCGGGGACGGTGAGCGGCGCGCCCAAGGTGCGGGCCATGGAGATCATCGGCGAGTTGGAGCAGGGCGCGCGCGGCTGCTACGCCGGGGCCGTGGGGTACTTCAGCTTCGACGGCGCCATGGACACCTGCCTGGCGATCCGCACACTGGTGGGGCATGGGCCGACCGTGTCGGTGCAGGCGGGCGCGGGTATCGTGGCCGACTCGGTGCCGGCGCGTGAGTTTGACGAGACCATGAACAAGGCGCGGGCGGCGCTGCGCGCCGTTGAGATCGCCGAAGGCTAAGGGAGAGGCCCCATGACGCTCATCGTGATTGATAACTACGACTCGTTCACCTACAACCTGGTGCAGTACTTCGGCGAGTTGGGGGCCGCGCCGCAGGTCTACCGCAACGACCAGGTGACACTGGCGGAGATTGAGCAGCAGCACCCCACCGCGTTGGTGATCTCGCCGGGCCCCGGCGACCCGAACGACGGCGGCATCTCCAACGCCGCCATCCGGCACTTCACCGGGCGCCTCCCGGTGCTGGGCGTGTGTTTGGGCCATCAATGCCTGGGCGCGGTGTACGGCGGGTCGGTGGTGCGCGCCCCGCGGCTGATGCACGGCAAGACCAGCCGCATTCACCACCACGGCAGCGACCTGTTTGCCAACCTGCCCTCGCCGTTCGAGGCCACGCGCTACCACTCGTTGATCGTGCAGGAGCCGCTGCCGGCCGAGCTGGAAGTGACGGCCTTCACCACCGAAGGCGAGGTGATGGGCCTGCGCCACCGGCAGTACCCGACCTTTGGCGTGCAGTTCCATCCCGAGTCTATTCTGACCGAGCACGGCCGCGACATGCTGCGGAATTTTCTGGAGATCGGCGCGCAATAGCGCGCTGCGCGGGAGGAACCACCATGCTCAAGCCCTATATTGCCCTGGCTATCAAACGCCAAGACCTGACCGCCGAGCAGGCCGAGGCCGCCATGCACCTGATCATGACCGGGCAGGCCACACCCGCCCAAATCGGCGCGTACCTGATCGCCCTACGCATGAAAGGCGAGACGATTGACGAGATCGCTGGGTCGGCGCGGGCCATGCGCGGCGTGGCCGTGCCGGTGAGCGTGGACCTGGGCGGGCGGGCGGTGTACGACACGTGCGGCACCGGCGGCGACGGCGCGGGCACGTTCAACATCTCGACGGCGGCGGCGTTCGTGGTGGCGGGCGCGGGCCGCACCGTGGCCAAGCACGGCAACCGCGCCGCTTCGTCGCAGTGCGGCAGCGCCGACGTGCTGGCCGCGCTGGGCCTGAACCTGGACCTGACCCCCGAGCAGGTGAGCCAGGCCCTGGACGAGGTGGGCATCGCCTTCTTCTTCGCGCCCAAGTTTCACCCGGCCATGCGCCACGCCATCGGCCCGCGCAAGGAGATCGGCCAGCGCACGATCTTTAACGTGCTCGGCCCGCTGAACAACCCGGCGGGCGCCAACGTGCAGGTGGTGGGCGTGTACGACCCGGCGCTGACCGAGCCGCTGGCGCGCGTGCTGGGCGAGCTAGGCTCGCGCGCGGCCTTTGTCATCCACGGGCACGGCGGGACGGATGAACTGAACCCAGGCGGCCCCAACCGCGTGAGCCACCTGAAGGACGGCGCGGTGCGCACCTTTGATCTGGACCCGGCCGAGCTGGGTTTTGACCACACCAGCATGAGCGAGCTGCAAGGCGGCACGCCCGACGCCAACGCGGCCCTGCTGCGCGGGATCCTCAGCGGGCAGGTGAACGGCGCGCAGCGCAGCGCGGTGCTGCTGAACGCCGCCGCCGCCCTGGCGGCGGAGACCGGCGACCTGCGCCGGGCCGTGGCCGAGGCGCGGCAGGCGCTGGATAGCGGCGCGGCGGTGGACCGGCTGGAGGCACTGCTGGCCTACAGCCGGCGCGTCAGCCCGCCGCCGCCCGCCGAGTAGGTGCGATAGCAGACGATGCTGACGAAAATCCTGGCACACAAGCGCACCGAGATCGCCGGGCTGGACGAGGCCGCGCTGCGCCGCGCCGCCCTCGACACGCCGCGGCCGCGCCCGTTCCTGCCGCCGGGGCCGCGCGATACGGTGGGGCTGATCGCGGAGATCAAGCGCGCCTCGCCCTCGCGCGGGCTGCTGGCCCCGCACCTGAACCTGGAGGCGATTGCCCGGCTGTATGCCGACAACGGGGCTTCAGCTATCTCGGTGCTGACCGACAGCGAGTTCTTCTTGGGCCAACTGGAGTACCTGGCGGCGCTGAGGCAGGCCACGCCCGCGCTGCCGCCGCTGCTGCGCAAAGACTTCATCATCAACCGGGCGCAGTTGTATCAAACGCGCGCCGCCGGGGCCGACGCGGTGCTGCTGATCGCCGCGGCGCTGACCGACGATGCTGAGCTGGCCGACCTGCACGCCCTGGCGCTGGAGCTGGGCCTGACGCCGCTGGTGGAGGTGCACACAGAGGACGAACTAATGCGCGTGCTGCACCTGCCCAACCTGCGGCTGGTGGGCATCAACAATCGCGACCTGGGCACGTTCAACATCGCGCTGACCACCACCGAACGCCTGCGCCCCCTGGTGCCCGCCGCCATCCCGGTGGTAGCCGAGAGCGGCATCTTCACCGCGGCCGACGTGGCGCGGCTGGCGCAGGTGGACGTGGCCGCCGTGCTGGTGGGCGAGGCGCTGGTGACGGCGCCCGACATCGCCGCCAAGGTGCGCGAGCTGAGCGGCGTGGCGACATGCACATCAAAATCTGCGGCCTGACCAACCGGCCCGACGTGCTGGCCGCGGTGGACGCGGGCGCGGACTACCTGGGCTTCAATTTCTACCCGCGCAGCCCGCGCTACGTGACGCCGGAGGCCTGCGCCCAATTGGTTGACGAGTTGGCGCGGCGCGACGCGGCCGTGACGACCGTGGGCATCTTCGTGAACGAGCCGGCCGCGGAGGTGGCGCTCAAGCTGGACTACTGCGGGCTAGACCTGGCCCAACTGCACGGCGACGAGACGCTCGAGCAACTGACGCGGCTGCGCGGGCGCGCCTTCAAGGCCCTGCGCGGCGCGAACACCGCCGCCGAAACCCTAGACGCGCTGGCGGCCGGGGGTCCCGGCCGGCCGGCCTTCTTGCTTGACGCCGCCGCGCCGTTGGCTTACGGTGCCGCGCCGGAGGCCTACGGCGGAACCGGGCAGGTGGGCGATTGGCCCGCCGCCGCGCAACTGGCGCGCCGGTACCCGCTCTTCCTGGCGGGCGGGCTGAACCCCGGCAACGTGGCCGCCGCGATTGAGGCGGTGCGGCCGTGGGGCGTGGACGTAGCCTCGGGCGTGGAAAGCGCGCCGGGCCGGAAAGACCACGCCAAGATCACGGCCTTTGTGCAGGCCGCGCGCGCCGCCGCGCCTGAGTGAACGAGGGTGAGCAAGCCTATGACCACCACTTTATTGCCGCACAAGTTCGGCCCGTATGGCGGGCAGTTCGTCCCCGAAACGCTGATGCCGGCGCTGGCCGAGTTGGAGCGCGTGTATGTCGAAGCGCGGGCCGACCCGGCCTTCCAGGCCGAGTTTGACCACCTGATGGCGACGTTCGTGGGCCGGCCCACGCCGCTGACGTTCGCCGGGCGGCTGACGGCCAAGCTGGGCGGCGCGCAAATCTACCTTAAGCGCGAAGACCTGGCCCACACTGGCGCGCACAAGATCAACAACGCGCTTGGGCAGGGCCTGCTGGTGAAGCGCATGGGCAAGGGCCGCATCGTGGCCGAGACCGGCGCGGGCCAGCACGGCGTGGCCTCGGCGACCGTGGCCGCGCTGCTGGGGCTGGAGTGCGTGGTGTACATGGGCACGGTGGACATCGCGCGGCAGCAGCCCAACGTGTTCCGCATGAAGCTGCTGGGAGCAGAGGTGCGGCCGGTGAGCGCCGGGACGCAAACGCTCAAGGACGCCATCAACGAGGCCATCCGCGATTGGGTGACGAACGTAGCCGACACGCACTACCTGCTCGGCTCGGCGCTCGGCCCACACCCCTACCCCACCATCGTGCGCGACTTTCAGAGCGTGATTGGGCGCGAGGCGCGCGCGCAAATTCTGGAGGCGGCGGGGCGGCTGCCGGACACGTGCGTGGCCTGCGTGGGCGGCGGCTCGAACGCCATTGGGCTGTTCTCGGGCTTCCGCGCCGACGAAGCGGTGGAACTGATCGGCGTGGAGGCGGGCGGCGCGGGTGTGGCGACCGGCAAGCACGCGGCGCGCTTCGGCGACCCGGTGCGCGGGCGGCTGGGCGTGATTCACGGCACGCGCACCTACGTGCTGCAAGACGAGGACGGCCAGATCGCCGACACGCACTCGGTCTCGGCCGGGCTGGATTACGCCGCCATCGGCCCGGAGCACGCGCTGCTGCGCGACCAGGAGCGCGCCTTTTACACCTCGGCCACCGACAGCGAGGCGCTGGCCGCCTTCCAACTGCTGTGCGAGACGGAGGGCATCATCCCGGCGCTGGAGTCCTCACACGCGGTGGCCGAGGCGGTGAAGCGCGCGCCGGGCATGCGGCCGGACCAGATCTTGGTGATCAACCTCTCAGGCCGCGGCGACAAAGACCTCGACACGGTGATGCGCGAACTGCGCCCGGACGATAAGGTCTCAGGCGCACGCGGATAAGGTGACCATGACCAACACACGCCTGGCGGCCGCTTTCGAGCGCAGGCCCGCCTTCATGCCGTACTTCCCGATTGGCTACCCCACGCCGGACATCTCGCTAGACGTGATCGAGGCGCTGGCGCGCGGCGGCGCCGACCTGATCGAGGTGGGCCTGTCGTTCTCCGACCCGCTGGCCGACGGCCCGGTGGTGCAGCGCGCAACGCAGATCGCTTTGCAGCAGGGCACGACGGTGGCGAAGTGCCTGGCAGCTGTAGCCGAGCTGCGGCGGCGGGGCGTGACCATCCCGCTGGTGCTGATGGGCTATTACAATCCGCTGCTGGCCTATGGGCTGCCGCGGCTGGCGGCGGAGGCGGCCCAGGCGGGGGCCGACGGCTTTATTGTGCCAGACCTGCCGCCCGAGGAGGCAGGCGAGCTGGAGGCGGCGCTGGCGTCCGCGCCTCGACCGCTGCCGTTGGTGCGCTTCATCGCGCCAACGACGACGCCGGAGCGCGTGCCGGTGATCACGGCGGGGGCGCAGGGGTTCATCTACGTGGTGTCGCTGACGGGCGTCACCGGGGTGCGCGCGGCGCTGCCGGCGGGGCTGGCTGAGTTCATCGGCCGGGTGCGGGCGCTGACCAACAGCCAGGTGCCGCTGGCGGTGGGCTTTGGCATCGCCACGCCGGAGCAAGGCCGCACGGTGGGCGCGCTGGCCGACGGCATCATCGTGGGGTCGGCGGTGGTGAAGGCGGTGGGCGCGGCGGCCGATCCGGTGCGCGCAGCCGAGGAGCTAGCCCGCGCCTTTCGGGCCGCGTTGGAGCCGCTGCGCCAGCCGGCATAGCCGCGCGCCAGACGCCAACGCGGGCGGCTCTGAGAGGAAGAGCCGCCCGCGTTCTGTTTAAGACACCGGGAACAGGCTGGCGGTGGGCGTCTCGCCAGCGCCGGCCGGAGCGTTCTGGCCGAGGCAGCCGAGAGGGAACGCGCCCCGGCCGTATCTGCTAACCGGCCAGGAAACCGTGCCCAGCCAGCCACCGGCGCAGGCCGACCATGTCTGGCTCGGTGATGACCGGGCCGCGATCAACCCCGCGCGGTGAGCGCCCCGGCTCCAGCGCGCGCGGCGGGCTGAGGGGCCGGCGCTCGTTGGGGCGGGCCACGACCAGGGTGGGCACGGCCAGGAAGCCGGTAAGCTGCTCCACCAGCGCGCGCGCGGCTGGGTCCTGATCAATCATGATCTCGTCAAACGGCACAGCATTCTCTTCGAGCAGCTGCCGCGTCCGAGAACAGTCGGGGCACGGCACGGTGCGTGAGTACATCAGCAGGGTTTTCTCACCAGACATTCCGGCCTCTTTGCCAAAGCAACGTGGGTCCATGGAGCCAATTTTACCTCAGTTGCCCCGGCTGGGCGGGGAGCATTTACGCGCGCGCAGCGGGCGGCGGCCAGCCAAGCGGTTAGGGCGCGGGGGCGGTGGTCGGCGTGGGCTGGCCAACGGGCTGATTGAGTACGTAGCACAGGAGGCCGTCAATAACGCCTTGCGCCACCCGCTGCGGCTCCTCGGTGAGGATCTTGTAATCCATGTTGAGGAAGCCGGTCTCGATGATGGCGATGGGGGTGGCGGCGTTGACCTCGTAGAAGGTGTGATACTGGGTCATATCGGCCGTGACGGTGTTGGCGTGGAAGGCGAGGCCGGTGCGCGCGGCGTAGCGCTCGGTGAGGCAGGCGACCAGGCGCGTAGCTTCTTCGGGCGCGCCGGTGTCGAGCGCGCCCGCGACCTTGAAGCCGGTGGCCGCCTCGCCGAAGTAGTCGCACGAGTCGTTGTGAATGGAGACGACGGCCAGGGCCTGGTAGCCTTCGAGGCGCGGATCAAACTCGTCGAGCAGGTCTACGGCGAAACCGTTGGCTTCCAACCCGGCCTTGACGCGCGTGGCGATGTCGAGGTTGACCTGAGCCTCAGTGACGCCGCTGGCGCAAACGGAGCCGGGGTCGTTCTGCGGGCCGTTGTGGCCGGCGACCAGGCCGATCTTCGGGCGCGGGACGGTGGCGGTGGCGGCCATGACAGGCAGCGCGGTGGTGGTGGCGCTGACCTGGCTGGTGGCGATGACGGCGGCGATCTGCTCGGCGACCGCATTGGGGAGCAGGGTGGAGGGGGTCCAGGCGGTGAAGACGGTGGCCAGGGCGACGCCGACGGCGATGACGATGCCGATATGGCGCAGGGCTTCGCCGAAGGCGTTGAGGAGGCCGCCGGGCGCGGGTGAGGGAGGTGGTGTTTTAGCCACGGGGCGTTATGTTACACCGGAGGGAGTCATTTCGGCAAACGCGGGTTGGAGATTGGGCGGCGGGGATTTTCGCCACGAATTATCACGAATGGGGGAACGAATGACCACGAAGGAGGCGGTGGAGGCAGAGCGGAGGGCGCAGCGTGGCGGGCCGGGTTGACGGCGCGCAGTCCAGAGTACAATCCGGGCCATGCCGATTTCGTTGTTGCTGGTGGAAGATAACGCCAAGCTGCGCCCTGCGCTAGCCGCGGGGCTGGAGGCGACGGGCGCGGTGACGGTGCCGCACGCTTGCGCGGCGGGCGAGGCGGCGCTGGCCTATTGCCTGGCGCGCGCGGCGGAGGGCGCGCCGCTGCCGGAGGCGGCGCTGTTGGATGTGCAGTTGGCGGGGGCGCTGAACGGCGTGCAGGCGGCGGTGGCGCTGCGGCGCGAATTTCCGCGCTTCCCGGTGGTGTTTTATTCAATCCAGGATGACGACGCCTATTACCGTGATTTTCGGCAGGCGGGGATCCTGAGCCACTACGCCTATGTGCGCAAGAGCAATTACCTGCTGCCGCCGATGATCGTGCCGCTGCTGCGCGACGCGCTGGCGGGGCGCAGTTTCATTGACCCGGAGATCGAAGCGCGGGTGCAGGCGGTGC
Source organism: Anaerolineales bacterium (assembly GCA_020850595.1). GTDB lineage: Bacteria > Chloroflexota > Anaerolineae > Anaerolineales > UBA6663 > JADZEK01. The sequence continues at coordinate 10,389 of JADZEK010000167.1, forward strand.
GGCACAAGGATGAGCAGTCGCCGTTCGCGCTGCTGGAGCCGGGCGAGGCGGCGGTGGCGCGGATGCTGGCGCAGGGGCTGACGAACGAGCAGATCGCGGCGCGGCGCGGGTTCCGCGATAAACGCACCATCAGCAGGACGAACGGGCAGATTTACGCGGCGTGGGGGCTGGCGGCGAGCGCGACAGATGAGAAGGTGGCGCGCACGCGGGCGGCGCTCATCGCGCTGACCGGGCGGCTGCTGGCGTGGGACGAGGCCGGGCAGGCGCGGGTGCAGAACGAGCGGGGGGAGTGGGTGGCGTGGGAGAGTGAGGCGTAGGGGGGGTTGATGGAAAGGTCTAAGCGTGTCGCGGGCGCGGGTGGGGGCGTAGGGGAGGCGGCGGCCGTTCTCGCCTCAATAAGCGCATGCGGGGGCAATGTGAGCAGCCCGGCGGTAGCGGGGTCGCGGGGCGGGCAGACGAGACGATGACAGCGGGCGCGGCTCATCCGTTACATCTTTGGCAGCATCCCTTGCCACCACTGTGACTGGAGTCTTTCTGCTGGATTGGGCCACTCAGGCCATCTCGCTGTTCAACGCGGCCGTGATGCTGTGGCTGGGGCTGACCATCGCGTTGAACGCGGAGCGCGCGCCCGGCTCGCTGGAGGGCCGCGGCCCGGCCTGGGGGCCGGCGCTGATCGCGGGCAGCCTGCTGGCGGGGGCGCTGTTTTTCATCAGCCACAGCGCGATCTTGGCGTTTGACCTGAACAGCTTTAGCCGCGGCCTGAACTTTTGGTGGCAAGTGGGCTGGTGGCCGGTGCTGGGCCTGCCGCTGGCGTGGTACGTGGTGATCTTGTGGTACGCGGGCTACTGGTCGGAGCCGGAGGCGCGCCGGCGGCGGCGGCACCGCGTGGGGCTGGCGGTTGGCGTTTCAGGGCTGGCCGGGTTGGTGGGCCTGGTGTTGTTCGCGAACCCCCTGCCCGCCCTCGGACCGCTGCCCTCTACCGAAAACCTGGCCGCGCCGACCATCGGCGGGCTGCCGCTGCTGATCGTCGCCTACCCGGTGTTCATCATCTGGTGTTTGGGGTTGGCGCTCGACGCGCTGCTGCGGCCGGGGCCGACGGCGCGCGTGCTGGGTGAGCAGGCCCGCCGCCGAGCACGACCATGGCTGGCGGCGGCCACCGCGCTGCTGCTGGCGGTGGGGCTGCTGGTGGCGTGGGTGATGCTGGGGATCATCCGGCAGTTGGCTGAGCAGCCGGGCGCGCCGTTCGGTCGCTATGTGATTGACGCCGGGCTGGCGCTGACGATTGGTTGGTTCGATCTGGTGATCGGGGCGCTGATCGGCGCGGCGGTGGTGGTGGTGGGGCAGGCGCTGGTGGCGTATGAGGTCTTCACCGGCAAGACTCTGCCGCGGCGCGGGCTGCTGCGCTTCTGGCGCAATGCCGCGCTGCTGGCGGCGGGCTACGCGGCGCTGGCGAGTTGGAGCCTGACACTGCAACTGCGGCCGGTGTACGCCGTGCTGCTCACGGCGGTGCTGCTGGCGGGGACTTATGCGCTGTTCAGTTGGCGCGCCTACGCTGAGCGCGAGGCCTACATGCGCCAACTGCGCCCGTTCGTGGCCGGGCAGCCGCTATTTCAGCAACTGCTGGCGCAGGCCCAGAGCGAGGCCGCGCCTGACCCGCAAGCGGCCACCGCCCAGGCGTCGTTCGAGGCGTTGGCCAGCGAGGTGCTCGGCGCGCGGCTGGCCTATCTGCTGCCGCTCGGCCCCACGGCCGCGCTGGCCGGGCCGGCGCTGCGCTACGGCGCGGCCGAAGCCCAGCCGCCCGCCCCGCCGCCGGCAGTCAACGCGAAGGCCGCGAGCGCGTTTGGCGTAGACCCGGCGCAGTCCGGCGGCGCGACGCTGGCGCTGCCCTTGTGGAGCGAACAGGCCGAAGGGCAGATCGGCGTACTGCTGCTGGGCGATAAGCGCGATGGCGGGCTGTATACCCAGGAAGAGATTGATATTGCGCGCGCGGGCGGCGAGCGGTTGATAGACGCGCTGGCGAGCGCGGAGTTGGCGCGGCGGCTGCTCACGCTCCAGCGGCAGCGGCTGGCCGAAAGCCAGGTGGTGGACCAGCGCACGCGGCGCGTGCTGCACGACGAGGTGCTGCCGCAGCTGCACGCCGCGCTGCTGCAGCTGCACGCGCTGGGCGGCGCGGCCCCAGCCGAAGAGGCGGCGGCGCTGCTGGCGAACGCGCACCGGCAGGCGGCCGAGTTGCTGCGCGAGCTGCCGGCCGGGCCAATGGGCGTCACAAGCGTGGCGCGGCTGGGCGTGGTGGACGCACTGCGCCAGTGCGTGGCGGGCGAGTTCGCGCGCAGCTTCGACGCGGTGGCGTGGGAGGTCACTCCCGAAGCTGAGGCGGCGGCCCGCGCCTTGCCCGCACTGGCGGCCGAGGTGGTGTTCAACGCGGCGCGCGAGGCGCTGCGCAACGCCGCCCGCCATGCCCGCCGCGACCCGCCGCAGCCGCTGCGCGTGACCGTGGCGGTCAGCCAGCCGCGACCAGGCGGGCTGGCGCTGACGGTGGAAGACAACGGCGTTGGGGCACCAACGCTGGACGCTGGACCTGCGGCCAACGGCGGCGCGGTTGAGACGGGCGACTCGAACGGCGGCGGCGCGGGGCAAGGGCTGGCGCTGCACGCCACGCTGCTGGCGATCGTCGGCGGCACACTGGCGATGGAGAGCGAGCCGGGCGCGTACACGCGAGTTAGGATACTCATTTAAGAAATAGTCTATCGCCTCTGCAACATTTGTTCTCGCTTACCACGAATAAAGTAGAAGATAATTTGACAAACTAGGGCAGTGTGTTATCATCGGCGCGTTCCCTTTGGCACCGACCCCATGGCGCTCGACCGTTTCGGCCGCAACATCCATTACCTGCGCATCAGCCTGACCGACCGCTGCAACCTGCGCTGCGTGTACTGCATGCCGGAGGACATTCAGTTCCGGCCGCGCGCAGAGCTGATGCAGGACGACGAGCTGCTGTACCTGCTGCGGCTGTTCACCGAGCTGGGCTTCGACAAGTTCCGGCTGACGGGCGGCGAACCGACGGTGCGGGCCAACGTGGTGGAGTTGGTGCGCGGCATGGCCCACACGCCGGGCGTGCGCTCGCTCTCCATGACGACCAACGCGCTGCTGCTGCGGCAACTGGCCGCGCCGCTGGCCGCGGCCGGCTTGCAGCGCGTGAACGTCTCGATTGACACACTCAACCCGGCGCGGTTTAAGCGGCTGACGCGCTGGGGGGCGCTGCCGGACGTGCTCGACGGCATCGCCGCCGCCGAGGCCGCCGGGCTGCTGCCGATCAAGCTCAACGCCGTGGTGGTGCGCGGCTACAACGAGGACGACGTGGCCCCCCTGGCGGCGCTGACGCGGGAGCACCCCTGGCAGATGCGCTTCATTGAGATGATGCCGTTCGGCGGCGTGGCCGAATTTCAGCAGAGCCAGGTGGTGACGGCGCAGCAGATGCGCGACCGGATCGAGGCCGCGCTAGGGCCGCTGGCGCCGGTGGACGGCGGCAAGCTCGACGGCGAGGCGCGGCTCTACCGGCTGGCCGGGGGCCAGGGCGACGTGGGCTTTATCAGCTCGGTGACGGAGCCGTTCTGCGCCTCGTGCACGCGGGCGCGGCTGACGGCTGACGGCAAGCTGCGCATGTGCCTGCTGCGCGAGTACGAAGTGGATCTGCTCACCCCACTGCGGGCGGGCGCCACGCTGGATGAATTGAAGGGCCTCATCACCGAGGCGGTGCACCGCAAGCCGTGGGGCCACGGGCTGGCCCACAACGTAGTGCCGATGAACCGGGTGATGAGCGAGATTGGAGGCTGACCGCTGAACCCCCTGACCAAGCCGCCGCGCCGCAACCCGCGGATCGCGGCGGTGCTGTTCGACCTCGACGGCACACTGCGCCACAACCACCCCAACGGCTACCACACCCTCATCGCCTATCTCGATGAGTTGGGTTACGCCTTGCCGCCGGAGGTGGTGAACGCCGGCCACCGCTGGACGCACCGCTACTGGTCTATCTCGCCGGAGCTAGGGGAAGACCTGGCCGAGTTCGGCGGCGAGGGCCGCGCCTTTTGGGCGCGCCACACGCAGCGCCAACTGCAAGCGCTGGGCGTGGGGCTGAACGGCGAGCTGCCGAACGTGGCGGCCGAGATCAGCCGGCGCTTCGCCGAGCACTACCAGCCGGTGCACCATGTGCCCGCCGACGTGCGGCCCGCGCTGGCGCGGCTGCGGGCGGCCGGGTACGGCCTGGCGCTGGTGTCGAACCGCACCGAGCCGCTCGACGCGCTGGTGGACGAGCTGGGGCTGGTGGGCGCGTTTGATTTCACGCTCTCAGCGGGGCAGGCTGGCGCTTACAAACCGGACCCGGCGATCTTCCGCGCGGCGGTGGCGCGGGCGGGCTGCGCGCCAGAGGCGGGCGCGTATGTGGGCGACAATTACTACGCCGACGTGGAGGGCGCGCGGCTGGCGGGCCTGCGCCCGATCTTGATTGACCCGCTGGGCGTGTTCCCCGACCCGGGCTGCGCCGTCATCGGCCAACTGAGCGAACTCGAAGCGGCGCTGCTGGCGCTGTAGCGGGCCGCCTCCCCCTGCGTTTCTCAACAACTTGACCGGGAACCATTCGACGCGCCCGGGCGTCTTCTCCACAGTTAGGGAAATGGACCCGGAACCATTCCAGGACATAGGAGAGAGACGCATGATTCGCCCAACTAGGACTATGGTCGGGCTGGCGCTAGCCGCGCTGGGGCTGCTGACGGCCGCGGCCTGCGCCGCCGCCCCCGCCGCCGCGCAGACCGGCGTGCCGGCCGATACGCCGCGCACCATCAGCGTGACGGGCACGGGCACGGCCTACGGCGCGCCGGATGTCGCCACCGTGCAGGTGGGAGTGCAGACGCGCTCGGAGAACGCCGGGCAGGCCGTCAACGACAACAGCACCCGCGTGGCGGCGCTGATCGCCGCGCTGAAGGCGCTGGGCATCGCCGAGAAGGATATGCAGACCACCAACTTCTCGGTCTACGTGCAGCAGAACTACGATCCACAGACCGGCCGGCCGCTGGAGACGATTTACTACCAGGTGGATAACACCCTGAACGTAACCGTGCGCGACACCAGCAGGCTGGGCGACGTGCTCACCGGCGCGGTGGACGCCGGGGCCAACAGCATCTACGGGGTGAGCTTCAGCGTGGCCGACCCGGCCGCCCTGCAAGGGCAGGCGCGCGAACTGGCCGTGGCCAACGCGCGCGAACGCGCCGAACAACTGGCCGCCGCCGCCGGCGTGACGCTGGACGTGCCGCTGAGCATCAGCGAGGTGAGCTATGTGGCGCAGCCGGTGTATGCGGCGCGCGACATGGCCATGGCCGAGGGCGCGCCGGTGCCGGTGCAGACCGGGCAGATCCAGGTGGACCTGCAAGTGAATATCACCTACACAATTAAGTAGACTGCGGTCGCCCGCGGGTGGCGGGGGACACTCTGGACCGAGCGTCCCTGGCGGTGTGGCACCGCCGGGGACGCTTTGATTCACGGCTGGTTGTATGCGCTGCCGGCGTGATCAGGCCGCGGAGGCGCCCATCGCCGCTATAATGACCCCGCCGGCTCGTCCGGCTGTGTTAGCACAAATCATACGTTTCTGGCCTACAGTAAGCCCAGAACAAACCTATCTGCCTGGAGTCCGCTCATGACCGACGCCCCTGCCTCGACCCCCGAATCTATCGGCTTCCGCGCCGAGATCCGGCAATTGCTCAACATCCTGGTGCACTCGCTGTACACCGATCGTGAAATCTTCTTGCGCGAACTGATTTCCAACGCCAGCGACGCGCTGAACCGCTACCAGTTCACGGCCCTGACCCAGCACGACCTGCGCGACGCGGAGGCCGAGCTAGCCATCCGCATCACGGGTGACACGGCGGCGCACACGCTGACCATTGCCGACAGCGGGGTGGGCATGACGCGCGAGGAGTTGATCGAGAACCTGGGCACCATCGCGCATTCGGGCGCGGCGACGTTCCTGAAATCACTCGAGGAAGGCCAGAAGGTGGCCGACCTGATCGGCCAGTTTGGGGTGGGTTTTTACGCCGTTTTCATGGTGGCCGACGAGGTGCGCGTGACCAGCCTGTCGTACCGGCCCGAGGCGACGGCCTGGACGTGGATTGCCAGCGGCGGCGAGAACTACACGTTGGAGCCGGCCGAGAAGGCCGAGCGCGGGACGCGGATTGAGATCAAGCTCAAGGACGACGCCCACGACTTCGCGGAGGCGTGGCGGCTGCGCGAGATCATCCACAAGCACTCGGATTTCGTCTCGTTCCCGATCTACCTAGGCGACGAGGCGCAGGCCGTGAACCGGCAGACGGCGCTGTGGCGCGAGCCGGGGTCGAAGATCACGGCCGAGGCGGCGGCCGACTTCTACAAGCAACTGACGCTGGACTTCAACCCGCCGCTGACCTACGCGCACCTGAACACCGACGCGCCGGTGCAGATCAGCGCGCTGCTGTTCGTGCCGGGCAGCGCCGAGCGCGGCATGTTCAGCCTGCGCAAGGACCACGGCCTGAAGCTCTACTCGCGCAAGGTGCTGATTCAGGAATACGCCAAGGACCTGCTGCCGAATTACCTGCGCTTTGTGGAAGGCGTGGTCGAGTCGGAGGACGTGCCGCTGAGCGTGAGCCGCGAGACGGTGCAGACGACGCGGGTGATGGAGCGCATTAAGAACGCGCTGACGCACAAGCTGCTGGACACGCTGAAGGAGCTGGCGGTTAAAGACGCCGAGACCTACGCCAAGTTTTGGAAGCAGTTCGGCCCGTTCATTAAAGAGGGCATGGCCACCGACCCGACGGCGCGCGAGAAGCTGACGCCCGTGCTGCGCTTCTACAGCTCACGGCCGGGCGCGGGCGAGGCGTTGACTTCGCTGGCGGAGTACGTGGGCCGCATGGACGCGACGCAGCGCACGATCTACTACCTGCTGGGCGATGACCTGAAGTCGGTAGCGCACAGCCCGCACCTCGATTTGTTCCGCCAGCAGAACCTGGAGGTGCTGTACCTGGTGGACCCGCTGGACAGCTTTATGTTGACCGGGCTGCCCACGTACGAAGGCTATGAGCTAAAGAGCGCCGACGACCCGAGCCTGGACCTGCCGCGCCGCGAGGCATCGCCCGAGGCCGAGGTGGTGCCGGACGCCGAGTTCGACGCCCTGACGGCGCGCTTTAAGGAGCAACTGGGCGACCGGATTGCCGGGGTGCGCGCGACCGACCGGCTGGTGGATAACGCCCTGCGGCTGGTGGCGCCGGACGACGCCAAGGGCCACGAGATGGACCGCGTGCGCCGGCTGCTGGAGAAGGACTTCACGGTGCCGCCGAAGATGGTGGAGCTGAACCGCCAGCACCCGCTGATCAGGAACCTGGCGGGTCGGCTGGCAGCTAACCCAGCCGACCCGCTGGCGGGCGAGGTGATCGAGCAGTTGTTCGAGAGCGCGCTGCTGGTGGAAGGGCTGCTGCCCAACCCGGCGGCGATGGTGGGGCGCATCCAGAAGCTGATGGAGGCGGCGACGCGGGCGGGGTAGCGGGCGCTGCGCGGCGGCCGGGGGAGGGGGACTCAAGGGCGGACAGGCACGCGGCGGTGCCGGGTCAGGGTAAGGAGCTGGGGGTAATTGAAACGGGCCAGTCGGCGATGCCGACTGGCCCGTTTGGGTTCCCGTGAGTCCCTGGTCTTTTACGCCGGGGCAGCGGCGGGGGCGGATTCCATGGCTTCCAGGTCGCTGATCATGCGGGCGATGACGTCGAAGCCGCCCTGCCAGAACTTGGCGCTCTTGATGTTGATGCCGGCTTCCTTGAGGATCTCGGCGGGGGCTTTCGAGCCGCCGTACGACAGGATCTTGAGGTACTTGGCCTTGAAGGGTTCGCCTTCCTGCTTGTACATCTCGTAGAGCGCCAGCACCAGGAGTTGGCCAAAGGCGTAGGCGTAAACGTAGAAGGGCACCGCGACAAAGTGCGGGATGGCTACCCATTCCCACTTGAACTCGTCGGCGACTGACACGGCGCTGCCGAACTGCTGCTGGAGCACTTCGAGGTAGCGCGCGGCGATCTCGTCCGGCGTCTTGCCCTGGGCGACCAACTCGTGGGCTTCTTTCTCCCAGAGGGCAAAGTAGCCCTGGCGGCCGATGGTGGCGTAGGCGTCGTCGAGCGTGCGCGCCAGCAGGTCGCGACGCACGGCGGGGGCAGACTCTTCGGCCAGCAGCCGCTCGGTGAGGAGCATTTCGGAGAAGGTGGAGGCGGTTTCGGCCAGCGGCAGGGCCGAGTGGAAGGTCAGCACGGAGTGCTGGCCGGCCAGCAGGGCGTGGATGGCGTGGCCCATCTCGTGCGCCATGGTGGCGACATCGTGGGCGCGGTTATTGTAGTTGAGCAGCACCCAGGGCGAGAGCGAGGGCAGCGTGCTGGCGCAGAAGGCGCCGCTGCGCTTGCCGACGCGGACTTCGGCGTCCACGTGATCCTGATCGAAGACCTGCTGGGCCAGCGCGCCGACGCGCGGCGAGAAGCGGTTGAAGGTGTCTACCACGTAGGTCACGGCGTCGGCGTAGGCAAAGGGCTTGTCGGCCGGGGCGAGCGGGGCGTAGAGGTCGTAGCGCCGCAACTGGTCGGTCTGGCTGCCGATCCACTTGGCCTTGAGGCGGAAGTAGCGCTGGAAGACGCCGGCGTTCTCTTCGATCACATCGAGCAAGGTTGCCACCACGGCGTCGGGCAGGTCGTTGGCCAGGTTGCGGATGGCGATGGGCGACTTGTACTTGCGGAGCTGCATGCCCTCGTTGCGCCAGTCGCGCACAATGGCGCCATAGATTTGAGCCAGCACGGGGCCTTGGGCGCTGTAGACCTCATACAGGGCGTGGTAGGCGGCCTCGCGCACGGCGGGGCGCGGGTCGCGCACGTAAACCATCAGCGCGTCGCGGGTGAGGGTTTTCTCTTCGCCGTCCACGCTGAGCGGGAAGGTGAACTTGTTGGTGATGGTCTCGTAGAGGTTCTCCAGCGCCTGCGCGCCGGTGGTGTCCTTGAGGTTGATGACGCGTTCTTCCGGCTCAGAGAGCGTGTGCGGGCGGAAGCGCCGCATGCTCTCGAGCCAGTAGCGCAGATCGCCGGCGGCGCGCATCAGGCGCTCGGCGTTCTTGTCATCCAGGCCCTTGAACCAGAGCGAGAAGAAGAGCACGCGGTTACCCAGCTCAGCCGAGAGCTGATCCACCTGCCCCATGAGGGCCATGGCGGCCTGGTTCTGGGTGTCGGCGGCGAAGCGCAACCCGGCGAACGCGCCCAGGCGCACCATCTCGGCTTGCAGCGCTTCGTAATCGGCCAGTAGCGCTTGGAAGGCCTTGGCCGGCATTGTCTTCTTAAGCTGCTTGCGCCAGGCCTCGACCTTCTTGACACGGCGCTCGAGGCCTTTGGTCAGCTTGGCCAGGTCGGCGGCGTCTTTTTCGGTGAGCAGTTCGTCCAGGTTCCAACGCTTTGCAGAATAGGTCATGCCCAACAAATCCTTTCGGTCACACTAGCCCCGGCCCGCGGCCCGGTCGGCCGATGGCGCCCTAATCTTGACTCCGCCGGATCAATCTGGTTCAGTCGCGCGTGCCCGGCGTCTACTTGCCGGGCGGCGAGAAGCGGATATTGAGAATGTCGCCGTCCTGCACGATGTACTCTTTGCCTTCGAGGCGCAGCTTGCCTTTGCTCTTCAGCTCGACGTAATTGCCCGCCGCCACCAGGTCGGCGTAACCGGCGACTTCGGCGCGGATGAAGCCCTTTTGCAGGTCGGTGTGAATTTCGCCCGCCGCCTCGGGGGCGGTGGCGCCGCGCCGCACGGTCCAGGCGCGCACTTCGTCTTCGCCGACGGTGAAGAAGCTCTCCAGGCCGAGCAGGTCATAGGAGAGGCGGATGATGCGGTTGAGGCTTGGCTCGCTGATGCCGTACTCGGCCAGGAAGACCTCGGCCTCCTCCGGCGGAAGCTGGGCGATCTCCATTTCCAGGCGGCCCTGGAGCGCCACCGCGCCCGCGCGCGGGCCGGTTGCCAGCGGCGCCCCCAGGCCAAACTGGGGGCCGGTCGCGGCCGGGTCGGGTTTGTCGTCGCCGACGTTGAAGACGACGAGCATGGGCTTGCGGGTGAGGAGTTGGTAGCTGGCGAGGGCTTTTTCGTCGGCGGGGGTGAGATCAAGCTCGCGCAGGGGGGTCTCGGCTTGCAGCGCCTCGAGCAGGCGGGCAAAGAGCGCCTGTTCCTGGGCGTGTAGGCCCTTGTCTTTGACGATGCCCTTCTTGAGGTCTTCGGTCAGGCGTTCGAGTTTGCGCTCGACGGCCAGCATGTCGTTGAGCAGCAGTTCGCCGTTGACGGCTGCCAGGTCGCGCCCGGCGTCTACCGTGCCGTGGGGGTGCGGCACCAACGGGTTGTCGAAGGCGCGCACGACCTGCACATAGCCGTCCATAGTGGCGAGTTGGTTGAGCAGCGGGCCGGAGAAGCCGCCGCCGCCCCCGGCGGGTTTGTCGGCCGCGCCTTCAACGCCGGCGATATCGGCATAGGTGACCTGGGCATAGATGGTCTTGCGCGGCTTGAAGAGGGCCGAGAGCGTGTCCACGCGCGGGTCGGGCACGTTGACGACGGCGGTCTGCACCTCGAAGCGGCCGCCGCCGGACATTTGGCCGACGGGGCGGTCGCCGTGGGTGAGGGCGTTGAAGATGGTGGTCTTGCCAGACTGGGGAAGGCCGATGATGCCGAGTTTCATGAAGGTCGCGAACCGTTCTGCGTGTGCTGAGGCCCCTCACCGGGGGCGTGGATATCAGGTATAATTTCGAGCGCGCCGGGGTGGCGGAATGGCAGACGCGACGGTCTCAAAAACCGTTGTCCTCACGGGCATGTGGGTTCGACTCCCACCCTCGGCACCAGACGCCGGAACGCGACGGAGCTAACCCGTCGCGTTTTTTGTTGGCCCACCGCTGGTGGTAGCGCTCCATTGAACCGTGGTCAAGTACACCAGCGGGCGACCAGGGCCAAAATCGCTTTGGACGGGCGCCCGCGGTGCTTGGGTGGGGTCCAGCGTGGCGGCGGGACCGGGTA
>JADZEK010000168.1 GCA_020850595.1 Anaerolineales bacterium
CGCTTATCACGCGGGTGGTGACGTTTCCGTTGCAGTCGTAGTCGAAGTTGACGCTGCCGGCGGTGTCCAGCGCGTGCGGCTTGGTGGCCCGCGTGCCCGCCTGGCAGCCCGAAGTAGGCGATGCGGCGGGGTAGGCGTAGCCGCCTACCCCCGTCTTGCTGGTCAGGCTGCCGGTCGGGTCGTAGGCGTAGCTCTGCGCCGGGTACAGCCCGCCCGTCCCGCCGCTGACCGTGGCCGTGATCAGCCGGTCGAGCGCGTCGTAGCCGAAGGCCTGCGTCTGCGGGCCGCCGGCCTTCCAGTCCTGGATGCTCAGCACGTTGCCCACGGCGTCATACTGTAGCGCAGGTCCTGCAGCGACGTCAGGAAGCTGGGCGTGCCGGCCTTGATCTGCGCCAGCCGCCCGCCCTGCGCCGTCCAGGCCGGCCGGGGCCACTGGCAGATCGACACTACGCTGACTTATGCCCGGCTGTACGATGGCACGGTGGCGGCTGATTACTATCGGGCCATGGCCCAGGTCGAGAATCGGCTGCATCTCCCGCAAAATGGGCCGGTTTCGTCGCCCACCGCGGGTGAACTGTTGGCGCTGAGCGCCCAGGCCGACCCGCACGAGATCGCCCAGCGTCGCGCCCGCCTGCGGGACGTCCAGCGCTTTGTGGGGCTGGACATTCACCGCGAGTACCTGGTGGCGCTGGCCGTGGACCGTGACCTGGGCGTGGTCTATGGCCCGCGCCGGGTGGAGTGGCCCCAGTTCCCCGCCTGGGCCGCCCGCACCTTGGATAAGCGTGACGCCGTGGTGGTCGAGATGACCACCAACACCTGGGCGGTCTACGACGAGCTGGTCGAGCGTGTCCACTCCGTCACCGTCGTCCACCCGCCGCACGTCAAGCTCATCACCCAATCGCCGGTGATGAACGACAAGAAGGCCGCCGAGGCGCTGGCCACCCTGCACGCCGCCGGGCTGTTGCGGACCGTGTGGGTGCCCGACCAGACCGTGCGCGACCGTCGGCAACTCGTGGCCCAGCGGCACGACCGCGTGCGCGCGGCCACGGTGGCCAAGAACCGCCTGCACTCGATCCTGCACCGCCACGGGCTCGACCGGCCCGAGAGTTCGCTCCCGTTCTCGCCAAGGCGCCACGACTTCTGGCTCTCCCTGCCGGTGTCGCCGGTGGAGGAGCTGGCCATCGAGCTTGATTTGGAGACGATTGACCAGGCCGACGCGCAGATCGCCCGCATCGAGGCGGTGATGGCGCGCGAAGCCCTGGCCGACGACCGGCTGCCGTTCCTGGTGCAGTTGCCGGGCATCAGCACGCTCGGAGCGCTCGCTATCCTGGCCGCCATCGGCCCGATCGAGCGCTTTCCTTCCCCTGAGCACCTGGTGGGCTACGCCGGGCTGGGCGGGCGGGTGCACGCTTCCGGCCAGCGGACGGTGCAGGGCGGCATCACCAAGACCGGCCGGCAGGACCTGCGCTCGGCGATGGTGGTGGCGGCCCGCCACGCCCGCAACGTGAACACCCACTGGAAGGAAGTCTACCGGCAGCTGGAGCCGCGGCTGGGGCGCAACAAGGCCATCGTCGCCATGGCGCGCAAGATGCTGGTTGTGGTGTGGCATCTGCTGACGAAGGAAACCGTGGACCGCCGCCTGGATGTGGAGCGGCTGGCGCGCAAGTACCTGGAGTTTGCCTACACCATGAGCAAGGAAGCACGAGGCATGACCGCCAAGCAATACGTGCGAGCCAAGCTGGACCTGGTGGGTGTGGGACGCGAGTTGGAGTCGTTTCGGCAGGGACGCCGGCAGATCGCGCTCCCACCAAGCGCCCAGCCAACGCCAATGAGCGGCGTCCCACGCAGTCTAACTGCGAACTCCCGGTAGGAGACCCGAAATGGGTTTTGCGGGCTCGCCGCTCGCCGTCAGTATAGCACGCTTGGCGGCCTGCGGGTGCTGCGCCGGACCTGAACGACCAGTTGTGCTGCTTTCGGCTGGCTTCTCCAGAGCCAGGCCAGCTACGGCATTGGCGCTATTCGGTCGTTAAGGTGCGGTTCGCCGCGCCCAATGCGCGGGTGGCAATTGGCCACTGCCTTTCCAGGCGAAGGGGTCGTATAATCGAACTACACCCCAAGGGAAGGCGAGACGAGCGGCTTTTCTCCGTTCGGCTCGTCTTTCATGTTGGGACAGTGTTAGCGCAGTTCCTTGATCGCCCCCGTGGTTGGATCGATTTCCAGGCACTCGATGAAGACCTCATCCGGCGGGCCACACCGAACCCGCCAGGGACTATCCGGGCTGGTTCGCGCCAATACGACCGTGCCCCCGCACTGTTCAATAGAGCGCAGATACGTCACTAGGCTGCTGGTGATGGCCTCCATATCTAGCCCTTGCAGGACAAGCGCCTCGGCCGATGGGTAGTACTCGGTCTCATCCCGGATTTCCAGCGAAAGCGCCCGTTGCACGGTGTCAACTCTGGCGCGTGCAACGGTGATCCGTTCTCCAAAGAGACTCTGCCTAACCTGCGTGAAGTCAAGATTGACCTCGCCTTGAAACGCCTCCAACTCCGAGCACTGCGCCACAATCGAGAGGAACGTGAGGTACGCACCAGGCAGTGACTTCTCAACTTGAGCGCGTGTATTCTCAATCACCACGTTAACGTCGATATCCATCGATCCAGGCTGGGATACCTCGATTGGCACTTGCGTTACTCGCACCTCGTCGCTCGCGCAAGCACCAAGGCTAACGGCCAGGCAAATGGCGAGGAAAGCCCTAATTCCCACTTCTCTGCTCAAGCCATCGCAGGTATTCGTCAAGTGTTTGGTTATCATATTTCGCCCGGTCGGCTAGACCTCGCAGGCCATATCGGTCGATATTCTCCAGGATGTTCTCCCAACCCTGATTGTAGCCAATCAGGATGAGGCGCTGTTGATACTCAGTGCTCTACTGGCCAAATCCGGGCAGGGTGGTAAGTTGGTCCGACATGTAATGGAGCATCCCGGCCACGTATTCCGCCGAGGTATCCCTCCCAAGCAGGACCTGGATACGCGCATTCGTGCTACCGCGGGCCGTCACGTAGCCCAACTGCTCCAGCATTTCCGCTCGGCGAAGCTGCATCTGACCAGGCCCAATAGAGGCATAGCCGAGAAGTCCGCCGGTTCTTATGTAGGCCTCGGCCGTTTCGTACCAGTCAGCAGCCGCGCCCGGCTGGGTCATCGGCAAGAAGGTAAAGATGCGGCGTTCACCCGGTGGACTTTCATGCCTGAGAACTGCGGCAACAAGTGTCGGGTCTACCGATTGTCGGGCCGCCTGGGCAGTGATGGCTTCGGATGCGTTCGTAACAAGCGCACCGCCGAGCACATCACGCGTCCCCTGAAACATGAGCGGCACGGTGCTGGCCGCAACCTCCCAACCAACCCGGGCGGTGATATAAGCGGCGCCGAGGGCGACCAGGCCGAAGATGATTGGGTTGTGACCGTCAGGATCGACGTACTTGAGCGGGTTATTGACGACAAACGAGTAACGGTTGAGGCCCTGTGGCCCTTGACTTTCTGGTACATCTGAATCCGCCTGGAGCCACCGGCTGATATAAGGGTCCAGCCAGCGGGCGTTGAAGTAGTACAGCCCCAGCGCCGCTTCCTCCCGCTGGCCGGTGTAGCGAAAGCTCGTGGGGGTGGTGCCGGTGAAGTGGCGCGTCTGGCCCCACGGCCCGTAGCGCACCTCGCTGTACAGCCCCCCGCCGGCCGTGGCC
>JADZEK010000169.1 GCA_020850595.1 Anaerolineales bacterium
CCGGGCTGGGCGACCCGGAATGGGCTTGCTGGCAAGACCCGCCGCGCCGTCGCGTTCATAGCATTGTCGCCAACGCTGGACCGAACTCCGCGAAGCGCTCACGGCCCGCGCGACGCTCGCCGCTGGTATGCCGGCCTGCAACATCTCGATCGCCAGCCGACGCCGCTTTTCAAGCTGCTGAGGTGTTCCATTAGGTCGCATGCTTGCCAGTATAGCACCGTGTACCATTCTTTATCCGAAACTCAGTAACTGGCGCTTATGCTCACCGGCCCCAGCCGATGACCCAGCCCCTGTCGCTCATCCCGATTGACCGCGAGGGCCGCCCGCAGGGCTACAGCGGGGCGCTCCCGGCGGTGGCCGCCGACACGTGCCGCGCCATGGCGCAGCTCTACGCCAGCGTCGGCTACGAAACACCCTGGGTCGGCTACCTGGCGCTCGCCGGCGAGACGCTGGTGGGCACCTGCGCCTTCAAGTCTCCGCCCCAGGCCGGCCGCGTTGAGATCGCCTATTTCACCTTCCCCGAGTACGAGGGCCACGGCTATGCCTCCGCCATGGCTGCCCACCTCGTCGCCCTGGCCCAGGCCCAGAACCCCGCTATCCTGGTCACGGCCCAGACCCTGCCGGAGCGCAACGCCTCCCACCGCATCCTGGAGAAGCATGGGTTTCAGCCGGTGGGCACCCTCCATCACCCGGAAGCCGGCCTCGTCTTAGAGTGGCACCTGCCCCGCAAAACGGAAGCCTGACCCCGCGCAGCCTTACCGCGCTCTTAAAACAAAAGGGCCGGCCCTCGCCCTCAGGCCGGCCCCAATCAGCAATCAGAAATCTACAATCAAAAATCTACCCGAGCTTCCAATTCGGCAGGGCGTCCATATCCAGCGCGTCGCGCTGCCCAGCCAGGTAGCGGAAGTTCGCCGCTGCCGCGATCATCGCCGCGTTGTCGGTGCACAGGAACAGCGGCGGCGTCCGCACCGGCATCGGCGCGCGCCGCTGGAACTCGGCCTTCAGCGCCTGGTTGGCGCTCACCCCGCCCGCCACGAAGATCTCCGTCACCCCGTACTTCTGCGCGGCGGCCACCGTCTTGCCCACCAGCACTTCCACCAGCGCCGCCTGAAAGCTCGCCGCCAGGTGTGGCACCAGGGCCGGGTCGGGCGGCGTCTCGTCGGCCACGGCTTCAGCGCTCATGGGCCGGCCCGGCTTCTGCTGCTTCACCTCATACAGTACGGCTGTCTTCAGCCCGCTGAACGAGAAGTCCCACGTGCCTTCGAGCCATGCGCGCGGGAATTTAAACGCCGTCGGGTTGCCGGTCTGCGCCGCCTGCTCCACGCTCGGCCCGCCGGGGTAGGGCAGCCCTAGCAGGCGCGCCACCTTGTCGTAGGCCTCGCCCGCCGCGTCGTCCAGCGTGCCGCCCAGCCGCGTGTACTGCCCGTGCCCCGTCATCAGCACCAGCTCGGTGTGCCCGCCGCTGACGATCAGCGCCAGCACCGGGAACACCACCTCCGGCGAATTCTCCACCAGCCAGAGCGAGTAAACGTGGCCTTCCAGGTGGTTCACGCCGATCAGCGGCAGCCCGCGCCCCAGCGCCAGGCCCTTGGCCGTGTTCAGCCCCACCACCAGCGAGCCGGGCAGCCCCGGCCCGCGCGTGACCCCGATCGCGTCAATGTCGGCCAGGCTCAGGTGCGCGTCGCTCAGCGCCTGCTGCACCACCGTGTAAATCACCTCAATGTGCGCCCGCGAGGCCGCCTCGGGAAACACCCCGCCATACTTGGCGTGCTTGGCCGCCTGCGACGCCACGATGTTCGCCAGCAGCACCTTGCCGTCCGCCACCACCGCGGCGGCGGTCTCATCGCACGAAGTTTCTACGCCCAGAATGCGCGGCATTCCGTTAGTCGTCCTTTACCAATTCGGCCCGTGCAGCACCAGGCGCTTGTGATAGCGCCCCAGCGCCTCAAACTTGTTCGTCGCCGGGTTCAGCCACACGCAGTCTTCCACGCGCACGCCATACCCGCGCTCGGGGTAATACAGCCCCGGCTCAATCGTCACCACCATCCCCGGCTCCAGCCGGTCGTCGTTCGTCTTCACCCCGCTGAACGACGGCGCCTCGTGGATCTCCAGCCCCACGCCGTGCGCCAGGCTGTGCACATAGCCTTCCACCCCGCGCGGGTCGGTGCGCAGGGTGGGATGCCCGCGCGCCTCCAAGATGTCGCACGTCAGGTGCTGATAAGTCCGGCACAGTTCGCCCGGCTTGAGCGCCGCCATCACCGCCTTGAAGGCCGCCATCACGTCCTTGTAGGCGGCCGCCACTTCCGGCGGCGCGTAGCCCAGGCACCACGTCCGGGTGAAGTCGAAGTAATAGCCGCCGCCCGGTTCGGCCGGGAAGATGTCGTAGACGATACTCCGGCCCAGCGCCATTACGTCGGCGTCGTTGCCGCGCGAGTGCGGCACCCCCGCGTCGCGGCCGATGGCGAAGATCGTGCCGTCCTCCGGGTCTACGATGTGCTCGGCCTGCAACAGCGACCGGATGTGGGCCTTCACGTCGCCCACCGTCAGCGGCGCGCCGTCTTTCTTCACCAGCACGCCGTTCTTCGCCCGGTGGCGTGTCAGGAACGCCTCGGTCCCGGCCACCACGCGCATGGTCTTCGTGCCCACCGCGCGAATGCGCTTGGCCTCGGCCGCGTCCTTCGTCAGGCGCGCCCGGTGCAACACGCCGCCGCTGAACTCGCCCACCACGTTGTACTGCGGGTGCAGCTCGGCCAGCGCCGTCAGCAGCGCGTGGCCCGCGCCCAGGTCGGCCTGCCCATAGGCCGCCACCGTGCCGCCGCGCACGCCGTTCTCGACCAGTAGCTCGCCCAGCCAGCGCGCCGTGGCCGTCAGCTCGTCGCTGTCGCCGCGCAGCTCGGTCAGGCGGGGCAGGGCGGTGCGCACCTCCAGGCCGGAGCGCCGGGCCTCGTCGCGCTCCATGGCGCTCACATACAGCACCGGCGCGCCGCCGCGCGGCTGCACCAGCACCGTGCGCTCGGTCACCGTCGCGCCGTTCGCCAGGTAATACATGGGCGGGTTGTGCGCCGCGCCGCCCAGCACCAGCAGGGCCGCGTAGCCGCGCTCCGCCATCCAGCCGTCGAGGTCAGTTTTCATTCCACACTCCACGCTGCTCCGACGTTACGTCTTCAACCGATCTTACCACGGGCGCGCCGCGGGCGGCTCCTTCATGAGTTCTGCACGAAGTTGATCATCACCAAATTGCGCGTGCAGTCCGCAAACGTCGGAATCGGATACTGCTCCGAAAGCGCCGTGTCCGCGTCGCTGAACAGCTGGATCGTGTAATAGTCGGTTGTGGCGCTGGGGTGATCGGCCAGATAGACGCCATACCCGCCCGGCCCGATCTCCGGCGTGCTGCCAGTCTGCACAGTGGGCAAGGCCGCGCCACCCGCGCGCACCTGGACTACTAGCCCAATCACGGCCTGGCTATCCAAATCGAAAGCGCGGCCGGCAAAGCCAAACCAACTGCACCCGAGGTTGTTCAGGAAATTGGCCAGATAAACCGGACTGCCGTTTTGCAGGGAATAGGCCGGCAGTGGAAAGTGACGCAGGACGATCGGCAGGAACGTCGGGGTGCCGGCGGCGCCGGCCCTTGCGGCCGAGGCCGGGCGCTGCCCCGCTATGAGGCCGGCGGCCAACATGACGACCGCCAGCGTCAGGCTCAGGCGGGCGACGCGCTTGGTGTGCATGTTACCCCCTTACGACTGGCGCGGTAGATTGTTGCGCCGGCTGGCCCTACTTCTTGCTTACTGCCAGCCGCTGTTCTAGCTCGGCGCGCTGCTGCTCCAGCCGCAGCAGCATCTCGTGCTCGCCCGCCCACTCGGCGTACTCAATGCGCTCGCTCAGCTCGGCGTTGCGCAGCTTGGCGTAGAACTGCTCGCTGTCCATGCCGAACTCTTCTTCAAAGCGCCGCAGCCGGCGCCGCACCGCCTGCGCGCTCAGCGCCAACCGGTCGAGGTATTTGCGAATTTCCTTGGAGTCGGTGAGGTCGTCCAGCATCCTGTGCCAGTCTCGCCAGCGCCGCTGCGAACGTCAGGCCGCCGGCGGCGGCTCGTCGTCCGGCTCCCAGCCCGGCTCCCAGCGGGCGCGCTCGCGCATCCGCAGGAACCACTCAATGCCCGCCAGCCCGGCTGCCAGCAGCAGGGCCGTGGCCCAGTTGAGCGTGCGCGCCAGTTGCAGCCAGGCGCAGGTCACGATCACAAAGCCCACCCACACCGCCTGGCGCATGAGCACCCCCGGCGGGGCCGGGTAGCGCGCGAAGCGCCGGTTCAGGTACCACACAAACGGCGCGGCCGTGCCCGTGAGGGCCACCAGCCCCACCACGAAGAACAGCCAGCGCGGACCGGGGCCGGGCACCACGTTCAACACCAGGTAGCCCAACGCCGCCCAGCCGCCGGCGGCCAGCACAAACGTTGCCAGGTAAAAGCCGCGGTAATCCACGGCCGGCGCAGGAGATTGGCTCATGGGGCGCATTATATACCGTCCGGTGAAGGCTAGAAAAAAGAGCCAAGAGCTGCTTCGCTAAGAAAAAGGGCTGACCCGCGCCGCACCCAAACGGTAGACCCCGACAGGCCTCAGACCGTATCCGCCCCCGAGGACCCTGAGTCCCCCTCCTCCCGCTGGTATAATCCCTCCCTTGCTCAGGAAAACCGTGCGTGTCGCTCCTCACCGGTTCTCAGCTCGCCAAGTCCTACGGCCCCGACGACATCTTTGCCGGGATTGATTTGGCGCTGCCCCAGGGCGCGCGCATCGGCCTGGTTGGGGCGAACGGCGCGGGCAAGACCACCCTGCTGCGCCTCCTGGCCGGGCTGGAAGAGCCGTCGCGCGGCGGCGTGCAGCGCGCCCGCGGCCTGCGCCTGGGCTACCTGCCGCAAGAAGCCGCCCTCTACTCCGCAGGCACGCTCTGGGAAGAGATGCTCACCGCCTTCGCCGATCTGCGCGCCCGCGAAGCCGAGTTGGCCCGCCTCGAAGCCGCCATGGCCGACCCCGCCCAGGCCGAGGATGTGCTCGAGCGCTACGGCGCCCTCCAGCACCAATTCGAGCTCGACGGCGGCTACGCCTACGAAGTCCGCATCCGCCAGGTGCTCGACGGCCTCAACTTCGTCGCCGCCGACTACGCCCGCCCGGTCATCCAGCTCTCCGGCGGCCAGAAGACCCGCGCGCTGCTCGGCCGCCTGCTGCTTGAAAACCCCGACCTGCTCATCCTCGACGAGCCGACCAACCACCTCGACATCCACGCCGTCGAGTGGCTCGAAAGCTGGCTCAACGCCTGGGGTGGCGCGGTGCTCATCGTCTCGCACGACCGCTACTTCCTCGATCAGGTCGTCACCACCATCTGGGAGCTGGCCTACGGCCGCCTGGCCGAGTTCCGCGGCAACTACTCGGCCTACCTCGTCCAGCGCGGCGACCGCGAGGCGCGCCAGCGCACCGAGTACGACTCACAGCAGGCCGTCATCGCCAAGGAGCTGGACTACATCCGCCGCAACATGGCCGGGCAAAACACCCGCCAGGCCCAGGGCCGCCAGCGCCGGCTAGAGCGCCTGTTGGCCGGCGAAGACGCGCGCCACGCCGTCGTGGACCGCCCGCGCGAGTTGTCGCAGATCAAGCTCGACCTCTCCACCACGCTGCGCTCCGGCGACCGCGTGATCGAGACGCGCGACCTGGCCGTGGGCTACGCCGACGATGGCAAGGTGCTCTTCCGCGCCCCCAACCTGCTGCTCTGGCGCGAAGAGTGCGCCGCCCTCATCGGCCCCAACGGCGCGGGCAAGACCACCTTCCTCAAGACCCTGCTCGGCGGCCTGACTCCGCTCTCGGGCAGCGTTAAGCTCGGCAGCAGCCTCAAGGTCGGCTACTTCGCCCAGGCGCACGAGGGCCTCAACCCCGCCCGCACCCCGCTCGAAGAGATCATGGCCGCCCGCGAGATGCCGCCTGCCAAGGCCCGCGACTACCTGGCCAAATTCCTCTTTACCGGCGACGACGTTTTCAAGCCGATCGCCGTGCTCTCCGGCGGCGAGCGCGGCCGCGTGGCCCTCGCCAAGCTGGCGCTCGAAGGCGCCAACCTGCTCCTACTCGACGAGCCTACCAACCACCTCGACCTGCCCTCCCAGGAGATTTTGCAGTCCGTCCTGGCCGATTTCCCCGGCACGATCCTGCTCGTTTCGCACGACCGCTACCTGATTGACGGCCTCGCCACCCAAATCTGGTCGGTCGAGGCCGGCGCGCTGGAGGTCTTCAAGGGCAGTTGGAGCGAATACGTCGCTTTCCGCGAGCAGGCCGCCGCCGCGGCCAAGGGCGGCCCGGCTCCTGAGCCGGCGCGCCCGGGGCGCGGCGCGCGCGCCGCCGTCGCCGCCCGGCCCATCCGCGCCGCCCCCGCCGAGCGCCCCGACGCCGCCCTCAAGCGCCAGAAGACGGAAGAGCGCAAGCGCGCCGCCCAACTCGCCGCCGTGGAAACCGCCATCGCCGCGCTGGAACAGCGCCTGGCCGCCCTCAGCCGCGCCCTGGAAGACGCCGGCGCCGGCAGCGACGTGGAGCGCGTGCGCGCCCTGGGCGTCGAATATACCGCCGTCCAAACCGAGCTGACCGCCCGCTTCGGCGAGTGGGAGTCGCTCGCGGCCTAACGCGCGCTCCCCCGCCGCCATACTCGTCCGCTCTCCGATCGGAACCATCCCGCCCCCGCCTGGCATCCTACCTGCATACTCGGGACTAACCTGCCGCCGCGCGAGCATCGCGAGGCGTAGCCGAGCGCAGTCTCCATCGCGGCCGTAACCCGTCTCGCTGTTACTCGACCCGGGTCGGCAGGCACCCCTTCCCGTTTCGGGAAGGGGTCGGAGGCATTGGCGCGAACGTAAGCCGTGGCAGTCCGACGGCAGGCGATGGGCACACGGGCTGACACGCCCGGGGGGCGCTGCCGGACAGACTTCCCATCCTCCTGACCCCCTTCCCACTGAAAAGACGTGGGAAGGGGGATGAATTTTCTTAAAGGGACGGCGGGCCAAAAGCAGGTCCGCCTTCCCTTTGGCTTTCCCGAGGCAAACACAGAGCGACGCGCATCTGTCGGGCTGGCTGACTCAAGGTCGCGGACGCGTGAGCGGGTACGGGAAAGTCGCTGGCACCTCGTTGGTTTGCTTAAGTTCGCGCCTATGGGGGCCGGGGGTTAGGTCGCCTGACCGCCTCTGTTATAATCCTCCCGGTCGCCGCGCCGAAGGACGGCGCGGCAGTGTTTATGGGTGAAAGGTAGCGCAATTAGGCCGCTATGACGCAATACACGCGGGTGCCGCTGCGGCGAGACCGGAAGAACCGTCGGCCGGCCTTGCCCAACTGGGCGCTGGCCGCGATCGCGGGCGGCTTTCTCGTCCTCACCTTCTTCTCGGCCTACCTCGTCTTCAACACCGTCCGCAACGTCGTCGCCGGCTGGAAGATCACCGGCGACGGCCTGGCCACCCCGGCCGCCGTGGCCGGTACGTCTGGCCCCGGCCCGCAAGGCACACCCGGCAGCGCCACCGCCGACCCCGACACCACCCCGGCCCCTGACGCCACCGCCGTTCCCACCGTGGACGTGGAAGCCTGGACCAGCACCGACCGCGTGATGATCCTCGTCCTGGGCATTGACAGGCGCGCCGGCGAAGACGAGCGCGGTTACCTGACCGACACCATGCTGCTGGTCGGCATTGACCCGGCCACCCGCTCCGCCGCCATGCTCTCCATCCCGCGCGACTTGTGGGTCACCATCCCCGGCTTTGAAGAAAACACCATCAACACCGCCAACCGCCAGGGCGATTACTACGATTACCCCGGCGGCGGCGCGGCCCTGGCCGTCAAGACCGTCGAGTACAACCTGGGTGTCACCATCAACTACTACGTCCGCCTGGATTTCACCGCCTTCGAGACCGTTATAGACGCCATTGGCGGCGTGGATATCGTCAACCTAACCGATATTGAGGACGACGAGTATCCCAACGGCTCCTATGGCTACGAGCCTTTCTACCTGCCGGCCGGGCCGCACCACCTCAACGGCCACGATGCCCTGCGCTACGCCCGCACGCGCCACAACTCCACTGACATTGACCGCGCCCGCCGCCAGCAGGAAGTCGTCATGGCCGTGCGCGACCGCGTGCTCGACCTCGACCTGCTGCCCAGCCTCATCGCGCAGGCGCCGCGCCTCTACCAGACCCTCAACGCCAGCATCCAGACCAACCTCAGCCTCGACCAGATGGTCTCGCTGGCGCTGCTGGCCCAAGACATCCCACGCGACCAGATCAAATCCGGCGTGATTGACTACACCATGGTCACCGAAGGCACCACCGCCGAGGGCAAAGACGTCCTCATCCCGCAGCGCGACAAGATCCGCGCCCTGCGCGATGAACTCTTCAACAACGTCACCACCGTCGCGCCAGTAGACCCTGAGCAAGAGCAGGCCCTGATCGCGGGCGAAGCGGCGCAAATTCAGGTGCTCAACGGCGCGGGCGTCGAGGGGTTGGCCTGCACCACCGAGGCCTGGCTGGTGGCCCAGGGCCTCAGCGCCGCCAACTGCGACACCGCCGACCGCTCGGACTACTACAGCAGCGTCATCGTCGCCTACGCCGCCAAGCCCTACACCCTGGCCTGGCTCAAGCGCACTTTCAACGTCACCACCCTCATCACCGGCGACCCGGCCAACAGCGCCTACGACATCCAGGTCATCGTCGGCGCCGACTGGCGCATCCCGTCCGAGACGCCGTAAGACGCGCCGTTCCAGCGCGCTGCGCTGCCCGCCCACCCACGCAAAAAGGAGCGACCGGCTCACAGGCCGGTCGCTCCTTTTTTGTTTCTGTCAGCCCAAAGGCCGGTCGCTTACTTCAGCGACTCCAGGTAGGCGATAATGTCCGCCACCTTCTGCGCGTCGAGCACGGTGCCGTAGTTGTGCGGCATGATGGACTTGCCGTCCGCGCCCACGTGCGTGCCGCCCGGCACGATGTAGGCATCTGGGTTCACGATAGACTCGAACAGGTACTGCGCGCCCGAGGTCGCCTTGCCGGTGTAGTCGCTCTGCTCCAAGCGCAGCGGGGCGCGCGTGCCCATGCCCTGGTCGTTCGGGTCGCTGCTCGCCAGCCAGGCTGGGCCGAGCGTCGTCGCTCCGCCCACGCTGATGTGACAGGCCGTGCAGCCGACGGTTGTCACGTCTTGCTCGCCCGCGGCGGCGTCACCGGCCGGCAGTTCCACGGTAATGTCGGTGCCCACCGGCACCACGGTCGGCTCCGGCGCGGGCGTGAAGTTCTGGTAATTCAGCGCCCAGTTCATCACGTAGGCCACCACCGAGTCCACCTGGTCGCTGCGCATCGGGCCGCCGAATTCCTGGCTCCAGGTCGGCATGCGCTCCGGGTAGTCGGCGAACTTCACGGTCGCCTGCGGGCGGCCGCCGGCCACCGTGGTGTGAATGTAGTCGCGGAGCGTGCCGCCCCAGCCCGCGTCCTTCAGGCGCTGGGGCGGGTTCCCGGCCAGCAGGTCGGGGCTGTTGAGCGCCGGGGCGCGGCCGCTGCCTTTGCCGTCCAGGCCGTGGCAGGTCGCGCAGTTGCTCTCGTAGAGTTGGCCGCCGGTTTCAATCTGGCGCGCCTGGTAAGCCGTGTCGAAGGTCGCCATGCGGTCCTGCTCGGACACAGCTACGTATCCGAACAAGATCATGGTCAACACAAAACTCAAGGTGCCGACGATTACACGCCACGTCATGTCAGGCTCTCCTACGGCTTCTGCCAGTAATTGGCGTCTTTGTGATAGTACACGGTCTGGCAGAACTCATGCTGCTGGCCTACCGCGCAGAACTGCTCCGGCCCGCCTTCCCAGATGACGCGGAAGGTGATGCGCTTCAGGCTGGTTTGCCAATCCTCGATCACCATGAAGCCTTCCGGCTCTGCCAGGCAGTTCGCGGCCTGGCGGCAGCGCGGGCTGTTCTCGGCGATCTCCACCTCTTCCTGATACAGGTGCAGCAGGTTCTTCAGGGTCGGGGTAGGGGCGTTGGCCCAGTCGGCGGCGTTATACGTGCCGGCCGGCATCTGGCTCCAATCGCTCTCGCGCAGCGGGCCAGGGTGCGTCTGCGGTAATAGCTCAGCCACGATTTCCTGGTCGGGCGACGAGCTCACCAGGAAGCGCGGCGTGCCCATGTACGACAGCACCGCCATGACTGCCACGAACACCATGCCCAGCGTCAGACCCACGCGGCGGTCGCCGTAGCGGCGGCTTGGGCCGACTTCCATATACGGGATCGCCACCAGGAACCCGGTGAGGATGCCGGGGGCGATGATGCCCCAGAGGAACTTGTCGCCGATCTTGAGCATGCCTTGCAGCCACAAGAAATACCACGGCGCGGTGGTGTGCAGCGGCGTGATGAGCGGGTCGGCGTGCGGCTCTAGCGGCGCGTGGAAGGCGAAGATGCTCCAGGCCGTGAGGATCAGCGTCAGCAGCGCCACGTAGAGCAGCTCGCGCGTGAGCACGTCCGGCATGAAGTACGTGCGCTGATCGGTCGGCACGCGCTTGGCGGTGTCTTCGCCCACCGGCTCGGATTCCGGCGGCAGGCTGTGCCCGTGGATGACCACCTTGTAGTAGTGCACGCCCAGGAACACCACGCCCACCAGCGGCAGCAGCAGCACGTGCGCCAAGTACCAGCGCAGCAGGCCGCCCGCGTTGAACTGTGGGCCGCCGCGCACGATCAGGTTGGCGATGTCGCCCACCTGCTGCGGCTGAATGGCCTCCACCATCGAGGCGCCGATCGTCACCGCCCACAGCGACAACTGGTCCCACGGCAGCAGGTAGCCGGAGAACGACAGGAGCAGCGTCACCATCAGCAGCACGATCCCGGTCGCCCAGGTGAACTGGCGCGGCTTCTTGTAGTTGCCGGTGAGGAAGGTGCGGAACATGTGCAGCAGCACCACGATCACCATCAACTCGGCGCCCAGCTTGTGCATGTCGCGCATCAGGCGGCCGAAGGGCACATTGCTCAGGATGTTGAGCATGTTCTCGTAGGCCACCAGCGGCGAGGGCGTGTAGTAGATCATCAGGAACAACCCGGTGATGATCTCGAAGGCGAAGAAGTAGGTCGAGAGCCAGCCCAGCCGGAACGACGGGTACAGGCCGGTCACCAGGTTGTGGTAGTACGTCGGCCGCATGTGGAACCAAAAGCCGTCGGCGTGCGGCTTCACACGTGGGTTGGGCCGCGGCGGCGGGTCGCCGCGCAGCACCGAGCGAATGTCGTCAATATCCAGGCCCGCCGTCAGGCGCTCGACCGCTTCATTGGTCTTGAACAGCAGCGCCGGCACAAAGCCTTTGGTCTTGACGTCGTCGAGGAAAGGAATGTGGGGCTTGAAGACAGCCATGACAGGCTCCTATTTACCGCCGCCGGGCTTCGAGTTGACTTCGCCGACGATACGCTTGCCGGTGTCAATGCGCAGTTTGGCGGTGCCGCTGGGCAGGGTCACGGCGCTGCCTTCCAGGTTGCCGGCCAGCGCCTCGGTCTGGGCCAACACGCTGCCGTTGGCGTCCACCGCCTGCACGATAAAGACATCCAGGTTGCGGCGGGCGGGGCCGTCCACGCGTATGCCCGTCGGCAGGTACTTCGAGCCGTGGCACGGGCACTCAAAGCGGTGGTTGGTCGGCACCCACTTATACAGGCAGCCCAGGTGCACGCAGATTTTGTAGAGGGCCTTCACCCCCTGCGTCTGCGGGTAATCCGTCTGGGTTTGCGGGTGCTCGCTGTACTGCCGGTCAATGTCGCCCTGGCCGATGTTCACCAGCCAGAAGCGCCCGGCATCATAGGAGACGGGGTCGGAGTCCGGCGCGGGCACGGCCGTCACGTCTAGCTCGAACACGCCGCCGAACTCACCCGCCTTGAAACGCGGCACGGCGAACCAAAGGATGGCGCCGCCGGTTTCGGCCAGGAAGAGCGCCATGGAGGCCGCCCAGATGTAGTAAAGAAACTCCCGCCGCGACATGGGGGCCACGCTCGGCGGGGTCTTGGCTGTCGGTGCTTCTCTGGCTGCAGCCGCCATAATCGTCAATCTCCTCCGTTGGTTGGTTCGAGTGAAACTCGGCGCTTCCGGCGCTCGTACCTGCCGGTCACCACTTGCGGTTCACTCTGTCAAGGGCTTTAGGGCAAGTAAAATCTATCACAAACATTTCAGGGAGTCAAACTAAGTATTCGTCTCCGGGCCGCGAAAACGGCTGTTCCACGCCCAGCGGCGGTTGACGAGACGCGGCGAGGCGGCGAAAATAAGAATCATGCCCGAAACCTCCCTCCCGCCGCCGGTGCTGGTGGCCGACGCTGAGGCCCTGGCCCGCCTAGCGGCCGCGCTGGCGCGCGAACCGGCCCTGGGCGTTGACACTGAGTCGAACAGCCTGCACGCTTACCGCGAGCGCGTCTGCCTGATCCAATTCTCCACGCCCGCCGGCGATTACATCCTCGACCCGCTGGCCGTCAGCGACCTTAGCCCGCTGGCCCCGCTCTTCGCCGGCCCCGCCCAGCAAAAAATCTTTCACGCCAGCGAGTACGATGTGCTCTGCCTTAAGCGTGACTACGGCTTTCAGTTCGCCAACCTGTTCGACACCATGGTGGCTGCCCGCACCCTCGGCTGGCCGCAGTTGGGCCTGGGCGCGCTGCTGGAGGCGCACTTCGGTGTCACGCTCAACAAGCGTTTTCAGCGCGCCGATTGGGGCCGGCGGCCCCTCACCGCCGAACTGCTCGACTATGCTCGTTTCGACACCCACTTCCTGCTGCCGCTGGCTGCCCGGCTCGCCGCCGAGTTAGCCGCCGCCGGCCGCGCCGAAGAAGCCCACGAAGAGTTCGAGCGCCTCGAGCGCCTGCCCGCCCCGCCCGTCAACGGCGCCAACCCCCACGCCTTCTGGCGCGTCAACGGCGCGCGCGACCTCTACCCCGCCCAGGCCGCGCTCCTGCAGGAACTCTACCTCTACCGCGAAAAGCAGGCCGAGCGCGCCGACCGCCCGCCCTTCAAGATCATGAGCGATCAAACCCTGCTCGAGATCGCCCGCCGCGCGCCGCAGGCCGTGGACGACCTAGAAGGCCTGCCCGGCATGACGCCGCAGCAAATCCGCCGCCACGGCGCGGCCCTGCTCACCGCCGTGCGCCGGGGCCAGGCTGCTCCGCCCGCGCGCCCGCCGCACTTTGAGCGCGAACCTGACGACGTGCGCGACCGCTATGAGCTGCTGCACCAGTGGCGCAAGACCTGCGCCAAGGCCCGCGGCGTCGAGTCGGATGTCATCATCCCGCGTGACGCCCTGTGGGAGCTGGCCCGCCGCAACCCGCACAGTGCCGAGGCGCTCGAAGCCATCGAGACCCTCGGCCCCTGGCGCCGTGGGGCGTATGGCGCGGAAATCCTCAAGGTGCTGCACAAACACTAGCCGCCTTCCACTAACCCGCCTCACTTTCTTTCGCCATCGCCCCCTATGGAAATCACCTTTCACGGCGCCGCCCAAACTGTTACCGGCTCGCAGCACCTGCTGACCATCAACGACCACAAAATCCTGCTCGACTGCGGCCTGTACCAGGGCCGCCGCCGCGAGGCCGAATACCGCAACCGCCACTTCCTGCACAAACCCACCGCGCTCGACGCCCTGGTGCTCTCGCACGCCCACATTGACCACTCCGGCCTGATCCCGGCCCTCACCCGGCAAGGCTTTCGCGGCCCCATCTATGCCACCCACGCCACCCGCGACCTGTGCGACGCCATGCTGCGCGACTCGGGGCACATTCAAGAGAGCGACGCTGAATACATCAATCGCCGCAATGCGCGGCATGGCCGGCACGATGAACCGCTGGTCGAGCCGCTCTACACGGAGCAAGACGCCGAGCGCGCCCTCCGCCAATTCGTCGGCCGAGACTATAAGCAGGCTTTCCCGGTCGCGCCCGGCGTCAGCGCCACCTACTATGACGCGGGCCACATGCTCGGCTCGGCCAGCGTGGTGCTCGACATTGAAGAGCGCCGCAACGGCGGTAGTCCGCGCCGCCTGCGCCTGGCCTTCTCCGGCGACATCGGCCGCATGAATCTGCCCATCTTGCGCGACCCGACCCTCCTGCACGACATTGACATCGCCATCATGGAGTCTACCTACGGCGGGCGCGACCACCAGCCGCCCGAAGCCGCCTTCGCCGAACTGACCGACGTAGTCGTGGAGACGGTCAAGCGCGGCGGCAAGCTCATCATCCCCTCCTTCGCCGTCGGCCGCACCCAGGAGATCGTCTACGAGCTTAACCGCCTGATTCACTCCGGGGCCATTCCGCCGCTGCCGGTCTACGTGGACAGCCCGCTCGCCACCGACGTGTCCGACGTCTTCCGCGAGCACGCCGAGTTGTACGATGAAGAAACGCGGGCCTTCCTCCAGCACAACGGCTCGCCGCTGGAGTTCTCCAGCCTGACCTACACCCGCTCGGTGGAGGAGAGCAAGGCCATCAACGACCAGCGCGGCCCGCTGGTCGTCATCAGCGCCTCGGGCATGTGCGAAACCGGCCGCATCCTGCACCACCTGCGCAATAACATCACCAACCCGCGCAATACCATCCTGATCGTCTCGTGGCAGGCCGAGAACACCCTCGGCCGCCGCCTGGCCGACGGCGCCAAAGAAGCGAAAATTTTCGGCGACTGGTATCCCGTGCGCGCCCAGGTCGCCACCATCAACGGCTATTCCGGCCACGCCGGCCACGCCCTGCTCGTGCGCTGGGCCAAAGCTCTGCGGCCGCGCGTCAAAAAGCTCTTCCTCGTCCACGGTGAGCCGGCCGCCCTTAAGGCCCTGCAGTTGGCCCTGCACGTCGAAGGCCTGCCCGACGTCTACGCCCCGCAACTGCACGAGACCGTCGAGGTCTAGCCCAGCGCGCCTCATGTTATAATCGCCGGCGGAGAGGTGACAGAGCGGCCGAATGTGGCGGTCTCGAAAACCGTTGTGGTCCATCGGGCCACCGTGGGTTCGAATCCCACCCTCTCCGCTGCCGCGCCGTTGGCCCCCCAGCGGCGCGCCGTATTTCAACCGCTGCCCATGACCCACACCACCCTGCTCGACACCGCCACCCTCGCCGCGCACCTGGACGATCCCGATTGGGTCGTTCTCGACTGCCGCTTTGACCTGGCGAACACCAGTTGGGGCGAGGCCGAGTATGCCGCCGCCCACCTGCCCGGCGCGGCCTGTGCTCACCTCGACCGCGACCTGAGCGGCCCGCTGACGGGCGCGAACGGCCGCCACCCGCTGCCCGACCCGGCCGCGCTGGCCGCGCGCCTGGGCCAGTGGGGTATCGGCCCCCGCACCCAGGTGGTCGCCTACGATCAAGATACTGGCATGTACGCGGCGCGGCTGTGGTGGCTGCTGCGCTGGCTCGGCCACCCCGCCGTGGCCGTGCTCGCCGGCGGCTGGGCGCAGTGGCAGCGGGAGGCGCGGCCCACTACCACCGCCGTGCCGCGCCGCGCCCCGGCCGACTTCACCCCGCGCCCTCAGCCGCGCCTCGCCGCCGAGGCCGCCGAGGTCGGTCGGTTGCGCGCCGACCCAACCTACCGCCTGATTGACGTGCGCGTGTTCGAGCGCTTCCGCGGCGAGTGGGAGCCGCTTGACCCGGTAGCCGGGCACATCCCCGGCGCCGTCAACTTCTCGATCAAACAAGCGTTCACGCCCGCCGCCGCGTGGCTGCCCCCGGTCGAGTTGCGCGCCAAACTGCTGGCCCGCCTGGGCGGTGTGCCGCCGGAGCGCGCCGTGCTGTACTGCGGCTCGGGCGTCACCGCCGCCCAGGGCGTGCTGGCCTTCGAGCACGCCGGCCTGCCCGGCGCGCGTATCTACCCCGGCAGTTGGAGCGAGTGGATCGCCGACCCGGCCCACCCCATCGCCACCGGCGGCGAATAGGCCGGCCGCCGTTTTTCGCTCAGGCCGTTGTGGCGTAAAATCCCCGCGCCATGACCGAATCGTCCGCCGAACCCGCCGAGGCGCCCGCGCCGCCCGCCAAACCGCATCCCCTCGAGTCCACGTTAGCGGCGCTCGTCGGCCTGCTCCTCATCGGCCTCACCGTCGGCCTGCTCTACGTCTTCGCCCAGCGCTGGGCGCCGGTCAGCCTGGGCCTGCCCGACCGCTCGGTGGAGATCATGCTCGCCAGCGTGGCGGGCTTTGTGGGCGTGTTAGCGTTCTTCTTTGGGCTGTCGGGCGCGTTGCAGCGCCGCATCTGGCTGGCGCTGGGGTCGCCCGCGCGCGGCCAGCCGGGGGGGCTGCGCGGCATGGGCGCGGTGGCGGGCGGGCTGGGCGCGGCCCTGGGCGGCGCGCTGCTCGTCCTCGCCGCCGGTCAAGTCATCCTGCCCGATCTGGCGCTGCCCGTCAACGCGCTGGCCGCGGGCCTGGCGGGCGTCGTGGCCCTCGGGCTGGCCTGGCTAGTCGCCCTGGGCCTGCGCCTCCTCGGCTACTGAGCGTCCGGTCCTGTTAGGCTCGGCGCACTGCGCCGTGTAAGGAGGCGTCTTTGCCTGCCGGCCGCACCCACAGCCCCACCGTCGCCGGCTGCATGGCTTCGTTCACCACGCCCGTCAGCCGCTGGCCGAGCGCGTCCAAATCCACCTCATCGCGCGCGCTCGCCCCAAACGCTGCCAGCGTGCGCGCGGCATCATATTTCCTTCTGTAGAACCGCTGGTCAATCGCCCGCTGCACGCGC
>JADZEK010000170.1 GCA_020850595.1 Anaerolineales bacterium
ATGGATCACTCGCGTGTACAATTCTCGACTGCTGCTCATGGGTTTGGCTCCTTTGGCTCTCGACAACCAAATTATGCCAAATCTCGTGGGCAGCAGCCTGTTTAATGAAATCTGTAAGTGAATCAGCGCCGGCGATTGGCCTCGGCTGCCCGTAACACCTGGACCGCTTCCAAGACCTTGGCTGCGGCTGGTCCGGACACATACGCGTGGACTGCGGCTTCCAGTGCATCGAGCAGGTGAGCGACGACCACCGGGTCGTCACCTCCATCCTCAATCTGCATGGCCAGGGCATTGAGGAGGCCATTGACCTTGCGAAATCGAAGCAGTGATTCGCCGGCCCGCTCGGCAGCGGCGCGGACCGCTGTGATTCTTCACAGGCAGGCACGAATCGAGGTTGTGTACATATCGGTGTTCACAAGTGATCGGCAGGATACACGTACCCGCCGTTGTGCCGGAGATGATCGGGCATGAGCACTTCTAGTGTAATCAGGGTTAGGCTAATCAAGATTACGCAAGGTGGGCAAGCCAGGCCGTCCGCCGCGCGGTGGGCGACCCGCCGGTGGGTCGAGAGTCGGCGCTCAGAGCTCGGCAAAGGGAATGGAACGCACACCCGCGCCAAGCGGCAACTGTGTATCACCCGGATGGATCAGCCAGCCCGGGCCGACCTTCGGGCCCAGGGCTTCGCGCAGGGCCGCAATGCCCGCGACCATGCCCGGGTGCGGCGTCGCCGTCAGCTTGATCTCGATGGGGATTAACTTTCCGCCCGTCTCAACCACCAGGTCGACCTCCTGCCCGGCGGCGGTGCGCCAGAAGTACAACTGCGGATCCTGGCCGCGGTGGACCAGCGCCTTGAAGACCTCCATGATGACCGCCGTCTCGAAGAGCGCGCCGCCCATCGGCCCGGCCGCCGCATGCTCCGGGCTGGCCAGGCCCACCAACGCGCACAGGGTGCCGGTATCGGTGAAGTAGACCTTCGGCGTCTTGACCAGCCGTTTGCCGACATTGGCAAAGTAGGGCCGCAGCACCAGCACCTGGTACGTGGCTTCCAACACCGACAGCCAGGCCTTGGCCGTATTCACGGCTATCCCCAGGTCGCGGGCCATGTCCGAGAGGTTGAGTAACTGCCCACTGCGGGCGGCCAGCACGCGCAAGAAGGCCTGGAACAGCGACAGGTCGCCCACCTGGCGCAACGTGCGCACATCCCGCTCCAGGTAAGTCTGAATGTAGCTGGCGTGCCACAGGGCAACGTCACGGCCCGGCTGCGCGACCAACTCGGGATAGTCGCCGCGCAGGAGCGACGCCCAGAGCGCCGACAGGTCCAGGGGCGGGCGCGGTGCGTTGGGCGCGTTTCGTTCCCAGAACAAGGGCGCGCTTGGCTGTCCGATTTCTTCGCGATGCGCGAGCGGCAAGAGACGCAGCATGGCGGCGCGGCCCGCCAGGCTCTCAGTCACCCGCTCGGCCAGCAGCAGATTCTGCGAGCCGGTTATCAGGTATTGACCCCGCCGCGAGCGGTCGGCGTCAATGCTCTCCTTGATGTAAGGCAGCAGGTCCGGCGCATATTGAATTTCGTCGAAAATGACTGGGGGTGGGCTTAGAGCTAGGAAGCCGCGCGGATCGGCAAGCGCCGCGGCGCGGACGTCGGGCAGCTCCAGCGAGAGATAGCGGTGCGAGCGCCCATAGAGGTGCTGGAGCAGGGTAGTTTTGCCGGATTGGCGCGGCCCGGTGAGCACGACGGCCGGAAACTCACCGGCGGCGCGGGTGAGGATAGACTGGAGTGCGCGCGGTAGAAAGGGATTACGTGCCATAACTCCCTGCAAGTTTGCATTTGAAATGCAAACTTGCATCTATTCTACCATATGATCTTTTTCGAAGCGGCGCTGGCAGGCATTCCGTGAGCCAACCGATTACACCCAACCGCGTCTTCTCCAGCGCTCGATCAGCGCCGGCCGGGAGGCGTATTTCTGGGCCAAGCGGCGCAGCCGAGCCTGGAAGTCCGCGGGCCGGTTCTGGAACACTGAGAGCTGCTGGAGCTTCGCCAGCAACTCGGTCGCTTCGTCGTAGACCGAGGCGATCTTACGGCCGTTGGCCAGCAGATCCTCCGCCTGTTGCCAGGTCTGCGCCTCGCGTGCGGCCAGGGCCTGCATCTCGGCGATGTGTTGCTTGTGCTTTGCTTTAGCCTGACGTATCTGATCCGCCTGCTTAAGAGCTTTGGCGCGCTCGACCAGTTGCTGAATGGTGCGCGGCCGGGTGGCCTTGCGCTGATGTTGCGGGACAAAGGCGGCCAGCCGTTTGCGCAGCGCCAGCCCAGCGCTCGGGTCGCCTTCCGCCAGGCGGACCAGATAGTCATCGCGCTCGGCCGGCGGCAGCCGGCCAATCAACTGGCGCTGATCCAGCGGTAGGGGTTGCGCGGGTTCCGGGCTGGCTTCGGCGGCCGCCGCCACCAGGAAGGGATCCAGCTCGAACACCTGGACGAAGTTGCGCAAAGCGGGTGTCAGCTTCTTCAGCCCGGGCGGGACGGGCGGCTCGCGGTCATTGGCCGGATGCTCGGGCTCATTGTCGTAGTCGTGGAGCTCATCGAAGGTGCCGTAGAGCGTGGCCGCTTTCAGCCACGCCAGGTACAGCAGGCGATAGTCGCCGGCCAGCAGATCGGCGCGCAGTTGGATGAACTGCGCAAGCCCGGCTTCGGCTTCCATCCAGCCCTCGCCGTCTTCCGGGTTGAAGTCCAGGTCCAGCACCTGGTAGCGGCCAACGGTTTCGAAGGTGATTGGGTCGGCGATGCAGTAGGGCTCGATGTCGGCCCCGTCCAGCAGCCCCTTGGGAAACCGGAACATCAGGCGCAGGCTGCCCCAATTGGCCAAGTAGAAGTAGCCGTCGAAGTATTTCAGCAGGACCTGTTTGGGGTCATGCTTGAAGCTGCTCCAGTGATAGGTGACGACCGCCCGGCTGGGGCTGACGTCAATGTGGCTGGAGAGGGCGTTGACAGCGGCCTGCTCGTCGGCCGTCAGCACCCGGTCCACCGTCTGCCATTCGTGATACTGGTATTCGCTCATGCTCTGTCCGGCCGAATGGCCTAGCGCATCGTCGTCAACAAGCCCTTGCCGAAGGGCGTGAGCTGGAAAGCAGCCAGTTGCTGGTAGCCGGGGCCGAGCACTGGGTTTGGTCCGTATTCAGCCGCCAGGATGCCAAAGTCGCTCAGCGGCCCCATGACCACACTCCCGACCAAGCTCTGCAGGATGGTGCGCGCGCTTTCCTGATTCTGGATCGGCCAGACCAGCGGCGCCTCAGCGATGAGTCCGTCGGCAAACGGCTCGAAGGGCACGCGCTCGCCAACCGCCAGCGCCAGCAGGTGCTTGAGCGTCAGGCGGGTAAAGCCGTAGGGCAACTGGCCGCCGCCATAGACCCAGGGGAAGGCGTTGAGCCAGTTGACCCGCGTCCACCAGGTGGTGAACAGAAGCCAGACTTGCGCCGCGGCCGGGGCGGCCAGAAATTGCCCTCCTAGCTCGGTCAGCCGCCAGCGGCGGGCGGGGCCGCCGGTGACCAGGCCGGCGACGGCCGCCAACATGTGCCGAAAGTAGA
The DNA here is from genome assembly GCA_020850595.1 of Anaerolineales bacterium. GTDB lineage: Bacteria > Chloroflexota > Anaerolineae > Anaerolineales > UBA6663 > JADZEK01. The sequence continues at coordinate 3,577 of JADZEK010000170.1, forward strand.
GCGGCCAGACTTCGGTCTCGTTGCGGACCCGAAAGACCTGGCCGCCGATCGTATCTTCCAGCTTGGGCGGCTCGACGAACTGGGCGCAGATGGCGCGCACGGCCTTGAGGGGCAGGTTGCCGGTGGCCTGCGTGCCGGAGACGCGCTCGTCATGCAGGTAGTTGAGCAGAGCCAGGACGTCGCGCCGCAGCGGCAGGTTTTCGGCGGTCGCCCGATCGGGCGCTGAGAGTGAGCGCGCCCAGGCTGAGTCCAGGTTCAGCTCGCCCTCGTCCAACTCGTCGGCGATCCACACCCAGGCGTTAGTCACTTCAATACTACGGCCGCGCCCCATCCCCCGCAGTTGGGCATTGACCTGTTCCAAGTCGAAGGCCTCGGGGTCGAACTGGCCGCCAATCCACTCGAGATACTCGTCGTGCTCGGGGTGGCGCGGGTTGTGGAGGGCCTTCAGGAACCCTTCATACCCCCACACGCCGCCGACGTCCTCGGGCGGGCAGGCGCGCTTGCCGGCCACGCACTGGGGATAGCGCGCGCCCGGCTCGGGCGGCAGGATTTTCTCCACCAACACGGCATGGTCCCAACCGTCGCCAAAGTCGTACTCGTAGACAAAGCGGGCGCCCGGTTCCGGGGCCACCTGGCTCAGCCGGTAGCGCTGTTCGGGCAGCAGCTCCAAATCTCCCTCATCGTCATATTCGGTCGCGCCGTAGTAAGCGCCGCCGATCACAAACTGGTGCAGGTGCGAGTCGGTCCAGCCCATGACGATCTGCAGAATGTCGTGGAGCTTGCGCAGGGTGGTGTCGCCGGGCACCAGAATGCGCCGCCAAATAGGCGGGTGGGTGTCGTTTAGGGTGAGCTTAAGTTGATAGACCGGAGCAGCTGGTTTGGCCATGGGAGTACTCCTAAGGCACAATACCTTTCAGATAAGCAAAAAAGGCGGCTCTGAGGCATATTTCGGGTGCCAACCTGAAATGAGCCTTGGAGCCGCCGGATGAATTTTACGACAAGAAGTCTGGGTGTGGAACAACGCTTTTGCG
>JADZEK010000171.1 GCA_020850595.1 Anaerolineales bacterium
CCCATAGGCGCGAACTTAAGCAAGCCAACCAGGTGCCGGCGACTTACCCGTACCCGCCCACGCGTCCGCGACCTTGAGTCAGCCGGCCCAACAGATACGCGTCGCCCTGCGTTTGCCTCGGGAAAGCCAAAGGGAAGGCGGGCCTGCTTTTGGCCCGCCGCCCCTTTAAGAAAATTCCTCCCCCTTCTCACGTCTTTTCAGTGGGAAGGGGGTCAGGGGGATGGGAAGTCTGTCCGGCAGCGCCCCCCGGGCGTGTCAGCCCGTGTGCCCATCGCCTGCCGTCAGACTGCCACGGCTTACGTTCGCGCCTATGCCCCCCGCCCCCGGCCGGCCTCGCCGCATTGACCGCGGCGAGGCCGGCCTGCGCGCCACGCGCGGCTTAGCCTTCGCCGCGCCGGCGCTCCCACTCAATCGGGTCGCCGTAGCCCAGGTCATCCACGCCGGCCAACTCGAACAGTTTAAGTGCCGCCGAACGCCGGAAGGCGCTGAACGTCAGCACGTGCGCCAGCATCCCGCCGTAGCTGAAGGTCTCGGGCGGTTCGCACAGCGCATCCACGAATTGCTCGTCCCAGCGCTGTTCGTCGCGCACCTGGCGCGCCAGCTCGGCGAACTCAATGAAGGCCGTGTCGAAGCGGCGCAGCAGGCCCTCGGGCGAGGTATCCGGCTCGCTCGGCATGGGCTGCTGCCGCACGGCAGCCAGCCACACTTCCTTGGTAAACACCAGCCGGTTGAGCGTCTCGCGCAGGGTGCCCTCCGCCGCCTCGAAGGGCAATGGGCGCTCGGGCGCGGCCAGCGACGCGTCGAGCTGAGCAGGCGTCATTTGGGCGGCGCGTTCCAGCAAGCGCCGGGTGAGCCAGGCGTCGTGATCAATCAAACGGTCTGTCAGGTCCATGGTTGTAGCTCCCAGGTAAGCAAGTTGACGCGGCTTGCGCGTCAGCGGATCGTAGTGCACGTTGGCCGGGCAGGGCAGGTGCAGGCGCGGGAACGGCAGCCGCCGGTAGTGGCTGGGTGACAAGCCATAGGCGCGGCGAAAGGCCCGCGTAAAACCTTCCAGGCTGTCATAGCCCGCGTCGAGCGCCACCATGGTGACCGGCGCGGCGCCGGCGCAGAGCGTGTGCGCCGCCTGCTCCAGCAGCAGACGGCGGCGCAGCTCGCCCGGCGTCTCGCCAAAGTACCGGCGGAAGACCCGCTGAAAGTGAAAGCGGCTGAGGTGCACCGCCGCCGCCCACTGGGTCTCCGCGCGCGCGTCCGCCCAACTGGCGCTGATCAGGCGCAGCAGGGCGGCGGCGCGTTCGTTCTGCCACGGTTTCCGGTTGAACATGCCGTCATTCTAGCCGTTCGCCCACCCAGGCGCTTGACCGGCATTGCGCATTTCCGCGGCCCGCCCCCAAAACGCAGCGCGGCCGGCGGGTCATGCCGGCGAATCTGGGCGCCTGATAACCACTCCAGGCGGTATTTGATGATCGGGTATAATCAAGCTAATTGGACGTCGGTTGAGGCAACCCATGACTGAGTATTCCAACCTTCCGGCGCGTTACTCCAAGGGGAACCTGCGGCTCCGGCGGCAGCTCAACCTGCCCGAAGGCACCGAGGTGCGCGTCACCATCAAGTCGGCCGCCCGGAGAACCCGCCGCGGCGTGAAACGCGCCTATCAATATCCAACCCGTGTCGTCGCCTGGGAAGTGCTTGACCGCTTGACCGGCATCGTCTCACTCGGCGGCGACGCTCTGGCCGACAGCGAAGTGCTCTACGATCGCGATTAGCCTTGACCAACAAGATCGCGCTCGACACCTCCTTCGTGCTCGGCCTGCTTGACCGGCAAGACCTCTGGCACGAACGGGCTGAACAGCTCAAAACGCAACTGGCCGCCTACGGCTGGCAGCCAGTTGTTTTTGATTGCGTCATTTCCGAGGCCATCAGCACCATTGCCCACCGCACGCACGAGCGACGCCGCGGCGCTGAAACCGGAGAACTGCTCAGTCGGCTACGGAACGAATTCCCCGCCCATTCCATCGTCTGGGTCTACCCTGATTTGCCTCGTCTATACGAGTCAGTTGTGGACCTCGTTGAAGGATCAAGTGGAGCGCTTAACTTCAACGACGCCCTCATCGCCTTGTCGTGCCGGAATCGCAAGATCATCTACCTCGCCAGCTTTGACTCAGATTTCGATCAGGTGGCTTGGTTGAAGCGTATCGCCGAGTCGGGCAACTTGGCTGGGCAAGGCTGATCCGATCAGGGCCATTGGGCCGCTCCAAGAATCTGCGCGGCCGGCCGAGTGACTCGGCCGGCCGCGTTTTTTGTGTTTTGAGCGAAGCCCCACCTGCCGGCGCTCAGGGCGTGGGCGTCTCGGTCTCGGCCGGGCCGCCCGTCGGCGTCGGCTCGGGCGTCTTTACCACGCCCACCGACTCTTCCCACGGGTAGCGCGTCAGCGGCAGGTCAAAGTAGCTCTCCACCACGCGCCGGAAGATGGGCGCGGCGATGTCGCTGCCCTGCCCGATGTTCGACACCCACACCGCCAGGGCGATATCCGGCACGCCCTCGCGCTGGGCAAACGTGTAGCCCACAAACCAGGCATGCGGTTCGGGCAGCGCCGTCTCGGCCGTGCCGGTCTTGCCGTAGATCGGGATGCGGAAGTTGCGGAAGCGGTTGCGGGCCGTGCCCACCGGCTCCTGCGTCACGTTGTGCATGGCGGTTTGCAGCGCCAGCAGTTGTTCCGGCGAGAGCGGCAGCGCGCCCACCGCCGCCGGCTGCATCACAAACGTCGGCTCGCCGCCGGCGGGGGCCACCTTGAGCACCAACTGCGGCTGGTAGAGCGTGCCGTTATTGCCGATGGCCGCCACCAGCCGCGCCATTTGCAGCGGCGACACCTGCACCGAGCCTTGCCCAATCGCCAGGTTGAGCGAGTCCACCACTTCCCAGGCCTCGCCGTTGTTGGCCAGCTTCCAGGCCGGGTCGGGGATCAGGCCGGGAATCTCGGCCAGCGGAGCCAGGCCCGTGGGCGCGCCCAGCCCAAAGGCCCGCGCCGTCTCCGAGAGCCAATTCGGGTTCCACTCATACAGCGCCTTGCCCACGTGCCAGAACCAGGGGTTGCACGAGGCCGACAGCCCCTGCGAGAGCGACAGCTCGCCGTGGCCGTCTTCCTTCCAGTCCTTCAGCACCAGCGACGGCCCCAGCTCTTCCCAGACCCCCGTGCAGTCGTAGAGCGACTCGGGCGTGAACAACTCGGAGGTCAGCGCCGCCGAGAACGTCACCAGCTTGAACACCGAGCCGGCCGGGAAGGCGTCTTGCGCGGCGTGATTGATCTGCCCCACGCTCAGGTTGCCGCCGTTGTAGAACTGGCTGTTCAGGTTGGCCGGGTCGAACAGGTTGGGGTCGAAGGTCGGGCTGGAGGCCATCGCCAGCACCTCGCCCGTGTCTAGCCGAATCGCCACCACCGCGCCGGTGTAGCCGCCCAGCGCGAACTCGGCCGCCTGCTGCAAGTCAAAGTCAAGCGTGGTGTAGATGTCCTGCGCCGGCGTCGAGTTGCCGATCTGGATGGCCCGCAGCGGGTTGCCGGCGGCATCCAGCAGCGTCAGTTGCCCGCCGTTGTGGCCGGAGAGGATCGCCTCGCCCCAGGCCTCGATGCCGGTCTCGCCGATGCGCTGGTCGGCGTAGTATCCGCGGGAGACATAATCGGCCAACTCCTCTGCGCGCAGGTAGCGCGTGTAGCCGGTCACATGCACCGCCGCGCCGCTGCCAAAGTAGTAGCGGCTGGTGTACGGCGTGAGGCGGATGCCCGAGACGTTGGGCAGCCAGCTAATCTTGGCCAGCTCGGCGGCGCTGGTGGTGCCGATGGGCAGGTACTGATCTTCCGGCGCGAACTCCCACAGGGCGGCAATGTCGTTGGCCGAGCGCTTGAACAGCCGCCCCAACCCCACCGCCAGGTCGTCGTTGTCCGCGCTGATCTCGCCCGGCACCACGCCCACCGCCACCGCGTCGGCCGTCGTGACCATTGGCACGCCGTTGCGGTCGTAGAGCGTGCCGCGGTCGGCCGGGAACGGCACCATGTAGAGCTGCTGACCGTTCACCAACTCCGGCCAGATCATCGCCGGCGCGTAGGTAATGGTCCATAGCCCGCCCGCGCGCACCAGGTTCACGGTCACCTCGGTGTCGAGCCGGCCGATGAAGCGCGTGGCGTAGGTCAGGTGCACCTGTGCCTGGGCGGTGTCGCCGGCCTCGGTCACGCTCGTCACCGTGCCGGTGAGCGTGTTGGCCGTCATGATGTCCAGGTTGTGGCGATACTGCTGCTCGAAGTCCGCGCTGGGCAGCGCCGACTGGCTGGTGGGGCTGAGCGCGGCGTACATGGCGGCGTAGTCGCCGGCCTGCCAGGCGCTGAAGTAGCCCTGGGCCACCTCGCCCGCGCTGGGCAGCGGCGTGGGGGTCGGCTCGGGCGTGTCGGTCGGGGCGGGGGTAGCGGTGAGCGGCGGGGGCGGCGTCTCGGTCGGCGGCGCGGGCGTGTCTTGCCCGCACGCGGCCCACACAAAGCTTAGCACGCCCAAAATCAGCAGGAATTTGCGCAACGGCGTCAGCCTAAACCGAATACCAGTGATGAGAACACAGACACGGCGGTTATGATACCACGCGGAGAGGGCGGGCCAGGCCGCCCGGCCATCGGCTGAAAGCGTGAGGACTTGGGGGACGTAAGAGCCGCGAGGCGGCGAAGCGGCTTACCCCGGCTGCCAGCCGAGGCGGCCCGCCCGGAAGCCCGCCGCCAACTCAGCGATGGTGTGCCCCAGCCGGTGCAAGTGCGGGGCGAGCGCCGGCGCCTGCCCGGCCGCCAGCGCCTCGACCTCGCGGGCCGTGGCGCGCAGAAGGTTCAGCCAGTGCAGCATGGCGTGGTCGGAGGCGGCCACCGGCGGGAAGGCAGGCGCGGGCGAGCCGTCTGGCGGCGTCGCAGCCGGTAGGGCTGGCTGCTTATCCACCCGCCCCTCGGCCAGCGCGGCGCGCAGGGAGGCTACGTCCACGGCCAACGGCCAGAGCAGCGCCGCCAGCGCGCTCAGGTTGTACTGCCGCGCCTCGGCCGCGGCCAGCAACGCCAGGACGTGCAGGCTGTCGAGCCGGGCCGCCAGGTAGGCGGGCGGCAGCGCCGGGTCGGGCGCGGCGGGCGTTGGGGCCGGTGGCGCGCTCGGCGCGGCTGGTTCCGCAAACCGCACCGTCAGGTTGTGGTCTTTGAGGAAGTCTTGCGCGGCGGGCGTGAAGCGCGTGCCCAGCGGGAAGGCCGGCAGCGGGTGACGCCCGTTGCGCCACAGCTCGCGCAGTTCGTTCTCGGTGACGACCATCTCCCCGCGCCTAGAAGTCAATCGGCCGCTCGGCCACTTCGAGCACGGCGGCCTGAAAAGCGGCGGCGGCGGCGCGGCAGGCCGGTTGGTCGCCGGTGAGCATGACGCCCATGTAGTTCGTCTCGGACGGCGGCGCGGTGTAGTTGACGATGCGCACGGCGGCGGCCTTCAGCGCGGCGTCGAGCGCGTACACGCCTTCCAGCGGCGGCGCGACCAGGTAGGCCAGCGGCTCACCCAGCGGAATGTTGCCCACGCCCGCCAGGTAGCTGCCGGTGCGCGAGATGACGTGCGGGAAGAACGCAATCGAATCGTCGCTGTTGGCCGAGTACCACCGGGCCTCGGTCTTCAGGTAGGCCAGCGCCGCGCTCAGCCCGGCGCGCACCTCGGGCGGGTTTGGCCCGGCCAGCAGCGCAATGATCTCGCCCGAGAGCTTGCCGCTGGCGTGTTTGGCCCCGGCGTAGAACGAGTGCGCGTAAACGACCTCCACGTCGGCCATTTTGGTCGCGTGGTCAATGCTCACGTACAGCGCGTCGTCGTTGTCGGCGGTGATAAGCCCGAGCGCGTGGTAGCGCCTATCAAGTTTCAATTGTTCGGCCAGCCCCGCGTCAAGGTTCGGGATCAAGCGAACTGCCAGTGCGTTCGCGCGGATGGGATCGAGAGTAGGCATGGGAGGTCAGAGGTCAGAGGTCAGAGGTCGGAGGTCGGAGGTCAGTGTTATGGTCTTACCGGAAACCGCGTCATAGGTTTAGGAATGCCAAGACTCAATAAGCCGATAGAGCATCTTGCAGATGACGACATAGGTTTCGATCAAGCTGCCAGTCGCCTCGGCGTCGCCATATGCCAAGGCGCGGGCGATCTCCAAGTGAACAATCGTCTCGTTCGATGAACCCAGCGCCAATGTCAGGTAGTGCTTGAACTCACGCGCTGACTTACGACGACCATATCCTTCGGCGATATTGGCAGGTATGGACTTGCTGGAGCGGCGTAGTTGGTCGCACAGACTATAGCGTTCATAATCGGGGAACTTTAGGGCCAACTTGTGGGCTTCTACCAACGCCGTCATGGAGCGCTGGTAGACTTCCAAATCTCGATACGAAGCAATCGCCACGTCCACCCTCCCCGTCGGCCCCTGACCCCGCATCCCCACCCGCACTACATCCCGCCTCTGACCTCTGACCTCCGACCTCCCGCCCTTATGCGCTCAGTTGCTTCAACTTCACCCCGCTGGCCTGATGCTTAAGCATCTTCTGGGCGATCTGAATGACAAACGCCGCGCCCTCCAGCGGGTTGGTGCCGCCGCCATTAAAGATATTACACACCACGTCGCGGTCGGCGTCGGTGTCGCCCGTCTTGGGCCGAAAGGCCATGTAGGCGCTCAACGCCTCAGCCCGGCCCAGCCCCGGCCGCTCGCCGATCAGCAGCACCACTACGTCCGGCCGCAGCAGGTCGCCGATGTCGTTCAGCACGCCCACGCGGCAGTACTTAATAAAGAAGGGCGTGCCGACCGTCAACCCGGCGGCCTGCGCGCCTTGGGTCAGCACCGGGAACATCTCGGGCGCATTGGCCTCCACCGCCGCCGCGCTCAGGCCGTCGCCTACCACAATCTGCAAATTCGGCGCGGGTCGGCACTGCTCCACCACGGTGCGGCGGGCCGCGTCGCTCAGGCGGCGGCCCAGGTCTGGCCGCAGCAGGTATTCCTGCTTGCCGCCCGTCACCGCCGTCTGCACGCTGAACAGCCCCAGCGCCGCCAGCACGGCCGGGTCCACGTCGCGGTAGAGCGCGTCCTGGGTAATGGCGTGGTCGGCCTGAAAGCGCAGCAGCGCCGTGGTGGTGTAGCGCGGCCCGGCCCGCCCCACCCCCAGCCGGGCCGTCGTCGCCGCCATCAGCGCCTTCAGCGCCGCCGGATCGCGCGGCGCGGCCACGCCGGGCCGGCGGCGCGCCTCGGGCGTCGTGGGGTCGGGCAGGTCGAGCGTCAACTCGCCGGGCGCGGCGGCAGGCGCAGACGCCGGCTCGGCCGCCGCCCCTGCCCCGCCCGGGAACGCGCCCGCCGCCTGTAGTTCCTTAATGACCGCCGCCACCAGCGCCGCCAGGCGCGCTTCGTTTTGAGCCACGGCCTTTACCCTTCGCCCTCACGCACGGGCGCGCCGCCCGGCCCGCCTTCCAGCCGGGCCAGGCGCGCTTCCAGCGCCGCCAGGCGCGCGTTGGCTTGCGCCAGGCTGTGCTCCAGCGCAGCCAGCGCGGCCAGCACCTGTTGGCTCCACTGCTCAAACTGGGCCGGCGTAACCGTGTGAAAGTCTTTTTGCAGCGCGCGCGCGATCAAGCGGCGCAGCTCGGCTTTGTCGCTCTCGTGCATCGGCTACCTCTGCAAAAAGAAGGTCGGGTCGCCGGCCTGGGCCGTGAGCACGCCGGCGCGCATCAACCCCAGCCCTTCCAGCCAGGCCTCGAACTCGGGCGCGGGCCGCAGCTTGAACAACTGCCGCAGCGTGGGCGTGTCGTGATAGGAGGTGCACTGATACGACAGCATGGCGTCGTCGCCCATCGGCACGGCCATGAAGTAGTTGCAGCCCGCGGCCGTCAGCAGCACTGCCAGGTTCTCAATCGCGTTCTGGTCGGCGCGGGCGTGGTTGGTGTAACAGGCGTCGCAGCCCATAGGCACGCCCGCCAGCTTGCCCATGAAGTGGTCCTCCAGCCCGGCCCGCTGGATCTGGCGCGCGTCCGCCAGGTACTCGGGCCCGATGAACCCGACCACCGTGTTCACCTGGAAGGGGCTGTAGCGCCGCGCCAGGCCGTAGTTGCGGGCCTCCAGCGTCAGTTGGTCCCAGCCGTGGTGCGCCCCGGCCGACAGCGCCGAGCCTTGCCCCGTCTCGAAGTACATATAGTTCGGCCCGGCCGGCACGCAATACTTCTTCGCCAGCGCGTAGGCTTCGTCCAGCAGGCCGACCGAAATGCCAAACGAGTCGTTGCCCTGCTGCGACCCGCACAGGCTCTGGAACACCAGCCCCACCGGGGCGCCCGCTTGTAGGCACTTCATCTGCGTCGTCACGTGGGCCAGCACGCAATTCTGCGTGGGAATTTCCCACGTGCGGATCACGCCATAGGTCATTTCCAGCAGGCGCGCCACCGAGCCATACGAGTCGTCCGCCGGGTTGATGCCGATGACCGAGTCGCCCGCGCCGTAGGCTAGTCCCTCGTAGAGGCTGGCGCGGATGCCCTCCGGCGAGTCGGTGGGGTGATTGGGCTGCAAGCGGCTGGAGAGCGTGCCCGCCTGGCCGATGGTGTTGGCGCAGTGGGCCGTCACGCGCATCTTGTTGGCGGCGTAGATCAGGTCCAGGTTCGACATGAGCTTCGTCACGGCCGCGATCATCTCGGCCGTCAGCCCGCCGCTGATCCGCCGGATCATCTCGCTCGTGGTGGTATCGGCCAGCAGCCACTCGCGCAGCTCGCCCACCGTCCAGCCCTTGATCTCGCCGTAAATTGTCTCGTTCACGGCGTCGTCAACGACGCGTGTCACCTCGTCCTGGTCATACGGCACGGCCGGGTTGGCGCGCAGGGCGCTGAGGGGCACCTCGGCCAGCACGAACCTGGCGGCGGCGCGCTCGGCCGTGGTCTCGGCTGCCACGCCGGCCAGCCGGTCGCCCGACTTCTCCTCGTTGGCCTTGCCCATCAGCACGCGCAGGTCGGGGAACTCGTAAGTCTGGCCGAAGAGTTTCGTGCGCAGGAGCATAGGCGCTTGTCGGTTTGGGTTAGTGGTAGAACACCAGGGTCTTGACGCTCAGCGGCACCACGCGGCCGTCCATCAGCGGGACGCCGATGTCAATGTAGTCGCCTTCAGCCAGCCCCACCTGGTCAATCACCAGCAGCGGCCGGTCGGGGGCCAGGGCCTTCACGGTCTGGCCCAGCGCCTGGGCATAGTCGCGCTCGATGATAGCCACCAGCGGCCGGCCCGCCGGCAGCCGCGCGGCAAACTCGCGCAGGCCGGTCGCCAATTGCAGCAGGCGAGTGTAGTCGAGAGGCGCGTTTAGTTCAAGCGCCACCGCGAACAGGTCGGCCGCCAGGTTCACGTCCCAGCGGCGCGCGGCGGCGCTGATGGCCTCGGCCACGGCCTCCGGCGCGCTCCCCGCGTCCAGCGCGGGCCGCACTACCGGCACGTTGCGCAAAGGCAGCAGGCCCGCCTCGGCCCAAATCGTCGAGCCGGAGAGTGTCACGGTCTGGCTGGAGGCCCCCAGCACCGTGGCCCGCAGCGTCTCGGCCGGGCGCAGCGCGCGGTAGGCCGCCAGCCCCGCGTGCCGCCTGAGCGCCTCGGCCAGCAGCGGCCCCAAGTCGTCGTGCAGCGTAGCGTCGGCCACCGCGCTGATCGGCAGCGGGTCGTAGAAGTAGTGGCCGATGCCGCCGGAGAGCATGAGGATCGCCCCGCGGCCCGACACGGACGCGGGCGGTGTCAGGTAGAGCCGCCGGGCCAGGGGCGAGGCGCCGCCCTCGATCAGCTCCACCGTCAGGTCGGCCATGCGGTCACAAAAACGCCGCAGTTCGGCCAGGCTCGGCGTGTCCCCCACCTGCCAGCCCGCCCCCAGGTCGGCCAATATCGCCTGGGCCGGGTCGGCCAGGTGGCGCACGCGGCCGGTGGCGTGGTCTAGCTCCACGATCCGCCCGCCGTAGTTCATGGCCGTCGCCGCAGCGAGCGCCCCGCCCTCAAACAGGGCCGAGTTGGCGCTGCCGCCGCCGATGTCCACGTTCACCACGCGCGCGAAATGCTCCTGGGCGTAGGCCGCCGCCCCCGCCCCACGCCCGGCGATCAGGCTCTCCAGGTGCGGGCCGGCCACGGTGACCACAAACTCGCCCGCCAGCCCTGCCAGCGCGCGCAGGATTTCGTCCGCGTTCTGCTTCTTGGCCGTCTCACCGGTGATGATAACCGCCCCGGTCGCCACCTGCGCCGGGTCTACGCCGGCGGCGGCGTACTCGCGCCGCGCCAGCGCCAGCAGCCCGTCTGTGTCCACCGTGGCGTGGTCGCGCAGCGGGGTGAGCGTGATCGGCGACTGGTACAGCACGCGCTTGTCGGCGATGACGATGCGCGGGACTTGGCCCGGCCGCGCCGTATCTTGCAGCGTCAGGCGCGCGAACACGATCTGCGTGGTCGTCGTGCCTACATCAATGCCCACCGAGAGCAAATCGCGCCGCTCAGTCATGGCGGCATTATGCCCCGGAATGCGCCGCCCCGCTCACCCGCGCCGGTTCCGGCCCGCGTGACTCTCGTGTATACTACGTGTCGCATAACGCTCTTCTAACATTCAAGGCAGGCGCAACCGCCAACAATCCGGAAAGCCGTGAGCGCGCACATCCTCGTTGCCGAAGACAACAGCGACATCATTGACGTCATCCGCGACGTGCTGGAGGGCGAGGGTTACCGCGTCACCTGCGCCCCCAACGGCCGCGACGCCCTGCACGCCTTCGAGCGCGAAACCCCCGACCTGATCGTCTCGGACGTGATGATGCCGTATATGGACGGCTTCACGCTGCTCAGGCATGTCCGTGCGCATCCCCACGGCGCGGTGGTGCCCTTCCTGTTCCTCTCGGCCCGCACCGAGTCGGCGGCCACCTCGCAGGCCCGCCAACTGGGGGCCGACGACTTCCTCTTCAAGCCCTTCGACGCCGACGACCTGAGCCTGGCGGTGGCCGCCCGCCTCGAGCGCCGGCAGGCCGTGGAGCGCTTTGACACCCACGCCGCCCACCTGCAAACCGTCAGCATGCTGGCCAACGTCGTCGAGGCCCGTGACCGCTACACCCGCGGCCACGTCGAGCGCGTGAAGACCTATGCCACCCAGTTGGCCCAGGCCCTCGGCTGGAGCGTCCATGCCCTGGCGATCCTGGAATTCGGCGCCCTGTTGCACGACCTGGGCAAGGTGCTCGTGCCGCGCGCCATCCTGAACAAGCCCGAGCCGCTGCTCCCCGCCGAGTGGGAAGTGCTGCAGCGCCACCCGACCGACGGCGCGCAAATGCTCCAGGGCGTTGACCATTTGCGCCTGGCCATCCCGTATGTCCTCTACCATCACGAAGCCTGGGACGGCCATGGCTACCCGCACGGCCTGGCCGGCCCGGCCATCCCCATCGAGGGCCGCCTGCTGGCCGTGGTAGACGCCTTCGACGCCATGACCAGCGCGCGCCCCTACCGCGTGGCGCGCAGCGAGGCCGCGGCCCTGGCCGAGATCCAGCAGCAGGCCGGCCGCCAGTTCGACCCGGCCCTGGTCGCCGCCCTTGTCCAGGCGCGCACCGCGGCCGGCGCCCCCGCGGCATAGCCCGCGCTTATACCACCCATCAGCAACGCGCATCGCCGCGCTCGACCCAGAAAATTTGGGAAATCCGCGGTTGGTGATACAATCTCGACGTTCTACCCGGCACACCCTCAACTTGGAGGCTCGGTATGGCGGCGCGCGCTAATTCGTTCGCTTCTCGCTTCGTGGAAGGCCTGCGCTATCGCGGGCGCGAGGGGCAATTGGCCTACTTCGGCCAGCGGCTGGCCGGCTTAGGCACGCTGCTCTTCCTGGCCATTCACATCGTAGACACCTCGTCGGTCTACTTCGGCCAACTGCTCGGCCTGCCCGACCTGTACGCGCACGCCATAGACATTTACCGCCTGCCGATCTTTATGCTCGGCGAAATCGTGCTCGTGGCGGCGCTCTTCTATCACGGCATCAACGGCCTGCGCATCATCCTGCACGACACCTTCCCGCATTGGTGGAACAAGGGCTTCGAGCGCCAGTCGTTCTACAAGGTGGCGGCGCTCACCCTGCTCATGTGGCTGCCCGCCGCCTTCCTGATGGCGCGTTCGCTGTATATCCACAGCCTGTGCGCCAGTTGCGCGGCCGAGGCCGCCGCCGCCGCCGCGCCGACCGTCGCCGAGATCGCCGCCCGCACCAACCTGGCGATCACCCTCGTGCCGATCGCCTTCATCGTCATCCTGGGCGTGCTGGCCGTCGGCGGCACGCTCTCCGCCCCGCCCGCCCCGCGGCGCGCGGCCGTGGTGCGCCGCACCTTCGACACCTATGTCTGGCAGTTCATGCGCTGGAGCGGCCTGCTGCTCATCCCGCTGGCCTGGATTCACGTCGTCATCCAAGACGTGCTCATCGGCGTCCACGCCATCAACCTAGACTTCGTGGCCCTGCGGCTGGCGACCGTCGGCTGGCGCCTGTATGACATCGCCCTGCTGGGCTTCGCGTTTGGGCACGGCATGCTCGGGCTGCGCAACATCGTCAACGACTACGTCACCCACCCCGGCTGGAACCGCGCCCTCCATTGGGGGCTGCTCATCGGCTGGATCGTCATCACCGCCATCGGCGCGGTGGCCGTCCTGGGCGGCGTGCAGCAGCCCGCCTAATCACGTCGCGTGTTTTCCGCGCCCGTCTGGGGCGCGTGGCAGGAGGTTCGCTTTGACACAGCATCACCAGTTCGACGCCCTCATCGTGGGGGCCGGCGGCGCGGGGCTGATGGCCGCGCTGCACGCCGCCAAGCACGCCAAGGTCGCCGTCATTTCCAAGCTCTACCCCACCCGGTCGCACACCGGCACCGCGCAGGGCGGCATCGCCGCCGCGCTGGCCAACATGGAAGAAGACCACTGGGAATGGCACATGTACGACACCGTCAAGGGCGGTGACTACCTGTCCGACCAGGACTCGGTCGAGTTCATGACGCGCGACGCCATAGACGCCATCATCGAGCTCGAGCACATGGGCCTGCCCTTCGACCGCACGCCCGACGGCCGCATCGAACAGCGCCGCTTCGGCGGTCACAGCGCCAACTACGGCGAACGGCCCGTCATGCGCTCGTGCAAGTCGGCCGACCGCACCGGCCACATGATCTTGCAGACCCTCTTCCAGAACTGCGTCAAGCAGCAGGTCACCTTCTTTGACGAGTACTTCGTGGTAGACCTGATCCTGCGCGACAACGTCTGCCGCGGCGTCGTCGCCGTCCATATGGATTCAGGCGAGATGCACGTCTTCCACGCCAAGGCGGTGCTGCTGGCCTCCGGCGGCTTTGGGCGCATGTTCTCGGTCACCTCCAACGCGCACTCGCTCACCGGCGACCCGGTGGCGGCCGCCTTCCGGCGCGGCCTGCCGCTGGAAGACATGGAATTCTTCCAGTTCCACCCGACCGGCATTTACCGCATGGGCATCTTGCTGTCCGAGGCGGCCCGCGGCGAGGGCGGCGTGTTCATCAACGGCCAGGGCGAGCGCTTCATGGAGCGCTACGCCCCGACCATGAAAGACCTGGCCAGCCGCGACGTGTGCTCGCGCTGCATCTACCTGGAAATCAAGGCCGGGCGCGGCATCAACGGCAAAGACTACGTCTACCTCGACATCCGCCCGGAGAGCATCACTAAGTACAAAAGCGCGCCGGGCGGCCGCGCCGTGACCGCCCACGAATTGGAAACCAAGCTGCCCGACATCATCGAGATGATGCGCGTCTACCAGGGCGTCGAGCCGATGAAAGAGCCGGTGCCCGTTCAGCCCACGGCCCACTACGCCATGGGCGGCCTGCCGACCAACAACGACGGCTTCGTGCGCTCCAACGCCGGCGACGGCCTGGTGACGGGTCTGTTCGCGGCCGGTGAGTGCGCCTGTGTCTCGGTGCACGGGGCCAACCGCCTGGGCACCAACTCGCTGGTAGACCTGGTGGTCTTTGGCCGGCGCGGCGGCAAGGCCCTGGCCGAGTTCTGCAAGCAGAGCGACTTCGCCCCCCTGCCCGCCGACGCCGCGGGCGAGATCACCGCCGAGTTGGAGCGCATTCGCGCCAACACCGGCCAGGAAAAAGCCGCCACGCTGCGCCAGGAGATGCAGGCGGTCATGATGGACAACGTCAGCGTCTTCCGCACCGAGGCCCTGATCTCCGCGGCGCTGGACAAAGTGCGCGAGTTGAAGGGCCGCTTCCAGCACGTCCAAATTGACGACAAAGGCCGGCGCTTCAACACCGACCTGCTGGAGACTTTCGAGCTGGGCTGCCTGCTCGACCTGGCCGAAGTCACCGCCGTTTCGGCCCTCAACCGCACCGAGAGCCGCGGCGCGCACTCGCGCGAGGACTTCCCCAAGCGCGACGACGTGAACTGGCTGAAGCACACCTTCGCCACCATTGACCGCCCGTCTGGCGCGGCCCTGACCGCCGGGGCGATGGCGCTCAGCTATCGGCCCGTGGTGGTGACGAAGTTCCAACCGCAGGAGCGCAAGTACTAAATGAACGTGACCCTGAAGATCAAGCGCTACAATCCGGAGAGCGACCAGGCGGCCCACTGGGAAACCTACGCGCTCACCGTTCACCCCACCGACCGGCTGCTCGACGCGCTGCACCAGGTCAAGTGGTTCCACGACGGCACGCTGGCGCTGCGGCGCTCGTGCGCCCACGGCATCTGCGGCTCCGACACCATGCGCGTCAACGGCCACAACCGCCTGGCCTGTAAGGTCCTCATGCAAGACGTGACCCAGGAGGGCGGCACCGTCACCGTCGAGCCGCTGCTCGGCCTGCCGGTGATCAAAGACCTGATCGTGGACCTGGAGCCGTTCTTCGCCCACTATCGCTCGGTGATGCCCTACCTGGTGAACGACGAGCCGCTGCCGGCCGACGGCCGCGAGCGCTTACAGTCGCCCGAGGCCCACGAACGTTTTGACCACGGCACCAAGTGCATCTTGTGCGCCGCCTGCACCACCTCCTGCCCCTCGTTTTGGTGGAACGACAGCTACGTCGGCCCGGCCGCCATCGTGCAGGCGCATCGCTTTATCTTCGACGACCGCGACCGGGCCGCCGAGCAGCGCCTGGCGGTGCTCAACGAAGAAAGCGGCGCCTGGCGCTGCCGCACCGCCTTTAACTGCACCGAGGCCTGCCCGCGTGACATCCCGGTGACGCAGTTGATCGGCGAGGTGAAGCAGGCGCTGGTGACCGGGCGCCTGGACTAAGGCTCAGACGGATAGTGATTGCCTGACGGCCGGCGCCGTCAGCCCGACGCGTCCGCGCCGCCGACCGGCCAAGCAGGGGGTGGCTGTGGAACTGGTTGATCACGATTTCCCGCGCAAGCCCAAAGTGCTGGTCGTGGACGACGACTGGCTGAATCGGGATGTGCTGGCGATCTATTTTGCGCACATGGGGGCGGAGGTCATCTCGGCCCCTGACGGCTTTAAGGCGCTGGAACTCGCCACGGCCGATCCGCCCGACCTGGTCATGATGGACATGGCCATGCCGCGCATGGACGGCATTGAGGCCTGCCGCTTCCTCAAATCGCACCCGGCCACGCAGTTCGTTCCGGTCGTCATCGTCACCGCCATGGAAAGCGATGAGACCCGCACCCGCGCCCTGGCGGCCGGCGCCGACGACTTCATCACCAAGCCCTACTCCTCGGCGCTGCTGATGACGCGCGCGCGCGCCCTGCTCAAGATCAAGCACCTGACCGACATGCTCAACCTGCGCACCGACCTGCTGCGCCGAGTGCTCAACCGCTACATGGCCGAAGAAGTCGCCGACGCCATCCTGACCGACCCCGAGCGCCGCCTGCAGCTCGGCGGTGAGACCCGGCACGTCACGGTCCTGTTCGCCGACATTCGCGGCTTTACGCCCTTCACCGAGGCGCACAGCGCGGCGGAGGTCGTAGACGTGCTCAACCGCGTGTTCAGCGTGCTGACGCGCGTGATCTTCAAGCACAACGGCACGTTCGACAAATACCTGGGCGACGCCATCATGGCCTTCTACGGCGCGCCGCTGGCCCAGGCCGATCACCCCCTGCGCGCCGTGCAGACCGCCCTGGAAATGCAGGCCGTCTTCCAAACGCTGCAAGCCGAGTTGCCGCAACTGACCGGGCTGGGGCTGGGCGTGGGGCTGCACTCCGGCGAAGCCACGGTCGGCAATATCGGTTCAGACAAGGTGATGGATTACACCGTCATCGGCGACGTGGTGAACGTGGCCAAGCGCCTGACCGAAGAGGCCCCCGCCGGCGTAATCTTGCTGAGCGACGCCACCCACACCCTGGTGCGCGAGATCGTCGAAGCCGAAGCCCTCGGCCCGCGCCTCATCCGCGGCCGGGTGGAACCGGTGACGGTGTTTGGGATTCGGCTCGACGCGCAGGGCGCGGCCGCGCCGGCCGCCGATTGAGCGTTATCGTCTGCGCTCGCCTCCCATAATCGGCTATAATTTCAACTGGGCTTGACCCGTGCGCCCCCGTAGTTCAACGGATAGAACAGGGCACTCCTAAGGCTCTGATGTGGGTTCAATTCCTGCCGGGGGCACCAATTTACCCGGCCTGGCCGTGCTGACCAGGCCGGATATATTTACACAGTGTCTATCCGAAATACGGCCTGCTCTGTGGCTAGCCGCGTGCGATTCGCCTACGAATCAGCCCCGAAACCACCCATCTTAAAAATTTCTCTGGCCGGCGAAATCTCCCTCTAGACACTTGCCTATTCCATTGAAATCAGGTATAGTCTCGGCACAAGCAAGTCTCTGGGTGCCCCCCCTCACCCCGAGGCTTGTTTGCTTAACCGGCCCGGAACCTCCCCGCCGGTTTTGTTTTGCCCGCCGCTAGCGCTTCAAGCCGCCCACCACCGCCACCAGGCGCTCCACCTCGGCGCGGGTGTTGTAGTGCGCCAGCCCCACGCGCACCATGCCGCCCTGCCGCTGCAAATCCAGCCGGTCCATGATCGCCAGCGCATAGTAGTTGCCGTCCCACACATAAATACCCTCGGCCGCCAGCGCCTCGGCCACCCGGCGCGGGTGCCAACCCGCCAGCGTGAACGACACCGTCGGCACGCGCCGCTCGAGACGGCTTTGATCGGTAATGCCCCACACCTTCACGCCGGGGATGGTCTGCAAGCCCTCCAGCAGGTAGCCGCCCAGCCCGCGCTCGTAGTCGGCCAGCGCCGTCATGGCCGCCACCAGCCGTTCGCGCCGCGTGCCGCCCCCCTGACCGGTTGATTCTGCCAGCCACTCAAAGTATTCCAGCGCGCCCAGCGTGCCCGCCTGCCCCTCGTGGTTCTGCGTGCCGGTCTCAAACTTGCCCGGCGGCGTGTCCTCGGCCGGGCGCACCTTGTAGGCCCGCAGGCCGTCAAGCAGCGCGTACTTGCCGTACAGGACGCCTACGTGCGGCCCAAAGAACTTGTAGGCCGAACAGGCCAGGAAGTCGCAGTCCAGCGCCTGCACGTCAATCGGGCCGTGCGGCGCGTACTGCACCGCATCCACGAAGCACAGCGCGCCCGCCGCGTGCGCCATCTGCGCCACCGCGCGCACGTCGTTGATTGTGCCCACCGCGTTCGAGGCGTAGCCGCAGGCCACGATCTTCGTCCGGTCGGTGATCTGCGCCTCGAAGTCGGCCATGTCCAGCGTGCAGTCCTCCGCGCGAATGTCCACCCAGCGCACCACCGCGCCCCGGTCCTCGGCCGCCAGCAACCAGGGCGCGATGTTGGCGTCGTGGTCGAGCCGCGTCACCACGATCTCGTCGCCGGGGGCCAGCTGCCGCGCCAGCGCCCGCGAGAGCGTGAACGTCAGCGTCGTCATGTTCTGCCCGAAGACGATCTCGTCCGGCGCGGCGGCGTTGAGCAGGTCGGCTATGCCCGCGTGCGCCGCCTCCAGCACCTCGTCCGACTCGATGCTGGTCTTGAACGCGCCGCCGTGGTTGGCGTTGCTGCCCACCAGGTAATCCGTCATGCGCGCCACCACCTGCCGCGCCACCTGCGTGCCGCCTGGGTTGTCGAAGAACACCGCGCCCGACTCCAGCGCGGGGAATTGGCTGCGGACGAGTTCCACATCGAATGCCATGAGCTTGCTCCTCGTGAAGCATTGCGGTCGAACGTACCACCGGGGCGAGTGTAGCAGAAAAGCCCCCAGGAGCGGCCCCGCGATGGAGGTCAACCTGCTGTTTGCCTTCCCCAATTGGGCGACTTACACTATCATGCACGCTTGGAGGTTTCATGCCTGAGATAGATTTGACACCGCTGCGGCCCGTGCTGGCCGAATTTGGGCCCCAAGGCCGCCCGGCGCTGCTGCCCGCGCTCCACGCCGCCCAAAAGCTCTACGGCTACCTGCCGGAGCCGGTCGCTCACGCCGTCGGCCATGCCCTCGGCGTGCCGCTCTCCGAAGTCTACGGCGTCATTGACTTCTACAGCCTGTTCTACCGCGAGCCGGTCGGCCGCCGCGTGGTGCGCGTGTGCGTGGACCCGGCCTGCGCCCTGGCCGGCGGCGATGCCGTGCTGGCCGCCGCCTGCGCCCGCGCCGGAGTGCAGCCCGGCCAGGTCTCGGCCGACGGCGCGCTGATGGTCGAAACCGTGCCCTGCCTGGGCCTGTGCGAGCACGCCCCGGCCGTGCTGGTGAATGACATCGCCCAGGGCCGCGTGCTGCCCGACCAAATGGACGCGCTCTTCAACGCCGCCCTGCCCGAGCCAGACAGCATTGTCGGTGGCGACCTGCGCGTGCTCACCGCCAACTGCGGCCGGGGGCGCGTCACCCCCCTGGCCGAGTACGAGGCCGGCGGCGGCTACACTGCCTTGCGCAAGGCGCTGGCCCTCGGGCCGGAGGCCGTCATCGCCGAGGTCAAGCAAGCGGGCCTGGTCGGGCGCGGCGGCGCGGCCTTCCCCACCGGCGTCAAGTGGGAGGGCGCGCGCTCGTCCCTCCCCCAGCCCAAGTACGTCGTCTGCAACGCGGACGAATCCGAGCCGGGCACGTTCAAAGACCGCGTGCTGCTGGAAGAAGACCCCCACCGCGTGCTGGAGGGCCTGCTGATCGAGGGCTTCGCCATCGGCGCGGCGCGCGGCTACATCTACATCCGCGGCGAGTACCCGCGCGCCTTCGCGCGCATGACCGCCGCCGTGGCCGAGGCTCGCGCCGCGGGCTATGTCGGCGCGAACATCCTCGGCAGCGGCTTCAGCCTGGACGTGGAGTTACGCCTCGGCGCGGGCGCTTACATCTGCGGTGAAGAGACCGCCCTGTTCGAGAGCATCGAGGGCAAGCGCGGCTTCCCGCGTGTCAAGCCGCCCTTCCCCACCCTTTACGGCCTGTTCGGCAAGCCCACCGCCATCAACAACGTCGAGACGCTCTTCAACATCCCCCTCATCATCAACGCGGGCGCGGCCGCCTACCGCCGCTACGGCACCGAGCGCTCCACCGGCCCCAAGCTCTTCTGCGTCTCCGGCGACGTGGCCGCGCCCGGCCTGTACGAAGTGGCCTTTGGCGTCACCCTGCGCCACCTGCTGGCGCTGGCCGGCGGCGTGCGGCCAGGCCGCACGCTGCAAGCCGTGCTCTTCGGCGGCGCGGCCGGCGCGTTCGCCACCGAGCAGCACCTGGATGTCAAACTCACCTTTGAGGATCTGCGCGCCGCCGGCCTGCCGCTCGGCTCCGGCGTCGTCATGGTCTTCGACGACTCGCGCGACCTGCGCGACGTGCTCCAGCGCCTGGGCCGCTTCTTCGCCCACGAGTCGTGCGGCAAGTGCTACCCCTGCCAGATCGGCACCCAGCGCCAGCACGAAATCCTCGACCGCCTGGCCACCGGCCGCCCGCGCCTGGGCGACGCCGACCGCCTGCGCGACGTGGGCTGGACCATGACCGACGCCTCGCTCTGCGGCCTGGGCCAGACCGCCGCCAGCGCCGTGCTCAGCGCCCTGCAGCTCTGGCCGCAACTCTTCGCCGCCCCCACCGAAAGGCCCGCCCATGCCGACTGAAGTCAGTCTGACCATTGACGGCCGGGCCGTCAGCGTCCCCGGCGGCGCCACCATTCTGCAAGCCGCGCGCCAGGCCGGAGTAGACATCCCCACCATCTGCTACCACGAACACTGCACCGCCAACGCCCTGTGCCGCATTTGCGTGGTGGAGGTCAAAGGCGCGCGCGTGCTGGCCGCCGCTTGCGTGGCCCAGGTGAGCGCGGGCATGGAAGTGCGCACCGACAGCGAGCGCGTGACCCGTAGCCGCCGCACCATTTTGGAAATGCTCGACTCGGCCGTGGACCTCTCCGAAGCGCCCGAGATTCAGGCCTACCAGGACGCCTACGACGCCCGCACCGGCCGCTTCCCCGAGGCCGAGCGCCGCGCCCCGCCCGTGCTCGACGACAACCCCATGTTCATCCGCGACTACGCCCAGTGCATCCTGTGCTGGCGCTGTGTGCAGGTCTGCGGCGACGACGCCCAATACGCCTACGCCATCAACTTCGAGGGCCGCGGCTACACAACACAGATCGGCACCTTCTTCGAGCAGCCCCTGCCCGCCAGCAGCTGCGTCTTCTGCGGCCAGTGCGTGGGTGTGTGCCCTACCGGCGCGCTCAAGCCCAAACGCCAGTGGCTGCTGGAGCAGGGCCAGACCCCCGACGAGATCATGGCCCTCACCCGCCAAGAGCGCCGCAAGCGCCGCCCCAAGCCCGGCAGCGCCCCCACCCAGGAAGACAAGCGCGGCGTTTCGGGAGAAGGCTAGGGGAATGCCGGCGATCAACCCGATTGTGCTGAAAGGTCCCTGGCGCAAGGGCTATGCGCTGGACCGGCATGTGGTGCAGAGCATTTATCTCGGCCCCGACTCGGCTGGGCGCGATCGGTTTGACACCACCCGCAGCGCAGTCGGTGAGCTGTTGTATCGTCTGAAGTATCAGGGAGATCAAACTGCCGCGCCAGAACTCGTCGCGGCCCTGTCGCGCTTCCTCCGCGATGACTGGAAGATCGCCGCGGCCATCGAGGCCATTCTGCCTGCGCCGCCCTGCAACTGCCGTTGCTGACGACGGCCGTCAAGAAGACTGCCAGTGCCAAGGCGGTTAAGGACATTCACGATTATGTCGAGCGGAAGTCAATCTTGAGCGCAGCCTTTGTGGTAGATTCGGCTCAGACGCAAGGTCGTACGCTGTTGGTGCTCGATGATCTGTTTCAATCGGGCGCGACGCTGGCGACTCTGACCGAAGCCTTGTATCACACGGGCAAAGCCAAGACGGTGTTCGTCTTAACGGTGACCAAGACCAAGGCCTGAGACCCATGCAAATCTTTATTGGTGGCTCGCGCGAGATCACAAGTCTGGACGCCGCGGTGCAGACCCGCCTGAACAACGTTGTGGAACAGGGCTACACCGTCCTCATCGGTGACGCCGCCGGCGCTGACCAGGCCGTGCAGCAATACTTGCTAGCGAAGGCCTACCCAACCGTCGTTGTCTATTGCACCGGCGGCCAGTGCCGGCACAATCTCGGCCAGTGGCCCGTAAAGCTGGTGACACCGCCGCATGCCACCAAAGACTTTGCCTACTTTGCCGCCAAAGACACAGCTATGGCTGAGGCCGCCGATTACGGCCTGATGCTGTGGAACGGCCAGAGCGCCGGCACGTTGCGGAATGTGCTCAATCTGCTCAAGCGAGGGCGCACCACCCTGGTCTATCTGGCGGCGCAGTTCCATCCCCTCACGTCCGCCGCCGACCTGCAAAAGCTGCTGGCGCACCTGCCGGCTCACGTCCGGGCCGCGCTTGACCGCAAAATCAACCTATCCAAAGAGTTGGCCGCGCTGACCACCGCGCCCGCCTTGAGCCGCCAGCTTGACCTGTTGCCCTGAAGCCCAGCGCCGCATCGCCCGAGGTCTACCGCAATGCTGAAGCCTGACCGCGTCGTCCCGACCACCTGCCCCTACTGCGGCGTCGGCTGCACGCTCGAGCTGCACCTCAAAGACGACTTCATCTACCGCGTCACCTCGCCCTTCGACTCGGTCGTCAACCACGGCAACCTGTGCGTCAAGGGCCGCTTCGGCTACGACTTTCTGTACAACACCGACCGCCTCAGCCAGCCCCTCATTCGCAAGACGCCCCAGCTCCCCGGCAGCCGCACGCAGGCGTTTGACCGCAGCGAGTGGCGCGAGGTCAGTTGGGACGAAGCCCTCGACTACGTGGCCGACCGGCTGATGGAAATTTACCGCCGCGACGGCCCCGACGCCCTGGCCGCCTACTGCTGCGCCAAGGCTACCAACGAGGAAAACTACCTGCTGCAAAAGATGTTCCGGGCGCTCTTCCGCACCAACAACATTGACCACTGCACGCGCCTGTGCCACGCCGGCTCGGTGGCCGCCCTCAGCAAGGCCTTGGGCACCACCG
This sequence comes from Anaerolineales bacterium, assembly GCA_020850595.1. GTDB lineage: Bacteria > Chloroflexota > Anaerolineae > Anaerolineales > UBA6663 > JADZEK01. The sequence goes on from JADZEK010000171.1 coordinate 22,377, forward strand.
CCATGAGCAACACCGCCGCCGAGGTCGCCCAGAGCGACTGCTTCATCGTCACCGGCTCCAACACCACCGAGAACCACCCCATCATCGCCCTGCACATGAAAACGGCGATCCAGAAGCACGGCGCCAAGCTCATCGTCATTGACCCGCGCCGCCTGGAGATGTGTGACTACGCCACGCTCTGGCTGCCGCTGCGCCCCGGCACCAACGTGCCCGTCTTCAGCGCCATGGCGCACGTCATCGTCAACGAGAAACTCTACAACCAGGGCTTTATAGACGCCCGCACCGAAGGTTTCAGCGACTACCTGGCTTCGCTCGCGCCGTTCACGCCCGAATACGCCGAGGCCGTCTCCGGCGTTGACCGGCAGCTCATCGTGGAAGCCGCGCGCCTGTACGCCCGCGCCGAGCGCGGCGCTATCTTCTGGGGCATGGGCATCAGCCAGCTCGCCCACGGCACCGCCAGCGCCCTGGGCCTGGTCAACCTGGTCCTGCTCACCGGCCACATCGGCCGCGCCGGCACCGGCCTTAACCCGCTGCGCGGCCAGAACAACGTCCAGGGCGCGTCCGACTCGGGCGCCATGCCCTACCACTTCCCCGGCTACATGCTGGTGGATGAACCCGGCAACGCCGAACAGTGGGAGCCGGTGTGGAACGTGGAGCCGGGCGGCCTCAACCGCCGGCGCGGCCTGACCACCACTGAAATCCTCTCGCACGCCCACCCCGGCGGGGTGCGCGCCCTGTACATCATGGGCGAAAACCCCATGATGAGCGAGCCGAACCTGAACGTCACCCGCCGCCACATGCAGCAGCTCGAGTTCCTGGTGGCGCAGGATGTCTTCATCAACGAAAGCGGCGCCTTCGCCGACGTGCTGCTGCCCGCCGCCGCCTGGGCCGAAAAAGACGGCACCTTCACCAACACCGACCGGCGCGTGCAGCGCGTGCGCCGCGCCCTGGCCCCGCGCGGCAACGCGCGGCCCGATTGGCACATCCTCTGTGACGTCGCCACCCGCCTGGAGGCGCGCCTGGGCCGCCCGGCCACCAGCCGGTGGGACTACACCCACCCCGAGGAAATCTGGCGCGAGATGGCCCAGGTGGTCGCGGGCAACCGCGGCGTCACCTACGCCCGCCTGGAGCGCGGCGGCCTGCAAACCCCGGTGCCCGACGAGCAGCACCCCGGCACGCCCTTCCTCTTCGCCGAGCGCTTCCCCACCGGCCGCGGGCGCTTCTTCGCGCTCGAGTACGTGCCCTCGGTCGAGCTGCCCGACGAAGAGTACCCGTTCATCCTCACCACCGGGCGCGTGCTCGAGCACTGGCACGGCGGCACGCTCACGCGCAACTCCGAGCTGGATGTGCTCTACCCCGAGGCCCTGCTCGAGCTGAACGAGATTGACGCCGAGCGCTGCGGCCTCCAGACCGGCGATGTGGCCCGCGTATCGTCGCGCCGCGGCACGGTGGTGCTGCGCGTGCGCGTCTCGCCTAAGGCCCGGCCGGGCGTGGTCTTCATTCCCATGCACTTCAACGAGGCCGCCGCGAATTTGCTGACCATTGACGCGCTCGACCCGGTCGCCAAGATTCCCGAGTTCAAGGCCTGCGCCGTCAGCCTCCAGCGCGCCAGCGCGGCCGAGCTGGCCGCGCCCAACGCCGTCACTGCGCGTGGCCGCTACTGACCCCGGCGCGCCCACGGCCCGCCCGGCGCCCGCCCGCGCGCTGACCCTGGGCGTCATCGCCGATTCGCACGTCCCCGACCGCATGCGCGCGCTGCCCCCGGCCCTGTGGGACGCCCTGGCCGGGGTAGACGCCATCCTGCACGCCGGCGACATCTGCGCGCCGCGGGTGCTGGCCGTGCTGGAGCAGGTCGCGCCGGTGCACGCCGTCCGAGGTAACCGCGACCTGTTCTCGCCGTTGCCGCTCGACCGCGTGCTCACCTTCGGCGGCGTGCGCGTGGGCCTCACCCACGGCCACGGCGGCTGGCGGCGCTACGCCCCGGCGCGGCTGCGGGCCATGCTGCTCGGCCAGACCAACCGGCCGCCCAGCGCCGCGCGCACCCGCCGCTTCTTGCAGCAAGTGCGCCGGCGCTTTACGGAGGTGCAGGTCATCGTCTTCGGCCACACCCACCGCCCCGTCAACCAGTGGCTCGACGGCGCGCTCTTGTTCAACCCCGGCTCATTAGGGCCGGACTACCGCGTCTGGCCCGGCCCGGCCATCGGCCGGCTGACCATCGCCGGCGGCGCGGTGCAAGCGGAGATTGTGCCTGTGCCCATCGCGGGCGCGGTCCTCAAGCTCGACCCAAGCGCCTGAGGCCCGGCCCCGCCGGATGCGTAGAGTTTAACGAACGCCCAGTTACGCCGCGCGCCCCCCAGGACGGCCCCGGGCCGTCCGCTCGGCGCTCGCGCGCGGCGAAAGAAAGGTTACTATGCCTAAGCGCACCACCAAACCGACCCGGACCGCGGCCCCCAAAGCTGCCAAGAACGGCCGCGGCCCCAAACTCGCCCGCCGCGCGGCACCCCCAGCGGCGGCGCGGGGCTTCCGGCCCACCAAGCTCAAGCTGCTGCGCCCCGTGCCGTCCAACATCGAGATCGCGCAGGCCGGCAAGCTCAAGCCCATCTTGCAAATCGCCGCCGAAGTCGGCCTCAAACCCACCGACCTGGAACTTTACGGTTCGTATAAAGCCAAGGTGCACCTCGATGTCCGTGATCGGCTGGCCCGGCGCAAATCCGGCAAGTACATTGACGTGACGGCCATCACCCCCACCCCGCTGGGGGAAGGCAAAACCACCACCACCGTGGGCCTGTCGCAGGCGCTGGGCGCCCACCTGGGCCAAAAGGTCTTCACCTGCATCCGCCAGCCCTCGCAAGGCCCGACCTTCGGCATTAAGGGCGGCGCGGCCGGCGGCGGCTACAGCCAGGTCATCCCCATGGAGGACTTCAACCTCCACCTCACCGGCGACATCCACGCCATCACCGCCGCCAACAACCTCATGGCCGCCGCCATTGACGCGCGCATCTTCCACGAGCGCGAGCAGCCCGACGACGAAAAGCTCTTCAACGCCTTCTGCCCCCAGGATAAGCAGGGCAAGCGCCGCTTTGTTGAGTCGCACCTGCGCCGCATGCAAAAGCTCGGCATCACCGCCGCCGACCCGGACGCCCTGACCCCCGAGCAGAAGCGCCGCCTCTTCCGCCTCGATATTGACCCGGCCAGCCTCACCTGGAACCGCGTCATGGACGTCAACGACCGCTTCCTGCGCCAGATCACCATCGGCCAGGGGCCGGAAGAGAAAGGCCAGACCCGCGCGGCCGGCTTCGACATCACCGTCGCCAGCGAAATCATGGCCATCCTGGCCCTGACCACCAGCCTGCCCGACATGCGCGAGCGCTTTGGCCGCATGATCTTCGGCACCAACACCCGCGGCGAGCCGGTCACCGCCGAAGACCTGGGCGTCGCCGGCGCCCTGACCGTCCTGATGAAGGACGCCATCATGCCCAACCTGATGCAGACGCTGGAAGGCACGCCCGCCTTCGTCCACGCCGGGCCGTTCGCCAACATCGCCCACGGCCAATCGTCCGTCGTCGCCGACCAGATCGCCCTCAAGCTGGCCGATTACGTCATCACCGAAAGCGGCTTCGGCGCCGACATCGGTATGGAAAAGTTCATGGACATCAAGTGTCGCCAGTCCGGCCTGACGCCCGATGTGGTCGTGCTGGTGGCCACCATCCGCGCCCTCAAGATGCACGGCGGCGGCCCGCGGGTTGTGGCTGGGCGGCCGCTCGACAAGGCCTACACCGACGAGAACCTGGCCCTGCTGGAGGCGGGCATGCCCAATATGCTGCGCCACATCGCCAACGCCAAGCGCTTCGGCGTGCCGGTGGTCGTGGCCGTCAACAGCTTCGCCACCGACACCGAGGCCGAAATTCAGCTTGTGCGCCAGTTCGCGCTGGCGGGTGGGGCCGAGGGCGCTTACAAGTGCACCCACTGGGCCGACGGCGGCAAGGGCGCGGTCGAGCTGGGCCGGGCCGTCATGGCCGCCGCCAAGCGCCCCAAGCACTTCCAGTTCCTCTACCCCGACGACGCCTCTATCAAGGAGAAGATCGAGGCCATCGCCGCCTTCTACGGCGCCGACGGCGTGGACTACTTGCCCGAAGCCGAGCAGAAAATTGAGCTGTACACGCGCCTGGGCTACACCCGCCTGCCCATCTGCATGGCCAAGACCCACCTGTCGTTCTCGGCCAACGGCGACCTCAAGGGCGCGCCGACGGGCTTCCGCATCCCCATCCGCGATCTGCGCGCCTCGCTCGGTGCGGGCTTCCTGTACCCGCTGGTGGGCACCATGCGCACCATGCCCGGCCTGTCGAGCCGCCCCGCGTTCGTGGACATTGACATTGACCTGGAGACCGGCAAGGTCAAAGGCTTGTTCTAGGAGTCACCCACTGCACCTCATGGCGACTGACCCTGCCAGCGCCATGTTCACGAGGCGCCCCTTCCCGCCAACGCTGTGCTCAGCGCGGGACAAGGTCCCGAACGCTCTTGTCGGGACAAGGTCCCGAACGCTCTTGTCGGGACAAGGTCCCGAACGCTCTTGTCGGGACAAGGTCCCGAACGCTCTTGTCGGGACAAGGTC
>JADZEK010000172.1 GCA_020850595.1 Anaerolineales bacterium
GTTCGGGCAAAATACTGTCTGCGGGTCCATCGCGCACCTTCCCTTCCTCGATAGAAAGGATTGTGGCGGTGGACCCGTTCCTTTTCAAGCTTCAAAACCTGCTACCACGGTTAGTTGGAGTGCTACCCCGCTGGTCGTCTGGGCATTATACCAAGAGAATGCGGGCGTCAGCGGCGGCGGCAGGGCGGGGTGTGCCGCGATGCTATAATGGTCGCATGATCAGCCGGAACTACCATGGCCGCCCGGCCGGCGCTGATCAATAACTGAGGCACCTCCGGAACAATCCGTTCGCAGCCTGGCGCGCCGGCCCCCCCGCCAGCAAGCCCAGGCTGCCTGGCGACACCCGCGTCCCGCGGCCATGCGCCGCGCCGGCAGGCACAGCATCGGAGGTTCCACGATGCGCTCCTCGCTCCGCCGCCTCGGTCCTGTCCTGACACTGCTCGTTTTCTTCTTGATCCCGTTGGCGGGCAGCCACGCCCAGCCCCAGGCCCTGATCACCATCAATGTCGTCGTCCAGCGGGTGCGCGCCTTCTGCGACCCGGAAGGCAGCGGACAGGATTTCTACCCGGTGGTGGAGATCGGCGACACGCTTTTCAGCTTCGCCGACGAAGTGACTCTCAACCGCAACCACGTCTACTGGCGCTGGGTGGCTACCGGCCAGGCCGACGACGCGGGCGGCGCCATCCCCCTCACCATCTACCTGAAGGAACTAGACGGCGATTGGCCCTTCGGGCTGGACGACGATGACAGCGTGGACGTCAACCCCAAGGACAACGCCTATGGCCTGGGGGTGACGTTCTTTCCGGCCACCGGCTTGTGGACGGTAGACCAAGGAGCCGCCGGCCCGCCCGGCGACCCGGCCCCGGGCCAGTGGCGCGTGTGGCGCGGGGAGGAAGGCCCCGACTGCGCCGAGATCGAGTTCGATATCGTGGCCGGGTCTACCGAAGACCAGGACGACGACGGCCTGCTGGACAACTGGGAGACCCAGGGCCTGGATGCCGATGGCGACGGCCTGTTGGATGTAGACTTGCCGGGCATGGGGGCGCTGGTGGACCACAAAGACCTGTTCGTGGAGGCGGATTGGATGCAGGCCGCCGATCACAGCCACGAGCCGCTGCAGAATCTATGGCTGCCAGTGTGGCGCGTCTTCCACTGGGCGCCGGTAGCCAACCCCGACGGCGTGCCCGGCATCCGGCTGCACGTGGATACGGGCAGCCTCTACAGCGCGCTTGGCTCGGCCGACTGTGACAACAACGGCGCGCCAACGACGGGCGACATTGACTGCGACGGCGACGGCCTGATTGACATCGGCGACCTGGGCGCGCTGGGCGCGGGCACGCCCGGCGGCGGCAACCTGGTGACCGAGCAGCAATTCCTGTCATTCACCCACGCCGGCGACGACGCCGATTTTTACGAAACCAAGGAGGACAACTTCGTCACGAACCGGGCCTGGGTGTTTCACTACGCCGTGTTCGCGCACAGCCTGACGCAGGCCACGCCGACCACCTCCGGCGTCGGTGAGGTGTATGGCAACGACCTGATCGTCAGCCTGGGCGGTTGGGCAGACACCGTGACCGACACGACCACCAGCCCCATCACCGGGCTAGTCGTTTCGGGCACCGTACGGGCGCAGGCGGGCACCTTCCTGCACGAACTGGGCCACAACCTCAACCTGGACCACGGCGCGAGCTATCTCGTGAATGGGCAGGGGTACAACAGCAACTACCAGCCGAACTACTTGAGCGTCATGAACTACGACTACCAGTTCGGGGTGCGCGGGCTGCGCAGTAACCTGCGCCTGGGGATGGATTACACCGGGGCGCTGACGCCCGACCTGGATGAGAACAGCCTGGACGATTGCGCGGTGCTCGGCCCGCTGCCGGTTAACGCCCTGGTGTATTGGACGGTCAGCACGAATATCACCAATGTGATCAGCGCCGCCGTCACCGGCCCAGCCTTCACTGTGAATTGGAACCAGGATGTCACCGGGCTGGGCTTGCCCGTCCGGCAGGGCGATAGCTGCGGCAACGCCACCAATGACTACGCGCTGGACCTCAACGCACGCGCCGAGGATGAAGACAACCTGATCGTGCTGGACGGGCTGGACGATTGGCACGGGCGCTTGAACCTGCGCTTCCAACTCAGCAGCAAATACGAGGACGGTGAGCCAAGCGCGCCCCATCAGGACATCACCTTCCAAACCTACCAGGCTCAAGAGGCCGGCGCTCCGCGGCTGATTGAGCTGGAAGCGCCGGGGCAGATGTGCAGCAGCGCCGAGGTGGTGGACTTCGACGGCCTGGCGGTGGGCACCCTGGTGGAGAGCCAGTACCTGGGCCAGGGCGTGCTGTTCCCCGACAACCCAGATATCGAACTGAAGGTGCGCGACGGAGTCGGGCGCGAGGCCGACACCTGGTCGCCGCCCAACTCGCTGTACGCCGGGCCGGCGCTGGGCGGCGACAGCATTGGCAAGCCCCTGGTGATTTCCTACACCACGCCCATGCGGCGGGTGGGCCTGGCCATGGGCAACGGCGGCACGCTCAACGCCGTGGCCGTCTTGCGCGCCTACGACGCCAACGGCCAGCTCATTGGTCAGGTCTTCGATGTTATCCCGGAGGATGTCACGGAGTTCTTGGGCGTCTTGGCCCTCGAAGAATTGATCGGCTACATCGAGTTGGACTATCCCATCGCCGAACCGGAGGAGATTGATTACCTGACTTTTGATGACTGCCCCGACCCCGACTCGCTCACGCCCCCGCCAGACGGCCCGGTGACCCTGGAGGTGGACGCCGAAGCGCGCGACGTGGCGGCGGCCGAGGCCGGGCAGCAGACGGCGGGCGGCGAACAAATCGTCGTGATCCCGCTGGCGGCGGTGCCCGTGACGATTAACGGCGTGGCGGAAGTGACCGACTATGCCGGGGAAGCGGTGCGCGGTGACAGCGTGACTCTGGCGGCCCCGCGCTGGGCGGTTGGCCCCGACGGCAGCCTGTATGCGTTTGCCTATTGGCGGCAGGAAGGCCGCCGCCACCTGGAGGCCGGGAGCCTGACGGTGGCGCGCGATCTGAACGACAACGCCCACTTCACCGCCGTCTATCACCGCAGCAGCACGGTGTATCTGCCCAGCGTGGCGCAGGCGGGCGGCACACTGGCATCTACTTCCACGCCCACACCGCCCCGCACCCCCACCCGCACGCCGACCGCCACGCCTACCAGCACGGCCGCGCCCACCGGCACGACCAGCCGTGTCTCGCTGACGAGCGGCGGAGCGCAGGCCACGGGCGCTTCGTACTTCCCGTCTTTGGCTGACAACGGCCAGGTGGTGGCGTTTTATTCCTACGCCGCGAACCTGGTGCCGGGCGACAGCAACGCGCAGTTGGATGTGTTCGTGCGCGACCTGGGCGTCATCACCACCACACGCGTGTCGGTGGCCAGCAGCGGGGCGCAGGGCAATGGGCCGTCTTACAACCCGCGCCTGTCAGGCGATGGCCGCTGGGTGGCGTTTGAGAGCCAGGCGACGAACCTGGTGCTGACCGACACCAACAGCCTGCGCGATGTGTTCGTCCACGACCGACAGACGGGTGTGACCATCCGCGTGTCGGTCGGCCCGGCGGGCGCGCAGGCTACGGGTCAATCGGGTTTTGGCGTGGGCGGGAACGGCCTGGCGATTTCTCAGGCGGGCGGCATGGTAGCCTTCCAATCCGAGGCGGCCAACCTGGTGCTTACCGACACCAACAGCGCGCGCGACATCTTCGTCCACGACCTGGGCACGCACCTGACCACGCGGGTGTCGGTCAGCACGGGCGGCGGGCAAGCGAACGGTGTCTCCACCGGGGCGGCGCTCTCGGCCGACGGGCGTTACGTGGCCTTTGACTCCACGGCCACCAACCTGGTGGCGGGCGACACCAACGGCGCGGGAGACATTTTCGTCCACGACCGACAGACGGGCGTGACCACGCGCGTCTCAATCGGGTTGAGCGGCGCGCAGCCCAACAGCCACAGCCGCAACCCCGTGCTCTCCGCCGACGGACGCTACGTGGCCTACACCTCGGCGGCCACCAACCTGGTGACGGGCGACAGCAACGGCGCCGACGACATCTTCATCTACGATCGGCAAACGGGCACAACGACGCGGGCGTCGGTGGCGACCGGCGGCGTTGAGGCCAATGGCTTCTCCGATCGCGCCGCGCTCTCGGCCGACGGGCGCTACCTGGCGTTCAAGTCGACCGCCAGCAACCTGGTGGCGGGCGACAGCAACGGCCTGTGGGACATCTTTGTGCACGACCGGCAGACGGGGCAGACCACGCGCGTGTCGGTCGGGCCGGGCGGCGCGCAGGCCAACGGGGACTCAAACATGCCGGTGATCTCGGCGCTCGGCCGCTATGTGGCCTACGCCGCCACCGCCACGAACCTGGTGGCGGGCGATACGAACGCGGCCGCGGATGTGTTTGTGCGCGACCGGGGACCGTGACGGCGGCCAAACCGCCGCGCTGGTCGGGCGGCGGCTTGCCGGAGCCTTAGCCCGCGCTATAATCGCGGCATGATCGTCACCGTCTCGCTCACGGGCAAGCTATGACGGCCATGCGCGCCCGCGCGCAGGCCCGCCGCGCCGCGACCACCCGGGCGGTGATCGTCATTCTCGCGGCCTTGCTGGCGGGCGTGGCGGGCGGTTTGTATTACGGCTGGGTGATCGCACCGGTGCAGTACGTAGACGCCGACCCGGCCTCACTCCACCAATCCTTCAAGGACGACTACATCCTGATGATCGCCACGGCCTACGCCGGCGACGGCGACCTGGAGGCCGCCCGCGCGGGGCTGAGCGGCCTCGGCTTGGAGCCGAGCGCGTTCACGGTGAGCGCCGTCGCCGAACGCCTGACCGCGGCCGGGCTGCCCGCGCCCGACGCCGAACGACTGGCGGCGCTGGGCACGGCGCTGGCCGCCGCCCCCTGAAACGCGGTGCGCCCCATCCCGGCCGGCACCATGCGCCGAGACCGATGATCTGCCCGGTGATGGGACAAAGGAGATAACGATCATGGCTCACTTGAAAGCGCCTGCTCGCGCCGTGGCCTTGTTGGCCGCGCTGCTGTCTGGCCTGGCCTGTTCGCTGCTCAGCTCAGGACCGCTAATGCTGCCGCTGACGCCTACCGCGGCGGCCGTCGTCACCGATCTGCCCACGCCGCCCGACACGCGCCCGGCCGACTTCACGGTCACATACAACTGGCGCGAGGGCAGCGTCGCCCCGCCCTATCACTACGAGTACACCATCGTCGTCGCGCCCGACGGCACGGTGACGCTGACCTTCATCCCCGGCTACCCCGGCGGTGAAGACGTGCCGGTGTGGTCCGAGACGGTGGCGCTCGATGCGGCGCAGCTGGACGCGCTGTACGCGGCGCTGGCGGGCTATGGGTTGTTCACCACCGCCTGGGTGACGGAAGACGGACCGCCGGTCGGCGGCAGCAGCGACGACTTCAGCGCCACGGCCAACGGCGTGACGGTGGACGTGCCCGCGTATGTGATTGACAGCCAGCGGCCCGACGCCGCGGCGATGGCGAGCACGCTGACGGCCCTGATCGCGCAAGACACCTGGGATAAGCTGGAAGCGCAGCGGCAGGATTACATCGCCGAGCACCTCGAACAATAGGGTGACGGGCGGGGCGCTGCCGGCCTGGGCGAAGGCGCAGCGTGGTTTCCTGACGAATCTGATTCGGAGCTTGCGCTATACTTGACTAGACTGCCCAGGCATGGGGGGCAGGCGCCCTGCCAGTCACCGGCCGGCCTCTCTATCCACTCAAGACTCCGTCAATGACCCATCGCACCCTGTCGGGCTTGCGCGTCCGGCTGATCTTCCTAGTGCTGTTGGCCGTGCTGCCGATGGTGGCGCTGGCCCTGGTGAACGCGGCGGACGGCCGCCGGCGCGAGCACGCGGCCCTCAGCAGCCAAATGAGCCAGATGGCGGAGTTGGCCGCCGCCACGGTGGCGCAAGTGATCGAAGGCCAGCGGCAGCTGCTGATTGCCATGTCGCGCTTGCCGGCGGTGATCGCCCAGGACGGCGCAGCCTGCAGCGCGGTGCTGGCTGATCTGCGCGCCCAATACCAGCAGTACACCAACCTGGGGGCTGTGACGCCCGACGGCACTGTCTTTTGCAGCGCCGTGCCGCAGGCGCTGACCACCAACGTGGCCGACCGCACCTATTTTCTGCGCGTGCAGGCCACCGGCGGCTTCGCCGTGGGCGATTACCAGACTGGCAGAATCACCAACCTGCCGGTGGTGGTCGGGGCCTACCCGGTGGGGGGGGCCGGCGGGCCGCCGGGCCTGGTATTCGCGGCGCTCAACCTCACGGAGTTGAGCCGCATCCTGGCGGCGGCGAACTTGCCCGCTGGGGCGGCGCTGGTCGTCAGCGACCACAACGACACCATCTTGGCCCGCAACCCCGACCCCGAGCGGTGGGTGGGCCAAATCTCGCAGGATGCGCACGACAGCGCGGCGGGCACAGTGGTCGAGCGCGTCGGCATTGATGGGATCAGCCGGTTGTATGCCTACAGCCCGGTGCCCGGCACGGGCGCGGCGGGGCTGCACACCAGTGTGGGCCTGCCGACGGAGATTGCTTACGCCGAAATCACCGCCACGCTGATCCGCAGCCTGATCACGCTGCTGATCGTCTTCATCGCGGCCCTGGCAGCGGCCTGGTTGGGCGGCAGCGCCTTCTTGCTGCGCCCTATTCAGCGCCTGGCGCAGGCCAGCCGGGCGCTAGCCGGCGGCGACCTGAAGACCCGGCTGGGCGGCCCGTATGGCGCGGGCGAATTGGGCCGGCTGGCCGAGGCATTCGACGGCATGGCCGCGGGTCTCGACCAGCGCACCACGCAACTCAACCACGCCAACCGCATGTTGAAGATGCTGAGCGAGTGCAGCCAGGCGATTGCGCGGGCCGCCACCGAGCCGCAATTGCTGGAAGGCGTGTGCGCCAACCTCGTCGGCCAGGGCGGTTACTCGCTGGCCTGGGTGCGCCTGGCCGGGGCGCCCCTCGACGCCCCGCCGGCCGCCTGCGCGGGCGGCGACCCGGCCCAGGCGCTGGCCCTGGAAGCCGCCGCGGCGACTCGCCCGCCCACGCCCGACAACGAACCGTTAACCCACACGTGGGCCGACCTGCCCCTTGCCGGCCGGCCCGGCGCGCTGCAACTGCTCATCACGCCCATCTGGCTGCGCGACCAGATCTTGGGCCAACTGTGCCTGGTGAGCGCCCAGCCCGCGGGCTTCAGCCCAGACGAAATGCAACTGCTGGAAGAACTGGCCGGTGACCTGGCGTTCGGCCTAGACGGCCTGCGCGAGCACACCGCCCGCAAGACCGCCGAGGCCCAGGTGCGCACAGCGGCCGAACGCGCCCTGGCCCTCGCCGACATTGGCCGAGACCTGGCGGCCGTGACGGCTGACTACCAGAACTGCCTCGACCTGCTGGTGCGGCGGGTGGCGGCGCTGGTGGGCGACGGCGCTTTGCTGCTGCTGCTGGATGAATCGGGCCAATGGCTGCGGCCCGCCGCTGCGTATCATCCGGAGGCGGCGGCGCTGCGGCGCGCGCGCCAGGCGCTGGGGAACGACCCAATCCCAAAAGACGCCGGCATCTCGGGCAGCGTCATCACCAGCGGCCGGCCGCTCATCTCGCCGGGGCCGTCACCCGAAGCCATTCGCGCCCGGCTGCCGCCCGAGGCCTGGGAGGCGGCCGAGCGCCTGCCCATCCGCTCGATGCTGGTGGTGCCGCTGCGCGCCCAGAGCCGCACCTTCGGCGCGTTGACGCTCTGGCGCGACCAGAACGCGCAGGCTTACTCGCCGGAAGACCAGTTGTTCGCCGGCGACCTGGCCGACCGGGCGGCGCTGGCCGTCAGCAACGCGCAATTGTATGCCGCCGTGCACGACGAGAACACCGCGCTGGAACTGCGCGTGGCCGAGCGCACCGCGGCGCTGGCCGCTGAGAACGCTGAGCGCCGCCGGGCCGAGGCCACCCTGGTGCAGAGCGCCGTCGAAATTCAGGACCTGTACGACAACGCGCCCTGCGGCTATCATTCGCTCGACGCGGCCGGCGTGTTCGTGCGCATGAACGAGTATGAGCTGCGCCTGCTGGGCTATACGCGCGAAGAAGTGGTAGGGGTGCTGCGCTTCGGCGATGTGGTCACGGCCGCCAGCCGGGAACGCTTCCAGCAGAGCTTCCCGCTCTTTAGGGAAACCGGCCGCGCCAGCAACCTCGAATATGAGCTGGTCAACCGCGCCGGGCGCGTGATCCCGGTGCTCATCAGCGCCACGGTGGTCTTTGACAGCGAGGGCCGCTACGTGATGTCGCGCTCGACGATGCTGGATATCACCGACCGCAAGCAGGCCGAGGAGCAAATTCAGACGCTGAACGCCACGCTGCGGCAGCGGGCCGCGGCGCTGGAGGCGGCCAACCGCGAACTGGAGGCCTTCAGCTACTCGGTGTCGCACGATCTGCGCGCGCCCTTGCGCAGTATTGACGGCTTCAGCCTGGCGCTGCTGGAAGACTATGGCCCGCAGCTCGACGCGGAGGCGCGCGGCTACCTGGAGCGTGTGCGCGGCGCGGCCCAGCGCATGGCCGCCCTGATAGACGACCTGCTCAGCCTCTCGCGGGTGACGCGCACGGAGATGCGCTGGGCAACGGTGGACTTGAGCGCCCTGGCCGAGAGCGTGGTGGACGAACTGCGGCTGGCGCAGCCGGAGCGCGCCGTCAGCGTGACCGTTCAGCCGGGGCTGACCGCCACGGGTGACAGCCGGCTGCTGCGCGTGGCGCTGGTCAACCTGCTCAACAACGCCTGGAAGTTCACCAGCAAGCAGGCGCACGCGCACATAGAGGTCGGCCGCGTGGCGGAAACCGCCGAAGCGACTTTCTTTGTGCGCGATAATGGGGCCGGGTTCGATATGACCTATGCCCAACGGCTGTTTGGGGCGTTTCAACGGCTGCACGATCAGGCGGAGTATGCCGGCTCGGGCGTGGGGCTGGCGACGGTGCAGCGCATTTTTCACCGCCACGGCGGGCGGGTGTGGGGCGAAGGGCGCGTGCAGGGCGGCGCCACTTTCTACTTTAGCCTGCCGGCCGCCACGCCGGAGCCGCCAGCGCCATCCCCGGTTCCCGACGAACCCTAGAGACCGCAGCCGCCGGCCCGGCGGCAGGAAGCAGGCCGAATGGCGCCAAAGATCATTTTGCTGGTCGAAGACAACCCGGATGATGAGGCCCTGACCCGGCGCGCCTTCCGGAAGAACAATATTCTCAATGAACTGCGCGTGTGCCACAACGGCGTCGAGGCCCTGGACCTCCTGTTTGGCGAGGGACAGTATGCCGGGGAAGCCGCGCCGTTCAAGCCGGCGGTGATTCTGCTTGACCTGAACTTGCCGCTGCTGAGCGGGCTGGAGGTGCTGCGCCGGCTGCGGGCCGATGAGCGCACCCGCCTGCTACCGGTGGTGATCTTGACCTCGTCGAAAGAGGAGCGCGACCTGCTGGAGGGCTACCGGCTGGGCGCGAATTCCTACGTGCGCAAGCCGGTGGATTTCGCGGAGTTCCTGGAGGCCACCCGCCAACTGGGGCTTTACTGGCTCATGCTCAACGAGCCGCCGCCAACCTAAGCCGCGCCACACCCGGCCGCCGTTGGGCGGGTCGCGTATAATGCCGGCAGCCTCCTATGAAAACAGTGCTGCTGGCTCTAGTGGCTTTGGCGGCGGGGGCGGGCCTGGGCCTGCTCTATAGCTGGGTGATCAGCCCGGTGGAATATACCGACACCGGCCCCAACACCCTGCGCGCCGATTATCAGGCGGCCTACGTGCAGTGGGCGGCCCGCGCATTGGCCGTGGACGGCAATCTGGGCCGCGCGCGCACCCGCCTGGCGCTGCTGGGCTGGAGTGACCCGGCGCAGGCCGCGGCCGCCCTGGCGAGCAGGCTGCAAAGCCAGGGCGCAGACGCCGAGCAGGTAGCCGCTGTCGCCGGGCTGGCCGCAGCGCTGGGCGGGCAGGCGGCCCCTACCCAAGCACCCGCCGGCGGCACACCGGCAGCCGAGGTGAGCGCCACGCCCGCACCCCCCACGGCCAGCGCCACCCCCCCGCCGCCGACCCCCACCGTGGTCCCGTCCATCACGCCGCAACTGCTGCCCACCCGCACACCCACGGCCACGCCGCAGGGGGCGTTCGACTTCAAGGGCCGCCAACTGGTGTGCGACCCAACGCTGGGCGAACCCTTGATCCAGGTGATGACGGAGGACGCCGGCACGGTGCCGGTGCCGGGGGTGGAGGTCGTGGTGACCTGGGAGGGCGGATTTGACCATTTCTACACCGGCCTCAAGCCCGATCAGGGCCAGGGCTATGGCGACTTCACGATGGCGCCGGGGATCGAATATACCGTGCACCTGGCGGAAAGCCCCTCGCTGACGGTGGAGGGCATCACCGTGGAGAACTGCGGCGATGGCGCGGGCGGCACCTTCCCCGGCGCGTGGCTGCTGGTGTTCCGTCAGCCGTAGCGGCGAACTCGGAATGGCTGATTTCGCTTGAGTCAGCGGCTGCCGCGCCTGGCCCGGCCAGATGCGCCCGCGCCAGGCGGCTGTTCACCGCTGTGCTTGACCCGTTATGGCCGGTCAGGTATAAGAATGCCAATCACTTGCACATGAAATTGCGCGGCCGGCGGCCTGCCGGCCAGTGTGCCCAGGAGTAACCCGCGTGCGCCGCTCACACCGCATTTTCTCGCTGCTTAGCCTGGCCAGTCTGGTGCTGGCGGCCTGCGCTGCGCCCACTCAGCGGCCCGCCTCGCCCACCCCGGCCCTGGCGCCCACCGGCACCCCCAGCCCAGTGCCGCCGCCGGTGGACCTCAGCGGCCTCCACACCTACCTCACCGGCAAGACCGGCGAACTGCACACTGCGACCACCGCGCTTAAGAACGCCGCCCAGACGTATTTTCAGCTTGCCTCGCAGTCGAATTTCAATTATGCAGCCCTGTGGCAGAACCACAGCCAGGAGGCTATCGCCGCCGTCAACGCAGCCCGCGCCGCCTGGACCCAGGCCGGCCCGCTCTACCGGCAGAGCGAAGGCATCGTGGCAGGCACGCCCAGCCTGGCCGACTTTGACATTCTGCTGAGCGCGGGCGCCTCGGCCGCCGCTGACGCGCAGAACGCCGCGCCCTACGACCTGACCCTGGGCGACGGCCGGGTGTTGCCGCGCCCCGGTAACCTGCTGGGCGTCACCGAGAGCACGCTGTGGGGCACCTGGCCCGACTTCACCGCGCCCGTGCCGGCCGACTTCAACCGCGACGGGACGCTGGAGTTCGGCGAAGCGCTGCCCGACGCCTACGTGCTCCAGGCCGCCACGGCCGCGCTCGACCAGTACGCCGGCGAGCTGCAAACTGCCGCCGCCGCCTGGACCCCCACGCCGTCGGATGCCTTGAGCGCGCTGGTCACCATGGTCCCGACCATGAACGAGGACTTCCAGTCGTGGAAGCAGAGCCGCTTCGTGGCAGGCGACGCCACCACCCGGCGCGACCTGGGCGTCATCTCGCGTCTGGCCGATATCCTCGACATCCTGAGCAGCCTGCAAGTCGTGCACGACAACGTCAGCCCCCTCATCCAGCGGGTCACCCCCCGCCAGGATCAGGATATTCGGCAGGGCCTGACCGACCTGCGAGCGTTTGTGGCCGACGTGTACCAACAGGAACAGGACGGCAAGGTATTTACGCCCGAGGAAGCCGACCTGCTGGGGTCAGAGGCGCAAAACCGCGCCACCGCCATCACCGGGCTGGTGACGCAAGCCGCCGCGCAGTTGAATGTCGAGCTGGTTCACCCTCGGCCGCGCTGACCCCGCCCGGTGACATTCGGCGCGGGCGGCCAGGCCCTGCGCGCCAGGCCGCTGCGCGCGCCGGGCCTCAGCCCTGCCTCCCGCGCAGCGAACACCCGGCGAACGGCGCACCCGGCGCAGGCAGCTACAGTGGGCGGGCGTCAGCCGCCAGGCCAGACCCCAGGCCCGGGCGTGGCGAACAGTGGCACCGCTTATCGCTTTTCAGAAAATTCGTCCACCGTTAAACCAGTCTCCTACTTGACTCTGGATTAATACTTCCTTAGAATACAGCCGATAAAGTTGTACAACAACTGCCAAGTGAATTTTTGCTCAAGCAAATTCGGGGCATTTTTCCACAAATGCCGCCGATGGGTCGGTCTGTGACCAACAAGCCGCCGGTGCCAGCCAGTGAGTCGAGCGGATCAAACCGCCTCCGCCCCAACGTGCCCATCGCGGTGCGGGCCGCCAACCTCCTGCGACGCCGTTTGCGGCAGGAGTTTGCACACGGCGGGCGCCTGCCCAGCGAGCATGAGATCGCGGTGGAGCTGGGCATCAGCCGGGGCACGGTGCGCCAGGCGCTGGCCATCTTGCAGCAAGAGGGTGTCATCACCCGGCAGCAAGGCTCGGGCACCTACGCCAACCCGACGGTGCTGGGCATTCCAGCGCGAATTGATTTTGCCTATGAATTTGGGCAGCTCATCGAGAATTCGGGCCTGCGGGCCGATATCCAGACGCTGGAAGTGAGCACGACGATGGCCGACGCCGACGCGGCTCGCCGCCTGAGCATCGTGGACGGCGACCCCGTGCTTTTGGTGCGCAAGGTCTTCCTAGCCGATGGTCAGCCGGCCATATACGGGCACGAACTGCTGCCGCTGCACTTAGTCCGAGAGGCGTATGCGGCCGGCGAGCTGGAAGGGCCGATCTTTCGTTTTATCGAGCGCCGCTGCCTCACCCGGGTGGACTATATCCTGTCGGAGCTGGTGCCGACGACGGCTTCGGCGCTGGTGGCGTCGCTGCTCGATCTGGCCGAACACACGCCGCTGCTCCAGTTTGTCGAGGTGATGTACAGCCCGCGCAACCAGCCGCTGGTGCTGGCCAGCATTT
This sequence comes from Anaerolineales bacterium, assembly GCA_020850595.1. Lineage (GTDB taxonomy): Bacteria > Chloroflexota > Anaerolineae > Anaerolineales > UBA6663 > JADZEK01. The sequence goes on from JADZEK010000172.1 coordinate 12,907, forward strand.
ACTTTCGCGACCCGCCGATTCGGTTCCACGCCCTGCGCAAGCTCGTGCCGTTGGACTGAGGACCCGGAAAAGCCCGGCGCGCCGGAGGGGAGCGCGGCCGGCCGCCGCCAAGGAGGTGTTCGAGGGCAAGTACTTCGATCTGTTCGCCGCCGCTGTCGTTTTCGCCGCCGCCCACTGACTCTGGAGGATGCAATGGCTACATCCGCACCAAGCTTGCGGTCGTATCGAATCCCCACGAACTATGTGATTGCCCTCGTCCCGGCTGCCGTGGCGCTGAACATCGTCGGCAGCTACATCAACACGTCGCTCAAACTGCCCACCTTCCTGGATATGATCGGCACGGCCGTGGTGGCCATCACCATCGGCCCGTGGTGGGGCGCGCTGGCCGGGGCCTTGACCAACACGGTCAACGGCTTCATCAGCAGCCCGATCAGCCTGCCGTTTGCCGCGGTCAACGTCATCGGCGCGCTGGTGTGGGGCTACGGCGTGCGCTGGGGCATGGCCAAGAGCCTCGTGCTCTACTTCATCCTGGCCTGCGTGGTCGCGCTGGCCTGCACCCTGATGGCCGTGCCGATTTACGTCTTCGTCTTCGGCGGGGCCACCGGCCACTTCGCCGACATGATGACGGCGGCTTTCGTAGGCATGGGCCAGAACCTGATCACCTCGGTCTTCAGCGCCAACATCATCGTGTCGTTGGCCGATAAGATCATCGCTTCCTTCGTCGCCCTGGCGATCTTGGAAGCCCTGCCGCCCATCCTGACCAGCCACCTGGACATCGTCAAGGCCCCGCGCATGCAGCTGGTGGCGTGGATCGCGGGCGGCATCGTCGTGGCCGTCGTCCTGGCGCTCATCGCCGCGGCGGCCGCCGCCGGTTAGCCCGACCTAGCCACACTTACTCTGGAGGCTATCATGAATCAGATCGTCGTCATCATCGCGGCTGTGATCGCCGTCGCGGCTGTGTTCTACGCCCGCAGCGTTAAGACGGACGCCAACAGCGCCACGCTCTCGGCCGGGCAGGCCCTCGGAGCGGGCATCGTCGGGTTGGGCATCCTGCTGCTGGCCATGCCGTATGCAGCGGGCGCCATTGCCGCTTTGGAGTTCATCTCCAGCAGCGACTTCGGCATCTTGTCGGGGGCGGTCTACGCCATCGGCATCTTGGCCGTGGTCGGCGGCATCTTGCTGGTCTTGGTGCGCGGCGCGCAGGAAAGCTAGGCGCGCGGCGGCGAACGGCCGGGGCGCTGGCCTCCCCCAGCGCCCCGGCCAACCTCGGCGGTTTCTCCCCCTACCCCAAAAGGCCCGCATGGCCGACACACTCATCACCATTGAAGACTTCAGCTACCAATACGCCCTGACCGACACGCCGGCGCTCAAGCATCTCAACCTGGAGATCAAGGCCGGCGAATACGTGGCCGTGATGGGCGCCTGCGCCGCGGGCAAGACTTCGCTGTGCCTGACCATGAACGGCATCATCCCGAACATGATGGCCGGCGGGCATACCGGCAAGGTGACCGTGGCCGGGCACGACACCGCCACCACGCCCGTGCGCGAGCTGGCCCGCACGGTGGGCATGGTGTTCGACAACCCAGAATTTCAGCTCTCGCAAGTCAGCGCCCGCGAGGAGATCGCGCTGGGCCTGGAAAACACCGGCGTGCCGCGCGACGAAATGCTGCGCCGGATCAAAGAAGTGCTGGCGATCGTGGGGCTGACGGGCTACGAAGACCGCTCGCCCCTGGCCATGTCGGGCGGGCAGCAGCAGCGCCTGGCGATTGCCGCTGCGCTGGCGATGTACCCGCAAGTGCTGGTGCTGGACGAGCCGACCTCTAACCTGGACCCGATCGGCAAGGAGGAAGTCTTTGCCGTGGCCGCGCGCCTGAACCGCGAGCGCGGCATGACGATTGTGATCGTGGAGCATGAAGTGGAAGTGATGGCCGCCTATGCCGACCGGCTGGTGGTGATGGCGAACGGCGAGATCGTGCTCAACGACACTCCGCGCGCCGTGCTGGCGCAGGTAGACAAACTGGCCGAGTACCGCACGCGCCCGCCGCAGGTGACGGAGATGGCCTACGCGCTGACCCAGGCCGGGCGGCCGGCCCCGGCCGAGTGGCCGGTGACGTTGGAGCAGGCGCTCAGCGTTTATCCGCCGGTGGAGGCCCACTGATGCCTGAAGCAAGCATGACCCCAGCCGCCGGCGGCGCGAGCGACACGCCGATCGTGGTCGAGCACATCACCCACATCTATCCCGGCGGCGTGCTGGCGCTCAAAGAAACCAACTTGACGATCCACAAAGGCGAAGTGCTGGGCGTGGTCGGGCAGAACGGCTCAGGCAAGACCACGCTGGTGAAGCACTTCAACGGGCTGCTGCGGCCCAGCAGCGGCAAACTGCTGATCATGGGGCAAGACAGCGCGGCGCAGCCGGTGCACACCCTGGCGCGGCACGTGGGCTATGTCTTTCAGAACCCCAACCACCAGATCTTCTCCACCTCGGTGCAGGCCGAGCTGACTTTCGGGCCGACCAACCTGGGCCTGCCGCCGGAGGAAGTGAAGGTGCGCGTGGCCGAAGCGGCCGAGTTCTTTGAGCTGAACCCCCTGTTGGAGCGTCACCCGTACCGGCTGGCCTTCCCGCTGCGCAAGCTGGTGGGCATGGCCTCGGTCTACGCCATGGACCCGGCCGTCATGGTGCTGGACGAGCCGACCACCGGCCAGGACCACGAAGGCTCGAACCTGGTGCGCAAGCTGGTGCGCCGGCTGCGCGAGCAGGGCAAGACGGTGGTGATTGTGTCGCACGACATGGCGCTGATGGCCGAGGTGACCGACCGCCTGGTGGCGCTCTGGTCGGCCGAGGTGATCGCCGTCGGTTCGCCGCGCGAGATCTTCGCCAACGACGACGTGATGCAGCGCACCAAGCTGCACCCGCCGCAGATCACGCAATTTACGCGCCGGCGCTGGCCGGGCGACCCGCAGCGCCTGGCCCTGAGCGTGGCCGAGGCGGTGAAATTGATGAGCGAGGCACGCTAAATGGCCCAGAACCTGCCCATCCCGGTTGTCTTCGTCCCGCGCGACTCGTTCTTCCACCGGCTGCACCCGCTGGCCAAGGCGGTGTGGGCCATTGGGGCGGTGGTCATCGCGTTCGCCACCCGCAACCCGCTGGTGCTGTTGATCATCTTTGCGCTCGGGCTGATTTTCATCGCCGTCGCGCGCGTGCTGCCGGCCTACGGCCAGGTGATGCGCCTGCTGCTGCCCATCTCGCTGTCGCTGATCGTCTTTCAGGCGCTGGCCCCGGCCTTTCCGCAGCCGTGGACGCCGATTGCCAACCTGGGGCCGTTCACGATCTACCAGGAGGGCATCTACAGTGGGCTGTCGCTGCTGATGCGGGCCTGGGCCGGCAGCAGTTTCGCCGTGCTGTTGGTGTTGACCACGCACCCCGGCGACCTGTTTGCCGCTCTGCAAAAACTGGGCGTGCCGCACGAGCTGAACTTCATGGTCTCGGCCAGCCTGCAATTGGTGCCGATCGTGCAGCGCGAGTTTCAGATCGTGCTGAGCGCCCAACGCTCGCGCGGCATGCGGCCGCGGGGCTTTGCCAGCGTCTTGCCCAGCATGGTGCCGGTGTTCGCCGGAACAATTGAGCGCGTGCAGCAGTTGGCGTTGAGCCTGGAGTCGCGCGCCTTCGGCTCCAAAGGCGCCAAGACCAGCCTGCGCGATATCAAAGCCAGCCCCAAAGACTACCTGTTTGCCCTGGCCGGCGTGGTGGTGACCGTGATCGTCACCTATTACGTCCTGGCCAACAGCGTGGCGCTGGACTGGAGCAAGACGGCCTTCATGCCCGGCTGGGCCGCCGTAGCCATGGTGGTGGCGGCCGCGGCCATCTTCTTGACCTTCACCGTGATGGTGTGGCGGCGCGCCTCCCAAGACTAACCAAAGGACGCATCCTATGAGTATGCCGGTTGCTCATTCCCCGCGCGGCGAAGCGCAGCATCACATCCAGTGCCGCCCCGGCGACGTCGGGCGGTATGTCTTCCTGCCCGGCGACCCGGGGCGCGTGCCGCTCATCGCGGCGGCGCTCGATGACGCGCGGCAGGTGGCCCAAAACCGCGAATACAACGTCTACACCGGCTCGCTGCTGGGCGAGGCGGTGTCGGTGGCCTCCACCGGCATCGGCTGCCCCTCGACGGCCATCGCGGTGGAGGAGCTGGCCGCGATTGGGGCCGACACCTTCATCCGGGTGGGCACCTCCGGGCGGATGCAGCCATTCATCGAGCCGGGCGACCTGCTGATCACCTGGGGCGCGGTGCGCGACGAATTCACCTCGCAGCAGTACCTGCCGCTGGCCTATCCAGCCGTGGCCGACCACACGGTGATCCTGGCGCTGCGGCAGGCGGCCCGCCAGCGCGGGGCACGCCACCACGTGGGCATCACGCATTCTAAAGACTCGTTCTTCGGCCAGCACGCCCCGCAGCGCATGCCCGTCGGGCCAGACCTGATCAACCGCTGGAACGCCTGGGTGCAGGCCGGGGTGGTGTGCTCCGAGATGGAAGCCTCCACGCTGTTCGTGGTGGCCCGGCTGCTGGGCAAGCGGGCGGGCGGCATCATGCTGGCGGGCGGCACGCTCAACGACCTGACTAACATCATCGCGACGGCCGTGCAGGGCGTGCGCAACCTGATCGAGCACGACCGCGCTCACCCGCCGCAAGCCGCGCCGAAGGCAGCGCCCAGTGAGCGTCCCAGCGCAGGCTGACCTGGCGCCCGATATCGAGGCGCTGGCCGACCAGTATCCTGAATATCTGGCGGCGCTCAACCACAACCGACGCTGGAACTGGGGCATCAACGTACTCGACAGCGGCACGTTCGCCTTGACCAAGGCGGCGCTGACCGAGACGACGGTGCTGCCGTACTTTGTGAGCCAGCTGACCAGCAACGCGCTGGTCATTGGGCTGTCGCCGGCGATTGCCTGGCTGGGGATGTACCTGCCGCAGCTCTTGGGCGCTTACCTGGTGCACAGTCAAGCGCGGCGCAAGCCCTACATCCTGACGCTGGCCTGGCTGGAGCGCGCCATCCTGCTGGCGATGTTCGTCATCACCCTGGGGGCCGAGCGGCTGCCGGCGGGCGTGGTGCTGGCGGCCTTCCTGGCAGCCTATTTCATCTATTGGGCCTTGCTCGGGCTGATCATCCCGCCCTACTCCGAGTTCTACGCCAAGCACATCCCGGTGGGGCGCGGGCGGTTCCTGGGGATGCAGACGCTGCTGTATGGCGGCGTGGGCGTCGTGGGGGCGGCCGTGGTGCAGCGCCTGCTCACGAGCGCGCCGTTCCCGGCCAGCTTTGTGCACGTGTTTGGCTTTGCGTTCCTGTCGGCGCTGCCGGCGCTGATCGCCTTTCACAACCTGCGCGAGGTGCCCTTCCCCGGCCAGCGGCCGCGGCAAACGCTGAGGGCTTACCTGGCAGACATTCGACCGCTGCTGCGGGCCAACCCGGCCTTCGTGCGCTTCTGCCTGATGCGCGGCGTGCTGGTGCTGGGCAAGATCAGCGTGCCGTTCCTGGCGCTGTATGCCCTGCAGCGCTTCAGCCTGGACCCCGGCACGGTGGCGGTCTACACCGGCATCATGCTGGCGGCGCAGAGCGCGGCCGCGCCGATCTGGGGCTACCTGAGCGACCACTGGCACGCGCACCGGCTGTGGCTGGTGGCGGCGCTGGTGCAGGTGGCGCAGGCGGCGCTGGCCTTCGCCGCGCCCGGCCCGGCCTGGTTCTACGTGGTGTTCGCCCTGGTCGGCGTGACCCTGAGCGCCGACGCGACCGCGCACCCGCAGACCACCTATGGCCTCAGCCCGGCGGCCGAGACCACGCGCTTCATCGGCCTGGGCAACACTTTCCTCGGCCCGCTGCTGGCGCTGGGGCCGGTGGTGGGCGGCGCGCTGGTCAACAGCTATTCGTATCGCGCCGCGCTGGGGGCCAGCCTGGTGGTGGCGGCCCTGGGCGTGGCAGTCGTTATCGGCTGGATCGTATGGGAGCGCCGGCATCCGGCGCGCATGGTCACGGAGGGGTAGCGGCATGGTAGATCAGCACACGCTCGACTTGCAGTTCATGGCGGCCGCCCTGGCCGAGGCCCAGCAGGGCTTCGACGAGGGCGGCATCCCGATTGGTTCGGTGATCGTGGTGGACGGCCAGATCATCGGGCGGGGCCACAACCGGCGGGTGCAGCAGGGCAACCCCATCCTGCACGGCGAGATGGACGCCTTTCAGAACGCGGGGCGGCAGCGGGCCGCGGTGTACCGGCGCGCCACGCTTTACAGCACGCTCTCGCCCTGCTCCATGTGCGCGGGCACGTCCCTCCTGTACCAAATCCCGCGCATCGTCATCGGGGAGAACCACACCGTGGCCGAAACGACGCTGTGCGAAGATTGGCTGCTGCGGGCGCGCGGCGTGGAGGTGGTGGTGCTCGACCAGCCCGAATGCTATGCGCTGATGCAAAAATTCATTCAACTACACCCGGAGGTCTGGAATGAAGACATTGGCTACTGACATCGCCGGCGCGCTGAGCGCCTTCACCGCCCGGGACGGCAAGACCATGCTGCCGATCCCGGCGGGCGAGTTCCTCATGGGCAGCGACGAGTTCGGCCCAGAGCAGCCGCCGCACCTGGTGTACCTGCCGACTTATTACATTGACATGTTCCCGGTGACCAACGCCGAATACAAGGTCTATATGCTGGCGACCCGCGCCATGCCGCCGCGCCACTGGGGCGGCTTTGAGGTGCCGGCCGGACTGGAAAACCACCCGGTGCACCGCATTTCGTGGTATGAAGCGGTGGACTACCTGGCCTGGGCGGGCAAGCGCCTGCCGACCGAGGCCGAGTGGGAAAAGGCCGCGCGCGGCACCGACGGCCGCCGCTGGCCGTGGGGCAACACCTTCGACGAGGCCAACGCCCTGGTGTGGGACCGCGGCGACTTTCTGATGACCGTGCCGGTGGACGCGCACCCCGGCAACGTCAGCCCCTACGGCGTGCGCGAGATGGCCGGCCACCTGGAAGAATGGACGGCCGACTGGTACGAGGCCTACCCCGGGGCCACCTACCAATCCGGCGCGTATGGCCGCAAGTTCAGGGCGCTGCGCGGCGGCTCGTCGTTCTTCACCCAGAACCATGCCCGCTGCGCCTACCGCTGCTTTACCCGGCCCGAAGACGCGGGCCTAGACAACCTCGTGGGCTGCGGCTTCCGCGGCGTCCGCGAGCAGCCGGAATAGCCCGCCCCTGGAGAGAGAGCATGCCTGACACAACCGCTAACCCGCCGGCCGTCGAGCGCCAATATCACATCGAGTGCGGCGTAGGCGATGTGGGCCGCTATGTGCTGCTGCCCGGCGACCCCGGCCGCGTGCCGCTGATCGCTTCGTTCTTGGAGCGCGCGGAAAAGGTCGCCCAGCACCGCGAATACACCACCTATACCGGCTGGCTGGGCGACACGAAAGTCTCGGTCACTTCCACGGGCATCGGCGGGCCGAGCACCGCCATCGCCGTGGAGGAGTTGGCCGCCATTGGGGCCGACACCTTCATTCGCGTGGGCACCTCCGGGTTGATGCAGCCCTTCATGCAGAGCGGCGACCTGGTGGTGGTCAGCGGGGCCGTGCGCGACGAAGGCACCGCCAGCCACTATATGCCCATGGCCTTTCCGGCCATTGCCGACCTGGACGTGGTGGAATGCCTGCGCGAGGCGTGCGCGGCGGCAGGCCGGCGCCACCACGTGGGCCTGTCGCACAGCAAGGACTCGTTTTACGGCGAGGTGCAGCCTGAGCGCATGCCCATGGCGGACCAACTGCAAGCTAACTGGAAGGCCTGGGTGATGGGCGGGGTGCTGTGCTCCGAGATGGAGGCGGCCACGCTATTTGTGGTAAGCAGCGTGCTGCACAAGCGCGCGGGCGGCCTGATGATCGCGCTGAACGAGAACCCCAAGACCCTGGCGCCGCTGTGCGAGACGGCCGTGGACGCCGTGCGCCGCCTGATCGCGCTCGACCGCGCCGCCTAGCGGCAGGGAGGCGGTATGCCCGAAAAGCCGATCGTCTTGTTCGACCACGACGGCGGGGTGGACGACTACCTCTCCATCCTGCTGTTGATGAGCTACGACCACCTGGACGTGCGCGGCATCGTGGTGACGCCTGCCGACTGCTTCATCAACTCGGCGGTCGGGGCTACGCGCAAGATCCTCGACCTGGTGGGGCGCAGCGACGTGCCGGTGGCCGAGAGCACCGTGCGCGGTCTGCACCCCTTCCCGCGTGATTTTCGGCGCGACTCGGTGTCTATTGACCACTTCCCGAACCTGAATGAGCACGACACCATCACCACGCCGCTGGTGCCCGAGCCGGGCCAGCAGTGGCTGGCCGCGCAACTGCGCGCCGCGCCCCGCCCGGTGACGCTGCTGGTGACCGGCCCGCTGACGACCGTGGCCGCCGCGCTGGACGAAGAGCCGGCGCTGGAGCACAAGATTGAGCGGATGTTGTGGATGGGCGGCGCGCTGAACACACGCGGCGGCGTGCGCGACTCTGAGCACGACGGCACGGCCGAGTGGAATGTGTATTGGGACCCGGCCGGCGCACACCGCGTGTGGCAGACCCAGTTCCCCATCCTCCTGTGCCCGATTGACATCACTAGCACCGTGCCGCTGACCTCCGAGTTCATCAAGCAGTTGGGGCGGCAGCGGCGCTACCCGGTCTCGGACCTGGCGGGCCATTGCTATGCGCTGGTGTCGCACCAGCCCTACTACTTCTGGGATGTGCTCACGACCGCCTACCTGGGCGTGCCGGAGCTGTTCACCACCCGCGATTGGGAGACCGAAATCCTGCTGGACGCGCCGCGCCAGGGCCGCACCGCCCTGAAGCCCGGCGGCCGCGTCATCACCGCGCTGCATTCGGTGGACGTGCCGCGCTTCTACGAGCACATGCTGGCCCAGTGGCGGCGTTAGTCATGCGCCCCGGCCAGCACCCGTGCGCCGCCTGATCGCGCTCGACCGCGCCGCCGCCCGGCGGCCGAGGAGCCTCCATGCCTGACAAGCCTTTGATCCTGTTCGACCATGACGGCGGGGTAGACGACTACCTCTCCATCTTGCTGCTGATGAGCTACGACCACCTGGACGTGCGCGGCATCGTGGTGACGCCCGCCGACTGCTTCATCAACTCGGCGGTCGGGGCGACGCGCAAGATCCTCGACCTGGTGGGGCGCAGCGACGTGCCGGTGGCCGAGAGCACCGTGCGCGGCATCTATCCTTTCCCGCGCGAGACCCGGCGCGACTCGGTGTGCATTGACCACTTCCCGAACCTGAACGAGCACGACACCATCGCCACGCCGCTGGTGCGCGAGCCGGGCCAGCGCTGGCTGGCCGCGCAACTGCGCGCCGCGCCCCGCCCGGTGACGCTGCTGGTGACCGGCCCGCTGACGACTGTGGCCGCCGCGCTAGATGAAGAGCCGGCGCTGGAGCACAAGATCGAGCGAATGCTGTGGATGGGCGGCGCGCTGAACGTGAACGGCAACGTGCGCGACTCTGAGCACGACGGCACGGCTGAGTGGAATGTGTATTGGGACCCAATCGGCGCGCAGCGCGTGTGGCAGACCCAGTTCCCCATCCTCCTGTGCCCGCTCGACATTACCAACACGGTGCCGCTGACCTCCGAGTTTATCAAGCAGTTGGGGCGGCAGCGGCGCCATCCGGTCTCGGACCTGGCGGGCCATTGCTATGCGCTGGTGTCGCACCAGCCCTACTACTTCTGGGATGTGCTCACGACCGCCTACCTGGGCGTGCCGGAGCTGTTCACTACCCGCGACTGGGAGACCGAAATCCTGGTGGACGCGCCGCGCCAGGGCCGCACCGCCCTGAAGCCCGGCGGCCGCGTAGTCACCGCCATGCACAGCGTGGACGTGCCGCGCTTCTACGAGCACATGCTGGCCCAGTGGCGGCGCTAGCCATGCGCACTTTCGCCCTGCGCCTGCACCCCGGCCAAGACCCGCGGCGCGAGCTGGCAGCGTTCGCCAGGGAGCACAACCTGCAAGCGGCCTTTGTGCTGACCTGCGTGGGCAGCCTGCGCCGCGCCGCGCTGCGGTTGGCCAACCAACCGCACACGGACTACTTCGACGCGAAGTATGAGATTTGCTCGCTGGTCGGCACGCTCTCGCCCGACGGCCCGCACCTGCACGTGATGCTCTCGGACGGGCGCGGCGTGGGCCTGGGCGGCCACTTGCAGGAAGGCAGCGAAATCTACACCACGGCCGAGATCGTGCTGGGCGAGCTGGAAGACCTGAGCTTCAGCCGCCCAATTGACCCGGAAACTACGTATGATGAGTTGTTAGTCAGTCCGCGCGCCGCCGCGCCGGGAGGAGAGACCGCATGACCTTCGTCGAAGACTGCATCGCGTTCGCCGGGCCGGTCTGGCAGCGCTACATCCACCACCCGTGGATTGAGGCGCTGTTCGCCGGGAGGCTCTCGGAAGCGCAGTTTGAATACTGGCTGGCGCAGGATTTGCCCTACCTGGGCGAGCGCGTGACGGCCGTGGCGGTGGGCAAGGCCCCCTACAACCACCCGTGGGCCAAGCTGGAGATCGAGTACCTCGTGCGCGCCAACGCCACCCGCGTGGAGCGACGGCTGATTGACAAGCACGGCGAGTTCGCCACCACGCGCTGGGCGGCGCGCCCGCGGCGCGAGGCTTTCATCAACTTCTTCGTGCGCACCGCCTACGAAGGCACGTTCGGCGAGATTTGCTGCGCCTACTATCCGTGCTACGCCTTCCCCGATACGTTCGGGCTGCGCTACCGAGCCGAAAAGCCGCAGGGCCTGCCGCCGATGCAGGTGGCCTGGGTGGAGCAGTGGGTAGACCCGTTCTTCATCCAACTGCGCGACGTGACCGCCGACGCCATCAACGAGTGCGGCCCGGCCGCCCTGCCCCGCGACCAGGAAAAGATGAAGTGGATCTTCCTGCGCGCCATCAACCACCAGATCGGTACGTTCGACGCCGCCTGGAATCTGTCTGACCCGTGGCCGGGCGAAGGCGAGGAAACGGGCGTGATGGCCGCGGCCCCGCTGCCCGAGCAGCAGGCTGCCTGAGCCGATGATTGCCGTTATGGGCGCGGCGGGCAAGACCGGCCGCGCGGTCACGCGGGCGCTGGCGGCGCGCGGTGCAACGGTGCGGGCGCTGGTGCGCCGGCCCGAGCAGCAAGCCACGGCGCTGGCCGAGGGCGCGCGCGAGGTGGTGGTGGGCGACCTGCGCGACCCGCAGGCGCTGGCGGCCGCCCTGGCCGGGGCGCGGGCGGTCTATCACCTGTGCCCCAACATGCACCCCGATGAGGGGCCGATTGGGCAGGCGGTGAGCGCGGCGGCGCTGGCGGCGGGCGTGCCGCACTTCGTCTACCACTCGGTGCTGCACCCGCAGACCGAGGACATGCCCCACCACTGGCGCAAGCTGCGAGTGGAAGAGTTGCTCTTTAAGACCGGGCTGAGCGTCACCATCCTCCAGCCGACGGCCTACATGCAAAACCTGCTGGCGGGCTGGGCGGCCATCAGCGGCGAGGGTCTGCACCGCTCGCCCTACGCCGCCGCCAGCCGCATCAGCCTGGTGGACTTGCGCGACGTGGCCGAGGCCGCCGCCCTGGTGCTCAGCGAGCCGGGCCACGCCGGCGCGACGTATGAACTGGCGGGGACGCCGGGGCTGAGCCAGACGCAGGTGGCCGAGACGCTGAGTGAGGCGCTGGGCCGCCCGGTGCGGGCCGAGACGGTGGACCGGGCGGCGTGGTCGGCCAACGCCGAGAAGAACGGCCTGGGGGCCGAGGCGCGCGCCACGCTGCTGCAAATGTTCGAGTATTACGAGCGCTACGGGCTGTGCGGCTCGCCGCGCGCGCTGACCGCGCTGCTGGGCCGCGCGCCGACCACGCTGGCGGCCTTTGCCCGCGACGCGGCGGCGGCCAACGGCAAGCTGTAACCGGAGGGGTGTGACTACCGGGTAGAATTGAGCGGCCCGGCCGATTGGCCGCCGCCTAGTGAAAGGCGCCTACGAGATGTCTTCCCCTACTCCCACGATCAGCCCGCGCGAACGCGTGGCGACCGCCCTGCGGCACGAGCAGCCCGACCGCACCCCGGTAGACTTTGTGGCCACCACCGAAGTGTGGGCCAAGCTGCTGGACGAGTTGAAGCTGCCGCCCGCGCCGAGCGAACTGGCCGAGTGGACAGACCCACGGCGCGAGGCGGTGCTGCGCCACCTGGAGGTAGACTGCCGGCTGCTCTCCTATGACATGTTCTGCAAGCCGCCGGAGACCGTGCTGCACCCTGGCGCGACGACGGACTGGTGGGGGTCGCTCAACCGCTCCACGCCCAACCGCATGTGGCGGCAACGCAACGCCGACCAAACCTGGAACGACATTTGGGGCACGCACAGCGAGCGCGTCGAAACGACTTTTGGCGCCTATGAGGGCTTCGTGGATTGGCCGCTGAGCCAGGCCGAGAGCATCGCCGACCTAGCGCGCCATCCCTGGCCCGACCCGGATTGGTGGGACTTTGCGCCGCTGCCGGGGCTGCTCAAGGCGATGGACGCGCACCAGGAGTACTCGATCCGCTTCCGCATCGGCTCGGTGTTCGAGATCGCCTGGCAACTGCGCGGGATGCAGGAATTCCTGATGGACCTGGCCAGCCAGCCGGAACTGCCGCTGTACATCATGGACCGGCTGACCGACATTTACGTGGAGAACACGCGGCGCGTGCTGGAGGCGGCGGGCGACCGGATTGACCTGCTGTATTTCTACGATGACGTGGCGACGCAGGCCTCGCTGATGATCTCGAAGAACATGTGGCGCGACTTCGTGCGCCCGCGCCATGCGCGCCTGGTAGAGCTGGCGCACCAACACGGCAAGAAGGTGATGTACCACTGCGACGGCTCGGTCTGGCCGCTGATCCCTGAGTTCATTGACCTGGGGATTGATGTGCTCAACCCGATCCAGCCGGATGCGAAGGGGATGGACCTGGCGCAAATCAAGGCCGCCTACGGCGACCGCCTGTGCTTCCACGGGGGCGTGGACATCAACCAGACGCTGCCGCAGGGCACGCCGGAGCAGGTGGCGGCGGAGGTGCGCGAGCGCGTGGAGGTGCTGGGGAAGGGCGGCGGCTACATCCTGTGCAGCTCGCACCACTTGCAGCCCGACACGCCGGTGGCGAACGTGCTGTCTATGTACCGCCCGGAGTGGCGTTACTCGGCCGCGCCGCCGTCCTAAAGACCAGGCTCAGGCAGGTCAACCCGGCCTCGGCCTTGGCAAACTCCGTCAGGTCAATCGGTTGGACCGCGTAGCCGGCGTGGGCCAGCAGGTCGAGCGTGCGCGGGCAGGCGGCGTTGACCAGGCGCGCCTCGCCCACGGCCAGCACGTTGGCCCCCCACGGCTCCTCGGGCGGGGCCGCCAGCACGTCCATCCCCTCAAACGGCTCCAGGTCGAGCCAACTGGTGTTGGCGATGAGCGTGTGCTCGTCGAGCGCGGTGGCGGCGGTCTTCAAGTGCAGCGCGCCCGGCACCGACACGGGCGTGACGCTGTAGCCGAACGGCTCTGCCAGCGCGCGCAGTTGGCGCACCCCTTCGGCGTTGGTGCGGGTAGACTGCCCGACGAAAATGCGCCGGCCGATGCGCAGCACATCGCCGCCCTCGAGCGTGGCCGGGGCGGTCAGCGAGCGCAGCGGGCGGTAACGGGCCAGCGTGGTCGCCATCTCGGCCACCTCACCGCGGCGCGAGTCGGCGCCGGGCCGGGTGAGGAGGGCGACCTCGTCGAGCACCACGGCCACGTCCTCGGTGAAAACGCTGTCGGGGTAGGCGGCAAGCGCGGGCAGCGCGACCACGCGGACGCCGAGGGCGTTGAGCGCCAGGCTGTAGGCGGCGTGCTCACTGAGCGCCGCCTCGGGGGAGATGGGCACGCGCTCCATATAAGTCAACTCACACTGATTGATCGTCGTTGCCGGTTGGCGCACCACCGCAGTCAGCATGCCGCTGCCTCCCATACCCCGCTTGCTTTGGGCCAATTGTCACGGCCAGGCGCGCGGCCCGGCGCCGCCACGCCCAGCGCGGGCCGCATCTAAATTGTAGCAGGACCTGCGGGCAGCTAGTAGACCATTTCGCCGCGCACAAAGGCGGCGGTTCGGGGGTCGGCGGGCCGGCCGAAAAACTGGGGGGCAGGGCCGGTTTCGATTAAGCGGCCGCCTAGCAGCAGCGCGGCGTGTCCCGCCATTCGCCGCGCCTGAAAGACGTTGTGCGTGACCAGCACCACCGTGGTGCCGCGCTCGACCTGGTCGGCGCGGACGAGGTCTTCGATGACGCCGACGTTGTAGGGGTCGAGGTTGGCGGTCGGCTCGTCGAGCAGGAGCACCTCCGGCTGGAGCACGAGGGCGCGCGCCAGGGCGACGCGCTGCGCCTCGCCGCCGGAGAGCCGCACGGCGGGCTGGCGCGCCAGACCGGCCAGCCCCACCCGCTCCAGCGCGGCGCTGACGGCCGGCTCGGCGGGCAGGCCGCGCAGCCGCAGCCCATAGGCCACGTTGTCCCACACACTGCCAGTGAGCATGACCGGCCGCTGAAACACGGTGGTGACGCGGCGCACCAGGCTGAGCGGCGGCGCGGCGGGCACGGGCCGGCCGGCGAAGAACAGCGCGCCGGCGCTGGGCGGCTCGAGGAAGTTGAGCAGCCGCAGCAGGGTAGACTTGCCCGCGCCGCTCGGCCCGACGACGGCCAGCAGCGCCCCGGCGGGCACGTCGAGCGCGTCCACGTCGAGCACGCGGCGCGGCGGCGCGCCGGGGGCGGTGTAAGTTTGCTGGACGCCGCGCAGAGCGTACTGCCAAGGCGGCGGCGGCGACCCGCTCACGCCTTGCGCCCGCCCAGCCGCAGCAGCAGGAAGTTGGCGGCGGTAGCCAGGGCCAGCAGCACGCCGCCCAGGGCCAGCGCCAGCCCAAAGTTGCCCTTGCGCGTTTCGAGCACGATGGCGGTGGTGAGCACGCGCGTTTCGCCCTCGATGTTGCCGCCGACGAGCATGACCGCGCCGACCTCGGAGATGACGCTGCCAAAGCCCGCGACCAGGGCGGCCAGCACCCCGGCGCGGGCTTCGGTGAGGACGGCGCGCACGACCTGGGCCGGGGCGGCGCCCAGCGCGCGCACTTGCAGGCGCAGCGCCGGGTCTACCCCTTCTACGGCCGCCGCCGTCAGGCCGATGATGAGCGGCAGGGCGATGATGACCTGGGAGACGATCATGCCGGGCGGGGTGAAGAGCCAGCCCAGCGCCCCCAGCACGCCGCTGCGCGAGAGCAGCATGTAGACGGCCAGGCCCACCACCACCGGCGGCAGGCCCATGCCGGTGTAGATCAGCAGTTCGACGAGCCGCCGCCCCGCGAAAGTGCGCAGCGCCAACAGCGCCCCGAGCGGGATGCCGGCCGCCCCAGCGATGAGCAGAGCCACGCTCGACACATAAAGCGAGAGGCTGATGATCGGCAGGAGCGGCCCGAGCATACGCTTAGGGGTGCGCGGCCTTCCAGGCCGCGGAACTGGGGTAGAAGAGCGCCTGACCGAACTTGTCGCGGCCAAAGTCGCTGATGAGTTGCTGCGTCTCGACCGAGGTGATCCAGTTGGCGAACTGGGTGGCCAGGTCGAAGTTGACGCCGGGGTGCTTCTCGGGGTTGACCGGGATCACGCCGTAAGGGTTGAGCAGGGCTTTGTCGCCGTTCTCGTCAATGGAGTTGCCGCCGACCATGACGGCCAGGTTGGGCAGGTTGGCCTTTTGGGCCAGCCAGGTGCCGCGGTCGGTGAGGGTGTAGCCGGGCTTCTCGTTGGCAAAGGTGAGGGTCTCGCCCATGCCCTGCCCAATGGCCAGGTACCAGGTGTTCTCGGCGGTGGGGGTGATGCCGGCTGAGGCCCACAGACCCTTTTCTTTGGTGTGGGTGCCCGAGTCGTCGCCGCGCGAGACGAAGGTGGCGCCCGCCGCCGCGATGGCGGTGAGCGCTTCCTGGGCGGTGGGCAGCCCCTGCACACCCACCGGGTCGTCGCTTGGCCCCACCAGGATGAAGTCGTTATACATCACGTCCAGCCGGTTAATGCCGTCGCCGTCGGCTACGAACTTGTCTTCCCGCGCGCGGGCGTGCACCAGCAGCACATCGGCATCGCCGTTCTGACCCAACTCGAGGGCCTGGCCGGTGCCCACGGCCACCACATCCACCTGGGCATTGTACGCCGCCTCGAAGGCAGGCAAAATGGCGTCGAGCAGGCCGGTGTCGGCGGTGCTGGTGGTGGTGGCGAGACGAAGCACCTGCACCGGGCTGGAGGTGGCGGCGGTGGTCGCGGTGGGGGGCACGGCCGCGGCCGGGGCGCAGGCGCCTAACAGCAGGGCGCCCGCAGCGAGGGTCGTGAGCCAGGTTCGCATCTTTAACATCGTTGCTCCTCTTGGTTAGGGTATCGTTATGTTTAACAATCATAACGTTCCTTGACCAGAGGAGCAAGGCGGGGAGGCGGGCCTTAACCAGCGGGCAGGTCGCGCTCGGCTTGCTCCAGCCAGGCAAGCATGGCTTCGATTTGCCCGGCGCGGAAGGCATCTACCAGCGCGGCAAACTGCCCCGGCGCAGCGCCCGGCCCGGCCGCCTCGCGCTGCACGCCGGCCAGCCAGCCTCGCAGCGCGGCGCGCTGGCGGGCGATGAGCTGAGCCACCACCTCCGGCCCGAAGGCGCGCGCGCAGTAGAGCTTGGCCAGGAAATCCAGGCGCACTTCGCGGCCGCGCGCCACGGGGCTTTGCACCCACTCGACCAGCGCTTGCCGCCCGGCCGCGGTGAGGGCGAAGACCCGGCGCGTGGGCCGGGCGGCTTGCGGCTCGCGGCGGCTGTCAATCAGGCCATCGCTTTCCAGCCGCGCCAGCAGGGCGTACAGGTGGCTCTGCTTCAGCCGCCAGACGCGCCCCAGCCCGGCTGGGTCGGCCAGGCGGCGATGCAGTTCATAGCCGTGCAGCGGGCCGCCGTGCAGGAAGCCGAGCAGGGCATACTCAATGGTTAGCGGCAGGCGGATCAGCGGGCTCATGGGTCAGCGGCTCGTCTGGGTTGCGCCGGTTTCCAGCAGCTTGCCGCCGGTGACATGCTGCTGGAGGATCTTGCGCCCCTCGTCAAAGGTTAGTTCCAGCTCGATCTGCTGGAAGCAGCGCCCGGCGCCGACCAGGACTTTGCGACAGACGTAGGTGGTCGCGCCGCCGCCGTCTTCGCCGTAGTCGGCGCTCAGGTCGTTAGCGAGGTTGATCTCGCCGTGGATGACCTCGCCGCAGCGGTGGCACTGTACAGAAAGGGGCAGCACGTAGCGGCGGGGGCGCTCGCGCGCGGGGGTGAACAAGCTCGCCAGCAGTTTGAGGAAACTCATGCGCGCGGCTCCTGGCGGTTACTGCACGAAGAACTTGCGCGGCGAAACACGGTCTATCAGTTCCAGGTCGGCGGGGGCCACGGGGCGCGGGTGCAGCAGGAACGGCTGCCGATCCCATTCCACGCTCCAGGCCGCACCGTGCACGCCTTCTTCTAGGATGGCGGCCATGACGCCGGGCTGGGTGGCGGCGGCCAGACGGTTGAGCAGCCGATGACGGGCGTCGCGGCGCTGAGCGTCGGCGCCGGTGCCGGCGGGCGGGACGGCCACGAGGCGGATGCGCGGGGCGACCCAGGCGCGGGTGCGCTGGGCGGAAGGGGGCAGCACGACCACGCCTTGATCCCACTCCAACTCGAGGCGCACACGCACCAGGGCGAGTGGAAAGCGCACGCCGTGCTGGGCCATGTTGTGGAGCACCTCGATGGGGCCATCGGTTTCGGCTGGCGCGGCGCTGCGCAGGCGCGGCGCCAGCCGCTTCAGCCAATTGAGTGTCATACGGCCGATGATACCACCAGGGGCGTTGGGCCGCGCTGGGCGCAATTCAGCCCGGCGTCACCCAGAATCGGTGACGTTTGTCACTGACAAAACCCGCTGTTCGGCATAGAACTGATGGAACTGGTTTCCCACCCCCTGACCCACAGGAAGGCAGCGAAGGCATGGCTTACTCGAACCCCCTGGGCATTCCGGCGGAGCGCACGCTGGTGCTGGCTTGCGCGACGGTGATCGAGGAGATGCAGGCCTGGCTGCCGCCGGAGATGCGCCGCCAGGTGCTGGAGTTCGGGCTGCACTCACGGCCGGCTAACCTGACCGGCGCGCTGCAGGCGGCGATTGACGCCGCCGGCGACGACATAGACTTGATCTTGCTGGGCTACGGCATGTGTTCGCGCGGCGCGGTCGGCCTGACCAGCCCGCGCGCCACGCTGGTCATTCCGCGCACCGACGACTGCATCGCCATTTTCCTCGGCTCGCGCAGCGCCTACCGCCAGCAGGCCGAGAGCGAGTTAGGCACGTATTACCTGACGAAAGGCTGGATCGCCGTGGGCGACACGCCCTTTAGCGACTTTGACCGTATGGTTGAACGCTACGGCGAGGCTAAGGCGGTGGAGTTGATGAAGATGCTGTTGGAGCACTACACCCGGCTGGCCTTGATCAACACCGGCACCCAAGACCTGGATCGGTACCGCGAATACGCGCAACGCACGGCCGAGCGCTTCGGCCTGCGCTACGAGGAGATCGTCGGCGCGCCCGCGCTGGTAAAGAAGCTGATCTTCGGCCCGTGGGACGACGAGGTGGTGGTCTGCCCGCCCGGCAGCGCGCTGCGCGACGATCATTTCATCCAGTTGGAAGATTAGGCCCGCCCAGCCCGCCAGATCAGGTACAATCACGGCCACTCGAAAACCGAACCCGGAGAGGTACCTGCCCATGAGCAAGAAAGAGGAGCGCCGCCAGCGCCGCGCCGCCGAAGCCCGCCGCCGCCAGCTGCTGCTGATCGGCGGCATCACCATCGTGGCGGTCGCCATCGTCGGCTGGCTGGTGTGGCAAAACGTCAAGCCCATCGGCGAGATCGTGAGTATTCCGACCCAGACCTACGCCCAGGCCAACGGCAAGACGCTGGGCGCGGCCGACGCGCCGGTGACGATCTTGCTCTTCTCCGACTTCCAATGCCCGATCTGCAAGGTCTTCGCCGACAACGTGGAGCAGCAGGTCATCGCCACCTACGTAGACACCGGGCGGGCCAAGCTGGAGTACCACCACTTTATTGTGATTGACGGCAACGTGGGCGGCAGCGAGTCGCGCGACGCGGCCGAGGCCAGCGAGTGCGCCAACGACCAGGGGCAGTTCTGGAACTTTCACGACCTGCTCTACGCCAACCAGGGCGCGCGCGAGGGCGGCGGGGCGTTTACCATCCGCCGCCTGAAGGCCATGGGCGCGGGCATGGGGCTGGACAGCGCGGCCTTCGACGCCTGCATTGACTCGAACCAGCACGCCGCCGAGGTGCGCAGCGACGAGGCGCTGGCCGCGCAGTATGGCGTCAGCGGCACCCCGAGCGTCTTCATCAACGGCAACAAGGTCACGAACCCCAACGACCTGAGCCAGATTGACCAACTGATTACGCTGCAAGAGCAGCAGTAAGGGCCGCCGCGCGCGCCAGAATCAAAAGCGAGGCCGGGTGGCATGTGCCGCTCGGCCCCGCTGTGTTTGGCGCAACCGCGCGGCCACGACTGACCGGCCAGGTAGTCAATCACGCCCAGCAAGTAGCCATCGCCCAGAGCCCCGCGAGCCGCATTGCGGCTTGGCCCAGAATGCGTTACAACCAACCTATGCCCACTACCGACAAGCTCCCCGCCGCGTGGCAGCGCCGCGCCGCCCTGCACGCCGACCCCGATACCACCGCCTACCGCCTGCTGAACGGCGCGGCCGACGGCTACCCCGACCTGACCGTGGACCGCTACGGCCCGCTGCTGGTCGCCAACCTGTACACGGCGGGCGAGCGCGTGCCGCCTCCCACCCGCCTGCTGGAGACGCTAGCAGGCTGGGCGGGGGCCGAGGCCGTTTACCTAAAATATCGTCCGCGGCAGGCGAGTAACTTGGGCGCGGCCGAGCGGGCGGGGCTGGCCCCGGCCGAGGCGCTGCTGGGCCGCACGGTAGACGAAGTGGAGGCGCGGGAGAACGGGCTGCGCTACCGCGTTCGGCCCGGCGAGGGGCTGAGCACTGGGCTGTTCCTGGACATGCGCACGGTGCGGGCCTGGCTGCGCGAGCAGGCGCGGGGCCAGAGCGTGCTGAACTGCTTCGCCTACACCTGCGCCTTCGGCGTGGCCGGGCTGACGGGCGGCGCGGCGCGGGTGGCGAACCTGGATGTCTCGAAGCGTTACCTGGACTGGGGCAAGCAGAACTACGCCGCCAACGGCCTGAGCGCGCCCGACACCGACTTCATCTTCGGCGATGTGTTCGACTGGCTGAAGCGCTTCGCCCGCAGTGCCACGCAGTTCGACCTGGTGGTGCTCGACCCGCCCAGCTATGCCACCACCCGGCAGACGCGCTTCTCGCTGGCGAAGGACTATGCCGGGCTGGTGGCGCTGGCTGCGCCGCTGGTGAAGCCGGGCGGGCGGCTGCTGGCCTGCGCCAACACGCACACGGTGAGCCAGAAGGCGTTTTTGGCGCAGGTGCGGCGCGGCGCGCCCGACGGCCGCGCGACGGTGCTGAAGGTGGAGCATGAGCCGGAGCTGGATTTCCCGGTGGCGGCGGGGGAGCAGCCGTACTTGAAGGCGGCGTGGGTGAGTTTGGACTGATGTAACGAGTTGGCGGGGTGTAGACGTGGGGGACTTTTGCCACGAATGAGCACGAATTGTGCGGCTTCGCCGCGAATGAACACGAATAGGGAGAGGGAGAGGGAGAGGGAGAGGGGTAGAGGACCAGTTCGCGGCCGGCCACATTGGCACAAACAGGCGTGACCCTACCCAAACGCCGGCGGTGCAGGGCCGTGCGCGAGGCGGCGCGGCTGACGACGGCGCGGTGGGGGCACGTGGACGACGAGCCACGCCCACGGCGGGCAAATAAAAGGGCGGCGCTCGGCGCGCCGCCCCAATCAGCCACACCGGCACCACCACAGGTGCTTGTCAGACAGCTACCATCAGTCATCCACCAGCAGCCATCTGCCTACCCGCGCCAGACCGCCTCGTCGTAGGCGGGCAGTTCGCAGCGCAGGTCGCCGTCTTCGCGGTAGCCGAGGGCGTAGCCGGCCTGCATGAGCTGGTGGATTTCGCTGGTGCCCTCGTAGATGATGGCGCCGCGGCTGTTGCGCAGGTAGCGCTCCACGTCGTACTCATCACTGTAGCCGTACGCGCCGTGGATCTGGATGGCCTCGTTGGCGGCCTCGAAGGAGGCGTCGGTGGCGAACCACTTGCAGAGCGAGGTCTCCTTGGTGTTGCGTTTACCCTGGTTCTTGAGCCACCCGGCGCGCAGGTAGAGCAAGCGGCCCATCTCATAGTCGCGCACCATGCGGGCGATCTTTTGCTGCACCAGTTGGTGCTTGCCGATCTCGCGGCCAAAGGCCTTGCGGCTGTTGGCGTAGCGCACGCTGGCCTCCAGCGAGGCGCGGATGAGGCCGACCGCGCCCGAGCCGACGGTGTAGCGGCCGTTGTCGAGGCAGCTCATGGCGATCTTGAAGCCCTCGCCCTCCTCGCCCAGGCGGTTGGCGGCGGGCACGCGCACGTCGGCGCAGTTGACCCAGCCGGTGGACCCGGCGCGCACGCCGAGCTTGCCGTGGATGTCGCCGCGCGTGACGCCGGGGCTGTCGGTCTCTATCAGGAACGCCGAAAGCTGGTCGTGCGGGTTGGGGCGCTCCGGGTTGGTGCGCGCCACCCATAGGATGTGGTGGGCCTTGGTCGCCAGGCTGATCCACATCTTCTCGCCGTTGACGAGGTAGTCGTCACCGTCGCGGCGGGCGGTGGAGGCCATGTTCGCCACGTCGCTGCCCACGCCCGGCTCAGTCAGGCCGAACATGGCGTACTTTTCACCCTTGGCTTGGGGCGTCAGGAAGCGCTGCTTCTGGTCCTCGTTCCCCCATTGCAGGATCGCCAGGCTGTTCAAGCCCATGTGCACCGACATAACCACGCGCAGGCTGGTGTCGCAGGCTTCCAGCTCCTCGCACACCAGGCCCAGGCTGAGGTAGTCAAAGCCCTGCCCGCCGTAACGCTCCGGCAGGCAGATGCCCAGGATGCCCAGCGCGCCCAGGCGCGGCAGGATGCTGGGGTGCATGGTCTGCGTGCGGTCGGCTTCTTTGATAATCGGTACGACCTCTTTCTCGCAATAGTCACGCACCATCTGCTGCACCATGCGGTGCTCGTCGCTGAGGGAAAAATCCATGCTCGGTGTCCTGGGTGAGGTGGCCTACGGTTTGGGGCTAATCATAACACTGGAGGCGGACAGGGGGACTTTTGCCACGAATTATCACGAATGAGGGAACGAATGAGCACGAAGCGGGGAGGGGGAAGGGTTCGGGGCTAGATACGCCCTAGCGGGAAGCGGACAGGGGGACATTTGCCACGAATTATCACGAATGTGGGAACGAATGTTCACGAATTGGGGAAGGTGGAGACGGTGCGCTGTGGCGGGGATCGATTCATCCCATTCGTGCTCATTCGTCAAAATTCGTGCTCATTCGTGGCAATAATCCCCCTCTACCACCCGTCCCTTTATAATAGCTCTGCCACGTTACCCCCGAAGGAGCTTCCGTATGCAAGCGCTGCTAGAAAAACTCAACCTGAACGCCACGAACGCAGGCGCGTGCACCGGCGCCGACGGCTGGATCAGCGACCCGGCGGGCAAGCCGCTGGTCTCATATAACCCGGCCACGGGCGAGGCCATCGCCACGGTGGTGCAGGCCACCGCCGCGAGCTATGAGACGGTCGTGGCCGGCGCGGCCGCGGCCTTCCGCGCCTGGCAGACGCTGCCCGCCCCCAAGCGCGGGGCGGTGGTGCGCGACCTGGGTAACCTGCTGCGCGAGTATCAGGAGCCGCTGGGCGAGCTGGTGAGCGCCGAGATGGGCAAGATTCGGCCGGAGGGCGCGGGCGAGGTGCAGGAGATGATTGATATCTGCGACTTCGCCGTGGGGCTGTCGCGCCAACTCTACGGCGTCACCACGCCCAGCGAGCGCCCCGGCCACCGCATGTACGAGCAGTGGCACCCCTTGGGCGTGGTCGGCATTATCACGGCCTTCAACTTCCCCACCGCCGTGTGGAGCTGGAACAGCGCCATCGCTGCGGTGTGCGGCGACACGATGGTCTGGAAGCCCGCCTCGGCCGTGCCGCTGTGCGGCGTGGCGGTGCAGCACCTGTGCAACCGGGTGATGAGCGATCACGGGCTGAGCGGGGTGTTTAACCTGCTGGTCGGCTCGGGGCGCGAGGTGGGCGAGCGCCTGCTCAACGACCGCCGCGTGCCGCTGGTGTCGTTCACCGGCTCGGTGAGCATGGGCCGGCATGTAGCCGCCACGGTGGCCGAGCGCCTGGGGCGCACGATCTTGGAACTGGGCGGCAACAACGCCATCATCGTCACCGAAGACGCCGACTTAGCGCTGGCGACGCGCGCGATCTTGTTCGCGGCGGTAGGCACGGCCGGGCAGCGCTGCACCACCACGCGCCGCATCATCGTGCACAAGAGCGTGGCGGGCGAGCTGCTCTCGCGGTTGCAGCGCGCCTACAGCCAGGTGACGATCGGCAACCCGCTCGCGGCGGGCGTGCTGATGGGGCCGTTGGTGAACGCCGAGGCGGTGGACGACATGTTCACCGCCCTGGCGCGCGTGGAGGCCGAGGGCGGGCAGGTGTTCGTGGGCGGGCAGCGCCAGCCAGACCTGGGGCCGTGCTTTGTCGAACCGACCATCGTGACCATGCCCCACCAGACGCCGCTGGTGTGCGAGGAGACCTTCGCGCCGATTTTGTACGTGCTGGAATACGAGACCCTGGACGAGGCCATTGCCCTGCACAACGGCGTGCCGCAGGGGCTGTCGAGCGGCATGTTCACCACCAGCCTGCTGTCGGCCGAGCGCTTCCTGTCGGCCACGGGCAGCGACTGCGGCATGGCGAACATCAACGTCGGCACCAGCGGCGCGGAAATCGGCCTGGGGTTCGGCGGCGAGAAGGAGACCGGCGGCGGGCGCGAAAGCGGCTCGGACGCCTGGAAGGGCTACATGCGCCGCCAGTCCAACGTCATCAACTGGAGCCGCGACCTGCCGCTGGCGCAGGGGATTAAGTTTGGGGATTAAGTAAGACAGAGGGAAAGGAAAGAGGAAGGTCAACCGCAGCGGACGGCGCAGGGAGCCGGCGCCGTCCGCTCGATTTTCATTCGTGTTCATTCGCCCCAATTCGTGCGCATTCGTGGCAAAAGTCTCCGTAGGCCTGCCGCCCCGCGCCGCCCGCCAAACCGGGTTAGAATTGGCTCAGGAGTCCAGATTACTGTGCAAAAAATCGGCATCTTACTCTCCCGCGTGCGCGTGGAGGAAAAGTGGCTGTTTGAGGCGTTCGAGAAGCGCGGCGCGGCTTATGACCGGCTGGACGACCGTGAGTTGATCTTCAACCTCGATCAGCCCGACCACTGGCGGCAGTACGCGGTGGTGCTGGAGCGCAGCATCTCGTTTGGCCGCGGGCTGTACGCGCTGCAAATCCTCAACCGCTTCGGCGTGCCCACCATCAACAGCGCCGCCGTGGCCGCCACCTGCGGCGACAAGCTGCTCACCTCGGCCGCGCTGCAAGCGGCGGGCGTGCCCCAGCCCAACGTGCGCGTGGCCTTCACGCCGGAGGCCGCGCTCAAGGCTATCGAGGAGATGGGCTACCCGGTGGTGCTCAAGCCCGTCATCGGCTCGTGGGGGCGGCTGGTCACCAAGATCAACGACCGCGAGGCGGCCGAGGGCCTGCTGGAGCACCGCGAGGTGCTGGGCAGCTATTACCACCAGATTTACTACTTGCAGGAATACATCCGCAAACCGGGGCGTGATATCCGCGCTTACGTCGTGGGCGACGAGACCATCGCCGCCAGCTACCGCTCGAGCAAGCACTGGATCACCAACACCGCGCGCGGCGGGGCGGGTACCAACTGCCCGGTGACGCCGGAGCTGAATGCGCTGTGCCGGGCGGCGGCGCGGGCGGTGGGCGGCGGCGTGCTGGCGATTGACCTGCTCGAAGACCCGCAGCGCGGCTTCTTGGTCAACGAAGTCAACCACACGATGGAGTTTCACGCCTCGGCCCCGGCCACCGGCATTGACATCCCCGGCGCCGTGGCCGACTACGCCCTGCGCGTGGCGCGGGGCGTCACCGAGGCGGCCACGGCCAACCCCGCCATTCCTTCCACCACTCCTTCATAATTGCCCCACAATCCACCGGCATACTCCTGGTCATAGGTGAGTGGTCTGCGGCTAAAAGGAGAGCAACATGACCAGGCGGATTGTGATTGGGGTGCTGATTTTTCTGGTGTTGGCGGCGGGGGCGGTGGGCGTGGGGGCGATGGCCTTCCGCGCCGGGATGATGCAGGGCCTGGCGGCCAGCGGGCAGGTGGTAGCGCCCGACGGCGCCGGCCCGATGATGTGGTGGCACAGCGGCCCGATGATGTTCGGCGGGCGCGGCCACATGGGCTGGGGCTGGGGCGGCGGCTTTGGCTTCTTGCAGTGCCTGTTCCCGCTGTTCGGTCTGCTGCTGCTATTCGCCCTGCTGCGCTTTACCTTCGGCCCGCGCCACTGGGGTTGGGGCCGGCGCGGTAACGGCCCGTGGGGCGGCGGGCCGGGCATGAACTGGGGCGAGCACGCCGTGCCCCCGGGCTTTGAGGAATGGCACCGCCGCGCGCACGGGCAAGCGGCCCCGCCGCCCCCGCCCGCGGAGCCGCCGGCGCAGCCCGGCCAGTAGTCTGAGCCTGTTCGTCCGCCAGCAGCGGGCCGGCGCGCGCGCCGGCCCGCCCTGTCTCGCGCTGACCCGCGTATGGCGACCATCCTGGTGGTAGACGACGAACCCCGCATCACGCAGCTGGCGCGCGACTATCTGGTGCACGCCGGCTTTGCGGTGGACACCGCCCCCGACGGCCCGGCCGCGCTAGCCGCTTTTCGCGCCGGCCCGCCCGACCTGGTGGTGCTCGACCTGGGCTTGCCCAAGCTCGACGGACTGGACGTGGCCCGCCGCCTGCGGCAAGACAGCAACGTGCCCATCATCATGCTCACCGCTCGCGGCGAAGAGTCCGACAAGCTGGTGGGGCTGGCGCTAGGGGCCGACGACTACATGGTGAAGCCCTTCAGCCCCAAAGAACTGGTAGCGCGCGTGCGCGCGGTGCTGCGCCGCGCCGACCACGCCGCGCCGGCCGCGCCCAACGCCGTCATCCGCGCCGCCGACCTGACGCTCGACCCCACCCGCCTGAGCGTCAAACGCGGTGACGACCGCCTGGACCTGACCGCCACCGAATTCGCGCTACTGGCAACGCTGGCCCGCGAACCGGGGCGGGTGTTCAGCCGCGCCCAACTGCTCGATGCGGTGCGCGGCGTGGCGGTGGAGAGCTACGAACGCGCGATTGACACGCACATCAAGAATCTGCGCCGCAAGCTGGAACCGGACCCGCGTGAGCCGCGCTATTTGCTGACGGTGTACGGCCTGGGCTATAAGTTCGCCGATGACTGACCCAGCCGCCCCGCCCCCCGGCCCCGCGGCGGAACGCGACGCCCCCCCGCCCTTCTTCCCGCCCTGGCGTCACCAGCGCCCGCCCTGGTGGCCGGAGGGCGAACCGTGGCCGCCGCGCCGTGGACCAGGCGGGCGCCTGGGGCGCGACTACCGCCGGCGCTTCATGCGGCGCGGCGCGCTCTTCCTGCTGCTGGTGTTCGTCTTCACCGTCGGCGGCTGCACGCTGGCCTTCTGGCTCGCCACCGCCTCGTTCAACGGCCTGCATATGCCGCACGGCCTGATGCCCCTCGCGCGCCTCGCGCCGGTGGCGGTGGTGCTGTTCCTCGTGTTCGGCGCGGCGCTGATGCTGCGCGGGCTGCGGCGCGTGACCGACCCGGTGGATGATTTCCTCGACGCGGTGTCGCGCGTGGCCGACGGCGACCTGGCGGTGCGCGTGCCCGAGCGCGGCCCCCACGAAAACCGCCGCCTGGCCCGCGCCTTCAACACCATGGCCGAACGGCTGCAAGCCAATGAAACCCATCGCCGCTCGCTGCTGGCCGACGTGACCCACGAACTGCGCACGCCGCTGACGGTGATCCAGGGCAACTTGGAGGGCCTGCTGGACGGCGTTTACCCGGCCGACGCCGCACACCTGGCTCCGGTGCTCGACGAGACGCGCGTGCTGGGGCGGCTGATTGACGACCTGCGCACGCTGGCGCAAGCCGAGAGCGGCACGCTGGCGCTGCACCGTGAGCCGACCGATCTGGGTGTGCTGGCCGGCGAGACGCTGGCGGCCTTTAGGCCGCAGGCAGCCACGCAGGGCGTGACTCTGACGCTGGCCGTGGCGGACGACCTGCCACTCGCCAACGTGGATCCGCTACGTCTGCGCGAAGTTTTGAGCAACCTGGTGGCGAACGCGCTGCGCTACACGCCGGGCGGGGGCACGGTGACGCTGCGCGGGCGGGTTGAGGCGGCGAGCGCGGGCGGCGGCGAGGCGGCGCTGGTGCTGGAGGTGGCCGACACCGGCGCGGGTATCGCGCCGGAGCGCCTGGCGCATATCTTTGACCGCTTTTACAAGTCGCCGGACTCGCCGGGGACGGGGCTGGGGCTGGCGATTGCGAAGAACCTGGCGGCGGCGCACGGCGGCGAGCTGACGGCGCAGAGCGCGCCGGGCATGGGCACGACCATGCGCCTGCGGCTCGCGGCGGAGTAAGGCGAGGCACTTGGCGCGCGGGGCCAATCGGGGAGAGCGCTGGGCGAGACGCTGCGCGTCACCCGCCACAAAGCCACGACACGACCATCCGATTGAGGCGGGTGGCTCAGAAACAACCGCCATTTTGATAGCCGGCCCGGGGCGTCGGCCGAGCAAAGAGCGCTCGGCTTGCGCTACGCCCCTGACCGGGTCCGGGCCGAGTTGCGGGCGTATATGCCGGAAGTAGTAGGCGGCGGCGGTTCGGCGCAACAAAGAGCGTTGCGTTTACGAACGGCCCTACGGGAGCCGGGCCGAGTTGCGGGCGTATATGCCGGAAGTAGTAGGCGCTGGGCGCAACGGGTTGCGCCTCTACGCGAGGCAGCGCCGCGGCCGGCGGCGCTTACGCCACCGATTGCAGGTATTGGACTTCGGGGAACTTCTCCAGGCAGTAATTCAAGTCGAAGGGCGAGCGGAAGAGCGCGACCAGGCAGCCGGCGAGGTCGCGGGTGCGCAGCAGGCCGTGGCCCCAGGGCAGTCGCTCAAGGGCCTCGGGCGGGCCTTCGATCCAACGCGCGACCTTGTAGGTGAGCGGCTCGACCACGGCGTTCACGCCGTACTCCTGCTCCAGCCGCGCCTGCACCACGTCGAACTGCAAGCGGCCGACCACCGCCAAGATCGGGTGGCGCTGCCCGGCGTCCACCTCGTAGAGCACCTGCATCGCGCCTTCGGTTTCCAACTGGCTCAGGCCCTTGAGGAACTGCTTCTGCTTGCCGATATCGGTGTTGCGCAGCGTGGCGAAGTGCTCAGGCTGGAAGCGCGGGATGGGCGCGAACTTGAAGCCGCGCTCCTGGGCCAGCGTGTCGCCGATGGCGAACTGCCCGCCCGCCGGCAGGCCGATGATGTCGCCGGGGTAGGCTTCCTCGATCACCTCGCGCTCGTTGGCGAAGAAGCGGTAGGGGCGCGGCAGACGCAGCGTCCGCTCGCCCTGGGCGTGATAGACCGTCATGTCGCGCTCGAAGCGACCAGAGCAGATGCGCAGAAAGGCCACGCTGTCACGGTGGTTGGGGTTCATGTTGGCCTGAATCTTGAACACGAAGCCCGCGAAGCTGGGCTGCTCCGGCGCAATGGGGCCGGCGTCGGTAGGGTACGGAAGTGGCGCGGGGCCGTAGGCTAAGAAGCCGTCGAGGAACAGCCGCACGCCGAAGTTGGTGAGCGCGCTGCCAAAGAACACGGGCGTCTGCTGCGCGCCCAGCACCAACTCGTGGTCGAAGTGGATGTTCAGGCCGTCGAGCAGGTCTACCTCGTTACGCAGGCGGGTCAGGGCAGCTTCGTCTAAATGGTCGCTGAGGGCCGGGTCATCCCCGGCCATGAAGGTCTCCGGCGCGATGGTCTCGTTGCGCACCGTGCGGTCGTAGAGATACACGCCGTGGGCCAGGCGGTCGTAGACGCCGCGGAAGCCCAGCCCGTCGCCGATGGGCCAGTTCATCGGGGCCGGCTGCATGCCCAGGATTTGTTCCAGTTCGTCCAGCAGTTCCAGCGGGTCGCGGGCGGGCCGGTCGAACTTGTTGATGAAGGTAAAGATGGGGATGCCGCGCTTGCGGCAGACCTCGAACAGCTTGCGGGTCTGCGCCTCGATGCCCTTCGCGCCGTCGAGCACCATCACGGCGCTGTCTACGGCGGCCAGGGTGCGGTAGGTGTCTTCGGAGAAATCCTCGTGGCCGGGCGTGTCGAGCAGGTTGAAGACATGCTCACGGTAGGGAAATTGCAGCACGGTGGAGGTGATGGAGATGCCGCGCTCGCGCTCAATGGCCATCCAGTCGGAGGTGGCGTGGCGCTGCTGGCGGCGGGCGCGCACGCTGCCCGCCAGGTGAATGGCGTTGCCGTAGAGCAGCAGCTTTTCGGTCAGCGTGGTCTTGCCCGCGTCGGGGTGCGAGATGATGGCGAAGGTGCGGCGCCGGGCAATCTGCTCTACGAGCGCCTGCGCGGCCGCCGCCGCGGGGGCCGCGGTGGGTTCAATGCTCATGCTGCTTTCCAGACAAACAAAAAGTCACGGCCGCCTGCGCCGTGACCGGCGAACTCCTGTTCGGCAGAGTATAACTGCCTCGCCGAGCGCTGTCTAGAGCGATTGCCGATACGATGGAAGGAGGCGGCTGCTGGGGCAGCGGGCGCGGGGCGGGGGTTAGGGCGTAGGCGTTTTCTAATCCGCGCCCGGCCGGCGTGCTGAACTCGACCGTTGGCCCGTTAATGGTGTGGGAGGCATGGCTGTTTAGCGGGCAACTGTCCAAAGTCAAGATAGCCGTGGCGAGCGGATTAGAGCGATTGCTGCAACGCTAGGCCGCGCCGCTGGGCCGGCAGGCCGCCAGCCGAATGGCAAAGGTGGTGCCGCGCCCCAGGTCGGAGTGGGCCTCGATGGTGCCGCCGTGAGCCTCCACCAGCGCCTTCACAATCGCCAGGCCCAGCCCGCTCTCGCCGCCTTCGCCGGTGCGAGCCATGTCGGCGCGATAGAAGCGGTTGAAAATGAAGGGCAGGTGCGCGGGGGCGATGCCGGGGCCGGTGTCGGCCACGGTCAGCGTCACCTGGCTGCCGGCCGGCTCGGCCTTGAGGGTCACGTGGCCTCCGTGGGGTGTGTAGCGCAGCGCATTGCTCACCAGGTTGCTCAGCACCTGCGTCAGGCGCACTTCGTCCACGTCCACGGCGGGGGCGGCGGGCGCGCCCTCCACGGCCAGCCGCACCCCCTGCTGCTCGGCCTGATGCTCAAAGGCCGTCACCGCCTGATGCAGCAAGTCTTCAGGGGCCACCGGCTGGCGGTTTAGCTTTAGCTCGCCCGCGTCGGCCTGGCTGAGGGTGCGCAGATCGCCGACCAGGTGCTGGAGGTGCTCGACCTCGGCGTAGATCACGCTCAGGCGTTCGGGGGTGGGGGCCACCACGCCGTCGCGCATAGACTCGATGTAGCCGCCCACCACCGTCAGCGGCGTGCGCAGTTCGTGGGCCACATCGGCCGTCATCTGGCGGCGGGCCTTATTGGCGCGCGCCACCGCGCGGCTCATCTGGTTAAAGGCGGCCGCCAGCGCGCCGATCTCATCGTTGCCGCGCACGGTCACTTCCTGCTCCAGGTCGCCGCCGGCCATGCGGTCGGCCGCTTGGGTGAGCGCTTGCAGCGGACGGGTGAGGGTGCGCGCCAGCAGGAGGCCGACGATGAGAGCCACCGCCACCGCGCCCAGCCCGGCCAGCAGCAGGGCGGTGTTGGTGCGCTCCAGGTAGGCACTCTCTTCCGGCGTGAGGCCCGGCGGCAAACCGGCCGTGAGGATCGTGCCAACCACCTGACCGTTTACTTCCACTGCCTCGCCGCTCGCCAGCGCGCGCGCGGCTACCACCGCGCCCGGCGGGAAGGCGGGGTACAGCGGGCTGATGACCACGCCCGCGGCATTCACCAGCGCGAACAGGCCCCACCGGTTGTGGCCGCCGCCGTAGCCAGGATGCGGGCCAGCGTTCCAGTTGTTGTGATCGTTGACAGACTGGGTGGCGGGCGGGCCGCCGCGCTGAAAGAGCGCCGCGTACACGCCGGCCCACGAGCCGTTGGCGGTGTAGTAATCCACCAGGGCGCTGTGCAACTCGCGACGCTGCTGCTCGATGATCAGCCGGTCGAGCTGGTTGGCGTTGGTCAGGCGCAGGAAGAGCGCCACCAACCCGGCCACCGTCAGCGCGACGGCGAGAAAGGCCAGCGTCAGCTTGACGCCCAGCGAGTGCGGCGGCGGCAGGCGCGCGCGCACGGCCTAAGCCTCCGGCCGCGCCAGGCGGTAGCCCACGCCGAACACGGTTTCAATGTACTGGGGAGCCTCGGGGTTCGGCTCGATCTTGGCGCGCAGGTTGCGGATGTGCACGTTCAGCGTGCGTTCCAGCCCGGAGTAGCCGTCTGCGGTGAGCCGGTCGGCCAACTGCTCACGGGTGAACACCTGGCCGGGGGCGCGCAGCAGCACCGCCAGCAGGTTAAACTCAGTGGGCGTCAGGCTCACAGGCGCGCCGCGCACGCTGACGGTGTGCGTGGCTTCATCCAGCGCGATATCGCCCACGCGCAGCGGGCCGTGGCCGGCCGGGGCGGTGTCGCTGCGGCGCAGCACCGCCTTCACCCGCGCCCCCAACTCGCGCATGCGGAACGGCTTGATGACGTAGTCGTCCGCGCCCAGCTCCAGCCCCAACACCGCCTCTGACTCTTCGTCGCGGGCGGTGATGATGATGACCGGCGCGTTCTGCTCGGCGCGGTAGTGCTGCAGGAAGGCGTAGCCATCCATCTCCGGCATCATCACGTCGAGCAAGATCAGGTCTGGCCGGGTGTGAGTGACGGCTTGCAGCGCCTCGCGCCCGTTGGCGCTAGTGAGCACGGTAAAGCCCTGCGCTACAAAGTGATCACGCAGCAGTTGGCGCATATTGACCTTGTCATCCACTACTAAGATCGTTTTCGCCATGTCCATTCTTTAGCCTCGCCCGGTTTGCTCAGCCGGGCCGGCCCGGCGCATTACGAGGCCGGCGCCGCCACGAAGTCAATCTCCAACGTCACTTCTTCGCTCACGTCGGCCACCTGCGGCACGCTCGGGATTTGCAAG
The DNA here is from genome assembly GCA_020850595.1 of Anaerolineales bacterium. Classification (GTDB taxonomy): domain Bacteria; phylum Chloroflexota; class Anaerolineae; order Anaerolineales; family UBA6663; genus JADZEK01. The sequence continues at coordinate 45,187 of JADZEK010000172.1, forward strand.
CCGTAGTCAGAGCGCAACACGGTCGTGGTGGCGCTGCCCGAAATCTGCGTGGCCGAATCGGCCGTGACCGTCACCTCAAACACCACCGGCTGGGTCACAGCCTGAATGGTCAGGTCCCCCGCGATTTGGAAGGTAAAGCTGTCGCCGGGATTGGCGGCGCCGCTCAGCCCACGCACCTCGGTGGGGGTGAAGGTGATGAACTCGTAGGTGTCGGTGTGTAGGATGCGGTTGCGAATGGCGTTGTTGCGCTGCGAACGGTCGGTCTCCAGCGTGCGCGCATTCACCTGAATGACGCCCACCTGCGCGGTGCTCAGGTCGCTGGGGTTCACGGCGATCTGCCCGGCCACCTGGTTGGAGGCGCCCACCACCGTGGTCGGGTTGCCGCTGAGCACCTCGCTCAAGATGAAACGCACCTCTGACCGGCTCTGGTCAATGGTGAAGATGAGCGTGCCGTCGTTCGGCGCTGAGGCTTCGGTCGCCTCGAGGGCGGCGGTGGCCTGTGGGTCGGCGGCCGACGGCGTAGCCTGGGGCACGGAAGTGGCCGCGCCGGCCGGGGTCGGCGTCTTGGTGGCCACCACGACCGGGATGGCCGTGAGCGGGCCGGAAGCCGCCAGGGTTGGGCCAAGCACATAGTTATACAGGGCGAGGGCGGCTACGCCGACGAGAACTATCGCCGCCACCACACCGCCAATCAACCAGTTCCGCTTCATCGTCATTCTCCTTGTGGGTTCGTGAGATAGCGCTGCCTCAACCAGTCAGGCCGACCATCGGCGGCCGGCTACGGCAGGGTAGAAGCAGGTTATTCAGAAATGGTTTAGACCGGATTAGGCTGGCTTAAGCGCCCAATGAGCGTCAATTCTAAGGCCAACGCCCCGAAACGGAATGGGGGTAAAATCAGACTGATTTGCTCCGGTTTTTTGGCGCGCCCCCGAAAGGCCCTTCCCCGCTTGTGGTGGGCGGGCTAACTTCCCCGCCCGCCAACTGCGCTGCCTGCCCCCGCCGCGCGCCCCGCGCCGGCTGGCGGCTCATTCAATCGGCTACGCCCTGCTGGAGCAAAGGCCATGACCATCACACTCTCCGACTGGTCTATGTATCAGAGCAATTTTATCGGCGATCCTAACAGCGCGGCGGACAAGTACAACCCCAATAAGTGGGTGGTGGATCTGAACTTTGACGCCATCGCCGCCTCGGGCATTGCCGGCATCATCATCCGCACCAGTATCATCCTCACCAAAGACCCGTGCTTCGACCGCTACCGGGCCGGGCTGGAGCGCGTGGGGCTGCCCTGGGGCGTTTACCACGCCTTCGACCCCGACCGCTCGGCGCAGGCCCAGCTCGATCTCATGCGCAGCGTGTGCGGCGTCACGCCGCCGCTGGGCGTGTTCGTAGACGTGGAGCGCGGCAACACCACCTTCGCCGGGCTGAACGGCTTCCTGACCGCGGTGGACGCCACTTATGGGCGCATCGCCGGCATTTACAGCGGCAACTGGTATTTGGCCCCGCACTTCACGCTGAGCGAGCAAGGCCAATGGCTGCACCGCCCGGCCTGGTTCGCGGGCTACCCCAACCTGGATGTGCCCGCGGGATGGCTGCACCAAGCGCGCGAGTACACGCTGCACCAGTTCACCGACGGCGGCGCCCTGGCGGGGATGCCGCGCCGCACCCTGCTGGACCGGCTGCACCCCACGCTGACGCTCGACCACCTGCTGCAGGGCCTGCCCGCGCCCGCCCGGCCGCGCGGTGGGGGCGGCCCGCGAGGGCGGCGCACGCCGCCCCCACCGCCCCCGCCGCCTCCGCCACCGCCCACCCAGGGCCAGGCGCTCTTTGGGCTGCATGGCCGCGCCGACGGCCGGATGCAGCCGCCCGACTTTCAGGTCGTGCAGAGCGCGCGCATCGAGGCCGTCAAACTCATGTCTACGGCCGCGCCCGAAGACGTGGACCGGCTGCGCTCCATCGGCGAGCACATGCCGATCATGGTGCGCTGCTTCATGGACTTTCGCAACCGCACGATCACGCCGCAACAGTTTGCCGATGCCATGAGCGGCGACCTGGCGCCGTTCGTCGCCAAGGGGATCACGCTGTTCGAGGTGCACAATGAGCCTAACCTGGTGGAGGAAGGGCTAGGCACGCCCGGCCAGGGCGGTTCGTGGCCCAACGGCGCGGCCTTCGGCGAGTGGTTCACCGCCACGGTGGCGTTGCTGAACGCCCGCTTCCCCGAAGCGCTGTGGGGCTGGCCGGGCCTCTCGCCGGGCGGCACCCTGCCCGGCACACGCGCCGACGCCGGCGTGTTTTTGCAGCAGGCCGGGCGCGCCCCGGCCACCGCCGATTGGATTGGCGTGCACGCCTATTGGCAGAACGACGCCGAACTAGACGCCGCGCTGGCCGAGATCGGTCGCACCGCGGGCCGGTTCCCCGGCCAGAAATTGTATGTGACCGAGTACGCCAACGTGAAGCAGCAGCCCAACGAAGACCCGGCCATGATCGCCAAGCAGTATATTCGGTTCGTCACCCAACTGCGGCGGCTGCCGGTGGCGGCGGCCTTTGCGTTCGTGGTCTCGGCCAGCTTCCCAGGCTTTGCTTTCGAAGCGTGGCGCGACGAGCAGGGCCAACTAAACCTCCTCCCGGGGCTGGTGGGCGCGCGCCCGCCCGCGCCACCGCTCGGGCGCGCACCCGGCCCCCAGCCGGCCGGCGACCGCTGGTGGGAGGCCTGGCCGGAGGGCGTGCAGAACCCGGCGCGCCGCCTGGCCAGCCCGCCCGCGCCCATTCAGATGCTCCAGCGCGACGGCCGGCCGCTCTCGCCGCCGGTCTTTCGGCAGAACGCCATGGATGTGTTCGAGCGCCAGGGCGACCTGCTGCGCGTGCTGCCGCAAGCCATTAACGGCCGCCTGTGGTGGGTGCGCGCACCGGAGGTGCAGCCCGAGTAAGCCCGCCGCCGGCCCGCGTGCCCAGTCAACCCGGCCAATCGCCCCGATTGGCCGGGTTGTTATTTAGCGCGCCGCCCGGTGTAACCCAAGTGTGTGCGGCGGGTGAGCGTGCAATGAATCAGCCCGCGTGTTCAGCCGCGAATCTGTCACGAGGTTTTTAAGCGCCTCTCATCCGCCCTACGCAAATTCTGAATGAGCGCCCACTATGCTGCGCACACTTTCGGAACCGGCCCTGGCCGGCTAGCGATCTGGAGGCAACACATGGTTCGCATTGGTAAGATAGTTGGGATGGTGGCAACGGCGGGCGCGGCCGCCCTGTTGGGCCTGGGCGCATTGGTCTTCGTCCAACCGGCGGCGGCAGGCGCCACGGCGAACTTGGCCGCGGTGCAGGCAGTTACCGCGCTCGACGCCCACGGCGGGCGCGGCGGCTTCTGCGGCCCGGCCGGGCTGGAGGCCGCCGCGGGCGCGCTGGGCATTACCAGCGACGAGCTCACCACGCAACTGCGGGCGGGCGAGTCGCTGGCCGACCAGGCTGACAAGGCCGGCGTGGATGTGGCTGAGGTGCTGGCCGCGATTGACGCCGCCTGCGCGCAGGCTCAGCGCGACGCCATCGAGCAGGCCGTGACTGACGGCGCACTGACGCGCGAGAAGGCCGACTGGCTCTTGGAGGGCCTAGACAAGGGCTTCTGGGGCGGCAGCAACGGCGGCCCCGGCTTTGGATTCGGCGGGCGCGGCGGCGGGCATGGCGGCCCGGGTGGTTTTGGCGGCTTTGGCCCTGGCCCCGACCAGGCCGCACCGACCGCGACACCGGCGGGGGATCTCTAAGCTCCCGGCGGCCCGTCTGACACGCCCCAGCAAGAACACCCGCGGCCCAGTCACCTGGCTGGCCGCGGGCGTTTTCGCTGCTAGCGCCGGGCAACGCTGAGCGGTTCGGCGGCGGCGGATACGGTATGATAGCGGCCTCACCCGCCGCCTGCCTGAAAGGCCCGCCATGCGCCTGCACCGCCTGCAACTGCGCCCCGACAACCCGGCGACACCGGCACTTGCATCTGGTGCAAGTGTTACGCTCGACGCCTATCTGCTGCACAACTCGCAGGAGTTTCAGGTCAACCGCCGCCGCCCGGCCGTCATCGTCTGCCCCGGCGGCGGCTATATGGGTCTGAGCGACCGCGAGGGGGAGCCGATCGCGCTGCGTTTCGCCGCCCAGGGCTATCACGCTTTCGTGCTGCGCTACGCCGTGCAGACCCTGTTCCCTGCGCCCATGCACGACCTGGCGCTGGCGGTGCGGGCCGTGCGCGCACACGCTGCCGAGTGGCAGGTGGACCCCGACCAGATCGCCGTGTGCGGCTTCTCGGCGGGCGGACACCTGTGCGCGGCGCTGGGCGTGTTCTGGGACAAACCCTTCATCTATGAGCCGCTGGGCGCGACGCCGGAAGAGATCAGGCCCAACGCGCTGCTGCTGTGCTACGCGCTGATTGACCTGCTGCTGATTGTCAGCCACCCCGACGGCCTGAACGAAGCGGGCCAGCCGGTGACCAACCGCCAGCGGATGCTCAACAAGGTGCTGGGCAGCTACACGCCCGCGCAAGCAAGCCTGGAGGCCTACGCGCTCGACCGGCACGTCTCGCCCGCCACGCCGCCCACGTTCCTGTGGCACACCGCCGACGACCCAATCGTGCCGGCGCTCAACGCGCTGCGCTTCGCCAGCGCGCTGGACACGCAGCGGGTGCCGTTCGAGCTGCACGTCTATGGCAACGGCCCGCACGGCCTGGCGCTAGGCGACGCCGTGACCGAGGTGGACGGCCGCCTGCTCGACCCGCACGCCGCCACCTGGCTGCCGCTGGCGCTGGAATGGCTGGCGCGCCGCCGCGCCCAACCCTAGCCACAATGCGCATGGTCAAATTCGCCATCCTGGGATAAACTCCCTGATGACACTGGAACAAAATTTCTAAAGCTCGTCCGCCATGTCCGCCGCGCCCCAGCCGCCCTCGCCCCTCAGCGCCTTCTCGCCGCCCGTGCGCGCGTGGTTCAGTGCTACCTTTGGAGCTCCCACCCCGCCCCAGGCCGAGGGCTGGCCCGTCATCCAGCGCGGGGAGCACACGCTCATCCTTGCGCCGACCGGCTCGGGCAAGACGCTCACTGCCTTCTTGTGGGGCATAGATGCGCTCTACCGCGAACTGAGCGCCTACGGTCCCGACGACAAGCTGCCAGAGGGCGTGCGCCTGCTCTACATCTCACCGCTGAAGGCCCTCAACAACGACATCGAGCGCAACCTGAGCGCTCCGCTGGACGGCATTCGCGCCGCCGCCGCGCGCCAGGGTGCGCCGCTGCCCGCGCTGCGCGTGGCGGTGCGCACCGGCGACACGCCCGCCCAGGCCCGCGCGCAGATGCTCAAGCACCCGCCGCACATCCTCATCACCACGCCCGAGTCGCTCTACTTGATCCTGACCAGCGCGCGCGCCCGCGAGATGTTCCGCACGGTGCGTTCGGTGATCGTGGATGAGATTCACACGCTGGTGGGCAACAAGCGCGGCGCGCACCTGGCGCTGAGCCTGGAGCGCCTGGAGCATTTGGCCGAGCGCCCCGTGCAGCGGCTGGGCCTATCGGCCACCGTGCGCCCGCTGGAGGAGGCTGCGCGCTACCTGGGTGGCTGCCGGCCCCTCACCGCTGAGGGCCAGGCGGGTGAGCCGCGGCCGGTGACCATTGTGAACGCCCACTACCGCAAGGCGCTCGACCTGCAAGTCGTCACCGTGGTGGAGGATTTCCGCGACCTGCCCGCCAACACCATCTGGCCGCTGGTGGTGCCGCGCGTGCTGGACGACATCCGCCGCCACCACACCACGCTGGTGTTTGCCAACAACCGCCGCCTGGCCGAGCGCACCGCCGACCGCCTCAACGCCCAGTTCAGCGGCGAGCAGGCCGAGGTGCACCCGCCCGGCAGCCCGGAAATCCTCGCGCCCGGCGGGCTGGCGCGCGACACCGGCATGTTCGCCATCGGGGCCGAAGGGCCGTTCCGCGCCCACCACGGCAGCATGTCGAAAGAGGCGCGCCGGGGCATGGAGGCGGACCTGAAGGCTGGGCATTTACCCGCGCTGGTGGGCACCAGTTCGCTGGAGCTGGGTATTGACATTGGCGCGGTGGATTTGGTGGTGCAGCTGCAATCGCCCAAGAGCGTGGCACAGGGCCTGCAGCGCGTGGGCCGCTCGGGCCACCTGGTGGGCCAGACCAGCCGCGGCCGCATCTACGCCACCTTCCGCGAAGACTTGCTGGAGGCGGCCGCCATCGCGCGCGGCATGTTAGACGGCGAGGTGGAGCCGACGGCCGCGCCGGAGAACCCGCTCGACGTGCTGGCCCAGCAGATCGTCGCCATGGTGGCGGTGGAGGACTGGCAGGCCGCCGCCCTCTACGCGCGGGTGCGGCAGGCGTACTCGTATCGCCACCTGCCGCTGGCGGCCTTCCAGGCCGTGCTCGGCATGCTCACCGGCGAGTTGTATTTCGACCTACCCGCCGCCGCCAAAGCGCCCACGTCCGCGCTGCGCCCCAAAATCGCCTGGGACCGCGGGGCCGACCGCCTGACCGCCCTGCCGGGGTCGCGCCTGCTGGCGATCAGCAACGGCGGCACCATCCCCGACACGGGCGCCTACGGCGTCTACCTGGCCGACGGCCAGACTCGGGTGGGCGAGCTGGATGAGGAGTTTGTCTTCGAGACGCGCCCCGGCGACAGCTTCCTGCTGGGCAGCAACGTCTGGCGCGTGCAAGAGATATCGGACGACCGCGTGATCGTGGCCGACGCGGCCGGGGCCATGCCGCGCATGCCGTTCTGGAACGGCGACTATCCCTACCGGCCCTACGCGCTCGGCGAGCGCCTGGGCCGCTTCCGCCGCGCGCTGGTGGATCGCCTGCGCGCCGCCCCGCCCGCCGAAGTGGAGGCCTGGCTGCGGCGCGACTTCGCGCTCGACGAGAACTCGGCCCGCAACCTCGTGGCCTATGTGCAGCGCCAACTCGACGCGGTGGGCGTCATCGCCACCGACCAGACGGTGGTGGTCGAGACTTTTCAGAATTTGGCAGGCGACCATTACGTCATCATCCACTCGTCTTACGGCGGGCGCGTCAACGGCGCGTGGGCGCTGGCGCTGCTGAGCGCCTTCCGCGAGCAGTTGGGCGTGAAGCCCGAGGCGCAGACCAACGACGACGGGGTTATTTTCCGCTTCCCGCCGACGCGCCACGTGCCGCCCGCCGAGGTGGTGCGGCGCATGTCGGCCGCCGAGGCCGCCCAGCGCCTGCGCGGGGAGCTGCCCACGTCGGCGGTGTTTGGCGCGCGCTTCCGGCAGAACGCGGGCCGCGCCCTGCTGCTGCCGCGCGCGCGCGGCGGCAAGCGCACGCCTTTCTGGTTGCAGCGCTTGCGCGCCCGCGACCTGCTCGCCCTGGTCGGCCGCCTCCCAGACTTCCCCATCGTGGCCGAGACCTACCGCGACTGTTTGCAGGATGTCTTTGATCTGCCGCACCTGGAACAACTGCTGAACAACATCCAATCGGGCGCGGTGCAGGTGGCCGCCATTGAGACCGCCGTGCCCTCGCCAGTAGCCTCGGCCCTGCTCTACAACTTCGCCAGCGTCTTCCTATATGAGTGGGATCAGCCCAAGGCCGAGCAGCAGATTCAGGCGCTTTCACTCACCGAGGCGCTGGTCGGCCCGAGCGGCGAGGCGCAGGGGCCGGACCTGAGCGGCCTGCTGCGGCCGGAGGCCATCGAGGCCGTGCTGGCGCGCGCGCAGCACCGCGCCACCGGCTACCAGGCGCGCACGGCCGAGGAACTGCTCTTCACCCTGCGCGAGCTAGGCGACCTGACCAACAACGAGCTGGCCGCCGTGTGCGTGGGCGACGGCGACGCCTGGGCCGCCACGCTGACCGAGCAGGGCCGCGCCCACCAGATCACCGTGGCGGGCGAGCCGCGCTGGGTGCCGGCCGAGTTGCGCGCCGCGTACCGAACCGCCTTCAGCGCCGAGCACCCCGGCGAAGAGGCGGCCAGCCTCCTCCGCCGCTACCTGCGTTGGGCCGGGCCGGTCACACCCGCCGCTGTGCGCGCGCGCTACCCCTTCCCCGCCGACTGGCTGACTGAGACGCTCACGCAGTTCGAGCGCGCGCGCGCCATCGTCGGCGGGCACTTCGCGCACCCGCTCTGGGACGAGGTGTGCGACGGCCACTTGCTCGACCAGATTCGCCGCCAGACGCTCACGCTGCTGCGCGACGAGGTGCAGCCGGTGTCGCTGTACGCCTACGCCGACTTCCTGGCGCGCTGGCAGCACCTGCACCCGGCCACGCGCCTGCATGGTGAGGACGGTCTGCGGCAGGTGCTGGAGCAGCTGCGCGGCGTGGCGCTGCCGCTCTCGGTCTGGGAATGCGAGGTGCTGCCCGCCCGCCTGAGCGACTACGACCCGGCCGCGCTGGATGCGCTGGCCCTTCTTTTGGGGGGCGGCGCGCTGGTCTGGACCGGCGCGGGCAGCGGCTCCGACCCCAAGCGCAGCCGGGTGCGGCTATTCTTCCGCGGCGAGGGCAGTTTGTTCCTGGATGGCTTTGGCGAGGCCGAGGCCGGCCTCGGCCCCGAGGCGCGGGCCGTGTTCGACTTCCTCAAGGGCGAGGGCGCGTCGTTCAGCGCCGACCTGGCCGCCGGGCTGGGCCTGAAGCCCGCCGCGCTCACTGCCCCGCTGACCGAGCTGGCATTGGCCGGCCTCGTGACCAACGACGGGCTGGATGCGCTGCGCCTGCTGCTGGCCGAGGCCGCGCCCGAGCCGGCGCGCCCGCGCGCCCAGAGCGCCCTAGAGCAAGACCTGGCCGCGCGCCTGGGCGACCGCCGTGAACCGTCGCGGTTGGCGACGCAAACCGCCCGCTACCGCGCTGCCAAGCAGCGCGTCAGCCGGCGCATTCAGGCGCAACTGGAGGCGAAGGCGCAGGGCGCGCCACCAACGCCAAGCGGCCCAGTTGGGCGCTGGTCGCTCACGCAGCGCGCGGGGGTGCTCGGCCCGCCGCTGAGCGTGGAGGCCCGCGCCGAGCGCCAGGCGCGCATGTTGCTGGCGCGCTATGGCGTGCTGGCCCGCGACGCCCTGGAGCGCGAGTCGGGCGCGTGGGATTGGGCGCTGCTCTACTCCGCCTTGCAGCGGCTGGAGTTGCGCGGCGAGGTGCGGCGCGGCTATTTTGTCACGGGGTTAGCCGGGGCGCAGTTCGCGCTGCCCGGCGCGGTGGACGCGCTGCGCGCCGCGCCGGGCGACGAGGTGCTGCTGCTGAGCGCCACCGACCCGGCCAACCTGTTCGGCGGCGAGGTGCGCGAGGCGCTGGCCCCGCGCTTCAATCGGGTGCCTTCGACCCACCTGGCGCTGTGGCACGGAGAGCCGGTGGTGGTCTTTGAGGACAACGGCGAGCGCCTGACCACGCTGGCGGGCACGGGGCGCGAGGTGCTCACCCGCGCCATCGCCGCCTACCGCGACCGCGTGACCTCCGGCCGCCTGCTCGTCACCAAGTGGAACGGCGGCCCCGTCACCGCCGGCGACGGCCAGCCCATCCTTAAGGCCCTCGGCTTTCAGAGCACCCCCGGCGGCCTGGCCTGGTGGCCGAAGCCGTAAGGCGTTCTTTTTCGCGTAAAATATAGTCATGACCGTCGTCTACCAAACTCTGTTTGGAAAGATCGTTCACCAAGACTCACTGGACTACATGCGGGAGTCGATTGCTGACGAGTCTACGGACTTAATCTTTACCAGTCCCCCGTTCGGCCTTGTCAGAAAGAAGGACTATGGCAACGTTGCCGCGCACGTATACGTGGAATGGTTTCGCGAGTTCGGCCTAGAGTTCAAGCGCATTCTCAAAGACAGTGGTTCATTGGTTATTGATATCGGTGGTTCGTGGATTCCGGGACAGCCCACACGTAGTCTTTATCACTTTGAGCTTCTCATCATGCTTTGTCGGGAATTGGGCTTCCATCTGGCTCAGGAGTTCTATTGGCTAAATCCAGCTCGATTGCCGTCACCAGCTGAATGGGTCACGATTCGCCGCGTCCGGGTAAAAGATGCTATTGACCCGGTCTGGTGGCTTTCCAAGACTCCGTGGCCGCGCGCAAATAACCGCCGCGTGCTTGCGCCATACAGTGACTCGATGAAGGCCTTGCTGAAGAACGGCTATAAGGCGAAAGCGCGCCCTAGCGGCCATGACATTAGTGAAAATTTCTCTATAGATAATGGCGCTTCGATTCCGCCGAATTTGCTGGTATTCCCGAATACGGAGAGCAACTCTGGCTATCAGCGATACTGCAAAGAAAACAAGCTTAAGGTCCATCCAGCGCGCTTCCCTTCTCAACTGCCAGAGTTTTTTATTCGCATGTTGACCGATACCGGGGATAACGTGCTCGACCCGTTTGGCGGCAGTTGCGTAACTGGCGAAGTTTGCGAGCGCTTAGTACGCAACTGGACTTGCTGCGAAATAGTTGACGAGTACGTGAAGGGCGCGATCGGCCGATTTGCGGGAGTAGAACCAGGACAGACGAGACGCGCCGACCCACAGCAATACAAGATCAGCAACCCCGCCAGTCGTTGGAATGGAACGGGCAGTGAAAATCCGAAGCGGCTACCTAAGGATGGCGGGCAAAGGCGCGCGCAAGGCAAGACCAAGCCAGCCAAGGGGAAATAAACATGCCGGCACTCCGGGGTCCGCAATTGGTCGAAGCCATCATGCGCGCCTTAGAAGAAGCGGGGGCGTCAGCTTTTCTCGTTTCAAGGGCTGATCGTAATCCGCGTCGGTTAATGGTCCAGTCCGGAAACTCTGCTTTCGAGCTGTGGGCTTACATTTGGACCATCACGCATGGTGGCTACCCTCGTTCACCGGATGAATACAGAATTCAGATGACCGGCGTAACCCCACCCCTTCAACTGAATCCATCCGGGCTGACGGTCCTCATAGGCTACGAGCCAAACTCCGGGACGTTTGCCGGATTTGACATCCTAAAGCATCTGACATTTCGGCCGGGATCGTCTTCCATCCAAATCTTGCGATCAAAATTACTTGCCGCTCAGCAGGACGGTTTTTCGTTTGCCGCAAAGGACAATGATGAGATTGCCGTAGGCATCAAGTCCGATCAGCTTCTGGCCTATGTCATGAACGCTCAAGCTTTGCACGAGCAAGGGGCGGATGCAGCCACAGTTGGCGTATTGAGCAAAGTTGTAGCCTTTCATCCAATTCCAGAGAGCGAAATCCAGCAATTACCTACGGAGCGACAGCTTGTCGTCGGCCAGGTCAGACGTTTGACACGCGACGCCGATTTTCGGCGCAAAGTCACGCTGGCCTATGACCGCCGTTGCGCCGTCACCCGCTACCAATTGCGATTGGTGGATGCCGCTCACATCCTTCCAGTCGGAGCGCCAGGTAGTAATGATGAAGTGCAGAACGGCCTCTGTCTTTCGCCCACCATCCACCGCGCCTATGATCGTGGGCTGATCTATTTGGATGAAGAACTTGTTGTGCGCATCAATCCCGCGCAAGAGGCTGAGTTAGCCCGAATGCATCTGGATGGTGGCATTACGGAATTTAAGCGAAAGTTGGGGACGAAGATACATCTGCCAGCTGATCGTCGACAGTGGTCTGATCTGGGAATGATTAGGCGGGCAAACACATTCCGTAAAATCGCCGCTCAGTAGGGATCAATCTCGTCCGCGCTTTTCATTCAAATAGCTTGGCCTCAGACCAGATCCCCTCCTTACGGGGTGTCGCGCTTAATGTTCGCACTCCGTTTACCGTATGGTTGATTGACGATCCGCACGCCCTCGCCCAGGAGCCGCCGCATGCCGACTTCCGTCCACGGGATCCACCACGTCACCGCCATCGCCGGCGACCCGCAAGTCAACCTCGACTTCTACGTCGGCGTCCTCGGCCTGCGGCTCGTCAAGAAGTCCGTCAACCAGGACGTGCCGGACACCTATCACCTCTTCTACGCCGACGAGGCCGGCACCCCCGGCACCGACCTGACCTTCTTTCCCTGGCCCGCGCTGCCGCCGGTGACGCTCGGCGTCGGCTTCGCCGTCGAGGTGCCCTTCACCATTCCCGCGGGCAGCCTGGGCTACTGGCAAGACCGCCTCGCTAAGCGCGGCGTCGCCACGCGGCCGGTCGAGACCCGCTTCGGCGAGACCGTGCTGCCGTTCAGCGACCCGCACGGCCTGGCGCTGGCCTTCGTGGAGTCAAGCGCGGGCCTGGCCATCACGCCCTGGGCTAAGAGCAACGTGCCCGCCGAGCACCAGGCACGCGGAATGCACTCGGTGCGCCTGTGGGAGCGCAAACTCGCCAACACCGCCGTGCTGCTCACGCGCGTGATGGGTTTTGAGAAAGTGGGTGAGGAAGACGGCTGGCATCGCTACGGCGTGGACGGCGGCGGCCCCGGCCGTTGGATTGACCTGAAGGACCAGGCGAACGCGCCGCAGGGCGAATGGGGCGTGGGCGGCGTGCATCACGTCGCCTGGCGCGTCAACGACCCGACCGAAGAACTGCTGGTGCGCCGGGCGCTGATTGACGTCGGCCTCCAGCCCACCCCGCCGATTGACCGCTTCTGGTTCCAGTCGGTCTACTTCCGCGAGCCGGGCGGCTGCCTGTTCGAGCTGGCGACGGACGGCCCGGGCTTCGACCGCGACGAGGACATGGCCCGCCTGGGTGAGAAGCTCGTGCTGGCCCCCTGGCTCGAAGCCCAGCGCCCGGAGATCGAGAAGAGCCTCCAGCCGCTCACGATGCCCGCCAAAGAGTCGGCGGCGTAGCCCCCAACCGGACCGGGAAGCAAAACGGGCCAGTCCGAAAGGGACTGGCCCGTTTTCGTTTTAGCCGGCTGAGGAATCGCTAGCGGCTCACGATGCGGGCCTCGATTTCCATCTGCCCAGCCGCGCGCGCCACCGAGATGCGGTGGTGGCCGTCGCGCACGTAGTAGCCATCCGGCCCGGCTACCAGATCCACCGCGGGCAGCGCCACGCCCAGGCGGCGCGCAGCGGCGAGGCTGATCCAGCGGTCACGGGTATGGCGTTCCAGCGGGCGGAACTCGGCGTCGAAGTCCTCGGCGCGGTTCTCACTGCCCACGATCTCGGCCAGCGGCACAGGGTGGGTCTGCGGCGAGCGCGGGTCGCGCGCGGAGTGATTGTTCAGCGCGCGCAGGGCCAGGCTGCGCCCAGTCAACCGCGCCCACCAACCGGCCAGCCGCGCCTGCCCAAACAAGAGATCGAACGCCGCGCCCGCGCTCTGCCGCGCCTGCGCCCGCTCGTCCCGGGCGGTGCCGTAAGTGTCAAGTGTCTGGGCGAACTGGTCAGTCAGCAACGGGCAGCTCCATGCGTGCGATCTGCCGTCAGCTTATGACTGCGCCGTTTCGGACCGGTATGGCCGCGCATGGCGCCAGCGTTGCGGCTGCGTTTCGGTTTGCGTTTCCGGCGCGGTTAGCGCGCGCTCCGCGCACTTCATCCTCAAATCTGCCTATAATGACGTCATGTCGCGCCTGCACCTGGCTCTGCTCGGTCCGCCCGAAATCATGGTAGACGACCAACCGCTCAAGACCGACCGCCGCAAGGCCGTCGCGCTGCTGGCCTACCTGGCCGTCACCGGCCGGCCCCAGGCGCGCGCCGCGCTGGCGACCTTGCTCTGGCCCGGCTACGCTTCCGACAGCGCCGCCGCCTACCTACGCCGCACGCTGTGGGAGCTGAACCAGACATTAGGCAAGGGCCGACTCGACGCCGACCGCGACCACGTGCAGCTGGCACTCGACCCCGCCGACACACTGGACGTGACCGTCTTCTGCACGGGCCTGCGCGCCGGGGCCGCCAACATCGCCGACCTGACTGCCGCGCTCGACCTCTACCGCGGCGAATTCCTGGCCGGCTTCAGCGTGCCCGACACCGAGACCTTCGCTGACTGGCAAACCGCCCAAGCCGAGGCCCTGCGCCGCGATTTCGCCGGCGGCCTCCAACGCCTGGTAGACGCGCTCACCGCCGCGGGCGACCTGCCCGGCGCGCTGGCCCAGGCCCGCCGCTGGCTGGCGCTCGACCCGCTGCACGAGCCGGCTCACCGCGCCGCCATGCGCCTGCTGGCCCTGAGCGGCGACCGCGCCGCCGCGTTGCGGCACTGTGAAGCCGCCACAGCCACGCTGCAGGCCGAACTGCGCGCCGCCCCCGAACCCGAGACGCTGGCTCTGTACGAGGCCATTCGCCGCGGCGAGTTGACCGGCGCGCCGCCAACCAGCGCCCCCGCGCCGCGACGCGTTGTGGTTGACCTGCCCGCGCTTGCCACGCCCTTCATTGGGCGGCGGGCCGAGGTAGAGCACCTGCTGACGCTGCTGCGCGACCCGGCCCACCGGCTGATCACCCTGGTCGGCGTGGGCGGCGCGGGCAAGACGCGCCTCTCCCTCCAGGCGGCCGGCGAGGTGTGCGGCTACTTTCCCGATGGCGTGTACTTCGCGCCGCTGGCCGCCGTGCCCTCCGCCGCCGGGGTGCTGCCGGCGCTCGCCAAGGCCGTGCGCTTCTTGTTCTACCGCGAGCAGGAGAGCCACCGCCAGCAGTTGTTTGACTACCTGCGCGATAAGCGCCTGCTGCTGCTGCTCGACAACTTCGAGCATCTGCTAGACGCCGCGCCGCTGGCCGCCGACCTGCTCGCGCACGCGCCGCACGTTAAGCTGCTGGTCACCTCACGCTCGCGTCTCAACCTGCCCGGCGAACAGCTCTGCCATGTAAGCGGTATGCGCCTGCCCACCCCGGCCGAAAGCGACGCCTGGCCCGACCCCACCCGCGAGGCCCAGGCTTACAGCGCGGTGCAGCTGTTCCTCGACCGCGCCCGCCGCGTCCGGCCAGATTTCACGCTCAGCCGCGCCAATCTGGACGCCGTGCTCGCCATTGGCCGGCTGACACAAGGCATGCCGCTGGCCCTGGAGTTGGCCGCCACCTGGATGGGACTGCTGCCCCCCGCCGAGATCGCCGCCGAGCTGGCGCGCAGCCTCGACTTCCTGGAGACCGACCAGGCAGGCGTGCCCGACCGGCAGCGCAGCCTGCGCGCCGTCTTCGAGTCATCCTACCAACTGCTCAACGACGAGGAACGCGCCGCCTTTGAGCAGTTGTGCGTTTTCAGCAGCAGCTTCGCGCGCGAGGCCGCGCAGCACGTCGCGGACGCTTCGCTGCGCACGCTGCTGGGGCTGGCCAATAAGTCGTGGCTTCAGCAGACCGAAGACGGCCGCTTCCAACTGCACGACCTGATGCGCCAATTGGGCGCCGAGCGGCTGCGCGCCACGCCCGGCGCCTGGCAGGCCGCTCACGCGCGCCACGCCGCGTACTTCCTGGGCTTTGCCGAGGCACAGCTCCAGCGCCTGCGCGGACCGGGCCAGGTCGAGGCTGTGCAGGCGCTGGAGCTTGAGTTTGACACCAACCTGCGCGCCACGTGGGAGTGGCTGGCCGCCGCCGAACGCTGGGCCGACCTGACCGGCCCGCTGGCCGACGCCCTGCACGAATATGGCGAGATTAGCTGGCGCCAGGATGAGTTGATCCCCTGGCTGCGGCCGGCGCGGCTGGCGCTGAATAACCGCTCCGAGCCGGAGGCGCGTCTCGCGTTCGTCATCGTCGGCACGCTGGAGATCGCCTGCGAGGAGTCGGCGCAGGGCAAGGATGACAACCCGGTGGAGCGCCTGGGTGCGCTGTGGCAGTTGGTCCTGAATGAAAATCTGGCCGAGCCGATGGGCTATTGGTTCGTGCTCTTGGCGAGCATGGTCAGCTACCGCAACCTCGACCCCACGGCCAACGAGCACATCACCACCGCGCTCGACCGCCTGCGCCGCCGGCCCAACCGCTGGCTGCTGGGAAAAAGCCTGCTGTTCTGTCCTGACATCTGGCGCAGTGCCGATCGGGTGGAGGCTGTGCTGCTAGAGGCCGCGCAGATTTTTGACGCGATCGGCGGGCCGTTCGAACGCGGCACGGTGGCCGAGCTGCGCGGCTCGCACGCCATGCGGCAGCGTCGGCCGATTGAGGAGATCGTGCACCTCAACGCCGAGTCGCAGCGCTACTTTGCGCAGTTGCGCGGCCGCTTGCCTTCCGGGCAGGTCCACACCTTTATCATCGGCGCGTACTTGCAGAGCGGGCACATTGACCGCGCCTTCGCGCAACTGCTGGAAGAGCAGCGCTACCTGGAACGCCTGGGCAACGAACGGCTGCTCAGCCATTCGCTGCACTGGTACAGCCTGTACGCCGGCCGCTACCGCACCTATGCCGAGGCGCTCGCCACGCGGCAGCGCAGCCGCGAGTTAGTCCTCCGCCGCCTCGACCAGTCTGAACGTGCCTGGCAGGCATTTGAGCTGGGCGACGTACACCGCGCCTTTGGCGAATACGAATTGGCCCAAGCCGCGTTTGACGAGGCGCAGGCCGTGTTCCGACAGGCGCACCACACGTTGGGCCTCGGGTTTTGCCGGCGCGCCTCCGGCGACCTGGCGCTCGCGGCCGGACGCTATGCCGAGGCGTTGGAGCACTACCAGGCTTACCTGGGCCTCGCCCAGCAGGACAACCACCGTTGGAGCATCGCCCAGGCCCAAGCCAAGCTGGCGCTGGCCCATGCCTGGCGGGGGGAAGCCGAGGCCGCGCGGCGCGCGCTGCGCCAGTCGGTCCCGGAAGCCTACGCCATTGGTCAGAACGACTTGTTGCTGCAAGGGCTGTTGGCGGAAGCTGTCGGCCGGCTCACGGGCGGGCAGCCCGCGGCGGCTCTCGAGCTGGCCGCGCTCGTCGCCCAGCACCCGGTCACCTGGAACGAGACGCGCGCGCAGGCGCAGGACCTCGGGGCGCAGGCTGCGGCGCTGCTCAACCCGGCTGAAGCAGCCGCGGCCGAACGGCGCGGCCGAGCGCTGGCGTTCGAAACCGCCCTCCAGCCGTTCCTTGGGCCGGCTCTCGCGCCGGCGGCCGCCCGACCGGAAGCCACATAGACATTCCGGGCCGAGCTGTCCGCTCAGCCCGGCCCGCACCCGCTCGACCCAGCCCGCGCGGCCGGCGGCCTACACGTGCAGCTCGGCCTCCGCCTGCTCGAACCAGGCCACCACCTCGCGGTGCAGCGGGATGCCGCGCACGCGGCGCTCCTGCTCGGCCTCCCACTCTGGTTGGCCGGGCACCAGCACGCGCTCGCAGCCGGGCGCGGGCGGCGTGGCTTTCAAATCCTTCACAAACGCGTCCATCGTCTGCTTGAACTCGGCCACGTCGGAGAAGCCGTTGATGTCCAGCGCCATCACACAGTGGTTGTGGCCGGTGCGGCCCAGGCGCGTGGCGAACGTCAGCCCGCCCAGGAGGTTGGTCAGCACCTCGACCACGCATGCCAGCCCATAGCCCTTATGCGAGCCCATCTCCGGCGTGCTGCCCAGGGGCAGCAGGCGCGTATAGGTCGGCGGCGCGGCGATGGCGGCCGTGATCGGCGTGCCGTCGGCCTCGGCCAGCACCCCCGGCGGCAGCGGCACGCCCAGCCGGTGCGCGATGGTGACTTTGTTGCCCGCGATGGCCGTCGTGGCGGCGTCGAACACGAACGGCGGCTCGGTGGCGCAGGGCGCGGCCACGGCGATGGGGTTGGTGCCCAGGCGCGGGTCGCGGCCGTAGGTCGGCACCATGTACGGCCCAGAGGCCGTCAGGCAGACGCCGATCATATCGTGCGGCAGCGCCAGCAGCGCGTGATACTGCGCCATGCCCAGGTGGCGGGCGTTGTGCAGCGTCACCACGCCCACACCCACCGCCCGCGCCTTCTCAATCGCCAGCGCCATGGCCTGGGGCGCGACCGCCAACCCCAGCCCGCCGTCTGAGTCCACGTTGGCGGTGGCCGGTGTCTCGCGCGTCACGCGCCAGGCCGGGGTTGGGTTCATCAACTGCTCACGGTACATGTACAAGTACCAGCGCAGCATGTTGGAGACGCCGTGGGTGTCAACGCCGCGCAGGTCGGCCGACACCAGGCCGTCAGCGGCCAGAGCAGCGTCCGCGGCGGGCACGCCGGCCGCGCGCAGCAGCCGCGCCGTGCGCGCCAGCAGTTCGTCGGCCGAAACGCGCACGGTTTGATCTTCCGGCAGGTGGAACGATGGCATGGCGGATCGGTTTTCCTCTCGCAGTTTGGCGGCCCCTGGCCCCCCGGCTGCGCATCTTAGCACCAAAGGACGTTATGATGGGGATACCCGACGGAAGCCGTATGCCTTTCTGTATGGCCCGGGCCGGTCTTTGTCACGTTTAGGTTGCCCGGCCCCTTTAGCAGAACAAATGTTTGACGCCGACCGGGTAACTATACTAAAATGCTCCCATTATCAATGGCAGCGCCGCGTTCGATCCGCCCTTCAGCCGCGGCCAGCAGGAGTGTGCCGGTGACCGACCCCGCCAGCGTTCAGGTTCAGGCGTTGAGCAAGACCTATCAGGTGCCCGAGCGCGAGGCCGGCCTGGGCGCCGCCGTGCGCAGCTTCTTCCAGCGCAAGACCAAAGACGTGCAGGCTGTCCGCGAGGTGAGCCTGGCCGTCGCCCCCGGCGAAATCGTGGGCTTCCTCGGCCCCAACGGCGCGGGCAAGACCACCACGCTCAAGATGCTCTCCGGCTTGCTGCACCCCTCCGGCGGCAGCGCCCGCGTGCTGGGCTTCACCCCGTGGGAGCGCAAGCCCGACTTTCTGCGCGCCATCACCCTGGTCATGGGCCAGCGCAACCGCCTGTCCTGGGACATCCCCGCCGGCGACTCGCTGCTCCTGCACCAGGCCGTTTACCGCCTGAGCGACGCCGAGTTCAAGCGCACCGTGGACGAGCTGGACGAGCTGCTGGAGCTGGGGCCGATCCTTAAGAAGCCGGTGCGCAACCTGTCGCTGGGCGAGCGCATGAAGTGCGAGCTGGCCGCCGGGCTGCTGCACCGCCCGCGGGTGCTCTTTCTCGACGAGCCGACCATCGGCCTGGACCTGACGGCCCAGGCCCGCATCCGCGCCTTTCTGAAAGAGTACAACCGCCGCACGCACGCCACCATCCTGCTCACCAGCCACTACATGGCCGACGTGACGGCGCTGTGCGAGCGCATCGTCATCATCCATCACGGCCGCCTCAAGTACGACGGCGGGCTGACCGACCTCTCGCGCCGCATCGCGCCGGTCAAGCTCATTAGCGTGGCCCTGCCCGACGGCTCACCGGCCGACCTGAGCCGCTACGGCACGGTGCTGCCCAACGAGGCCAACGACGGCAAGTACCTGGTGGAGGTGCCCGCCGCCCAGGTGGCCGCCATCACCGCCCGCCTGCTCTCCGACCTGCCGGTGCACGACCTCAACATCGAAGACCCGCCCATCGAGGCCGTGATCGAAAGCGCCTTCAATGAGCCGGCCGAAGTCGCCGAGCCGCTGGCCGGTGAGCCGGTCGGGGGGCCATAAACCCATGCTGCGCATTTACCAACGCCTATGGCACGTCAACTGGGCCGAGCAGTGGCAGTACCGCGCCAACCTGCTCATGTACCTGCTCTACTGGCTGGTCTCGCCCATCGTCTACCTGGCGGTGTGGACCACCATCGCCCGCGCGCAGGGCACGGTGAACGGCCTGACCGCCGGCGACTTCGCCGCCTATTACCTGACACTGCTCATCGTGGACAACCTGACCAGTGAAATCACGATCTACCTGCTGGCCTACAAGATTCAAGACGGCACGCTCGCGGGCGATTTGCTCAAGCCCATCCACCCCATCCTGACCGGCACGCTGGTCAACAACCTGGCCTTCAAGGCGCTCACGCTGCTGGCCCTGATCCCGGTCTGGCTGGTACTGTGCTTGCTGGTCCAGCCGGACTTTTCCGGCGTCACACTCCAGACGCTGCTGCTGGCGGCGCCCGCCATCGTGCTGGGCTTTGCCGTTCAGTTTCTGTTGGGCGCCAGCCTCACCTGCCTGGCCTTTTGGACCACGCGCGTGTACTCACTCGGCGAGCTGTACTACGCGCTCATCATCCTGTTTTCAGGCCAGTTTGCCCCGCTGACGGTCATGCCCCCACTCGTCCAGTCTATCGCCCAGTATTTGCCGTTTCAACTGTTCAAGTACTTCCCCATTGAGCTGATCCTGGGCCGCCTGTCGCCTGAGGCCATCGCCCGCAACTTCGCGCTGGAGGTCTTCTGGCTGGTGGTGATCGGCCTGCTGTTTCGCTGGGTGTGGCGCAACGGCGTGGTGCGCTTCTCGGCGGTGGGGGCCTAGGCCATGCAAACCGCCCGGATCATGCTCACGCTGCTCAAGATCAATCTGCAACAGGAGTTGGCCTACCGCACCGACGCGTTGGTCAACATCCTCATCAACCTGGTCTGGCTCGGCTGGGAGCTGCTGAGCCTGAGCATCATCTTCAATAACACCAGCACGCTGGGCGGCTGGGGGCCGCCCGCCCTCATCGCGCTGCTGGGTGTCTTCCGCCTGATGCACCTGCTCATGGCCGCCATGATCTGGCCCGCGACCGAGAAGTTCAACACCGGCGTGCGCGACGGCACGCTCGACTACACCTTTCTGCAACCGGTCAACAGCCTGCTGCTCATCAGCTTCAGCCGCATCGTCCTGTGGCGCACCTGGGACCTGATCCTGGCGGCCATCCTCATCGTCGTCGGCGTCAGCCAGAGCGGCGGCACCACCGCGCTGCACGTCGCGGCCTTCCTGCTGCTGGTGGCCTCCGGCAGCGCCATCCTCTACAGCCTGTGGGTGGTCCTCATCGCCATTACGTTTTGGTTCGTCAAGTTCGACAACAACGTCACCATCCTCCAGGCGCTGCTCGACACGGGTCGCTTCCCGTCCACCGTTTACCCGGTGTGGCTGCGCCTCCTGGTCACTTTCGTCGTGCCCATCGCGGTCGCCACCACCGTGCCGCTGCAAGCCCTGCGCGGCGAGCTGGCCGTCTGGCAGATTGGCATGTTCCTGCTCATCGCCGCCGCCAGCGTCTTCGTCGCCTCGCGCGTCTGGAAGGCCGGCCTCCGCCGCTACAGCGGGGCCAGCAGCTAGGGTGACGGCTGGAGGTCGGATGGCAGAGGTCGGAGGCCAGGGGTCGGAGGTCAGAGGTTGGAGGTTGGAAGGCAGTAGAGCTTGCGGGTAAGCGGGAGGCGGCCGCCGTGGCGGCCATCAGCGTAAGCCCGGGCCGCAGCCGCTTCAGCAGCAAGTCGCTACCACGAGCGGCGCACAGCCGGCCTCCAATCGCCGGAACCGCCCCGCCCAAATCGTTGGCGCCATGTCACCGCGCATAGCGGATCAGCCAATCAGCCACGGGTGCATCCGGATTTATTGGCCGCCCGCGAAATGGCGCTGCTTTCCCAGCCCCGCGAAGGCGGGGCTTCGCGTTATGTAGCCGCGGTTTCAACCGCCAGGCGCGCCAAGACCGAAAGCGGCCAA
>JADZEK010000173.1 GCA_020850595.1 Anaerolineales bacterium
CAGCAGACCAGCGCCGGCCTCGGCTTGCTCTTCGCGCCGGCCAGTGCCCTGCCGGGCGCCCTCTTCACTTTGCGCGGTGTGGATGCCTTTCAACTGCCTTTGGGCTTCCAGCGGCCGCTCAAAATCATATCCGATTCGACGAAAGGCGCTCTGGTTGCGCAAAACTTACGCTAGGGCTTGAATTGAGAGCAAAGGCGCTCGGAGGGCTAGCAACAGAAGCGATGACTCAAGCGTAGGCGCTGTTTTTCGACCTGCCGCTTGGCCGGAGCGCAAAGCTGGAGTGGCGTTCGCGGTCACAAGAAGGGCCTACTTCGGTTGAAATCGGCTCTTTCACTTGTCGCAATCTGTCTGGGCAATTGCTTCAGGCCTGCCTTGGGACTACAGGCCCCATTCGAACTGCGACAGAATTTCCGGCCCTGTCACTTTGACGTGCACGACTTTCTCAAAGCGCACGCCGAAGCTGCCGCCCGGGTCCTCGTAGGCACCGGGCTCTATCGCAAAGACCATATCGGCCTCTAGCGGCGTCTGGTCGTACGCCGTCAGACGTGGATCCTCGTTGTCGGTGACTCCCAGCTGATGTCCGAGGTAGTGGCGCTGGGTCAAGCCATACCGTTCGAACACGACCTCCGCCGCGGCCCAGGCCTCTGCTGCCCGCCGGCCGGGGCGTAGCTGTTCGACGACGGCCTCAAAGGCTTCACGCGCCGCGCGCACGTATTTGTGCTGCCACGCGGTTGGTGTTGCTCCGCCGACGAGATGGGTGTTGGTGCAGTCGGACCAATAACCGTCCACGCGCTGGCTAGTGTCTAGGAGCGCGACGTCGCCCGTCACGGTGGTTCGGTCGCGCGGCCCGGCGGGATACTCCGCGTTGGGCAGGCGCGGGCCGGTCACCAACTCGCCGATAACGGTGATAGCGGCGCCCGCGGCCGCCTGCATCTGCGCCACCGCCACGCCGTACAGCTCGAACTCGTTGCGCCCGGCGGTCTGCACCAGGGCGGCCAACGCCTGCTGCCCCACGTCGCCAATTTGTGCCGCGCGCCGCAGCCGCGCGATCTCGCGCGCGGTCTTGGTCAGCCGGGCGGTGGCGAGCGCTTCATCCACCGGCACCAGCGTGACGTGGGGGAAGGCCGCAGCCAGCGCAGCTGCCGCCCCGTAAGGTAACGCGCGGGCTTCGACGCCCAGCCGGCCTCGCCCGACGAGGCCGGCCTGGCGCAGCGCGTCGCGCAGCGTGTTGAGATAACTGGCGCGCGGGTCGGTCGGGGAGAAGCTGTCAAATCCGGCGTAGGTCAGCAGATGCTCCAGGCGCGATTCGCGCTGGGCCTGCGCCGCGTGGAAGACTGAGGTCGCCAGCCAGGCGCAGTCGCCGGCCACCGGCAGCACGGCAAACGGCGCCGCATACGGCGTCACCGCCGAGAACCCTACGGCATGGGGCATGGCGAAGCCGCTGACATAGGTGACGTGCGCCACCGATGACAGCAGCGCCACGTCACACCCGGCTGCGGCCAGGGCAGCGCGGGCGCGGGCCAGCTCTTCGTTGACCATTTGTTACGCGGGCGCCAGTGCCCAACGCACGGCCTGGACGAGCAGGCGCTGATAGCTGGGGTGGTTCAGCGCGCGCTGGTCGTGGCCCAAGGCGTTGTAGTGCACCCGGCCCTGGCCCCACTGGCGCGTGTAGAGCAACGGCTGGCCGCCGGCTTCAGCCAGCACCTGTAGAGCGGTCTGGTCGCCGCCAAGCTGATAGAGCTCATCCTCGATCTCGAAGTCCTCTACCCCAGCGGTGATGAGATGAGCGCGGTTTGTGATCCGAACGAGGAACGGAGCTATCGGCGGGTGACCGACGAAGGCGCTGCCGGTCATCTCCAAATAGCGCAGCTGTGCTGGCGAGAGCAGGTCGTCGGGGGCGGGTTGGTCGGGCCAGCCGTCATGCCGCGTCATGTAGTCGAGCTGGGCTTTCCAGGGCAGGGTCGCCACGTGTAGCGCGATGTAGGGCTTGCCGCCGGCCACGGCGTCGGCCAGCGCCGTGACCTGTTCCTCGGTCACTTCTGGCACTGCCCGATAACCGCTGTAATTGATGATGAGGGCGTAGCCCGTCAGCCGCTCAGCCGTCAGCTCCGTGTTCTCGTCGTCCGTCAGCACATCGAGCTGGGCCTGGCGGACAAGCAATTCCTCGAGGATGGCCCGATTGTTCGGCAGACGCCCGTGCCCGCCATGGGTCAATAAGAGTGCGCGGGGGTTGGCCATCGATGCGCCTCTGCGGGGCTAGTACACCGGGGCTGAAATAGCACCAGGGATATGAGAGAATAGGGCATACGACGGAATCATAGGTGTAGACATGCCTGGTCCGCAACCCCCAACCATCACCTTGACTGAGGCGGAGCGCCACGGTTTGCAGGCGTTGATCCAACGGCATTCCACCCCGCAGCAGATTGCACTTCGGGCTCGCATTGTTCTGGGAGCGGCGAGCGGCCAGAACCATGCCCAGGTGGCCCAGCGATTAAACACCTCCATCGATACGGCGCGACTGTGGCGCCGGCGGTGGTTGGCCTTGCAGCCGATTGCGTTGGAAGATTTGAGCGTGGGCGAGCGTTTGGAAGACCGAGCCCGCCCGGGCACGCCCCCGCGGCTGACGGCCGACCAGATTTGCCAAATCGAGCGCCTGGCGTGCGAGAAACCAGAACAATCGGAGCGCCCCATCAGCCAGTGGACCGGCCGGGAGATTGCCGCCGAGTTGATGAAACGCGGCATTGTCGACAGCATTTCCCCACGGCATGTTTCTCGACTACTCAAAAGGGGGGCCTCCAGCCACACCTGATCCGCTATTGGTTGACCCCCCAGCGGGACACCGATGAGCACTTCGACGAGAAAGTGGCCGACATTAACCGCCTCTACCAGCAAGCGCCGGAGATGGCGAAAAAGGGTGAGATCGTGATGAGTACCGACGAACTGAC
Organism: Anaerolineales bacterium; assembly: GCA_020850595.1. Classification (GTDB taxonomy): domain Bacteria; phylum Chloroflexota; class Anaerolineae; order Anaerolineales; family UBA6663; genus JADZEK01. Next base: position 2,946 of record JADZEK010000173.1, read on the forward strand.
CGGGGTGCAGGCTTTGGAACGCCAGCATCCTGGTCTGCCCCTGGCCCCCGGCAAGGTCGAACGGCGGGAGTTTGAATACGTGCGCCATGGCACCCTGTCGTTCATGGTCAATTTCGAGGTGGCGACCGGCCACGTGCCGACCGTTTCGGTGGGCAGCACCCGTAACGAACAAGACTTTGCACAACATATCCGCTAAACGGTGGAGCGCACACCGACGGTCAGCAAATGGCACTTTGTCGTGGACAACCTGAACATCCATCAATCCGAATCTCTGGTGCGTTATGTGGCTGACGAATCGGACTTGGTCATCGATCTGGGGGTCAAGGGTCACAGCGGCATCTTGCAATCGCAGGCCACGCGGGCGGCTTTCCTGGCAGACCCGGCGCATCGGATCGTCTTTCACTACACGCCCAAACATGCTTCCTGGATGAACCAGGTGGAAATCTGGTTCAGCATCCTGGTGCGCAAGTTGCTCAAGCGCGGCAGCTTCACCTCGGTCGCCGACTTGCAGGCCAAGGTGCTGGCCTTCATCGACTACTTCAATCGGACGATGGCCAAGCCGTTCAAATGGACTTATCAAGGCAAACCGCTCGCCGCCTAACGCCTGGCGCATTTCAGCCGCGCTGTACTAGCGTGGACCAGCGTAGTTAAGGTAGACCGTCTTCTTTTGCAGGTAGGCCTCGAGCCCATATTTGCCGCCTTCGCCGCCAATGCCGCTCTCGCGGAAGCCCGTGTGGTAGGCGTAGGCCGCCTCGGGACCGATGCGGTTGATGTACAGTTCACCAAACTCGATATCGTTGACCGCCCGCATTACCCGCCGGAAGTCCTCGGTGAACAGGTAGGCCGAGAGGCCATAGCGCGAGTCGTTTGCCAGCGCGAGGGCCTCGTCGAAGTCGTCGAAGGGCATCACCGGCAGCACTGGCCCAAATACCTCACACTGCATGAGGTCCATGTCGTTGCGCATGCCGGCCAGCACCGTGGGCGCGTACCAGTAACCGCCCTCCAGCCCGGCCACGTGCGGCCGCTGCCCGCCGGTCAGCACCTCGGCCCCCTGCTCAACGGCCTGGCGCACCATTCGTTCGACTTTTTCCAATTCGGCCAGCGAGACCTTGGGGCCGAGGTCAGTTCCCGGCTGCATGGGGTCGCCGACCTTCAGCCGGGCGACCGCCGGCAGCAGCTTCTCGACAAACTCGGCATAGCGGCGGCGTTGAACGTAAGTGCGCTCATTGCAGATGCATACCTGCCCGTTGTTGCGGAAGCGCGACGATACGGCCAGCTTAACCGCCTCGTCCACGTTGGCGTCGTCCATCACAATGAATGGTGCCTTGCCGCCCAGCTCCAGCGACACCACGGTGATATGCTCGGCTGCATCGCGCATCACCGCCCGCCCCGCGGCCGTGCTGCCGGTCACCGTAACGAGCTTGGTCAGCGGGCTGCGCACCAAATACGCCCCAACCGTTTCACCTTGCCCGGTGATCACATTGATCACCCCCGGCGGGATGCCCACCTCGGTGGCCAGGCGCGCCACGAACAACGCCGAGAGCGGCGTATCTTCATGGGGCTTGAGCACCACGGTGTTACCGGCCAGCAGGGCCGGCGCCAGTTTGCGGCCGACCATGGCGGCCGGGTAGTTCCAGGGCAGCAGTGCCACTGTCACGCCAAACGGCACGCGCCGGATCCAGACTTCCTCCTGCGGGTTATCCGAGGGCAAGATCTCGCCCTCGATGCTGCGCGCCTGCCCAGCAGCATAGTTGAAGAAGTTGGCCGTGCCGCGCACCTCGCCCTGAGCCTCGGCCAGCGGCTTGCCTTGCTCCCGCACGATTACTGGCGCCAGGGCGTCCAGATTATCGAGGATCTTCTGCGCCAGCGCTTGCAGCAGCTTAGCCCTTGCAATGGGCGGGAGCCGGCCCCAGTCGTGGGCGGCCGCATTGGCCGCCTCCAGCGCGGCTTGCGCGTCGGCCTCGGTGGCTTCGGGCACGTCCGTGAAGGCCAGGCCGAGCACCGGGTTGATCACCGGCCGCGTGGCTCCCGAGGCGCTGGGTCGCCATTGTCCATTAAGCAACATTGCGAATGTTCCGTCTGGCGTCATTGCCTCGACTCGGTTAGTCTAGGTGGCGAGTTGGTCAGGGTCTTCCAGGAGCGCCTTGATCTGACCCAGGAAGCGCGCGGCCGGCAGGCCGTCCACCACGCGGTGGTCAAAGCTTAGGCTCAGGTCAAGCATCGTCCGGATGTGCAGGCCGCCGTTGATCACCACGGCGCGCGGTGCGATCGCGCCCACGCCCAAGATCGCTGCCTGTGGTGGATTGAGGATGGGCGTGAAGTAGCGGATGCCCTCCGCGCCCAGGTTGCTGATGGTGAAGGTGCCATCCGCCAGGTCGTCGAGCGCCAATTGACCGCGGGTGGCCTTATCGGTCAGGACCCGCCGCGCCTCGCTCAGCTCAGCCAGCGAGCGCTTATTTGCCTCGCGCAGCACAGGTGTTACCAGCCCACCTTCCAGCGCCACCGCCAGCCCGATATTGACTACGCCATAGGTTTCAATGGTATCGTCTACGAGAGCCGCATTGAGCTGTGGGTGGGCTACCAGCGCGCGCGCCGCCGCCGCGATGATCAGATCGGTAAACGACAGGTTATGCGCCTTGCGGAAAGTGTCGGCCGCGCTCATGTCGGCTTCGATCATCTCCGTCACGTGCGGCGCCTGCTGCCAGCTTTGCGTCATGCGCTGGGCGATGGTGCGCCGGATGGCGCGGAGGGGGCGCCGCTCGGCTACGGGTAGGCGGCTGGCGCTGCCGTTGGCGGGCGCGGCCGCCCTTGCGGCCACCGCCGCCAGCACGTTTTCCTGGGTCACGCTGCCGCGCGGCCCCGTGCCGGTGAGTTGCTCCGGGTCGAGCCCGTGCTCCTGGGCCAACCGGCGGGCCAGCGGCGAGATGCGGGCGCGTTCGGCCGTGATGCGGCCCGCGGACGGCGCGACTGGGGTGGGAGCCGGGGCGGCGATTGGTGCAGCGGCCGCCATGGCCGATGGCGCGGGCCGCTCGGCCTCGGGCGCCGCTTCGCCTGCCGCGCCGATATAGCCCAGCGCCTGTCCGACCTTGGCGACGCCTTCGGCCGCCACCAGTACGTTGAGCAGCGTGCCCGAAGCTGGCGCCTCGATCGTGAACACCACCTTGTCGCTCTCCACCTCGGCTAGCGGCTCGCCGCGCGTGACGGCCTCACCGGGCTGCTTCAGCCAGCTCACCACGGTGCCTTCTTCCATAGTGTGCCCCAGATTCGGCATGCCAACCTTAATCGCCATACGCCGGGGTCCTAGAACAGCTCACGCACCGCGCGCACGATGTCTTCCGGCTGCGGCACGGTAGCCAACTCCAGCGGCGTGGCGAACGGTTTGGGCACTGCCGGCGAGGCCAGCCGCTTGATCGGCGCATCCAGGGCGTAGAACGCTTTTTCGGCGATCAGCGCGGCGACTTCACTGCCGGCCGATGCCGGCCGGTAGCCTTCGTCAACCACCACCGCGCGGTGCGTCTTCTCCACTGAGCGTAAGATGGTGTTGGTGTCGAGTGGCACCAGTGTACGCAAGTCAATCACTTCGACCGACCGCCCCTCCGCCGCCAGTGTTTCGGCCGCCGCCAGAGCTTTGTGGGCCATCGTGCCCCAGCTGATGATGGTTGCGTCGTTGCCCTCGGGCGCGACGCGCGCCCGGCCGAGCGGCACGGTATAGTCCCCGTCGGGGACGTCACCTTTTACGCCGTAGAGCATCTTGTATTCGAAGAAGAGCACGGGGTCGCGCCCGCGCAGGGCGGTCTTGAGCATGCCCTTCGCATCGGCCGGGGTGGAAGGCACGGCCACCAGCAGCCCCGGTGCGTGCATGAACCACGACTCCAGCGTTTGCGAATGCTGCGCGCCGCCGTTCTTAACCATCCCGGTGGGGATGCGCACCACCATCGGCAGGTCAGTTTGGCCGCCGAACATGTAGCGCATCTTGCCGGCCTGGTTTACCAGCTCGTCCATGCAGGTGGTCACAAAATCGCCGATCATCACCTCGGCCACCGGGTGCATGCCCAGCATGGCCGCGCCCACCGCCGCGCCCACAATCGCCGCCTCAGAGATGGGCGTGTCGCGGACGCGTCCGGGGAACAGGACGCTCAGGTCCTTGGTGGTGCGCCAGGCCGAGCGCAGTTCCACGCACTCACCGATGATGAAGACCGAGTCGTCGCGCTGCATTTCTTCGAGCAGGGCCTCGCGAATGGCATCGCGGAAAGTGATCGTGCGGGTCGCTGTCTGTGTCGCGGCGGTCATCTCGGCGGTGGTCATGGCGTCACCTGGTAGTCACTCGAGAACACGTCGTCGTAGATGGTGTCGGTCGAGGCATAGGGGCTGGCGGCGGCGAAGCTCACGGCCTCTTCGATCTCGGCTTGCACGTCGGCGATGATCTCGGCGTCCTGGGCGGCAGTCAGCGCGCCCCAGTCTTGCAGGCAGTCGCGCAAGCGCGCAATCGGATCTTTCGCCTTCCAGCTCTCCTGCTCGCCTGGCCTGCGGTAGTACAGCTCGTCGCCGATGTTGTGGCCTTCCATGCGGTAGGTCTTGCATTCCAGCAGCACTGGGCCGTCGCCGCGCCGCAGGCGTGCTATCGCCTCGCGCGCCGCCTGGTAGACCGCCAGCACATCATTACCGTCTACCGTCAGCCCGGGCATGCCGTAAGCCGCCGCGCGGTCTGAGACGTTTTCGATCAGCATGACCTGGCTGGCGTAGGTGTACTGCCCGAATTGATTGTTCTCGCAGACGAACAGCACCGGCAGATGCCAGACGGCCGACATGTTCAGCCCTTCGTGGAACGGCCCGCGGTTGGAGGCGCTCTCACCGAAAAAGCCGGCGATGACCTGATCAGTCTGCTTGAGCTGGATCGCCAGGCCGACACCCGTCGCCAGCGGAATGCCGCCGGCCACGATGGCGTTGGCCCCCAGCATGCCCACTGAGAAATCTGCGATATGCATCGAGCCGCCGCGGCCGTGGCACACGCCGGTCTCGCGGCCAAACAACTCGGCCATCATGCGCCGCGGCTGGCACCCCTTGGCAATGGCGTGGCCGTGACCGCGGTGCGTGCTGGTGATGTAGTCGTCGGGCCGGAGCGCCGTGCAGACGCCCACGGCAATCGCTTCCTCGCCGATATAAAGATGGGTCGGCCCCAGCACGTTGCCCGCGCTGGACTCGTACTTCACCCGGTCTTCAAACTGGCGGATGGTCAGCATCCGTTGGTACATCCCGCGCAGTTGTTCGTCATCCAGGCCGGCACGTTCGGGGGCTGTGGCAAGCATAGGCAGGGTTCCTTTTAGCACTGCATGTCGAACTCGAACTGGCCGTTGCGGAGTGGGGGCGGGTATCGGCGGCCGGGCGCTGGCTCAGGTGCTCCTCGGCGCCGGCATCCAGCCGATGTCACCCCACATGCCGGCATTCAGGAAGCCGCCCTCCACCGCGTGGGTGGCGCCGGTGACGTAGTCGCTGGCGGCGCTGGCGAGGAAGAGCGCCATGGGCGCGATCTCGCTCGGCTGGCCGCGGCGTGCCATGGGGACGTTGTCGAGCACCCATTTCTTGCGGCCGTCCGGCATGCCCATCGTCATATTGGTGTCGATCCAGCCCGGGGCGATGGCATTGACGTTGATGTGGTAGGGCGCCCACTCGGCCGCCATGGTCTGGGTCATACTGACCACCGCGGCCTTACTCAAGTTGTATAGCGAACCGTCGGTGAAGCCGCGAAATGCGTTGACCGAGGCGATATTGATGATTTTGCCGCCGCCCTGATCTTTCATCAGCCGGGCCGCGGCCTGTGCCATGAAGTACACCGCCCGCGTGTTGATGTTGAGCGTCTTGTCCCAGTCGGCCAAGGTCATGTTGAGGATCGGGCCGCCGACGCCGATCCCGGCGATGTTGCCTAAAATGTGCAGGCCGCCCAGCCAGGCGTTGGCCTGCTCGGCCAGGCGATGGATGGCGTCGATATCGTTCAGGTCGGCCTCAAAGACCTTGGCCCGCCGTCCCAGCCCCTGAATGTAGCCGAGCACGCGGCTGGGGTCGGTGCCCGGCTGAATGGCGACGGCGATGTCGGCGCCGGCCTCGGCCAATAGGTTGGCAATGGCCTCGCCGATGCCGGTGTTGGCGCCGGTAATGAGCGCCTTCTTGCCCTCCAGGCGAAACAACTGATCGACACGTTCAGCCATGCGGCCGCGATCCTTTCCCGGGGTAGGTGGTTAGGGTTGGCCGTGACCGTCGCGCCTGGTTTCGCGGGCGGCCTGCAGCTGCGCCGTGAAGCGCTTGATCGACGCGCGGATGACCATTTCGCTGGCCTGCAAGTGCTCGCGCAGCAGGGCCTCAGCGCCATCGACATCGTGCGCCGCAATCAGGCGCAGGAGCTTTGAGTGCCGGTGCTCGTCGATTGGTTGCTCGGTCTTCGGCACCTCGCGGAACATGCTGCTGTTGATGCTCAGAAAGACCGCCACCAGATCGGCAATCATCTCCCAGGCGTTCAGCGCGCGCTTGTTGCCGGCCAGCGCCACCAGCTTGCGGTGAAACTCCAGGTCGTAATCGGCCATGCGCTGCGCCTGGTTGGCGTGCATGGCCGTTTCGGTGCGCTCGACCAGCGCGCGCAGCTCAGCCAGGCCGGCGGTATCTACACTGGCGGCCACGCGCCGCACTGCGTACGTTTCGAGCATGCGGCGGAAATCATAGATGTCGTGGATGTCTTCGTCGCTCAGGCCGACGACGTAGGTGCCGCGGCGCGGCTCGCTGCTAACGAGGCCGTCGCGCTCCAGCAGCGCCAGGGCCTCGCGGATGGGTATGCGGCTGACCCCAAACTTACCCGCGAGTGATTTCTCATCCAGCCGCTGGCCTGGCACCAATTCGCCCAGCACAATGCCTCGCCGAATGGCATCGGCAATCGACACGCGCAAGGGAAGCGGCACAAGCACCGGCGGGGCAAATTCATCCATTTCGGCATCCTCTGTGCTAACGGTTGCTACTGCGCTACTGGATCAGCCCAAGACCTCGTTACCTGGGTCAGCGATAGGGCAGTGCCAACGGCCACCCTGTCTGCAAACGACCGCTGGCTAGTTTACTTAAGACTCGCACTATTGGACAAATAGCCCGGCCGTACGGGTGCATCCGGATTTATTGGCCGCCCGCGAAATGGCGCTGCTTTCCCAGCCCCGCGAAGGCGGGGCTTCGCGTTATGTAGCCGCGGTTTCAACCGCCAGGCGCGCCAAGACCGAAAGCGGCCAA
>JADZEK010000174.1 GCA_020850595.1 Anaerolineales bacterium
TCAGCCAGGCTTCGGTCTGCATCAGCGGCGGGTAGCCCGCTGGGTCGCGGCCCCACAGCGGTTTGAGCGTCCACAGCCAGGCGCCATACGTGTTCTCCAGCCAGTTCTGGTCGCCCAGCGCGCCCAGTTCGGAGGCCAACTTGAGCACCTGCGCGTCATAGTTGAGGAAATCGCCCGCGCCCGCCTGGATGGCCAGGAAGTAGGGTGCCTCCGCTCCGCCGACCGTCGCCGCTACGTCCAGGCCGAGCGGCAGCAGGCGCGGATTCTCGCGCGTGCCCACGTAGGGGAACATTAACTGCCCCATCACGTAGCCGTCGAGGGTGAAGCGCTGGCCCAGGAAGCGAAAGCCGCGCCCGGACTCGCTCATCTCCTCCGACGACGTGTCATCGGGCAGAATCAGGCCGTTGATGCGCGGGCCGGGCAGGGTCTTCAGCGCGGCCTGAAAGGCGGCCAGCCGTTCCGGGTCGGCCAGGGCATCGAGCGGCAAGTCTTCCGGGTGGTAGACAGCGGCGGCAATCTCGCTGTATTCAATCGGGCCCAGGTCATCCACCGGGCCGATCAGGAAGGTCAACGTCTCGTGCAGCGTCGTCCAACCGGCGCCCGCTTCCGGCGAGGAGAGCAGCGTGCGCAGCAGCATCAGCGCGATCTGTGTGGCCTGGGGGTCTTCTGCCAGGAAGGTGATGCGGCTGAGCCACATCATGCCCCGGAAGTACTGCTCCAACACCGGATCGCCGTCGTAGTGACCGCGCGGGCGGTACTGGCTGAAGTCTTCCTGATAGCCGTTCAGGAAGGGCACGTCAAGCTGCCCCTGGGCGGCCAGAGCCATGTCCACCAGCGGCGTCACCGCGCTCATGGCCTCCGTCCCGATGATCGGCGAGGCGCTCCCTGGCGCGAGCAATTCCAGCGCCACCGCCAGGAATAGCTCGGCGCTGCGCGCGGCGCTTTCCAGCGCTGTGCCGGCGGTGGCCTGGGTCTGGGTGTGGGCGGCTTGCAGGGCGGGTGTCACCACCTTCTGGGTGAGCAGCGGGTAGAAGCTGACCTTCTCCAGGTCGGTGAGCAGATTGTCGAAGATGAAGTGCAGCGCGTGCAGCGTCGCGTCAGTAGTGATGAAGAAGGCATGGCCAAGCGGCAGTTCGGCGTCCTCCGAGCCGTCGTTCGTGACGCCTTCCGGCCATGTCTGCCAGTTGCCGCTGTCCAGGTAAGCGGGGTGGAAATGATCCAACCCGCCAGGCACGACCACGAAACCATTCTGGGCCAGCAGAGCCAGTTGCGCCTGGCTCAGTCCGGCGTCCTCCAGGAACATGACGCCGCTCAGGTCAACGGGCAGGGTCGGCAGGTCGCCGCTGTACGTGTCGGGCGGCGCGATCTGCATCGGATCGGGTTGTTCACCATACCACGAGTCGGCGGCGAACGTCGCCCAGTCCCACACGGTGAAGGGGCCAGTGCCCTGGCTGAGCGGGACAATCGGGCCGGCTGGCGCGACTCCGTCCTGGGGCGTTGTGGCGGCAGATGGCGCGACGAAATACTCGCCCTCCATCCCCTCAGCGATCCAGCCAGCCAGCGCGCCCGCTGTGACGTGCCACCAGAACATGTTGTCCGCGCAGACTGGACCTTCGACCACAGCGAAGACCGTTCCTTCGGGAAGCTGACCAGCCAGGGCACCGCCCAATCCGGCAGCGGTCCGCACGTTGAGCGGGCGACCGTCGGTGAACGTGACCATCCCCTCGTCGCCCGCCGTCAGGCGCGGTGCGGGCGCGCTGCCGCACTCGCCCTGCGCGCGCGCCGTCGGCGCGAATGCCGGAGCCAGCGTCCCGGCGATCAGCGCGGTGCTGACCAGAATTGTCCAGAACCAGTGCCGAAAATGTTGCATGGTGTCACTCCTACATGGTATGCAGCGCTCGGCCGCAAGAGACGCGCCGGCACGCGCCCTATTGAGCATTGTAGCACTGTTCTTATGTCAAAAAATAGGTGGGTCTCGGCGGAAGTGAAGCTCATTCCCGGCGCTGCGCAGGAAGCCTTAAGTCGCGAGTGCCGGGCCGGCCGCGAGGGCAACTGGGTCAGACCGTGCCAGACGGGTCAAACCGGGGGTCTGTAGGATCTCCCCAACCGTCCAAATAGTCATGTGGCTCACGCCATTTTCCCCACAACGTCCGCGTGACAATGGAATTCACTTGGCGAATTTACCGCCGCTTGACAAGTTGACCGTGCGGAAACTAATCGTGAACGTGCCAATAATCTTTGCGGGTTCGTGGCGGGCAAAACCACCAACCAAAATGCGCGGTCACCGCATGGAAGTAGACGCGCAAGCCGTCAGTGGTGAAAGCGAGGACACAATCCGGATGCAAACATTCGCTCGAACCAGAACCAGCCGAGACCGAGGCTTTCCAGACACGTCCAGCACTGCGCTCTCCAGTGACGCACCACAATGCCCAAAGTGCAGGAGCGCGATGGTGCTGAGAACAGCCAGGAGTGGGGCCAATGCTGGCAATCGCTGCTGGTTGTTCGAATTACCCTGCCTGTCGTTCGATAATGCTGTACCAGGACTAACTGAGACTCACTCGGGTTGGCGAAGTCCCGGAACGTTCCGTGAGCTCAGTGGCCACCATCAATGTACATTTGCGGCGCCGGGAGCCAAACCTTAGTCTGATTCGGGCGCAACACTGCGGACAAGTTAAGATCGGCTCGGACGCGCGTTGTTTTTCGGCGAATACCGCTCGTTGTGAAGCGGCGATATCCAATTTATCATTCATCTTGTGTATGATGGCCCCTCTCTGAAGGTTCAGGAGATTCCCGCATGGACATGCGCAACATACCTTTCGGCGTTACCGACTGGAACACCGTCGAGCCCACTGAGCATTCTGGCGTCACTGGAAAGGCGGTCTGGCGCACCCGGCACTTTGGCGACATCCGCGTGCGGATGGTCGAGTACACGCCTGGATACGCCGCGGATCATTGGTGCGAGAAAGGCCATATCCTGCTGTGCCTGGAGGGCCGCCTGGAGACCGAACTAGCCGACGGTCGCACATTTGTCTTGACGCCAGGGGTCAGTTACCAGGTGGCGGACCACGCCGAGCCACATCGCTCGTCAACGGCTGTCGGA
>JADZEK010000175.1 GCA_020850595.1 Anaerolineales bacterium
CCAGTCGTGCCGGTTCCCAGCCCACACCCGCCCGCCCTGCCAGTCGTGCCGGTTCCCAGCCCACACCCGCCCACCCTGCCCCACCTCTCACCTCCCACCTCTCACCTCCCCTCCGACCTCCAACCTCTGACCTCCAACCTCTGACCTCCCGCCTCCCGCCGCGCTTCATGCTATAGTCAGCGCCTCACCCCGCCGCCACAGGAGCCTGCGCCCCCATGCACCTTGCCCCCGCCCCCACCCACCGCCCCGTCGGCATGGCCGCCTTCCTCATCGTCTGGGTCGGCCAGGTCATCTCCGTCCTCGCCACCAACATGACCCAGTTCGCCCTCACCATCTGGGTCTACGAACAGACCGGCAGCGTCACCGCCCTGGCCCTGGTGAACGTCTGCTTCCTCACGCCCTTCCTCCTCATCTCGCCCCTGGCCGGCGCGCTGGTAGACCGCCACAACCGCAAACTGATGATGATGGTCAGCGACCTGGCCGCCGGGCTGGGCACGCTCTTCCTGCTGGCCATGCAAGCGTTCGGGCTGCTGCAAGTCTGGCACCTCTACCCCGTCGCGCTCGTGGCCGGCGTGGGCAACGCCTTCCAGTGGCCCGCCTACTCCGCCTCCATCAGCCTGATGGTGCCCAAAGCCCAGCTTGGCCGCGCCAACGGCCTGATGTCGCTCATGGAGATGGGCCCCGGCGTGCTCGCCCCGCTGCTGGCCGGCGCGCTGCTGCCGCTCATCGGCCTGGCCGGGGTGATGAGCATAGACGTCGTCACCTTCGTGCTGGCCGTCGGCGCGCTGACCTTCGTCGTCGTGCCCCAGCCGCCGCGCACCGCCGCCGGCGCGCAGGGCCGCGGCAGCCTGCTGCACGAGTCCGCCTTCGGCCTGCGCTACATCCTGGCCCGGCCCAGCCTGCTCGGCCTACAGCTCGTCTTCCTCTTTGGCAACTTCTTCTCCGGCCTGAGCTTCACCGTCCTGGCCCCCATGGTCCTGGCCCGCACCGGCAACAACGCGGCCATCTTCGGCGCTACCCAGTCCATCGGGGCCGTCGGCGGCGTGGTGGGCGGCCTCGCCATGGGCGCCTGGGGCGGCTTCAAGCGCCGCGTCCACGGCGTGCTGCTCGGCTGGATCGTCGGCTCACTCTTCGGGCAAGTGCTCTATGGGTTGGGCCTCAGCCTGCCGGTCTGGGCCGTGGCCGGGTTTGTCGGCGCGCTGCTCGTGCCCATCGTCAACGGCTCCAACCAGGCCATCTGGCAGGCCAAGGTCGCCCCCGACGTGCAGGGCCGCGTCTTCGCCACCCGCCGCCTCATCGCCTGGCTCACCACCCCCCTCACGCCCCTCATCGCCGGCGCGCTGGCCGACCGCGTGCTCGAACCGGGCCTGGCCGTGGGCGGCCCGCTGGTGGGCGCGTTCGGCTGGCTGGTGGGCAGCGGCCCCGGCGCGGGCCTGGCCCTGCTCGTCATCACCACCGGCGCGCTGGCGACCGCCGTCGGCCTGCTCGGCTACCTCTTCCCCGCCGTGCGCGACGCCGAAAGCCGTCTGCCCGACCACGACGCGGCGGAGGCCAACACCCCGGCCGCCGCAGCCGCCTCCGGCCCGGCCTGAGCGCCCCGCCGCGCGCGCCCGCAACCGATCAACCGCGGCCGCGTAGTAGCAATGAGACCGTTATCGTGCGGAGGAAACCATGACCCGCTTAATCTTGCGCTGGGCCGTCAACGCCGTCGCCATCTGGGCCGCCATCACCCTCATGCAGGGCCGCGGCATCGAAGTCGAAGCCGCCGGCTGGACGCCCATCATCGTCCTGGCCCTCATCTTCGGCCTGCTCAACGCCCTGGTGCGGCCCGTCCTCGAACTGCTCACCTGCCCGCTCATTCTCCTCACCCTGGGGCTGGGCACGCTGCTCATCAACACCCTGCTCTTCTGGCTCACCGGCCTCATCGGCGACCAGTTCAACGCCGGCTTCAGCGTAGACGGCTTCTGGCCCGCCTTCTGGGGCGCGCTCATCGTCTCGCTCGTCAGCTTCGCGCTGACCCTGCTGCTGCGCGACGAACTCAAACGCGACCACCCGCGCCGCCGCGAATCCTGATCTGCGCTAAGATGCCGGCATGACTTTCGCCGAAGCCCTGGCCGCGCTGGAGCAGCGCACCGACGAAGCCCTCGGCCGCCTGGAACAAGACGGGCAGTGGGCCGCGGCCCTGGCCTGCTACCAGGCGGCCGGCGCCGACCTGGAAGCCCTCGCCATCCCGCGCGCCGACGCCGCCTACAAGCCCGCCCGCCGCCTGTGCGCCTTCCTCTACCTGCGCCAGGCCAACGCCCTGCGCGCCCTCGGCCGCCACGCCGAAGCCCGGCCCCTGGCCGACCTGGAGCTTTCGGCCGCCCTGGCCTCCGGCGACCGGCTCTCGATCTCGCGCGACATGGTCTCGCTGGGGACGACGTGCGTGGCCAATGGGGAAGTGGCGCGCGGCCTCCAGCTCCTGGCCGACGCCGGACCGATGTTCGCCCACCACGACGACGTCGAGCACCGCGAGGGCCTGGGCTGGTGGCACATCATCCAGGCCGACCTGAGCAACCTCAACCTCAGCCCCGCCCCGCCGGAGCAAGCCCTGACCGACGCCGAGGCCGCCCTCGCCCTCCTGCGCCCGCTGGAGAACTGGCCGGGCGTAGCCCGCGCCCACCTGGCCCGCGCCGCCGCCCTCACCCGCCTCGAGCGCCCCGCCGACGCGCGCGTGGCCGAGACCGCCGGGCGCATGGCCGAAGCCCTGGCCGCCAACTACCGCCCGCCCGAGCGGAGCCACGAGCCGCGCCAATACCCCCTCGGCCCCTGCGAGCCGCCGGCCGCGAAAGATGATCTGGCCTAATGCGCTCCCGAACGGGATCCTGAACCCGGGCGGTGTCCCGCTAAGCGCCCACCCCCGGCCCCTTCGTGCGCATTCGTCGCTCTTCATTCGTGCTCATTCGTGGCAAAGTCCGCGCCGGCCTAAGCCGCCCGCTTGCGCAACCCCAGCGCCCCCGCCCCCAACCGTGGCGCTGAACCCCACCGGTGTCCCGTTAAGCGCCCACCCCCGGCCCCTTCGTGCGCATTCGTCGCTCTTCATTCGTGCTCATTCGTGGCAAAGTCCGCGCCGGCCTAAGCCGCCCGCTTGCGCAACCCCAGCGCCCCCGCGCCCAAATACAGCGCCCCGCCGATCAGCCCCATCGCCACATCCAGCGCATACACGCCCAGTGAGAGCGCCACGGCCTGCGGCTGCGCCACGCCCACCTGCCCGAACAGCAGCACGTACAGCCCCTCGCGCACGCCCAGCCCGCTAATCGAGATCGGCGCGAGCAGCGCCACGCTCGTCACCGGCACGAAGGCAAAGAACACCCACGGCGACACCGCCAGCCCCAGCGCCCGCGCCACCAGCACGTTCGAGGCGATCAGCCCCAGGTTGAAGGCCAGGCTCCAGCCCAACGCCGCGCCGAGGCCGCGCCAGCCGCAGGCCGTGATGACGGCATAGGTCTTGCCGACCCACGCATCGCCCGCCGGCGAGATCGCGCGCGGCAGCCAGGCCGTCAGCCGGCGGATCAGCCGCCCCTCGAACAGCAGCGCGCTCCCGCCCAGCACCGCCAGCGCCAGCAGCCCGATCAGCAGCGCCAGGTTGCCCGGCAGCAGCGCCCACGCCCCGGGCAGCGCCGCCAGCGCCAGCCCGAAGAGCATGATGAAGCCCGTCAGCCGGTCCACCAGCGCCGTGCCGGCCGCCTGCTGCGTGGTCGCGCCCGCGCCGATCTCCAGCACGCGCACCACGTCGCCGCCGAAGCCGGTGGGCAAGAAGGTGTTGAAGAACGCGCCCACGAAGTACAGGTAGACCACCCGCTGCCCTGGCACGCGCGCGCCCACCGCCCGCAGCAGCGCCCGCCAGCGCGCCGCGCGCATGAAGATGCCGGCCGCCGCCAGCGCCCCCGCCGGCAGATACAGGCGCAGGTCGGCGGCGCGCGCGGCCTCGGCCAACTGCGCCAGCCCGGCGCGCGAGAGCACCCAGGCCAGCAGCGCCGCCGAGATGACGATGCGGGCGAAGTTGAATAGGCGGTTGCGGCGCCTGGGCGTCATGGCAGTTCTCACCCGTTAGGGCCCGGTCAGCGTCAGCAGGCGCAGCGCGTCGTGGCCGTCGGCCAGCGGCACGCGCGCGCCGGTGTCGGGCGCATACAGGCCCACCTGCACCGCGTAGTCGGCGGCGGGCGCGTCGGCGGGCAGGCTGAGCGCGAACACCTGCACAAAGCTGTCGCCGGGGCGCAGCGTGGCCGGGTCTACGTCGAGCCGGTCGCCGCCCACGAGCAGCGCGCCGTCGGGCTTGAGCACGTGGGCGAAGAAGCGCAGCGGCAGCGGCGTCCCCGCCAGCACGTCTACCGGGCGCGGCGCGGGCGGCGTGTACGCGCCGGTGACGCGCCAATAGGTGCTGAGCGTGAGGCCCGCCGCCGCGCGCTCGGCCGTGTAGCCGTAGCAGGTCCAGCCATTGGCAAAGGCCGCGTCGAGCGGCACGGCAGGCGGCGCGAGCGGCGCGGTCAGCAGCGCGTAGCCCGCGCCCGAGGGCAATTGGGCAAAGCGGCTAGGCAGGGCCTCGGCGCTGAGGAACACCGGCGCGTCGCCCGCCGGGTAGGCCCAGGCCCAGCCGGGGGTGAAGGCCACCACATGTAGGCCGCGGCTGGGCGTGTCGAGCGCCACGGCCAGCGGGTCGGCCGGGTGGAGCGCGGGCGAGGCCAGCCCCAGGGCGCTGCCGGGCGGCAGAGCGCGCAGCGCGGCGGCGGCCGCGTGCAGCTCGGCGCGGTAAAGCGAGCGCACCTGCGGCAGTGCGGGCCATGCCACGAAGTAGTCGGGCAGGTCGCGCGCGGCGAGGGTCAAGAGGTAGAGCGCCGCCAGCGCAGCGGGCAGCGAACGCGGGAGAGCCACGCTGGGCGCGGCGGACCTGATACGCTCCGCCAGCGCCGCCACCGCCAGCGCCGGGAAGAGGAAGACGACCGGCTGCGCGGCGATGGTGTGGCCCAGGCTGGCGGCGGGCACGCTGACGAACGCCGGGGCCAGCCCGCCCACCAGCCACAGCAGGCAGAAGGCATAGCGCGGCTCGCGCCGGCGCCACAGCGCCAACGCCACGCCGGCCGCGAACAGCAGCGCCCCGCCCCAGCCAAACACCGCGCGGCCGGGAATGTTGTAGAGGAACTCTGGGTCACCGGTGAAGGCAAACATGCTTAAGGTTACCGCCGCGTTCTTTGCGGCTGGTAACCCATTCCCGTGCAGCAGCTCGACCAGGGGTTGGCCCACGACGCCCAGGCGCGCCTCGCCGCCGGGGGTGCTGGCAATGGCGAGGAACAGCGGTGCGCTGAGGGCGGCGGCGACGGCCGCGGCGAGGGCCAGCGCCCGCCACCGCGCGATGAACAGCGGCCGGTGGAAGAGGCACAGATACAGCGCGAACGCCGCCAGGATGGCGGGCACAGCCCGCGCGGCGAAGTAGGTGTAGAGCGCCACGGCCAGCCACACACCCGCCCACAGCGCGGCCTGCTTCCGCGGCGCGCCGGTTTGCGGCGGGCGCAGCGCCGCCCACAGGCAATCAAAGCCCAGCAGCATGGGGGCGACCGCACTCACCTGCCGCAGCTTGAAGCGCGCGTACATCAGCCCCCAGAAAGCCAGCGCCAGCCCGGCCGCCGCCAGCAGCGCCGTTGGCCCGCCGAACATCCGGCGCGCCAGCCGGTAGAGCGCGGCCACGCTGAGCAGGCCCAGGCACGCGGAGAGCAGGCGCACGCTGAACAGGCTGTCGCCCGCGGCGGCGATCCAGGCGGCGCTGAGGTAGTGATACAGCGGCTCGTGGCCCTCGGCCTGCGGGAAGTAGAGGTGCAGGCCGGTGGCGGCCAGGCGCGCATGCACCGTCGTCTCCACCACCTCGTCGTCACGCCAGCCGGGGGGCACGCTGTCCAGCCGCCACACACGCAACCAGGCCGCCGCGAGCAGCACAAGGACGCACAGCCAGAATTGCAGTCGGCGCACCACGCCGGGCATTGTAGCGCACACGCCCGAGGCGACGCATAACCGGACCCCGGCCGCGGCTGGCGCGCCCACCCGGCGTGTAATTCGTGAACAAGGTTTTGCGCCGCCTCTGCTACAATCTCCTCGCATCCATCTGGAGGTGCCCATGGCCGACCTCAACCCGCCGCCCGGCGGCCCTGCCCCGAAAACGCCTCCCACGGCTGAGCCGGTGTGGACCTTCCGCGGCTACGGCCTGCGCTCCTCCGAGTTCACCACGGCGATGGTGCACTTTTACCGCGGCGAATTGCAGCGCAGCAACACCTGGCGCACGCGGCTGGACAACACCACCAACTGGGCCGTCGTCACCACCGGCGCGGCCATCTCGTTCGCGCTAAGCGACCCGGCGCATCATTTCGGCGTCATCATCCTCAACACGCTGCTCGTCACGCTGTTCCTGTGGATCGAGGCGCGGCGCTACCGCTACTATGAGTTGTGGAGCCGGCGCGTGCGGCTGATGGAGACAGACTTCTTCGCGGCCATGCTGGTGCCGCCCTTCGCGCCCAGCCCAGAATGGGCCGAGAACCTGGCCGAGACGTTGCTCAATCCGGATTTCCCGATCAGTATGTGGGAGGCGTTCGGGCGGCGCTTCCGGCGCAACTTCGTGTGGATCTACATCATCCTGGGGCTGGCCTGGGCGCTGAAGAGCTACCTGCACCCCGTCCCGGCGATGAGCTGGGCCGAGTTCATGGCGCACTCGGCGCTCGGGCCGATCCCCGGCTGGGTGGTGCTCCTGGCCGGGCTGATCTACAACGGGGCGCTGCTGGCGATCGGCCTGTTCACGGCCGGGCTGACGCAGGCCAGCGGCGAGGTGCTGCCCAAGTTCGGCGAGTTCCCGGTGCTGAGCGGGCTGTGGCAGGCCATGGAGACGCACGAGGCGCACAACGAGGGCGGGGCGATGGCCCCCAAGCCGGGCGCGCCCGCGGCCGCGCCCCGCGCCGCCTATGGCCGCCGCCGCCAGCAACTGCTGGCCCTGATCATCGCCAGCAAGCCGCAGGCCGTGGCCGACCGCATCCTCAAAGACCTGCGGCGCGGCGCGACCGCGCTGCACGGCAAGGGCATGTACACCCAGCAGGAGCGCGAGGTGCTGCTGGTGGCCGTGACCGTGACGGAAATGAATCAGCTTAAGGCGCTGGTGAACGCCGAGGACCCCAACGCCTTCGTCATCGTCTCGCCCGCGCGTGAGGTGCTGGGGCGTGGCTTCCAGCCGCTGACGCACTAATGGCCTGAGCAGGCGCCGGACTGAAAGCCAACCCCGCGCCGCCCAACCTGAGAGTCACTCACCGGCGGTCTGATAGCTCCTGACAGGCGGTAAAATTACAATGACCGTACGCGAAGGAGCGAAAAGGTATGCGTGACGTGGCAATCCTCGGGATCGGGCAGACGCCCATCGCCGAGCACTGGGAGAAGTCGCTGCGCGTGTTGGCGGGCGAGGCGGTGTTTGCCGCCCTGGCCGACGGCGGGCGCGAGCGGGTAGACGGGCTGTTCGTGGGCAACATGCTCTCCGGCCCGTTGAACCGACAGGAGAACCTGGGCGCGCTCATCAGCGACTGGGTGGGGCTGCGCGGGGTCGAGGCGGTGAAGATCGAGGCGGCTTGCGGGTCAGGCGGCGCGGCGCTGCGTGCGGGCCTCATGGCCGTCGGTTCCGGCGCGATGGAAAGCGCCCTGGTCGTCGGCGTGGAGAAGATGACCGAGACGGTCGGCCCGCAGACCACGGCCGCGCTGGCCACCGCCGCCGACGCCGACTGGGAAGCGGCCATGGGCCTGTCGTTCGTGGCCATCAACGCGTTGGTCATGCGGCGCTACCTGCACGAGTACGGCTGGCAGCACCACGACTTCGCGGCGTTCTCGATCAACGCGCACGCCAACGCGCTGCACAACCCAAATGCGCGCCTGCACGACGCCATCACCGCCAAGGACTACAGCCGTGCCCGCATGGTGGCCGACCCGATCAACCTGCTCGACGCCTCGCCCATCGGCGACGGCGCGGCGGCGCTGCTGCTCGTGCCCGCCGAGCAGGTGACAGCGGGCGAGCGCGGCCGGCCGGTCATCACCATCGCCGCCTCGGCTTCGGCCACCGATTCGCTGGCCGTGCACGACCGGCGCGACCCGCTGTGGCTCTCGGCCGGCTACGAGAGCGCCCGCCGCGCCTACCAGCAGGCGGGCGTCGGCCCAACCGATATCCAGGTGTTCGAGCTGCACGACGCCTTCTCGATCATGGCGGCGCTGTCGCTGGAGGCTTGCGGTTTCGCCGAACGCGGCCAAGGCCCGCGGCTGGGGCTGGAGAACGCCATCGGCCTGACCGGGCGCGTGCCCATCGCCACGGGCGGCGGGCTAAAGGCGCGCGGCCACCCGGTGGGGGCGACGGGCGTGTATCAGGTGCTGGAGGTGGCGCAGCAACTGCGCGGAGAGGCGGGCGCGGCCCAAATTCCCAGTCAGCCGCGGGTGGGCATGGCCCAAAACATCGGCGGCAGCGGCGCCACGATCCTCACGCACATCTTGCGCGCCAATTAGCCACCCGGCTTCAGCCTTCCAGCCACCGCCGCGCTCGCAGTGGGCGCGGCGGTAGGAGTCCCCGTTCGGCCTCGGCCCCGTTCTCAGCGCCCCGGCCCACCGTTTGGTTGGAGCCAGATTTGACGCCCCATTTCGCTTGTGCTAAATTGGAACAGGTGTATTAGCGTGCCGCTCCCAGCGAAACCTGGGCGGCGGGGCGTAAGCACTTAAGCAACCGAACGTCACTGGCTCACAGGAGGGTCACATGCTGAAACCCAACGCGGCGCGGCTGCGCTTCGTGCTCACCAGCCTGGTGGGCGCTGGGCTGCTGCTGGCAGCGTGTACCCGCTCGGCCAACCCCACCAACCTGCCGCCGACCAGCACCAACGGCGCGCTGGGTGAAACGCCCGGCGCGGTCAGCCCCGGCGGCGAGAACGCCACCATGGCCGCCATCGGCACCGAGGTCGCCAGCCAGCTCACCGCCACGGCCGTGGCGCTCTCGGGCGCGGGCGGCGGCGACGGTGAAGTGCCGGCCACCGAAACCCTGCCGCCCGTGGCGGGCGAGACGCAGACGCCCTCGGCCGATGTGCTGCCCAGCGCCACCCAACCGCCGCCGCCCGAAGGGGCCACGCCCACCACCCCGCCGCCCGCGGGCGCGCCCTGCCCCAACCCCTACACCGTGCAACAGGGCGACTGGCTGTACAAGATCGCGCGTAACTGCGGCGTGTCGGTCGCGGCACTGACGGCCGCCAACCCCGGCATCAACCCCAACGCGCTGAAGCCGGGCCAACTGTTGAACATGCCCGCGCAGGGCACCGGGGCCACGCCCGAGGCCGGCCCCGGCGGCGGGACGGGCACCGGCGCGGGCACGGCCACCTGCACCGGCACGCACACGGTCATCACCGGCGACAACCTGTTCCGGCTGGCCTATGCCTGCGGCCTGACGATTGAGCAACTGGCCGCCGCCAACAACATCGTTTACCCGTACACCATTTATCCCGGCCAGGTGCTGGTCTACCCGTAACCGGCCGCCTGTTTGCTAAACTAGCCGGGGCGCAGCCCACCACGCGGCTGCGCCCCGGCCCATTAAAGAGGACCCATGTCTGTCAAACAGCACACGTCAACCATGCGTTTTTGGAGCCCGACCTTTCAGCTGCGCCAGGAGGAGGTCGAACTGAAGCCGGGCCGTATCACCACGCTCAACATCGTGAACCACCCGGACGCGGTGACGATATTGCCGGTGGACGCGCAAGGCAAAGTGATCTTCATTAAACAATATCGCCACCCGGCCAAGCAGACGCTGCTGGAGCTGCCGGCGGGCACGCTGGAGGGCCAGGAAGCGCCGGAAGCGGCCGCGCAGCGCGAACTGCAAGAGGAAATCGGCATGAAGGCCGACAAGCTGGAGGAGATCGCCAGCTTTTACCTGGCCCCCGGCTACAGCACCGAGCTGATGCATGTGTTCCTGGCGACCGGCCTGAAGGCCTCCCGCCTGCCGCAGGATGAAGATGAGGTGATTGAACTCGCGCCGCTGCCGGTCAGCGAGGCGCTGGCGAAGGCGGTCGCCGGCGAGCTAAAGGACGCGAAGAGTCTGGCGGCGGTGCTGCTGGCGGCCAAGCGCCTGGGCTGGGCGGGGTAGGCGGTCAGCACACGCTAATCCGCGCCCGGCCGCCGGGCTGAAGCCAACCGTGAGCGCGATAACCATTCGTTCGGCGGCTTTTTAGCGGTTCACCGGCCAATCGTCGCGAGCGGCGGCTGCCCCTGAGGCCGTTTCTACTTTGGGTTGACACTTGGATTCTTGCCCTTGAGGAAAGGCCCCCGGGCTGTTATAATCTAGCCCGCTTGCCGCCCAGCGGTTCGGGGCGGCAGAATTTTGCACCGCTAGCCATAGGAATTCCGACCATGCCCGACCTCCTCAAGGCTGTTGCCGCCCCCGTGAACGAGAAAATCCCCGAGATCAAGCCGGGCGACAGCGTCAGCGTCCACGTGCGCATCGTGGAAGGCAACAAAGAGCGCGTCCAAGAGTTTAAAGGCACCATCATCCGCCTGCGCAAGGGCGGCAACGATGCCAACTTCACCGTGCGCCGGCTGGCCTCGCACGGCATCGGTGTCGAGCGCACGTTCTTGCTGCGCTCGCCGCGCATCGAAAAGATCGAGGTCTTCCGCAGCGCCAAGGTGCGCCGCGCCCAACTCTACTACCTGCGCGATCTGCGCGGCAAGGCCGCCCGCCTGAAGGAGAAGCGCCGCGCCACCGCCTAACCGGCGGCCGGTCGCCCCGCTGGCGACCGTAACCTAATACACGTCAAACGGCGCAGACCTAAGTGTCTGCGCCGTTTGCATTTTTTGAGTCCGATATCTTAGAAAATCTGGTCTATACTTTAAGCGTAGGCATATATGGTAAACATAACACCCTGAACACCTTGCGAATGCAGACGACCATCGTCAAACCTTTCATCAAGTGGGCAGGCGGCAAGCGCGGACTAGTTCCTGAAATCAGGCGTTTGCTACCTGCCAAATACGGTCGCTACCTTGAACCCTTTCTAGGAGGAGGAGCGGTTGCATTGGCATTGAACTCGCGTCCAATGTACCTCAACGATATTAACGAAGAACTCATTAATGCCTACCTCGTCATTAGGAATAACCTTGAGCAACTCATACTGATCCTAGATGGGCATCAGTCCGCCCATAGCGAATCTTACTTTTACGCAATTCGAGACGTTGAGCCAGCTTTACTGACGTCAATTGAACGCGCGGGCCGATTCATTTATCTGAACAAGACAGCTTTCAACGGCTTGTATCGCGTCAATAGACGGGGTGAATTTAACGTGCCCTTTGGCAATTACAAGAACCCAATCCTGTATGAGCGCGAAAATCTCGAAGCCTTATCATCCTTTCTGATTGGAGTTTACCTAAGCTGTCAAGACTATGCCGAATTTCTAGAACTGCATGCACAAGTTGACGATGTTATCTACCTGGACCCACCATATCAGCCCATTGGGAAGTATTCAGACTTTAAGCGCTATACTAAAAACCAGTTTGGCGAACAAGATCAGAGAAAGCTCGCAAGGATATTTGACAAGCTAGCTAATCTGGGCGCCTACCCTATACTCAGCAATTCATATTCGGAGCTTGTGCTAGAGCTCTATCGGCATCATGTAATTACGGTGGTGGATTCTAATAGAGCGATCAACAAGAATGCGGCTGGCCGTGGGCCTGTTCGCGAAGTGATCGTAACCCCAAGATCCTGACAATGGCCTTCCACGGACCAGCCAGTGTCAATGACAGCACTATTGACAAGCAACTCTCATTGTTTCCTTCCTCCCGCTATATGGGAAGCAAACAGGCGATACTTCCGTTTCTGTTTAAGACCTTCAGCAAGCTGGAGTTTTCGAGTGCACTAGACGGATTTAGCGGGAGCAGCGCGGTCAGTTATTTGCTGAAAACAATGAACAAGCAAGTAACAAGCAACGACTTCTCTCGTTTTTGCTATCACACCGCCGATGCGCTTGTCGCTAATAATCATATAACACTGAACAAACGTGACATTGCCGGTTTATTGGCTGCCAATTCCAACGCAGCGGACTTCATACAATCAAACTTCGCTGACCTATACTTCGCGGATGATGACAACCGATGGTTGGATAACGTTACCGCAAACATTCGCAACTTAAAAAACCCAACCAAACAATCCCTGGCCTACGCTGCACTAGCGCGTGCCTGCCTGCGGAAGAGGCCTCGCGGCGTTTTTACATACACTGGCCTCAGGTATGACGACGGTCGTCGCGACCTTCAGCTTTCACTTTCTGAGCAGTTCAAAATAGCATTGGATATCATCAACTCGGCAGTCTTCAATAATGGCTGCCCCAATCTAGCAACCAATGAGGATATTTTCGCACTAGAAACGGCTGCCGAATACGATCTCATATATATTGATACGCCCTATGTATCGCCGCACAGTGACAACGACTATTGGCGAAGATATCACTTCGTGGAAGGGCTAACTCGATACTGGAACGGGCTTGAGATCCTTCAACAAACAAGCACTAAGAAATTCCGGAGGATACCCAGCGCTTTTGATTCCAAGGCCACAGTTCACAGGGGTTTTGAACGACTGTTTGACAAGTATAACCAGAGCATTATCGTGGTTTCCTATTCATCCAATGGAATTCCGTCGAAGGAAGAGTTGGCATCTCTCCTTCGGCGATACAAAAGAAGAGTCACCGTAACCGAAGTTGATCACCGCTATTCGTTTGGAACGCACGCGCATAAGCGCCAGAGCAATCAGAATAGCGTAAAGGAGTACTTATTTGTTGGTCAATAGCCAAGTTGGTCACGATTCCTGCTAGTTGTGAATACAAGCGGATCGTTCGCTTAAATTTCAACGGCTTCCGAGATTTGTTCGGAATGGCCTAGTTTTCCAGCGGATTCCGTGATCGGCCACTCGGCTCCAGACATTATGTCTCTAGACTGAGTTGCGGTTGCCGGCGGCAACGTGGCCGCCAAACAGCGAAATGTGCTTGTTTTATAGGCATTTCCGCGAATCTCTGGTTGGCGGTATTTTTTAAGCGAACGATCCGTACAAGGGGCTAAGAATGCTTATTTCAAGTTCCAACATACCGCAAGCCGATTCCCTGGAAGACGTCTTAGCGGTTGCGATTGCTGTACATCGAGGCGCCCGCTCCTTTCAGGAGATCGCCGCAGCCATTCATAAGGTTGAAAGGCAGGGGCGATACTACCGTAAGTCTGCTGAACTTATAGGACTTATCACAAATGATAACAATCAATCTCAACTGACTGACCTGGGGCTAAGGATAGCTACTGCGCGATCTACTAACAAGCGCGAGCTGGCGCTGAACGCGGTTCTCGGTCTTGAGTTAATCCGTCGGGTTGTGTTTTTCCTTGATCTCCATCCTGATGGAGTAAGCCGTATTGCGCTAGAAGATTTCATCGGGAGTGTAACGCAACACGTAGGCCCCAGTATGATCCCGAGGCGGGTCAGCACCGTCATTAGTTGGCTAACAACACTCAATTTACTCGAGCGCATGCCAGATGAGAGCTTGAGGTTAGTCGCTCAGACAGATCTACGCCCCAAGCAGGTTGAAGTCAAGGATATCATCGAACCACTTATTCCTCGGCAACACCCTTTAGCCGACTACGCTACTGTAGAGCAGCGCGTTACAACCGCTAGGCCAGCTATAAGTGTGCTACTAAATGATGTAGCCAGAGAACGGGCAAATAAAGCGCACCGTCAACTTGTAAATCTCGTTGCAACCCGGTTACGAGGATCTGGCGCAATTCCGCGTAGCAACCCATTGATTGACTTGTCGGCCCAGGTAGAGGACGTGCCCCTGATATTTGAGATGAAGTCCACTACGCAGGTTAATGCCCACAACCAAGTACGCCGGGCAATCAGCCAGTTATATGAGTATAGGTATCTTCAGAATCTGCCCGATGCCCGACTGGTCATTGTTATTGAGTTGCCACTGCACAATTCAGTGGCGTGGATGAAGAGATACCTTGAGGAAGACCGGCAGATAAGCCTCATCTGGAATGGCAAAAATGAGCTCCATGCAGACCGCGCTACGCGCGATGCATTGCCATATCTTGGCCTAGGAGCCTAGGCAATAGCAACGCTGCCTGTGGAGTTCACTGGAAACCATGCCCAAACCCCTGATCGGCCTCACCACCCAGCGCTGGTCGTCCTCCACCACCCGCCCCAACCAGCGCGTGCAGGGTGAACTGCACGGCTACATTGACGCGGTGCTGGCCGTGGGCGGGCTGCCGGTGATGATCCCGCTCTCGGTGCAGGGCGCTGACCTGGCCGAGCTGTATGGCTACCTGGCGGGGCTGATCTTGCCCGGCGGCGGCGACATCGAGCCGGGGCTGTACCGCGCCGCGCCGCACCCGACCACCAACAGCATAGACCCCGACCGCGATCAGGCGGAAATCTGGCTGGCGCGGCAGGCGCTGGCCGATGCCAAGCCGCTGCTGGGCATCTGCCGCGGCTTGCAGGTGCTCAACGTGGCGGCGGGCGGCGACTTGATTCAAGACCTGCCCAGCGAGCGGCCCAGCGCCGACGCGCACTACTACCGCTACCCCGATTACCCGCTCGACTACCCGGCCCACAACGTGCAGGTGGAAGAAGACTCGCTGTTGGCGCGCGTGGTGGGCGAGCCGATCCTCGAAGTGAACAGCCGCCACCACCAGGCGCTGCAAGCCGTGGCCCCCGGCCTGGCCGTGGCAGGCCGCGCGCCCGACGGCGTGATCGAAGCCGTGGAAAGCCCGCGCCACCCGTTCGCGCTGGCGGTGCAGTGGCACCCCGAAAACCTGCAAGCCCAGCCCGCCATGCGCGCCCTCTTCGCGCAGTTCGTCGCCGCCGCGGCCCAGCGCCGCCCCTGACCCAACGTATGCCGCTGCCGGTCCTGGGAGTCTTTGATTCCGGGTTGGGCGGCCTCAGCGTCCTGCGCGAAATTCGGCGCGCGCTGCCGGGCGTGCCGCTGGCCTACGTGGCCGACCAGGCGCACGTGCCCTACGGGGCGCGGCCGCTGGCCGAGGTGCGCGGCTTTGCCGAGGGCATCACGCGCTACTTGCAGGCGCAAGGCGCGCCGGTGGTGGTGGTCGCCTGTCACACCGCCTCGGCCGCCGCGCTGGCGGCGCTGCGCCAGAACCCGGAGCTCGCCGGGTTGCGGGTCGTGGGCATGGAGCCGGCGGTGAAGCCCGCCGTGGAGGTCACGCGCACGGGCGTGGTGGGCGTGCTGGCGACGCCCGCCACCTTTCAGGGCGAGTTGTATGCCGCGGTGGTGGAGCGCTTCGCGCAGGGGGTCACCGTGATCCAGCAGGTGTGCCCCGGCCTGGTACAGCAGATTGAGGCCGGGCGGCTAGACACGCCCGACACCGAGGCCATGCTGCGCGGCTGGGTCGCGCCGCTACTGGCGCGCGGCATAGACGCGCTGGTGCTGGGCTGCACCCACTACCCGTTTGTGATCCCGCTCTTGCAGAAAATCTGCGGCCTCGGCGTGCGCGTGATTGACCCGGCCCCGGCCGTGGCGCGGCAGGCGGCGCGGATGTGGGCGGCGGTGGGCGCTGACCGCCCGAGCGCGCCCGCGGCCGCCCTGGACTACGCCACCAGCGGCGACCCAACGACCTTCGCCGCGGCGCTGCCGGCGTTGGGCCTGCCGCCCGGCGCGGTGCGCAGCCTGCGCTGGCAGGGCGGCGCGCTCATCGCCTCCACGATAGAACCACCCCAAAGTTGATCGCCTTGATTTAGTCGCAGTTGCAAATAATTCGCAATACCGGTATCATAAAGTGCATAATTTAGGGTATCAATATCGGCTTACACACCAGCCATTAGCGCCTGCTCGCTTGTGGGTTGACCAAAGGGGACCACTTTATGAAGATCAGCCCGATCATGCGCGAGTATCTGGGGGAGATTTACCGCCTGGCGCGCAGCCCGGAGGGGGTGAGCACCTCGGCGCTGGCCGAGCGGCTGGAGGTCTCGCCCTCGGCCGTCGCGCGCATGCTGCGCCGACTTGACGCGGCGGGCATGCTCAGCCATGTGCCGTACCAGGGCGTACAGCTCACGCCGCAGGGCGAACGCGAGGCGCTGGCCGCCATCCGCCGCCACCGCCTGCTGGAGGCCTTCCTGGTCAACGTGATGGGCTTCCACTGGGACGAGGTGCACGAGCAGGCGCACGGCCTGCAACTCACCATCACTGACGCTTTTGAAGACCGCATGGACATCGTGGCGGGGTTCCCCACCCACTGCCCGCACGGCGACCCGATCCCCACCAAAGACGGCCGCATGGCCGCCACGGACGACTGCCCCCTGCCCGACCTGCCGCCCAACACCACCGCCGTGCTGCGCCGCGTGAAGACCACCGACGGCGAGAAGCTGCGCTACCTGGAAGAACTGGGCCTGATGCCCGGCAGCGCGCTGCGCGTTATCCACCACGCGCCGTTTAACGGGCCGCTGCGCCTGCAAGCCAACGGCCGCGACCACGTCATCGGCATGGAGCTGGCCAAGACGCTGCGGGTCACGCCGGCGGATTGATGGCGATCAACGAGGCAGAAATTCTGGAGACGATGCGGCTGGCGGGCTACCGGCTGACCGGCCCACGCCGCAAACTGGTAGACCTGCTGGTGCAGGCCGGCGCGCCGCTGACAGCGGAGGAGATTCACCAACTGGCCCGGCGCGCCCGCCTGAACGCCAACCTCTCCACCATCTACCGCAATTTGGCGACCTTCTGCGAGATGGGCTGGCTGGAGGCGGTGCCGGGCCCGAACGGCGAGCGCCACTATCAGATTCACAACGCCGACGAGCGCATGTCGGTCAGGTGCCTGGACTGCGGCCAACTGACGACGCTGAACGTGGCGCCGGGCCAACGGCTGAACGCCGTGGTGCGCGAGCTGGGCTTCAACGCCGACAGCCTGCGGGTGACGCTGGCCGCCCACTGCGCCCACCCCTGCGAGCACAAAGACAGCGGCAAACCAGCGCTGTAGGCTCAGGCGGCGCGGCTTGGGATAAGCCAAGACGAACGAGCGGGGCCACCTGGCTCCCGCCCGTTTTTTATTCTGAGTCTCAGCCCCCCGCCCCGCTGCGGTTTTATCCCAAATCGAGCGTTTGGGATAAGTTTGGGATAAACACCCCCCTACTTCAGAATGTAATACGTCCCCTTCTTCGCGCCGATGCGCAGCAGCAGCCCGCGATCCACCAGGTCGTTCAAGTCCAGCCGCAGCGTCTCCGGCGTCACGTCCGGGCACTGCTCGCGGTACTCGCGGTTGGTGATGCTGCCGTGCTCGCGCACATAGGCCACCGCCCGCGCCTGGCGCTCGTTCATCTGCGTCTCCCAGCGCGGGACGGCGCGGCGCTCGCGTGAGTTGGAGAGGATGACCGTAAAGGCGTACGGCGCGGCCTTGAACTTGGGCGGCGGGTGGCCGTCCTGGGCCATGTCCGCGATCATGCGGTCAATGCCGAGGCCGAGTTCCTCGATGTAGCCCCACTGGAACAGCCCGGCCACCAGGCGCGGGTTGCGCGAGAAGTGCTCCTCGACCAGGTTGTCCACCGTCATGAAGCCGGGCAGCCCGCCCGGGCTGATGACCTCCAGCCGGTCGGCGTACATGCGGATCTCGATGCGGCGGCCCTTGAGGCGGTAGTCGCGGTGGCACACGGCGTTCACCAGCGCCTCGCGCACGGCAAAGGGCGGGTATTCGGGCTGCTCCTCGCGCTCCAACCCCTTCACCACCGCGCCTACGCTCATCTCGCTCCAGGCGATCTGCCAGGCGTTCTCGATGACGCGCGCCAGCGGGCCGCCTACTTCCTCGCGTCGGCCATAGCCCGCCAGCCCGTCCTCGCCGCGCGGCTCGGCGCCCACGAACTTCACGAAGACCAGCCCGGCCTGGGGCAGGAACTGCTGCGGGTTGCGGCCAAAGAGCAGCAGGCCGCTGGTGGTCGGGCGGCCATACTCGTCCGTCGCGCCGATCTCGCGCAGCACCACGTCGGGCGGGTCGGTCACGGGGCGGCGCTGGCGCAGGGCGCGCTTCTCCAGGTACTCGGCAATCACCACGTCGTCCAGGTCGGCGCGGCGCGCGCCAGGGACGACCTCCGCCTCGAAGTCGCTGGAGGATTTGGTGGCGGCCAGTTGGCGAATCTCCTCGCCGCCGAGGGGGCGGTTCTGGCTGCCGGCGCGGATGAGCACGCGGCCGTCGGCCAGCGAGTGCAGCTCGGGCGAGCGCGGCACGCTGATGGCGTAGGACTCGCCCTCCGGGCCTTCCAACTGATCCCAGCCAGTGACCACCGGCGGGCGGCACAGGCGCTCGGCGGCGCGCAGCAGGCCCTCTAGCTCGTCGGCGTACACGCGGCCCACCGGCCGGCCGCGCTCATCCAGCCCGATGACGACCGTGCCGCCTTCCGAGTTGGCGAAGGCCACCAGGCACTCGGCCAGGGTTTCGGCCTCGGCGCTGGGCAGATAGACCACCAGCGGACCGGGGGGTTTGAGCGACAGGCGCGCCATGGGTTAGGCGCCGGCGCCGTTGGACGACGGCTGGGATTCGCCCGCGCCATCGGCCGCCGCCGCTTCGGCCTCCAGCGTCGCCGCTTCGGCCGGCACCGCCGTGCCGCTAGCGCTGTACTCAGCGCCGTCGCCGTTGTCGCGGCTGCCGTTGGGGGCCTCGCCCACGGGCGCCAGATCGGCCACCGCCAGCCGGGCCACGGAGGCCACCGTGTCGGCCTCGCGCAGGTTGATCAGGCGCGTGCCCATGGTGGCGCGACCGGCGCGGCGGATGTCGCGCACCTTCAGGCGCAGCGCCAGCCCGGCGGTGGAGATGATGGTCAGCTCGTCGTCGGGGTGCACCACGCGCGCCGCCACGATGATGCCGGTGCCGCCCTCGCCGTCTATCTTGTGCTTGTCGAGCGTGAGCACGCCTCCGGTGGCGCGCCCCTTGGCCGGGTATTCGCTCAGCGGCGTGCGCTTACCGTAGCCGTTGCGGGTCACCACCAGCAGTTCGCAGGCCTCGTCCACCACGTCCACGCTGGTCACGTAGTCGTCCACGCCGCCGGCCTCGTCCTCGCCCTTGAGGGCGATGGCCGTCACGCCCGCCGCCTGGCGACCCATGGCCCGCACGGCGTCCTCGGCGTAGCGCAGCGCCTTGCCGCGCTCGGTGATGAGGATGATCTCCTTGCGCCCGTCGGTCAGCTTGGCCCAACCCAGCCGGTCGCCTTCTTCCAGGTTGGTGGCGATCAGGCCGGAGGGCCGCACCGCCGCGAACTCGCTCATCGAGACGCGCTTGATGCGGCCGTTGCGCGTGACCATGACGCAGTAGCTGCCGTCGTCGAAGCTGGGCACGGGCAGCGCCGCGGTGATCTGCTCGCCACTGCTGATCGCCAGGATGTTGGTCAGCGCCACGCCCTTGTCGGCGCGGCCCGCGTCGGGGATCTGGTAGACGCGCTCGGAGTAGACCTTGCCCTTGTCCGAGAAGAACAAGAGCGTGTCGAGCGAGCGGGCGGGCACCAGGTAAAGCACCTCGTCCTCGCCGCGCAGGCCCTGCCCGGTGACGCCCCGGCCGCCGCGCCCCTGGGTGCGGTATTCCTTGGCGGCCACGCGCTTGATGTAGCCGCGCGCCGTGATCGAGATCAGCACGGCCTCATCGGGCACCAGGTCTTCGTCGCGCAAATCTTCGGCGGCGTCGGGGACAAGGCGCGTGCGGCGCTCGTCGCCGTAGCGCTCTACCAGGTCGCGCAGGTCGCTCTGGATGAGCGCCAGCACCTTCTTGGGGTGCGCCAGCAGGTCTTCGTAGTGGGCGATGGTCTTAAGCAGCTCGGCGTGCTCTTCTTCGATCTTCAGACGCTCCAGCGCGGCCAGCCGCCGCAACTGCATGTCGAGGATGGCCTGGGCCTGGGGCTCGCTCAGGTTGAGGCGGCCCATCAGGTTCTGGCGCGCGGTCTCGGCGTCGGCGCTCTCGCGGATGATGCGGATGACCTGGTCCAGGTTGGCCAGCGCGATCAGCAGGCCGTCGAGGATATGCGCGCGGGCGCGGGCCTTGGCCAGCTCGAAGGTGGTGCGGCGGGTGATCACGCTGCGGCGGTGCTCGATGAAGAGCTGCAGCGCGCGCTTGAGTGTCAGGGTGCGCGGTTCGCTGCGGCCGTTTTCGTCGGCCACCAGCGCCAGCAGTTGCACGCCAAAGGTGCTTTGCAGCACGGTGTACTTAAAGAGTTGGTTGAGCACCTTGCGCGGCTGCGCCCCGCGCTTGAGCTCGATGATGATGGACAGCCCGCGCCGGTCCGATTCGTCGCGCAGATCGGAAATTTGGTCCAGCCGGCCCTCGCGCACCAGGTCGGCAATGCGCTCGATCAGCGCCGCCTTGTTGACCTGATAGGGAATTTAGGTGACAACGATGCGGCTGCGGCTGCTCGACATCTCCTCGATGTGGGCCACGGCGCGCATCACAATGCGGCCGCGCCCGGTGGCGTAGGCCGCGAGGATGCCCTCGCTGCCCATGATCAGCCCACCGGTGGGGAAGTCCGGCCCCTTGACGAAGCGCAGCAGCTCCTCGACCGTCACGTCTTCGATCTCGTCGTAGCGGTCAATCAGGTAGCTGATGGCGTCGGCCAACTCGCCCAGGTTGTGCGGAGGGATGTTGGTGGCCATGCCCACCGCGATGCCGCTGGTGCCGTTGAGCAACAGGTTGGGCAGGCGCGCGGGCAGCACGTCCGGCTCTTGCAGCGACCCGTCAAAGTTGTCATTGAAGTTGACGGTGTCTTTGTCAATGTCGGCCAGCATTTCCTCGGCCGTGCGCGCCAGCTTGGCCTCAGTGTAGCGCATGGCCGCGGGCGGGTCGCCGTCCACCGAGCCGAAGTTGCCCTGGCCGTCAATGAGCCTGTCGCGCATGGAGAAGTCCTGCGCCATGCGCGCCATGGCGTCGTACACGGCCATGTCGCCGTGCGGGTGATACTTGCCGAGCACCTCGCCCACGATGCGGGCCGACTTCTTGTGCGAGCCGTTGGCGCGGATGCCCATGTCGTGCATGGCATACAGGATGCGGCGGTGCACCGGCTTGAGGCCGTCGCGCGCATCGGGCAGGGCGCGCGCCACGATCACGCTCATGGCATAGTCGAGGTAGGCGTCGCGCATCTGGCCGTCAATATCCACCGCCTTGATCTTAGGCGGCTCGGGCGCCTGGGGAACCGGTCCGTCGCTCATACGTCCCTTTCTACGCTTAAGGCCGCAGCACCAACTGGTCGGCGCCGTCGGGCAAGATCAGGCGCGCGCTGGTGCGCGGATCATACAGGCCCACCGCCAGCGAAAACGCGCCGGGCGGGGTCTCGAACTGATAGGTTTCCACGATCACTTCGCCCGCCAGCCAGGAGGTCGTCGGGCGCGCGCCGTTGGCAGGCGGCCCATCGTGCTGGCGGAAGATTTCACCCGCCCCGTCGCGCAGATGCACGAAGACGCTATAGCTCGTGTCGGCCGTGCTCAGCGCGCGCCACGCCAGCGTCAACGTGCCATCGGCCTGCCACGCCCAGCCCACCAACTCGGCCACGCCGCCAAAGCGGGCGGCCGCGCTGTGCGCCAGCGGCGGCGCGGCGTACGTGCGCTCCGGCGCGCTGACGCGCAGCGCGCCAACCGGCACGGCCGCGCCTAACGGCTGCCCGCCCGCCAGCGCCGCCAGGGTGACGGTGTAGCTGCCGCTCGGCGTTTCGGCCGGCACGCGGAAGCGGCGCTTGGCCCGCCAAACGTCGCCGGGCTGCCACTGCGCGGCGCTGCCGGGCGCGCCGGTCAGCGCCAGGTCTTGCGTGGCGGCCGCCCGGCCGTCGGCGGCCAGCAGCGACACCCGCAGCGCATCGGCCGTCACCGGCGCGCTCAGCACGCGCCACACCACGTCGAGCGGCACATCGGCCCCCACACCCGCCTCGGTCTGCCCGAGCGCCACGCCGGCGAGCACGAGCGCGCCAAACGGAGCAGCCAACGGCGGCGACACCGCCAACTCCGCGGGCCGCGCCGGGCGCGTGACCGTCACCATGCCGATGTCCAGCCCGGCCGTCAGCGCCGTCAGGTCGGGGTAGCGATAGACGTTGGCGACCAGCACATACGCGCCGGGCGGCGTGCCCGCGAGCAGTTGCAGGTGATGCCCGTCGCGCCCATACTGATCCAGCCGCCAGCGCGAGGTCGGGAAGCCGGCGGGGTGCTGGCTGTCGGCTTGGGCGTACACCTGGCCCTCGGCGTCCTGGAGCGTCAAAACGGTGCTGTAGTCCACGCTCAGCGGCTGAAGCGCGCGCCAGTACAGCGTCACCTCCAGCGCGCCGCCGGAGGCCGCGGCCTCGGCGCTCTGGTCGTAGCCCAGCAGCGCCATCTGATCGCTGAAGGGCAGGTCAAGCGGATGCGCCAGGCCCGCCACCGCCGCGCCATCGAAGCGCGTGCGCGCATAGGGCGTGGGGGTCTGCCCGGCCCACAGCCGCACCGCCAGCAGCGCGAGGCCGACACCGGCCACAGCCCAGGCCGCGCCGCCCAAGGCGGGTAATTGAGTTGTTAAGGTTTGGGGCGCGCTCTGGCCCCGCCAGGCGACCACCGCCAACCCCGCCAGCACGACGAGGCCTAGCGCCGAGATAAAGCTGCCCACCTGCCGGGGCGGCGTCGTGCCAAACGTCAGCGCGACGGTGTGCGTCCCCGCCGGCACCGGCACTGCGATCAGGCCGTAGGGCGTCGTGGTGCTGATCGGCACTTCCGCGCCGTCCACCGCCGCGCGCCAGCCGGGGAAGTTGAACACCGCGAACACCGCCTCAAACGCGGCCGGCGTGTCGAGCGTGACCGACTGCGTGATCACCCCCGCCGACTGCGCCGCCACCACTGCGCCACTTGGCAGGCGGCTCTCGTCCAGCCGCAAAATCGGCGCGCCCGCCGCGTAACGCGCGGCCAGCGTCTCCGGCGGCGGCGCCTGCTGCACACCCACCGGCAAGTACTCGCCCGCTGTGGTCGTGCCAATCGCGCCGCTGCGCTGCTCGTAGGCGTGCAGGTCCACGAGCGTCGGGTTGGCCGGCGTCAGCGGGTCGCCGAACTGCCACGTCCACGCCAGCCCAAACAGAGCGCCGGCCGCCACGCTCAACGCCAGCACTAGCACCGGGCCGCGCGTCGCCGACCGGTTGGCGAAGGCCAGCCCGGCCGCCACGGCCAGCGCCAGGCTGCCCGGCCCCAGCAGCCGCACCGGGAACTGCACCAGGCTCAGCCCCGGCAGGTGCTCCCAGACCCAGACCGCGCCCGGTAGAGTCAGCGCGCCCGCCAGCGCCGCGCCCGCCAGCGCCAGCACCAGCGCCGCCCGTTGGCCGTGCTTCAACCTGCGCCAGCCCAGCAGCGCCGCTAGCGCCAGGAGCAGCGCGGGCCAGCCATAGCTGCGCGGCGCGGCCCAGCCGATGAGCAGCGGGTCGAACGTCTGTGGCGCGGCGAACAACTCGCGCACGCTCAGGAAGTTGTTGTGGTAGTCGAGCACCCCGGTGTTGTAGGCCCGCGCAATCTGGATCGCGCCGACCTCGGCTGCCACCGGCAACCAGTAGGTGGCGGCCAGCAGCAGCCCCAGGCCCACGGCCAGCGCGGGCCAGGTGAGCCGCCGCGCTGTGGCGCGCCAGCCGCCCCATTGGGTCAACGCGGCCGCGGCCACGGCCGCGCCCAGGGCCAGCGAGCCGAGCACCGTGGAGGGGGTGTGTAGCAGCGGCAGCAGCGCGTAGAGCGCCTCGGCCAGCGCCAGCCGCCCAGCGCTTGGCTGCGCCAGCAGCCGCA
Organism: Anaerolineales bacterium; assembly: GCA_020850595.1. Classification (GTDB taxonomy): domain Bacteria; phylum Chloroflexota; class Anaerolineae; order Anaerolineales; family UBA6663; genus JADZEK01. The sequence continues at coordinate 23,790 of JADZEK010000175.1, forward strand.
GGAAGGCCAGGAGCACCCAGGGCAGCAGGCCCAGCGCCAGCGCCTCGGCCGGCGAGCCGCGGTACAGGCTGCCCAGCACATACGGCGCGAAGGCGTAGGCCGCCGACGCCGCCACCCCGGCCAACTCGCTGCGGCCCAGCCGCCGAGCCAGCGCCCACGCGCCCAGCGCCCCCAGTCCGTCGGCCAGGGCGAAGGCCGCCAGGGTGGCCGCCAGAAAGCTCAGGCCCAGCGCGTGGAAGGCGACGATCACATATTGGGCCAGCGGGCCGTGGACGAGGAAGAGGGGGTAGCCAAAGCCGAACACCAGGTCGGGCGACCAGCGGGGATAGAGATAGCCATGCCGCACCGCCCAGTCGAGCTGCACGGCGCGGAACAGGTGGATGGCGGTGTCGGCCCCGGCGGGCAGGTCGCCCCGCCACCAGCGGGCCAGGGCGGGCAAAACCAGCGCTAAAACGGCCAGCGGAGCCGCCCAACCTGCGTGCCTCCGGCCCCCAAAGGGCGTTGTTAAAGAGCGAAGCCGGGCAGATAACACTAAGGCTCAATTATACTCGGCCTCTTCATTTAATGCGAAATGGAGCGTTCGGGGGCGCCAAGCCGCGTTTTTGGCTGTTTTCAGGGCGGTTTTTGGCTTAGTGTGACGCCGCCGATGGGGTAGCTGGCCCCTGCTGCGCCTTGCTCGGCCTGGTAGCTCACCGTGACCAGTTGGGAAGGGTCGTCGTCGCGAAAATAGTACAGTCCAGCGGTCAGGGTATAGTCGCCGGGCGGCAGGTTCTCCGGCAATTGCAGGATGTGAACGTCGCGGCCGTACTGTCCCGGCTGCCACCAGAGAGTGGGGTAGCCGGCTGGCAGGTAGTTATCGTGCTGGGCGACCGGCCGGCCATCCCCGCTCCACAGCACGATGACGGTCTTATACGCCTGCTGTGGGGGCGCGCTGGCCTGCCAGAAAACCTCCACCGGCCAGGCTTGTCCCGCCTGGGCCGTGGCCCCGTGGGGGTAGTCCACGCCAATAACGCTCAGTTCGGCAAACTGCGCGGGCGTCACCGGCTGGCGATGGTTCAACGGCGAGTAGGTCCAGGGCGTCTCCACCCGCTCGATGACGGCCACGCGCGCCAGCAGCAGCCCGGCCAGCAGCGCCGCCCAGGCCGGTGAGAGCGCGCCACTGGCCATGGCCGCCCGTTGGGGGGCCGGGCCGCGCGCCCGCCGGGCCGCGCCGGCCACCACCAGCCAGGCGGCCAACCCCACGGCCGAAAGCAGCGTGCCAGCCCGCGTGGCCGCGGTCGCGCCGAAAAACACGCGCACCGTATGCGCGCCGGCTGGCGTCGCCACACCCAGCCACCCCTCCGGCCCGACCACGCTCACCGGCAGCGCCGCGCCATCCAGCGTTGCCTGCCAGCCAGGGTAGGCGAACTGATACCAGGTGAGCATCGCGGCGGCGGTAGCCTGGTAGCGCACCGTCTGCGCCAGCGGGCCGGGCGTCGCCTCCAGCACCGTCAGCCCGGCAGGCAGCGGCCTCAGCCGGTCGGGCGGGTCGCCCGCCGCATAGCGCGCGGCCAGCGTGTCGGCGGGCGGCAACTGCCGCACGGTGCGCGGCAAAAACTCAAAAGTGTAGAAGCGATCGGCGACCTGCGCTCGTAGGTTGTCGGCCCCGGTGGGGTAGGACGGGAAAGGCGCAAAAGGCGCATGGAACGACCAGCTGAGCGAGAACAGGTAGCAGCCCGCGAGAGTCGCGCCGAGCGCAGCCGGCCGCCAGCGCGGGCCAAGCCGCGCCACGGCCGCGCCCGCCAGCCAGGCCAACCCCAACGTGGCGGGCGCGAGCCAGCGCCACGGGAATTGCAGCCGCCCCAAGAACGGCAGCGCTTGCCAGACCCCAGCGGAGCCGCGGAGGGTGAGCCAGCCGCACAGCAGCGTGGCGGCCACCACGCCCGTCACCACACGGGCCGCTGGCCAGGCAACTGGCCGGGCGCGCGTGACCCACAGCGCCGCCACCGCGCCCAGCGCCAGGGCCACCTGCGGCCAGCCCAGGCTGTTGGGCATGAGGTTGGTGATGTGGGCCGCGTCGTAGGCGATGGGCCAGGCCAACAGCTCGCTCAAGCGTAGGAAGCTATTTTGATACTGCGCGACTGCCGTGGCCCGTTCCCACTGCACCGCACCCGCCTGCGCCACCAGGGGAACCAGGAAGAACGCCGCCAGCAGCAGGGCCTGCACCCCCACGAGCGCCAGCCCCCCCAGCTTGCGCCCGGCCCCCGGCGTCCCAGGCAGTTGCAGCAGCGTGTACACCCCCAGCAGCGGCGCAAAGAGTAACACGGAGACACTGTGCGACAGCAGCAGCAGCGCCGCGCCGGCGGCCAGCGCGGCATGGCCGGCTGCGGTAGGCCGCCGCGCCCAGCGCCAGAGCAGCCAGCCCAGCCACGGCAAAAGCGCCAAGGCCAACAGCTCGGGCAGGGCGGCGCGCTCCAGCGCGGTCTTATACACATAGGGGCTGAACACATATGCGCCGGCGGCGGCCAGCGCGGCCTGGGGCGAAGCAAACTCGGCGCGGGCCCAGACGTACAGGCCGGCTGCCATGCCGGCCACGACCAGCAAGAAGCCGGCGGCAAACGCCCACGGGTAAGGCAGCCCCCCCAAGCGCAGCAGCACCAGCAGGTAATAGGCGGCGGGCGCGTAATAGTTGAGCAGCGGCGCGCCAAAACCGTAGTGCAGATCGGGCAGCCAACGGGGGTAGAGCACGCCCTGCGCCAGCGCGTGGTCGAGGGCCACGAAGCGATAGAAGTGCGGCGCGCCATCTACCTCGGCGGGCGGGCCGCCGGCCAGCACTGGCCAGGCCGCCGCCACGATCAACACCGCCAACGGCAGCAGTTCGCGCGCGGCCCCCCACGCCCGGCGGCTCATGGCCCGACCCGCACCGCGCTGACAATGACGCGGTCATCGCGCGCCTGGGCCGAGCCGCTCACCGGCAGGCGGTCGAGGCCGGGCCAGCGGTAGACGCCTACCGCCACGGCGTAGTCGCCCGGCGGGAGGTCGGCGGGCAGGTCTACCCAGACGGCCTCGGCCACGCGCGCGCCGACGACCCAGCGCGCCACGGGGTACGCACCGCCCAGCGGCGGGCCGTCGTGCTGCGCCGCCGCCGCGCCCGCTGCGTCGAGCAGGTGGACGAAGATGTGCAGGTCGTCGGGCGTGGGAGCCAGCCCGCGCCAGGTCAACGTCACGGGCAAGCGCGCGCCCGCCGTGGCCATGGGCGGCACGGCGGCGGCCTCCAGCGCCAGCACGTCGGCGAAGGTCGCCAGTGGGGCCGGCTCGTCCGCCGTGTCCCAGGTGAGGCCGCTAACGAGCGCAGTAAGCGCGGCAGGCGCGGCGCCGTCACTCTCCAGCCCCACGGTCGTGATTGTCAGCACGTTTAGGCCCGAGCGCAGCTCCGCCGCCAGCCGGAGGGGCGCGGCCCCCGGCCCCAGCGCCACGGGCGGCAGGGCCGCGCCGTTGAGCGTGAGGTGCAGGCCCAGCGGCTCCGCCTCCGGCGCGGCGGCTAGCACCAGCGCCCCGGCCAGCGCCTCCACGCTATAGACGTAGACCGTGGCCGCGCCGGCCACGCGGCGCGCCGCGGCTTGCAGTGGCCCCCAGCCCGCGCCCAGCGCCCAGGTCTGCCCGGTGGGCGGCGGGGCGGGTGGCGCCGCGAACAGGGCCGTGCCGTCGCCCTCGGATTGCGGTGCGCCCAGCGCCGCCACCAGCGCCGCGCGGGCTGAACCGTCGGGGTCGGCGGCCGCGTCGTAGAGCACCCAGCCCGCGTCGGACGCCAGCACTGCGCGCCGCGCCGCCGCGCTCGCCGTGGGCACGATGTCCGCCGCGTCCGCGCTGGTCAGCAGTAGTTGGCGCAAGAAGTTGGCGCGGTCTTCTCCGCCCGGCACGTCGCGGTAGACGCGCCCGCCCAACAGCGGATGCTGGTGCAGCGTCTGCCAGTAGAGCGCGCGCAGGTTGGCGTCGTTGTCGGGGCGGGGCAGCGTCAGCGCGGGGCGCGCGTCGGGCGCGGCGGCCAGCGCCAGCACCGGGCCGGGCCGGGCCGCGGGCGTGAGCGGGAACGGCCACACCACCAGCGCCTCAAACACGATGAGCACCGCCAACAGCCCGGCCACCGGCCGACGCTTCCAGCGCGGCGCGAGCGCAGCGTAGCCCAGCGCGGCCAGCACGGCCAATGCCAGCGCCACGAGCACGCTCAACCGCCCCGGCGCGCGCGACCAGGCGAAGAACGGCAGGCGCGCCAGCCAGGCATAGGGCAGCGGCAGCGGAAAGGCCTCCACCTCCACCGGCACAAGCGCCAGCGCCCCGCCAAGCTTGAGCAACGGCCCGAGCGCCAGCAGCGCGCCGCCCAGCCCCAGCGCCAGCCACACGCGGCTCGCGGCGGGCCGCCGCCGCGCGCCCAATACGGCCAGCGCCAGCGGCGCCCAGCCCACGAAGCCAATGGTCTCGTTCTCGCGCGACACCACGGCCCGCGCGAAGCCTGCCAGCGGCGTGAGCGCCACCAGCGGCTGGCGCGGCGCGGGCACCAGATAGCTGAGCGCGTCGAGCGAAAGCTCCACCGTGCCCCGCTCCGGCGCCAGGTAGGCCAACTGCCCCTGGGCCGCGGCCAGCAGCGCCGGGGCCGCCAGCGGCAGCAGCAGCAGGGCATACAGCCCCAAGGCCAGCGCCACGCCCCGCACCCGCGCCGGGGTGAGGTACGCCCGCCGCGCCTGCCACACGCCCACGCCCAGCGCCGCCGCCAGCCAGGGCAGCACGAAATAGGCGAGGTAAATGGGGTGCACCGTGGAGGCCAGCCCCAGGACCAGCGCCGCCCACACCGCCCGGCGCGCGCTCGGCGCGAGCAGCAGCCGCACCCAGGCCAGCGCCGCCAGCGGAAAGCTGAACAACACCAGTTGGAAGAGATGCCCGCTGAGGGCGTGACCGAGCAGGTTCGGATAAAACGCCCACACCAGCCCGGCCAGGAAGCCCGCCCGCCGGTCGCCGCTCAGCTCGGCGCACAGGGCGTAGGCCGCCAGTCCGTTCGCCACGAACGACACCAGGAAGACGACGTTGTAGGCGGCCACCGGCCCGGCCAGCGCGGTAAGCGGCAGCGCCACCACGAACGATTGCGCCATGAGTGGCAGCAGCGGAAAGCGCATCCCCTCCGGCCACTGGAGGACGCTAATCCAGGCGGGGTTGTGCCCCAGGTCGAGCAGGGCGCGCTTCCACCACCAGGTAGACCAGACGAACTCCAGCGTGTCGCTCGTGCCGCCGGCCTCGCCCGCCAGATGCGTCGTCAGGCGCGCCGCCAGCGGCCAGGTGACAACGACGGCGGCCAGCGCATACAGGATCGTCAGCGCGGCCCAGCGCCGCCAGGGTGCGTGAGCGAGTTTCATTAACATCGTGGCGAGCGCCATTGTACGCCCGTTCGCGCCGCCACCGGGCCGTAGTGGTATCATCCGCGCCGAATGCAAACCGAACTGAAGCCATCGCGCTCGCCCTGGCGCGTCGCCGCGGCCCTGGCCGTGCTGACGGCGGCCGTCTATTGGCTGACGTTCGTCGGCCGTTTGCGCAGCATTGACGAGCAGGCCGTGCTGGCCGTGACCGAGAGCCTGGTGAAGCACGGCACGCTGGCCGCCAACCCATTGGCCTTCACCTATCACCTGGGAGCCGACAACCTGGTCGTGCCCGGCCCCAGCGGCGACTACTACGCCCACAAGGGCCTGCTGCCCTCGCTGCTGGCCGCGCCGCTCTATTGGCTCGGGCTGCACTGGCCGGGCGCGGGCCTGGTCCACGCCGCCCTGCTAGAGAACGTGCTGCTCGGCGCGCTGACCGTCGGGCTGCTGTATGCGCTTGGAGCGCGCCTGGGCTTTTGCCGCGGCCCCAGCCTGGCCGCCGCGCTGACGCTGGCCTTTGGCACGCTGCTGTGGCCCTACGCCGAAACGCTCTTCACCGAGGTCAACACGGCCATGTGCTGGCTGGCGGCGCTGTACCTGCTGGTCAGCGCCGGGCAGTCAGCCGCCGCGTGGCCCGCCGCAGGGCGCATCACGGCGGCGGGCGCGCTGGTGGGCCTGAGCCTGGGCGCCAACTATGTGAACGCCGTGGCGCTGCCGGTCTTCGCGCTCTACGCGGCCTGGCCATTCAGCCGCGCCGCAGGGCGGCCCGCGTTGCGCCGGCTCACGTTCTACGCCCTCGGGGCGCTGCTCGGCGGCGGGCTGTTCCTGGCCCTCAACCTCATGCGCTTCGGCGCGCTGCTTGAGACCGGCTACGCGCTGCAAGCCGACACGCTGCGGCTGGCCGGTTTCGGCGTGCGGCTGTATGGCCTGCTGCTCAGCCCGTATCGCGGCTTGCTGTGGTACACGCCGCTGTTTTGGCTCGCGCCCATTGGCTTCGCCTGGCTGGGGCGCCGCCGCCCGGCCGAGGCCGCGCTGAGCGCGGGCCTGAGCGCGCTGGTGGTGGGCGTGTTCAGCTTATGGTCGGTGTGGTGGGGGGGCGTGAACTGGGGGCCGCGTTACCTCACGCCGCTCATGCCGCTGCTGGCGCTGGGCCTGCTGCCGGTGTGGGAGCGCGCGCTGGCCCGCAATGCGGCGTGGCGCTGGCTCACCCTGGCGCTGGCGGCCCTCAGCGGGTGGGCGGGCCTCGTCGGCGCGGTGACTGACTATGTGAAGTACGACTACGCCTACTGGCTGGATTACGAGCGCGCGCTCTCGGCCGCCGCGCCCATCGGCGCCGTGCCGCTGCTCTACGACCCGCGCCTTTCGCCCCTCCTCTTGCAGAGCGCCGACCTGCTGCGCGGGCGGCTCGACCTGGCCTGGGCCACGCCGGGGCGCGTGGACTGGCTAGCCGTGGGCGTGGGCCTGGCGGCCGTGGCGCTGGCGGCGCTGGGCCTCAAGCTGGCCTGGCAGCGCCAATGGCGCGGAGCGCCCATCGTCGCCGCGCTGGGGCTGGGGCTGGCCGTCGCTGTCATGCTGCCGCGCGCGGCGATCAGCGCCGAGCCGGCAGGCCTCGAAACGGTAGCGGCCCAACTCGCGCAAGACAGCCGCCCCGCTGACGGGATCGTGACCATGCTGCCGTTTCACGCAGTGGAGTTTGCCAACGTCAACCGGCTGGCGCTGCCGGTGTATGGCCTGCCGTCGCAGGAGGCCCCGCTGCGGCCGGAGATGGAAGCGCTGCTGGCGCGGCTGGTGAGTGAGCGCCGCGTAGTGTGGACGCTGGCCGGCGACTCGCCGGCGGCCGACCCGCTCAACAGCGTGGAGGCCTGGCTGGTGGCGCACACCTTCAAGTTCTATCACGCCTACGTGGGGCGGGTGCGCGTCTCGGGCTATTACGCCGACCCGGCCGCCCCGGCCCCGCGGCCACGCGCCGAGCAATTCGGCCCGGCCTTGCGCCTCACCGCCGCCGGGCTGCCGCCCGGCCCGTTCGACCCCGGCGACGTGCTGCCCGTGACCGCCACCTGGGAGGCGAGTGCGCCCATCACGCAGACGCTGGCGATCTTCGTGCATGTGCAGGACGTGGCGGGCGTGGTCGTCGCCCAGCGCGACGCGGCCCCCCTGGATGGCTACCTGCCCGCGGTGGATTTCGTCCCCGGCCGGCCGGTGAGCGACCGACTCGGCGCGCGGCTGCCCGCCGACCTGCCACCCGGCGACTACGCCGTCTACCTGGGCGTGTACGACGCCCTCAGCGGTGTGCGCCTGCCCATCACCCCCGCCGCGCCCGACGACCGGCTGCTGCTCGCGACCATCACCGTCAGCGCGCCCTGATACTTCCCCCCACCTCGCACCTCCCACCTCCCCGCCGTACCTCCGCGCGCCCGCTCACCCCGCTTCTGCCTCCGACCTCCGGCCTGTAACCTCCCACCTCTCGTTTGACACACCACCCCGCCGGGAGTACAACCACCCGACTTTCACTGTGGCAGGAGACTCACATGAAGCGGCTCGGCAAGATACTGACTACGCTCGTCATCGTGCTCATCGTGCTGGCGCTCAGCGCGGGCGCGTTCGGCGTCTACACCGTGCGCCGAGCGTTCCCGCGCACCAGCGGCAACGTGCAGTTGGCCGGCCTCGACAGCCCGGTGGACGTTTACCGCGACAGCGCCGGCATCCCGCACATTTACGCGAGCACCGTCCACGACCTGTTCATGGCGCAGGGCTACGTGCACGCGCAAGACCGCTTCTACCAGATGGACTTCTGGCGGCACCAGACCAGCGGGCGGCTGGCCGAGCTGTACGGCGACGGCCTGGTGGGCACCGACACCTTCTTGCGCACGGTGGGCTGGCACGCCATCGCCGAGCAGGAATACGCCCTGGCGGAGCCTGAAACAAAGGCCATGCTCGACGCCTATGCCGCGGGCGTCAACGCCTACCTGCAAGGCCGCTCGGCCGCCGACCTGAGCCTGGAGTACAGCCTCCTGGGCCTGACCGGCCTGAAGAACTACACCCCCGACCCGTGGACCCCGGCCGACACCCTTGCCTGGGGCAAGGCCATGGCCTGGGACCTGGGCAGCAACCTCGACAGCGAAATTGCCCGCGCCGTGCTGCTGCCGGCCATCGGCCCAGAGAAGACGGCCGAATACATGCCCCTCAGCGCGCCCAGCGACCACCCGCTGGCCTTGCCCAACCCGGCGCTGGGCGGCGGCGCGCTCAGCGCGCTGCAAGCGCGCCTGAACGAACTCGACACGCTCTTCGGCGAGCGCTTTGCCGGCATCGGCTCGAACAACTGGGTCATCGCCGGCAGCCGCACCACCACCGGCCTGCCGCTGCTCGCCAACGACCCGCACCTGGGCCTGCACCTGCCTTCCATCTGGTACGAGATCGGCCTGCACTGTACGCCGCTTGGCCCAGCCTGCCCCTACGATGTGCGCGGCTTCTCGTTCGCGGGCGTGCCGGCCATCATCATCGGACACAACAACCGCATTGCCTGGGGCTTCACCAACGCCTACCCCGACGTGCAGGATTTGGTGATCGAGAAGATCAACCCGGCCAACCCCAACCAATACGAGGTCAATGGGGAGTGGGTGGAGATGGACGTGCGTGAGGAGACCATCACGGTCCTGGGCGGTGAGAGCCAGACCATCACCATCCGCGCCACGCGCCACGGGCCGATCATCACCGCCGCGTATGGGCTGGAGGACTTCGCCGCCAAGGCCGGCCTCGATCCGGGCGGCCAATACGCCCTGGCGCTGCGCTGGACGACGCTTCAGCCCAACCAACTCTTCCAGGCCGTGTTCCAGCTTAACCGCGCGCAGAACTTCGCTGAGTTCCGCGACGCCCTGCGCAACTTCGCCGCGCCGTCGCAGAACATCATCTACGCCGACGTGGACGGCAACATCGGCTATCAGGTGCCAGGGCTGGTGCCCATCCGCGCCCAGGGCGATGGCACCGTGCCCGTGCCCGGCTGGACTGATGAGTACGAGTGGATCGGCTATATCCCGTTCGAGGATTTGCCCTACAGCTACAACCCGCCGCAAGGCTACATCGCCACGGCCAACAACCCCGTGGTCGGGCCGGACTATCCTTACATGTTCGGCACCGATTGGGACCCCGGCTATCGCGCCCGCCGCATCGTGGACCTGATCGAGGCGCAGCCGAAGGTCTCGCCGGAGTATATACAGCAGATGCAGGGCGACGACCTGAGCCTGGGCGCGCAGGAGATTTTGCCCGCGCTGCTGGCGCTGCGCTTCGACGAGGCCAAGCTGGCCGGCGCGGCAGACCAACTACGCGGCTGGGACTTCCAACAAACGATTGACTCACAGCCCGCCGCCATCTACATGAGCTACCTCAACGCCCTGGTGCAGGACACCTTTGCCGATGACTTGCCGGAGGGCTACGCTAGCAGCGGCGGCCCAGAAGCCTGGGTGACCCTGCGCGGCCTGCTGGCCGACCCCGACAGCGACTGGTGGGATAACCAGGACACGCCCGCCGTCGAGCGGCGCGACGACATTCTGCGGCAGGCCTTCGCGGAGGGCTACGCTGCGCTGGAGCAGCGCCTGGGCAGCGACCCGAGCAAGTGGACGTGGGGCGCGCTGCATACCATGACCTTTGAAAACGAGACGCTGGGGCGCTCAGGTGTCAGCCTGATCGAGGGGCTGTTCAACCGCGGGCCGTTCGCTACCGCGGGCGGCACAGGCATCGTCAACGCCACCGGCGCGAACCTGGCGCGCGACGACGCCGACCCCACGGTCAACGCCTATGCCGTCAGCAGCGGGCCGTCCATGCGCATGATCGTGGACCTGAGCAGCCTCGAACAGTCGGTGACCATGCACACCACCGGACAGTCGGGCCACGCCTACGCGCCGCACTACATTGACTTCGCCGACGACTGGCGGCTGATCCGCTATCACCCGATGCTGTGGGAGCGGGCCGCGGTGGAGGCTGACGCCGAGGCGCGTTTGACGCTGACGCCGTAAGAGCGTTAGCCACGAACTATCACGAATTACACGAGGGGACTCGGACCGGGCGCCGCGCCCGCAGATGTAGGGCCGCTCAAATGAGCGGCCGCCCGTGTGCCTTCGCGCCGTCCGGCCCCGCGCGCGGCCTCCTGCTCCTCACCGCCCTGGCCCTCGCCGCCTGCGCCGGGCCGCGCCCCGTGGCGGGCACGCCCACGCCGGCGTTGCTCACGCCTGCGCCCGCCACGCCAACGGCCGAACTCACCGCGACGATCGCCCCGGCCGAAACCTCGGCCGCAGCGGCTACGCCCACGCCCGCCCGCGCCGCCCAACTCACCATTTGCCTGGCAGGCGAGCCGCAATCGCTCTACCGCTACGCGCGGCCCGAGCCTAACCGGGAGCACATCCTGGCCGCGCTGTACGAGGCGCCCATTGACCAGACCGGCGGCGTGGACACCTACGGCTACGCCGCCACGCTGCTCGAGCGCCTGCCCAGCCCCGCCACCGACGACGCCGCGCTCAACACCGTCAGTGTCGCGCCCGGCAGCCTGGTGGTGGATGCCCTCGACCGGGTGACACCGCTGGCGGAGGGCGTGCGCCTGCGCCACGCCGACGGCCGCCTGTTCACCTATAGCGGCGACCAGCCTGCCCGCCTGCCGCAGTGGGCCGTCACCTTCCGTCTGCGCCCCGGCCTCACCTGGAGCGACGGCGCCCCGCTCACCGCCGCCGATTCGGTCTTCGCCTACAACCTCGGCGGCGACGTGGACTCGCAAGACCCGCTGCGCTTCGTGGCGGAACGCACCGCCGCGTATGCCGCCGCCGATGAACTGACCGTGGTGTGGACCGGCCTGCCCGGCTACCTCGACCCGCTGTACTTCACGCGCTTCTGGCCACCACTGCCCGCGCACCTCTGGGCGGGCCAGTCCCCGGCCGAGATCGCCGACAGCGACCGCGCCAACCGCGCCCCGCTGGGCTGGGGGCCGTTCGTCATCGAGCAGTGGACTCCCGGTGTCGAGCTGACACTTACGCGCAACCCGGCCTACTGGCGCGCCGCCGAGGGGCTGCCGCGCGTCGAGCGCCTCGTCTACCGCTTCGTGCCGGACGCCGCCGCGCAGCTGGCGGCCCTGGAAGCGGGCCGGTGCGACCTGGCGCCTTCCGGCCCCGGCCTCACCGCCCTGGCCGACCAGGCCGCGGCCGCAGGCCTAGACGCGCGCGTCACGCCCGGCCCCGCGCTGCAATGGCTGCTCTTCAACACCACCACCCTGCCCGACCCAGGCGCGCGGCGGGCGCTGGCCCACTGCCTCGACCGCGCCGCCCTCGCGCCCGCGCCCTCCCTGGCGGCGGGCGGCAGCCACCTGCGCGAGGCGACCAGCGACCTGGCCGCCTTCGACCCGGCGCAAGGCCGCGCCCGGCTGGCCGAGGCCGGCTGGGCGGACGTGGACGGCGCGCCGCGAGCGCTGCGCCTGGTGGGTGGCCCGCAAGACAACGCCGCGGTGTTGGCGCTGTTGAGCGCGGTGCAGACGCAGCTACAAACTAACTGCGGCGTGGCCGTCAGCGCGCAGGCCCTCACCCGCGGCGAGTTGACCGGCGATTGGCCTGACGGCGTGGTGTTCGGCGGACAATTTGATCTGGCGCTGTTCACCTGGCAAGCCGGGCCGGCGCCGCCGTGCGCGCTGTTCCTGAGCGACCAGATCCCCAGTGAGTCGAACCCCAGCGGCGCGAACGCCACGGGCTACAGCAGCGCCGCGTTCGACGAGGCCTGCCGGGCGGCGC
>JADZEK010000176.1 GCA_020850595.1 Anaerolineales bacterium
CGGCACGGTGGTCGTCCGATGCGGTGCGCGGGGCGTTGGTTTTTTCACGGCGATCTCCCTGGAAATGGTGTCGCCGAGAAGTGTAACCTTAAAGTCTCGTAGTACCGCTAAGTCTCGTTGTACTACTACGATGACAAGCAGATCACCGATGTGCTGGCCCGGGTGAAGGGCGGCAAAGAGGCGAACGTGTACTGCTGCGCGGCGCACCCAGCCACCGGGCTGGCGCTGATCGCCGCCAAGCTCTACCGGCCGCGGCAGTTCCGCAACCTGCGCAACGACGCGCGCTACCGACAGGGCCGCGCCATCCTCGATGAGCGCGGCAAGGTGGTGCGGGATGAGGGGCTGCTGGTGGCGATCCGCAAGAAGACCAGCGTGGGGCAAGAGGCCACGCACCGCTCGTGGATTGAGCACGAGTACCGCACGCTGGAGACACTGCACGCGGCCGGCGCGGATGTGCCGCGGCCGGTGTCGCACGACAATAGCGCCATCTTGATGGAGTACCTGGGCGACGCCGAGACGCCCGCGCCGGCCCTGCACGAGGTGCGGCTGGAGCGCGAGGAGGCCGAGCCGCTGTTCACGCGGCTGATGGACAATGTGGGGCTGATGCTGCGGCACGGCATCATCCACGGCGACCTATCGGCCTATAACGTGCTGTACTGGGACGGCGAGGTGCGGCTGATTGACTTCCCGCAGGTGGTGCACCCGCGTGAGAACGCGGAGGCCTACGCCATCTTTGCGCGCGATGTGCTGCGGCTGTGCCAATACTTCGCGCGGCCGGGCGTGGGCGCCGAACCGGCGGCGCTGGCGGCCGAACTGTGGGCCCGGCATGGACCACCGGCCCGCACGGTGTTCTACGATCCGCCGCCCGTCGAGGAGGAGGCCGACGGCGACCTGGATGAGTTAGAGGACGAACCGGAGGGGGAGGCATGAGGGTCTACGCCCGCTTGCTGCGGGTCTACCTGTGGCCGCAGCGCCGGCGCGTGGCGCTGTTGGCGCTGTTGGTGCTGGCGGGCATCGGCCTGCAACTCGCCAATCCGCAGGTCATCCGCTACTTCATTGACACCACGCAGGGCAGCGGGAGCCAGCCGGCGCTGCTGGCGGCGGGCGCGCTGTATGTGGCCTTCGCGCTGGGGGCGCAGGCCCTGACCCTGGCCGGCAGTTACCTGACTCAGCGGGTGGCCTGGACGGCGACCAATGCCCTGCGCTACGATCTGCTGCGGCACTGCCTGCGGCTCGACCTCGAATTTCACAAAACGCACACGCCCGGCGAACTGATCGAGCGCATTGACGGCGACGTGAGCGCGCTGGCAGGCCCGCTCTCGCAGACCGGGCTGCAAATCACCGCCAATAGCCTGCTGGCGCTGGGCATCGTGGGGCTGCTGTTTCGCGAAGACTGGCGGCTGGGCGTGGGGCTGGCGGCGTACACCGCGGCCATGGTGACATTTCTGATGGCGGTGCACGGGCTGGCGGCGGGCCGTTGGCAGGCCTTGCGCCAGACCAGCGGCGAGCTGTTCGGCTACCTGGAGGAGCGCATTGCGGGGGCCGAAGACATCCGCGCGGCGGGAGCCATGCTGTTCGCCATCCACCAACTGCTGATCTATTCGCGCGCGATGCTGGAGCGCTACCGGGGCGCGGTGGTGGCGGCCTCGGCGGTTTTCAACGCCACGAACGTGTTCATGGCTGCGGGTTACGCGGGCGGGCTGGGGTTGGGGGTATACCTGTATACCCGCGGCGAGGCCACGATTGGCACGACCTACCTGATCGTAAGCTACGTGGGGATGCTGGCCGGGCCGCTGCGGGCACTGCAGGATCAAGCGCGTCAGTTGCAGCAGGCCGGCGCGAGCGCGCGGCGGGTGGAGGCGCTCTTCGCGCTGCGGCCGCAGGTGGCCGACCCACCCCACCCGGCCCCGCTGCCGGCGGGCGCGCTGAGCGTGGCGCTGGAGGGCGTGACCTTTGGGTACGCGGACAGCGCGGATAAGGAAGGCACGGCCGTGCTGCGCGAGGTGACCCTGCGGCTGCCGCCGGGCAAGGTGCTCGGGGTGCTCGGCCGCACCGGCAGCGGCAAAAGCACGCTCACGCGGCTGCTGTTTCGGTTGTATGACCCCAACGCGGGCCGCGTGCAGATCGGCGGGCTAGACCTGCGGGCCGTGGCCCAGGCCGACCTGCGGGCGCGGGTGGGCCTGGTGACACAGGAGGTGCAGCTATTTCAGGCCAGCCTGCGCGATAACCTGAGCTTCTTTGACGCGGCGCTGCCGGACGAACAGCTAGACGCGGCGCTGCGCGAGCTGCGGCTCGACCGCTGGGCGGCGGCGCTGCCCCAAGGGCAGGCCACACCGCTGGCGGCTGGGGGCCAAGGGCTTTCGGCAGGCGAGGCGCAGCTGCTGGCCTTTGCGCGGGTGTTCCTCAAAGACCCCGGCCTGGTCATCCTAGACGAGGCCTCGTCGCGCCTCGACCCGGCGACCGAGACGCTGCTGGAGCAGGCGGTGGGCCGGCTGCTGGAGGGCCGCACGGCCATCATCATCGCCCATCGGCTGCGCACGGTACAGCGCGCCGATGACATCCTGATTCTGGAAAACGGGCGCGTGGTGGAGTACGGCCCACGGGCCGCCCTGGCAGCGGACGACGGCAGCCGTTATGCCCACCTGCTGCAAGCCGGGATGGACGCGCCGGAGCCGGCGCAGGCAGCGGCATGACGACGGCGACGGGAAGTCTCAAGGCAGCGACGCTGCCCACACCGTATTTCAACTGGCGGCTCATGGCCTACAGCCGGGGTCTGTTCGGTATCCATGCGCTGTTCGCCGTGGCGGGATTTTTCTTGCAGGTGCTGCCGGGCCTGATCGAAAAGCAGGTGTTCGACGGCCTGGCAGGCGCGACGCCGGCGGAGGTGAGCCTGTGGCTGCTGGTGGCGCTCTACGTGGGCGTGGAGGCGGCGCGCATGGCGGCGGTGGTGAGCGCCGACTGGTTTGGCATGAGTTTCCGGCTGGTGGTTGGGGCACTGCTGCGGCGAAATGCATTTGCCAGCCTGCTGCGACGGCCGGCTGACACCACCCTGCCGGTGACCTCCGGCGAAGCGGTGAACCGCCTGCGCGACGATGTGGCCGAAACGGCTGATTTTCCGACGTGGCTGCCGGATGCGGTCGGGCAACTGGGCGCGGCGCTCATCGCCATTGGCATCATGGCCAGCCTCAACTGGCAACTGACGCTGGTAATCTTTGGGCCGCTGCTGGCAACCGTGGCGGTGACACGCCTGATCTGGGGCCAACTACAAAGCGGCTGGCGGCGCGCCGGGCAGACGGGCGATGCCGTGACGGGCTTTCTGGCCGAAGCGCTAGGCGCGGCGCAGGCAGTGAAGATCGCGCACGCCGAGACGCGCATGGCCGGGCGGCTGGCGATGCTCAATGCCGCGCGACAGCAGGCGGAGATCAGGGTGCGAATGCTAGACGAACTGCTGCGCTTTGTCACGACGGGGGCGGCGGCGTTTGGCGTAGGCGTGCTGCTGCTGATGGCTCGGCAGGCCATGACAACATACGCGTTCAGCGTGGGCGACTTCGTGCTGTTTGTGTATTACCTGAGCTTTACTACCAGCATCCCCAGCTACCTGGGCAGCTTCTTCGCCGACTATAAGGCGCAGGCGGTCTCGATTGAGCGCATGGTGGAGCTGGTGCGGCCGGAAGCGCCGGAGCGGCTGGTGGAAAGCCACCCGATCTACGCTATACACACGCCGCCGCCGCCGGCCCCGCCTGCCAAGACCGCGGCCGACCGGCTGGAGGTGCTAGAAGTAACCGGGCTGACGTTCGTGTATCCCGGCAGCGGGCACGGCGTGCGCGGCGTAAGCCTGACACTGCGGCGCGGCGAGTTTGTGGTGGTGACTGGCCGAGTGGGCGCGGGCAAGACGACGTTGGTGCGAGCGCTGCTGGGACTGGTGACACCCCAGGCGGGCGAAGTGCGCTGGAATGGCACGCGAGTGGCCGATCCAGCGAGGTTCTTTATTCCACCGCGCGCGGCCTACACCAGCCAGGCGCCGCGGTTGTTCTCGGACACGCTGCGGGCCAACATCCTGCTGGGGCAGCCGGAGGACGAGGCAACGCTGGAGGCGGCGGTGTGGGCGGCCGTGCTGGAGGAGGACGTGGCTCACCTGGAAGAGGGCTTAGACACGGTGGTGGGACCGCGCGGGGTGCGCCTCTCCGGCGGGCAGGTGCAGCGCACGGCGGCGGCGCGCATGTTCGTGCGCCAGCCGGAGCTGCTGGTCTTCGACGATCTTTCTAGCGCGCTGGACGTGGAGACCGAGCGGACGCTTTGGCAGCGGCTCGATGAACGGCGCGGCGCGGCGGCCTACCTGGTGGTGGCCCACCGGCGGGCGGCGCTGCGCCGCGCGGATCGGATAGTGCTGCTGAAGGACGGCCGGGTGGAGGCGGAGGGTACGCTCGACGCCCTGCTGGGGGCGTCGGAGGAGATGCGGCAGTTGTGGGCGACGGAGACTGCGGACGCGGAGGCGGCTTGAGGTCGGGTGGCGCTGAACCGCGGGCGAGGGATTCGCATAGCCTCAGTTGGCCTGGCGACAGGTTGGGTCAAACGCCGGCGTCGGGCAGTGGCTATGCGCAAGCAAGGCCGCCTGGTAAGGATAGATGGGTTGGGCGGTTAACTCCGTCCGTTGCTATAATCACAGGATGACAGGCGCGTTTGTCGTTGGTGTGATGGCGTTAGTTTTGCTGCTGGCTTGGGCGCTGGCGCCTCGCGGCGTGCCGTGGGCCAACAACCTCAACCGGGTGAACGCGGGAGCAGGTACGCGCGCAGAATGGATGGCGCCTGACACCGTTGGGCGGGCGATCATGCGCGATTTCCTGGCAACGCAGGAATGGCTGGCCGGCGCCGCGCGCGACTGGGGACGGCTGGCGCGCGAGTTGGATCAGTATGCCTCGGGCGTATATCGGCAGCGGCAGCAAAATGCGCTCGGCCGGCTGGTGCAGATGCGCGGGCCGCGGCTGGCGAGTGTGCAGACGGCGCAGCACACGCTGGCGGTGCGGCACTTCTCGGCTGACGGGCTGCGCTGCCTGGTGGTGGACTACCAGCGCGAGCGCGCGCTGCAGACCCAGCAGTATTGGTCAGGGGCGCTAGTGCACACGCAGCGCCTGCCCGACGCCGTGCTGGTATGGCAGATGGCCTATGACGTGCACGACCGCCGCTGGAAGGTGGACCGGCTGGTGCAGAGGCTGCCGCGGCCCGCTCCGCAGAGTGAGGGCAAGTTGCGCCTGAGGCTGACGGACAAGCTGCCCGCGCACGCCGGGCGGGATGCCTAAAAATTGGAAGACACGCTGGGCCGGTCAGGTACACTGACCGGCCCGGTTTGATTCTGGCGGAGGAGGCTGTTAGCCCCATAGGCGCGAACATAAGCCGTGGCAGTCCGACGGCAGGCGATGGGCACACGGGCTGACATGCCCGGGGGCGCTGCGAGACAGACTTCCCATCCCTCTGACCCCCTTCTCACTGAAAAGACGTGGGAAGGGAGATGAATTTTCTTAAATTTCCTAAAGGGACGGCGGGCCAAAAGCAGGCCCGCCTTCCCTTTGGCTTTCCCGGGGCAAACACAGGGCGACGCGTATCTTTCGGGCCGGCTGACTCAAGGTCGCGGACGCGTGAGCGGGTACGGGTAAGTCGCCGGCACCTCGTTGGCTTGCTTAAGTTCGCGCCTATGGCTGTTAGCCCCTACCCCGAGGCGGAGTCTTTGGACGGCGGAGGCGGCGAGAGCGGGGCCGTGCCCATGCGGTAGCCGAAGCCGCGCACGGTGAGGATGCGCGTGGGGTGCGAGGGGTCGTCTTCTAACTTCTGGCGCAGGAGCCAGATGTAGCGCCGGACGACGGCGGTGTCGCTCTGGCGATAGGTGCCCCAGACCTCTTGGGCCAGGGCCGCCTCAGTAATGGGGTGGCCGCGCTTCTGGATCAGGCATTGCAGCAGGCGAAACTCGGTGGGCGTGAGCGGGATGGATTCGGCGCCGCGCATGACCTGGCGCTTGTCCATGTCTACCGAGAGGTTGCCGGCGGCGTACATGGGGCTGGCGGCGGACTGGTTGGCCTGGCTACGGGCGAGCACGGCCTGCACACGAGCGGTCAACTCGGCGAAGCTAAAAGGTTTGGTGACGTAGTCGTCCACGCCGAGTTTAAAACCGCGCAGCTTGTCGCCTTCGGAGGATTTGGCCGTCAGCAGGATGATGGGAAAGTCGGCCAACTCACGCAGACGGGCCGTGAGTTCCCAGCCGTCCATGCCCGGCATCATGACATCGAGCACGACCAGGTCGGGCCGTTCCTTATAGACCATCCGCAGCGCATCAACGCCGGTGCCGGCGGTGAGCACCGTGAAGTCGTTGTTCTGCAAATACTCGCTCAGGAAGCTGAGCAGGGTCGGATCATCGTCCACCAGCAGCAGTTTAGTCCCCATGGTCCTCCTCGGCGGCCGGCAGCCAGAAGGTGAAGTACGCGCCACCCGTATCCAGATTGCCCGCACTAATATCACCGCCCTGCGCTTGAAGCAAGCGGCGCGCCATGTAGAGGCCCAGGCCGTGACCGTATACCTCGCGGTCGTCGGCGGCGTTCAGGCGCTCGAACTTGTCGAACACTTTGCCCTGCAGTTCGGGGGGAATGCCCAAGCCCTGGTCCACGACGCGCACCTGCACCAGCCCTCCGCCCGCCAGAGCTTCCACAGCGATCTCGCCGGCGGGCGCGTACTTGAACGCATTATCCAACAAGTGGAAGAGCACGCTGGTGATGGCCTGCTCGTCGGCCACGACGGGCGGCAGGTCGGGCGGGACGCGCACGGCCAGCCGGTCGGCCCCGGGGCGGGTCTCGAACTGGGCCACGACAGCCTGGACGACGGGCGGCAGAGCGAGCGGGGCTGGGTAGAGCGGCAGGCGGCCGGCCTCCAGGGCCGATAGGTCGAGGATGGTTTCGACGAACTGGGTCAGGCGGGTGATCTCGGACTGCACCAGCGCCAGGGTGCGCTGCGTTCTGGGGTCAGCGCTCCCCGGCCGCGAGGAGAGCAGCTCGATGCCGCCGCTGATGTTGGTGAGCGGGGCGCGCAGTTCGTGTGAGACGAGCGACACGAATTCAGATTTGAGCTGGTCGAGCGATTGCAGGGCGGCGTGCTGGCGCTCCAGGCGGGCGTAGGCGCTGGCGAGGCTTTGGGTCTTCTCGGTCACCATGACTTCGAGCTGGGCGTTGAGGGCCTCCAACGCCTGGCGAGCGGCGGCGACCTCGTCGTAGGCGGCGACGAGGTTGGCCTCGTGGCGTTTCTGCTCGGTCAGGTCATGCGCGGTGCCCACCAGGCCCAGGCGCGCCGGCAGATCGGTGTGCACCGGCCGCAGCGCTAACTGAACGGGGAAGGCTGAACCGTCGCGGCGCACCAGATCCACCTCGCCCGTCCAGCCTTCAGCCAGTATGGCGTCGGCGGCGCGCCCGGCAGGCAGCGGCAAGCGCCCGGAGGCAAACAGCAGGGCGGCCGGCTGGCGCAGCAGGGTTTCGGGCGCGTGGCCGGTGGCGGCCAGCAGCGCCGGGTTGACGAGCTGCAGGCGCCCGTTGGCGTCGCAGATGAAGGCCGGGTCAGCGCTGCTGTTGACGAGCTGGGCGTAGCGGCGCAGTTCGAGTTCGCCGGCAATAACGCCCTGGCGGGCGACCAGCAGCAGCGCCAAGCCGCCGCCCACGGCCAGGGCGGGCAGGTCGGACCGGCCGGTGGCGCGCACGTCGAGCAACACGTACCAGATCAGGACAAACGTGGCGGCGGCGGGCAGGAGGCTCTTGACGGCGGCGCGCAGGCGGCCGTAACGGTCGGCGTTGGTGGCTGGCTGGGAGCGCTGTCGCTGTTCAACCAGGGCGGCCAAACCAAAGGCGGTGAGGCCAACCAGCCAGCCCAGGCCCACGACGCCCGCCGCGCTGGGGACGCGCTCCAGAAACTGAAACGTGTCGGCCAGGTCGGCCAGGAGGAAGACCACCAGCCCGGTGGTGAGAAAGAGAAACGACGGTAGGCTGCGGTTGGCGGGCCAGGCCAGGAAGAGGTTGAGGAGGATGAGCAGGAGGCCCAGGTCGGCGGCCGGGTAGACCACGGCCCACAGCACCTGCAATGGGTCGGTGAGCAGCGCCGTAATGGGCCGGAGGAAGATGAGCCACCCCAGCCCTGCCACAGCGCAGGAGGTGATGAGCATGTCGAGGGTGAGGCGCAGGCGGCTGAACGGCTCACGCTGGCCCAGCGGCAGGGCCAGCAGGGCGACGGCGGCAGACAGGTAGCCGGAGACGCGCAGCAGATCAGCCAGCCACGGGCGCGGCGCGGGCGCGCCGGTGGAAAGTTGGAAGACGAGCGCGAGGAGGTGGGCGGTGATCCAGAAGAGCAGCGCCAACCCCAGTAAGGCCCAGGACTGGCGCAGGCGGGCGCGGCTCGGCGCGGTGAGCCAGGGCAAGGGATGCTGCCAGACGCCGAACGCGCCCAGGGCGGCCAACAGTCCGGGCGGCACAAGTAAGGCATGGCCGGCCCAGCCCCACCAGGCATCGCTGCCCAGGCGCAGCAGGAGCGCCAGGGTATAGCCCGCTCCATAGAGCACCGCGAGCCATCCCCACGGCCGCAGCGGTGTCAGGGCGAGGCGGGCCAAGGTGTGGCGCAAGTTGAGCGTTTGGCCGGTCATGGTGGGTTCATTCTACGGCGGGGGTGGGCTGGCGGCAAGGGGCGGAGGTTAGAGGTTGGAGGTGAGAGGCGGGCGGGGCGGCGGCCGTGCGTTAGGGGCCATGGTGAGCGCAGGCAGAGGTGCGAAAACAAGCCGGGCGCTGTGACTTGGGTCACAGCGCCCGGCTGAGCTTGACGGAAGGCGGCGGGTTTTAGCAGTCGCCGCAGGGGAGTGTCCAGGTCGGGCTGGCCGTGGGCGACGGCGTGCGCGTCGGCGTCCGGGTGGGCGTGCGCGTGGCCGTGGACGGGATGGTGGCGGTGCGCGTCGGCGTGCGCGTCGGCGTCGGCGTGAGCGTCTCGGTCGCCGTGGTCGTGGCGGTCGGCGTGCGCGTGCGCGTCGGCGTCGGCGTGCGTGTGCTCGTCGGCGTGGGCGAGTTGGTCGGCGTGGCCGTCGCCGTGGGCGTGTTGGTCCTCGTCGGCGTGCGGGTCACCGTCGGGGTGTGAGTCACCGTGCTGGTTGCCGTGGCGGTGGCCGTGGCCGTGCGCGTGCGCGTCGGCGTCGGCGTCTGAGTGACAGTCGGCGTCGCCGTGCGCGTCGGCGTCCGGGTGACGGTGGGCGTGCGCGTCACGGTCGGCGTCAGGGTCGTCGTCGGCGTCTCGGTGACGGTCGGCGTGTTGGTGCGCGTCGGCGTCCGGGTGACGGTCGGCGTGTTGGTGCGTGTCGGCGTGTTGGTGCGCGTCGGCGTGTTGGTCGGCGTCAGCGTCACCGTCGGCGTGTGGGTCGGCGTCGGCGTGATGGTCGGCGTGGGGGTGCGCGTCGGCGTCTGGGTGATGGTGGGCGTGCGCGTCACGGTCGGCGTCTGGGTGACGGTCGGCGTCCGGGTGACGGTGGGCGTGCGCGTCACGGTCGGCGTCTGGGTCACCGTGGAGGTGCTGGTGGCCGAGGCGGTGGCCGTGGGCGTGGCGGTCGGCAGCGGGCTTTGCGTCAGGACGCAGCCATTGCCGAGGATGACCGTCAGGCCGAAGAAGTCAGGATCGCTGTTGCCCGGCCAGCTCGGGTCGGAGAAACGATAGTCGAAGTCAAGGTTATAGGCCGTGTTGTTCGGGAAGGAGGCCGAGCCAGCCCAATTGGTCGGCGAGGACGAGTCATTGGCGCCGGTCAGGTTGACGCCGTTCCAGCGGATGCGGTTGATCTCGGCCGACGGGTTGGCGGCCTCGTACTGCGCCCAGACGAAGACCAGCGAGTCGAGCGTGGTGTCCTGATCGGAGCCGTTGTTCAAGCGGAAGCGCACGCGCGGGTTGCCGCCGACAGTGGTCAAGGTGACGTTGGTGATGGAGAACAGCGAGCAGTCAGTCGTCGGCGTGGCGGTAGGCGTGTGGGTTTCGGTGCGCGTAGCCGTGGCAGTGCGCGACGGGGTAGAGGTGGGGCTGGTGGTGGCCGTGGCCGATGTGGTCGGCGAGGGCGTGCTGGTCGGCGTCTGGGTAATGGTCGGCGTGCGCGTCGGCGTGTGCGTGATCGTCGGCGTGTTGGTCGGCAGGTCTGTGCTCGTGGGCGAGCTGGTAGACGTCGGCGTGTCGGTCGGCGTCGAAGTCTCCGTGGGCGTGTCGGTGGAGGTCGGGGTTTGGGTGACCGTCGGCGTCTCGGTCGGCGTATTGGTGATGGTGGAGGTCAGGCTGGCTGAGGGCACCGGGGCGAGCGTGGGCGGCAGGCCGATCACGCGCGCGACGCGGAAGCGCTCGACGATGCCCTGGCGCCACGACGACAGGTGCAGCTTGGGCCACATGGCGCTGATGAGCGGCACGATGACGGGATGATTGAAGTCCACATAGACGTAGACCAGGTCGCCGGGGCCGCCGGCATCTTCAATATCAATGGCGGGCGTGGCGGCGTCACCGTCATCGTCATACTTGCACTTGGCCGGGACAAAGCCGCCCGCGTCGGGCGGTTCGAGCGAGTAGTCGGGGTCGCCGTCGCCGTCCAGGTCGCGCGACGAACACACGGTGACCTTGAAGAAGCCGGTTCCCTTTTCGTCGGTGATGTCGGGGTTGCGCAGAATAGCGAGCGCCTCGCCCGTGGCGACTTCCTTGATGGAGTAAACGCGGGCCTGGTCCTTGAGCGCGTCGGTTTCGGTCTGATAGTTGGCGTAGCTGTTCGGCACCAGACAGTCGGCGACGCCGTCGAGCAGGTCGTGGGCGACAATGTCGGAGTAGGTGCCGGAGAGGTCAAGGCCGGCCTGGCCGCAATAGGAGGGGTTAAACTCACCGGTGACAGCGTAGCGCACGCCGAAGCGGGCAGCGTTCTCGACCGACAGCCAGGCTTGCAGGATGCGGGCGAATTCGATGATGCCGAAGAGCACGAAGAGCAAGATCGGCAAGATGAGGGCGAACTCGACCAGGCCCTGGCCGGGGCGGCGCGCATTCCGGCGTTTGGGCCGGTGGCAGGAAGCGGTAGAAGGTGTCATTGGGTCAACCGAGTGAAGATGCGCGACGCGATGGCTTCAAAGACGGCGTTCAGGCCGGTGCCGGACTCAGAGAAATAGTAGTTGCCGCAGGTGTAGTCATCGTTGCCGACGGTGAGGTTGGGCGCCGGGATGCCAAAACACGGGTCAATGGTGCCCCCGGAAGGCGTCGGATCGGGGTCGCCGTCCAGCCCAACATTGGCGACGTATTTGAGCAGCGAGTCGCCGGCGTCACGCGGGGTGGTGTAGTTCTCGACGACCGAGTCGCCCAGGCCAATAGCAAAGATCACCGCGCCCTGCCCGCCTTCATCGGCGATGTAATTGAGCGAGTCGCGGCACCATTGGGCGGCATCGCCGTAGGTCGGGGCGCAGGCGACGAAGTCGGCCATGTCGCGAGCGAAGTCTTCGGTGTCGTAATCGGCCAATGGGCTGCCGAGCGCCCCATACGTATGGTCGGGGTTGTAGGGGGCGGTATGCCCAGGGTCGGGCGGGATGCCGTTGCCGGGCGCGCCCGCGATCCAGATAGTGGGGGTCAGCACGGTATGGCGCGTATCGTTGTACTGATCGCGGCAGTAAGGCAGCAGGGGGTCAGACATGCTGCCCCAGGTGGATGGGGGGCAGAACTTATTGAGCGTAGGAACGGAAGCATCATCCTCGGAGGCGTTCGCCGCGCCGTCGGTCAGCAGCACGAGCACCCAGACCGACTCCTGACGGATGGGCGCACGCCCGAACTCGTTGCCGCCGTATTTCAGGCCGCCGCCGATGCTGGTGTTCTGGCAGCCGGAAACGTCTTGTTCCGGCACCAACGAGACACAGCCCGCGGCTTCATAGGGGTAGCCCGGCGGCTGGCGCGGCGGCGAGACTTCCAGGTTGAGGATGGTGTCAATGATGTCCGCGGGGGTGAGCGTGTTGGTCAACGGAATCACGACGGTCGGCGTAAGGGCGAAGGTAACCACGGCCACACGGTCGTAGGGGAAGTTCAGGCGTTCGACGAAATTGGCGGCAGCCTGTTTGACTTCCTCGAACGGGTGGCACTCGCCCGGGATGTCGTCGCCGCCGCTGACGACGTTGCACAGCGACGGCGCCCACATCGGGTCGGACGAGGGCACGTCGAACGTCATCGAGTTCGAGGTATCAATCACCAAGACGATGTCCACCGAGGCCGCCTCGGACACGGCCTGGGCGGAGATCTCGGTGCTGTGGAAGCCGATGATGGTCAGGAAGGCGAAGCGCACCTCGGTAGCGGCGCGAATGCGGATGAGCTTGCGCCGCAGCTCGCCAGGGTTCGGGCAAAGCGACGGGTCGTGGTGAGTGACGGGGTCTAGCGGATCAGCTTTTGATAAGTTCTTGTTACACAGCCACAACTCCAGCGACGTTGGGTCAACACCATTGAGGTGCACCACCTCGCGGGCAGCGGCAACTTGTTGCTCAACCTCACGGCCTTCGCGGAACTGCGCGGAGGCGGCCAGCGCGGCGGCATCTACCGCGCGGCGCAGGTGACCGACGCCGATGTAGAGGATGCCGGCATCTACCGTTAGGCCGATAAAGGCCAGCAGGCCGATCATAGCCATGGCGATGATGACCAGGGCCTGGCCGCGCTCGCCGCGTGAGGCGGGCCGCCGCTGGGGAACAGCGGGGACGCGGGCGAACCGGGTGAGAAGAGGACGGAGGGAACGCATGCGGATTCCTGGGCTAGGGCGTGTCGGTCGGCGTCGGCGTTTCCGTCTCGGTGGGTGTCTCGGTCGCGGTGACCGTTTCCGTCGGCTCTAGCGTCTCGGTCGGCGTGGTCGAAGGCACCGGGGTGGCCGTGCGCGTCGGCGTGAGGGTCGGCGTGCGGCTGGCGAGCGGCGTGTTGGTCGGGCCGGGCGTGAAGGTGGCGGCGCTGCTGCCGCGAATGACGGTGATCGAACCCGAGTCGCAGGTGCTGGCGCCGTTGGTGTCGTCCCAGAAGGCCTTGACGGTGTACTCTTGCGAGCCAGTGACGTTGAAGTTGAAGTTGATCTGCAGCGCCTTGGTGACGGTGGCGTTGATGTTGCGCGAGGTGGAGCTGCCGATGAAGTTACTGTCAATCGTCACCGGGCTGCTGCCTGTGAACAAGTTCCAGATGACCGTGCCGCCGAAGCGGATGTCTTGCAGCAAGCGGCCGGTTTCCTGCGGCCAGGTGACTTCCAGGCGGATGAGGCGGCGATTGATGGTGCTGGAGTTGGTAAACTGCCAGAAGACCTCGTTGACGCCGCCGGCCGGCACGCCGATGCCAGCCACGCAGACGAACGCCACGTTGCGGGTGTCGGCCAGGGGCACGCTGTTGGCGACGGCGGAGACCACGCTGGGCGTGAAGACGTTGGTGACGGCGTTCCAGGGCGACATGACGCCCGACTGGATGGTGAAGAAGGCCTGGCCGGTGAGGGGGGCGGTGGTGGTGCCGGCCGGGCTGATGGTCTCATCGCCGCCGCGCGACGAGTTCAGGCTGACCGGCACGTTGCCCATCAGTTCGCCGCAGTCGTCACGCGCTGTGACCACCAACTGCGCGGTGGAAGAGTTGTCGGCCTGCACCACGCCGTCGGCCGGGGTGACCAGGCTGAGCGACGAGTTGGCGGCGCTAAAGACGCCGGAGCAGTTGGGCGTGGCCGTGCGCGTGGGCGTGACGGTGGGCGTGGGCGTCTCGGTGGGCGTCTGGGTTTCCGTCGGCGTCTGAGACTGCGTGGGCGTAGGAGTGATGGTCGCCGTCGGCCCGCCGGCTGTTTCGGTGGCCGTGGCTGTGGTGGTGGTGTTGTCGGGGCAATCCACAATGACGAAGTCAATGCCGCCCAGGTCGGCGGTCGTCAACGTCTCCACCCGGTCGGCGGGGGAGAAAATGCACGTGCCAAAGTTGGGCCGAATGGTGAACGTGCCGCTGTCGAAGCCGCTCTTGCGGTAGTTGCCGAATTCGTCGGTGATGCCGATCAGGCCGTTGCTGAACTCAATGGTGACGCCGGTGACGGGCGCGCCGTCGCTCTGATAGGTGATGGTGCCGGAGATGGTCAGCGACGGCTCGGCCGCGGGCACCGGGATGATGGTGTAGGTGTGCATGCGGATCGGGTCCGGCACGAAGGCGGTGATCCACGGCACTTTGAGGAGTTGGTCGTAGGCGTAGAAGACTTCGACCAGCATGACGGCGGTGTTGGGGGCGTCGGGGTCGAGGCGGGCCTCGATGTCGGCGTTGGTGAAGGTGGAAGGGTGGCAGGTGTCGTCTATGGCTGAGTCGCAGCTGTTTTCGGGGCTAGGCTCAGAGGCGCCGCAGTCGTCCACCAGACCGTCTTGGTCATCATCAATCAGGTTGGTGCACTGGTCGCCGCGGCCATACAGGTGCCACTCGCCACGCGTCTCTACGAAGGGCGGCGGGTCGAGGGTGCAGTCGCCGGCATAGAACTGGTCGCAGCTCGGCCAGCGGCCAATGACATGCCCATCGAGGATGCGGAAGACTGAGATGACCACATCGTCAATCTGGGAGCGCAGCGTGACTGGCTTCATGGTCTCGCGGGTGACGCAGGCGGCTTGCAGGTAGAAATCCAGGCCGCCAGTGCAGGGGTCTACGCCGAAGCCCAGGCTGGTGCCGGTGCGGATGGTCGGATCGCTGTCGCTGGCGAAGCGAGCGCCGTCGCGCGCGCCGTCGAGCGCGTTGAGGTAGTAGTTGAGGGCGAAACCGAACTCCAGCAGGCCGGTGAGCATAATGAGCAATACCGGCAAGGCCAGGGTGATTTCCACCAGGCTTTGCCCTTTGCGCCGCCGCCAACGAGGCCGAGGCGCAACAGGGGGAAGATGGTTTGCGGGCATTTCAGTCTTCATAGCCGTTTCCATTATAACGATTGATTAACAATTGGCCGCCGTACTGTAGCACCAGGGCGTTCTTTTGTCACGGGCTTGTAACGCTGGGCAAACGCCAGTCCAGAAGTGCCGGTCTGGCGGTCGGAGTACCGGGCATAAAGGGGAAAAACTCAGGTTATAGGCTGGTTTGTGAGCTGCTCGTTACGGACGCGGCTCCAACCGCTGACGCGCACGCGCCGGCAGCCCTGAGCCGAAAGCTCGGAGGGACAGGGTTGCGGGCAAAGTGCAAATTGCGCGCACGTGGAGACATGGCTATAATCCCCGAGTAATGGGTGACCCCGGCCGGCGGCGTGTGCCGCGCAGCTGAGTGGCCGCCCCCCACGGGGCCAGGCGCAGTGTTCGAGACGCACAAGATTACCCGCTCCATGCAGACGGGCCGCCAGGGCCAGGCCGAAAGCGGCCTGCAACCCGGCGCGACGCTGCAGAACCGCTATCTGATCCAGGGCGTACTGGGCGTGGGCGGCATGGGCTCGGTCTACCGTGCCCGTGACATGCGCTTCCCCAACGTCACCAAGTTGGTGGCGGTCAAGGAGATCCTCAACCTCGCGCCGGACCCCACGGTGCGCGAGATGATCGTAAAGACCTTCGAGCGCGAGGCCAACATCCTGGCCACGCTGAGCCACCCGGCCATACCGCAAATCTACGACTACTTCACCCAGGGCGACCGCTCATTCCTGGTTCAGGAGTACATCGAGGGGAAAGACCTAGAAGCTTACCTGGGTGAGACGCCGGGGATGTTGAGCGACGAGCCGGTGGCCGAGTGGGCGGCCCAGTTGTGCGACGTGCTGGCCTACCTGCACAGCCACCAGCCGGATGTCATTGTCTTCCGCGACATGAAGCCGTCGAATGTGATGCTCGACCAGCACCGGCGCATCCGGCTGATTGACTTCGGCATCGCGCGGGCGTTCGCGGCGGGACAGAAGGGCACGATGATCGGCACGGAGGGCTATTCGCCGCCAGAGCAGTACCGCGGCGAGGCCGGGCCGACGGGCGACATTTATGCGCTGGGCGCCACCCTGCACCACCTGCTGACCAAGCAAGACCCACGGCTGGAGCCGCCCTTCTCGTTTGCCGAACGCCCGCTGCGCAAGATCAACCCGCTGGTGTCGCCTGAGTTGGAAGCCATCATCAACACAGCGCTGAACTATAACCCCAACGATCGTTTCCCGACGGCGCTGGCGATGAAGGAAGCGCTGCTGAGCATCCGGCGCGCAAAAACCGGGATGCTGACGGCTAAGTTCAGCGACCTGCCCGCTGCTCCGCCCAGTGTGAGCGCGGGCGCGGCGGTGGCGGCCGTCACCCCGCCCGCGAGCGAACAACCCGCCGCCGCGCCCAGCTTGACCGGCGGCGAAGTTGAGCCGGTGTGGCGCTTTAAGTGCGAGGACGAGATCCGCGGCAGCCCGGTGTTGGGGCCGGCGGCGGTGTACGTGGGGGCCTACGACAACAACCTGTACGCCATCAGCACCGAGGACGGCCAACTGATCTGGAAGTATGCGACCGACGGCGGCCTGCCCGGTTCACCGATCGTCAACGACGACACGATCTTGATCGGCTCGGAAGACCGCCGGCTACACGCTGTTTCGGCCCGCAGCGGCCGGATTCAGTGGGCGTATTACACCGAGGGGCCGGTGCGCGCCACGCCCACCATCTCGGAGGGGCACTGCTTCATCGGCTCGGATGACGGCTTCCTGCACGCGGTGAACCTGCAAACCGGCCGGCGGGCCTGGCGGGCGCAGGCCAGCGCGCCGGTGCGCAGCCGCGCCGCCTACTCGGCCACGCGCCTGTTTTTTGGCACCGAGGGCGGGGAGGTGTACGCGGTGGACTACGCCGGCGAGTTTCGCTGGCGCTTCAAGGCCAAGCGGGCCGTCACCGGGGCGCCGCTACTGCACAACGGCGTGCTGTACTTCGGGTCGGTGGACGGCATGGTCTACGCGGTTGAGGAAGGCTCGGGCTGGGCGATCTGGAAGTTCCGCACGGGCAAGCCCATCATCTCGTCGCCCAGCATCGTGGGTAACAACTTGTACATTGGCTCGGCCGACCACCATGTCTACGCGGTAGACATCCGCGGCGGGCGCGAGGTCTGGCGCTATGAAACGGGCGACCAGGTAAACTCGTCACCGGCCGTTTACAACAACAGCGTGTATGTTGGCTCGGTAGATGGGGGGGTGTATGCTCTAGACGCCGGCAGCGGCCGGCTGAAGTGGCGCTTCCGTTCGGGCGGCGCCATCATATCGTCGCCGGTGGTGCGCGGCGATATTGTCTATATCGGTTCGACCGACCACTTTCTGTACGCCCTGTCGGCCTGATCGGGGAGGCTCCTTTGCCAAACGTGTTCGATAGCCTGCTGGGCCTGTTCCGCAAGAAGAAATCGGCGGCCGAGGACAAGCCGGCGGCCGGCCCGGCGGCCACGACGGCCCCGCTGCCGCCGCGCGCCATTGTCACCGACCCGAATGCCACCGTGCCGCTGCCGGAAATTCCGAACACGCTGCCGATGGACACGGTGAAGGCACAGGCGGCCAACCTGGCCCCAAAGCGGCTGGTGCTGGGCATTGCGCAGCACGTGGGCCGGGTACGCACGCATAACGAGGACGTGCTGCTGTTCTTTACCGGCGAACTGGCCGGGCTGGAGTCTATGCCGCACTTCGGCCTGTTTGTAGTGGCCGACGGCATGGGCGGCCACGCGTTGGGCGAGCGCGCCAGCAGCCTGGCGGCCCGCAACCTGGCACGCGTGGCCCTCGAAGGCGTGCTGCCTTCGCTGCTGGCTGACCCCAAGGGCGACGCCGACCGACCCTCGCTGAGCGAGGTGATGGAGAGCGCCATGAACGCCGCCAACAAGGCGGTGTTCTCGGGCGTGCCGGAGGGCGGCGGCACCACGCTGACGTGCGCGTTGGTGATCGGGGAACAGGTGGTGATGTCGCACGTGGGCGACAGCCGCGCTTACATCATTTCGCCCGACAGCTTTGAGCAGATCACCCGCGATCATTCGCTGGTGCAGCGCCTGCAAGAGCTTGGCCAGCTTTCGGCGGCTGAGGCGGCCGTGCACCCACAGCGCAACGTGCTCTACCGCGCCGTGGGCCAGGGCGAGGGGCTGGAAGTGGACGTGGAGACGCGCCGCCTGCCGTCCGGCTCAGTGCTGTTGTTGTGCTCGGACGGGCTATGGGGCCTGGTGCCGGATGAGAAGATGCAGACGCTGATCCGCCAATCGCCCAACCCGCAGGCGGCTTGCGAGGCGCTGGTGGCGGCCGCGAACGCCGCGGGCGGCCCCGACAACATTACCGCTGTGATGATCCAGATCCCGTAAACGGCTGCGCCCGGCAAGCGCCATGACGACTGGGGACCTGTATAACCTGCTGGGCCTAAGCCCGAATGCGTCGCCGGAGGATGTTAAGGCGGCGTATTACCAGGCGGCGCGGCGCTTTCACCCGGACGCGAACCGCAACCCCGGCGCGAGCGAGGAATTCAAGCTTATCGCCGACGCCTACGCCATCCTCAGCGACGCCACCCAGCGGGCGGCCTACGACGCGGCGGTGCTGCAAACCGGCAGCGGGCCGCTGCTGGCGGTGCGGCCGATCTACAGCCGCAACCCGCTCCCGGCCCTGGGCGAACCGCAGGCGCTGTACGCGCTGCTGGAGCTGCACCCCGCCATCCTGACCGACCTGCCGGACCCACCCGTCAACCTGTGCCTGGTGATTGACCGCTCGACCTCGATGCAGGGGCCGCGGCTCGACCAGGTGAAGGCGGCGGTGCTGCAAGTGATTGACAGCCTGCGCGAGAGCGACACATTTTCGGTGGTGGCTTTTAGCGACAAGGCCGATGTGGTGGTGCCCGCTCAGCGCGGGCTGGCCGAGAAGACGGTGGCTAAGGCCAAGGTGAGCACGGTGAGCGCGCAGGGCGGCACCGAGATTCTGCAGGGGCTGCTGAGCGGGCTGACCGAGTTACACCGCCATATCAGCCCGGCGGCGGTGAACCACCTGGTGCTGCTGACCGACGGCCGCACCTATGGCGACGAGGCCGACTGCCTGATGCTGGCGAGCCTGGCCGCCACCGACGGCATTGCCATCAGCGGGCTGGGCATCGGTGACGAGTGGAACGACCGCTTCGTGGACGAGCTGGCCGGGCGCACCGGCGGGTCGGCCACTTATGTGCAGAGCACGGCCAACGTCGCCACGTTCATCCAGGAGCGCATCCGCGGCATCGGCAGCGCCTACGCCGAGCGCGTCAACGCCCAGGTGACGCTCGACCCCAAGATGGAGTTGCTACAGGTGTTCCGGGTCAGCCCGGACCCGGGGCCGGTGCCGCTGGAGCTGCCGCTGCGGCTGGGCAGCCTGCCCAAGCGCTACCCGGCCACCGTGTTGTTCAAGTTCCAACTGCCACCGCTGCAAACGGGCGCACAGAGCATCGCCCGCATCAGCTTCTTCGCCGACATTGTGAGCCTGGGCCGGCGCGGCGAGCGGTTGGTGGTGGATTTGGCGCTGCCGGTGATCGCAAACGCGCCGGCCGGCACGCCGCCCCCGGCCCTGGTGGAGGCGCTGGCTAAGCTGTCGCAGTACCAGATGCAGGAGCGCGCCTGGCAGCAGGTGGCCGAGGGCGATGTAGCCGGGGCGGTGGAGCGGCTGAAGGCGCTGGGCACGCGCCTGCTGGCGAGCGGCCAGCCGGAACTGGCGCGGTTGGCGCTATCTGAGGCGGCCCGACTCGAAAAGACCAACGTCCTCTCGGAGGACGCCAAGAAACAACTCAAGTACGGGACGCGCGCCCTGCTGGCTTCACCCGGCGGCACGGGCAACTACCGATGATTACGTGCAGCCAGTGTCATGAACGCAACCTGGAGGGGGAGCTTTTCTGCACCGAATGCGGGGCGCAACTGACGCCGAACGTGGCCGAACAGCTCCACACCGCCTTCATTGACACGGGCCGCACACGGGCCATGAGCTTGGGCGCGACATCGCCTCAGGCCGAAGCGGCGCGGGCGCCCAGCGCGGCGCCGACCGGCCTGAAGCCCGGCCAACTAGCGCTGCTGATCGGCGGGGCGGCCCAGGCCCTGATCTTGGAGGGGCGGGCCGAGTATGTGCTCGGCCGCGAGGGGCAGGAGCAGGTGGTGCCGGACGTGAACCTGAACGCCTACGGCGCGCGCGAAAAGGGCGTTTCACGCGTGCACGCGGCGCTGCGCCGAGACCGCAACCAGGTGTTGCTGATTGACCTGGGCAGCACCAATGGCACGCGGCTGAACGACCGCAGCCTCACGGCGCATCAGGCAGTGAAGGTGGAAAACGGCGATGAAATCCGGCTGGGCAAGCTGCTGCTGAAAATCAGTTTCGTGCTCTGACGCGCGGGCGGCGGAGCGGCGAGGGGCGTATGTCCATCACCATACAGATCCACATTTCGAACGAAGAGCCGGTGGTCGCGGAGGTAGAAACGCTGCCCACGCTGACCGACACGGTCGTGGTAGCGCAAAATCCGCGCCTGCGCGACGGCAAAGACCTGCGCTATCTGGCCCCGAATGTGACCACGGTGATCTACCCGATGACGCGCGTCATGTACATCCAGGTGCTGCCGTCGTCTGAGGAAGAGCGCATCGTCGGCTTCGTGCGCGATTGATTTTGACACTCCATCCGCCCGTCTTCAATAGTTGTGGCCCGATTCCGATGACGCTAAACCACGCCGTTCGGTCAATTGAATTTATGCGGATGGAGTGCTGACCGTGACGGCTGCCGCCCGCTCGCCCCGCGAGGCCCATCATCGCGTGCTCGTCGTGGATGATGAGCCGCGCATGATCCGCTTTATCCGCCTGAACCTGGAGCATGACGGCTTTGAGGTGGTGGAGGCCGCCGACGGGCTGGCGGCGCTGCGCCAGGTGCGCGACGCCCTGCCCGACCTGGTGCTGCTGGATGTCTCGATGCCGGAACTGGACGGGTTTGAGACCCTGCGGCTGCTGCGCGAGATTTCGCATGTGCCGGTGATAATGCTGACGGCGCGGGGCGAGGAAGACGACCGGGTGCGCGGGCTGGAGCTGGGGGCCGACGACTATGTGACCAAGCCGTTCAGCCCGCGCGAACTGGTGAGCCGGGTGAAGGCGGTGCTGCGTCGCACCGAGAGCGCCCCGCCCGCCGAGAAGACCACGCTGGTGATTGACGACCGGCTGAGCATTAACTTTGACCGGCGCGAGGTGCTGGTGGAGGGCCAGCCGGTGAAGCTGCGGCCGACGGAATACCGGCTGCTGTATCACCTGGTGCAGAACGCCGGGTGGGTGGTGCCGCACGACCAACTATTGGCGAAGGTGTGGGGCTACGAGTACCGCGAGGAAACGCACTACCTGCGGCTGTACATCAACTACCTGCGCCAGAAGCTCGAAGCCGACCCGGCGCACCCCAAGTACATCCTCACCGAGCGCGGCGTGGGCTATCGGTTTGTAGACTTTCGGCGCGAGGCGGAAGCCGGAAGCGCGCAGGGCGGCGGGGCCGAAGCGCCAACCGCCGGCTGACCTCAGGCCGCGGGTGGCCGCGCCTGGGCAGATCGGCCCAAGTTCATCCCCTGTTTGCTGAGCCAAAACGCTGCCGGTCATCGCCCGGCGGCGTTTTGCGTCGGTTAGAGCGATTCTGACCCAACGTTTACAAATATCTGACATGGCCGCTTTATAGTGTGGGCATGGTAGACATGAGGCATGGGAGGCTAAAATGACCAGTATTACTCGTTGGGAACCAAATCGTGAGTTCATGACCTTGCGCGACGCGATGAACCGCCTGTTTGAGGACTCGTTCGTCGGCAACTACACGGACCGCGACGGCAACGCGGAACTGCGCCTGCCGCTGGAGGTCTACAGCACCGACCATGACATTGTGGTGAAGGCGGCGGTGCCGGGCCTGAAGCCGGACGAGGTGGAGATCACCATCGAGGGCGACACGGTCACGCTGCGTGGCGAGTACGCGCGCCCGGTGGAGAACGTGAACTACCTGATCAGCGAGCGGGCCTGGGGCCGCTTCAGCCGCACGCTGCAACTGAACGTGCCGGTGGAGGCCGACAAGGCCGAGGCGGTGTTCGAGAACGGCTTGCTGACCCTCACCTTGCCCAAGGCCGAGGCGGTGCGCCCGAAGGTCATCCCGATCAAGGCCAAGAAGTAAGCGGCCCAACCGCCCAACAACTTGATATTGAAAGCAACAGCCCGGCCCTGCCTGACGCAGGGCCGGGCTGTTCGTTTCTGGTCACGGCGCGTGGCTAGCGGGCGGCGCGACAGAGGGGGCATGGACACAAGTCGCGTAGGTAGGCCCAGGTGTAAATGCCCGCGCTGTGGCCGTCGCTCCACTCGGGCGTGAGGGCGTAGTGGCCCACTGGGATCACGCGCACCAGCGCATAGCTCTTGGTGGGGGCGAGCGGGATCAGGTCAAACACGCTCGGGTCGGCCGGGCCGCCCATGTTTTCGTGGCCGCCGCGGCACTCGGCGCAGGGGCAGGCCTCGCGCAGGCCGGCGAACGGGTAGGCGCTCAGGTGGCCGTCATCCCAGGTCAGGCGAAGCAGGTTTTTCTTGCGGTCAATTTGAATGGCAGTTGGGCGGGGCATCAGGGTGGTTGCACCACTTGCAGGTAGTTTTGCACGGCCCAGCCAAAGCGCGTGTTGCTGGCGGGGTCCACGAGGTACCACCACGTGAACCCGTCGGCGTTGGTGGGGCCGGCCTGGATTTGGAAGACTTCGTTTTCGATGGCCAGGTAGTTCACGCCGGCCTCCAGGCTGGCTTCGGCGCGCAGGTTGAGAAAGCCCGCATCGCCGGTGCCCACGACCTGCACGTAAGCGCCCACGGCCACCACGCCGGGCGGCGGCGGGGGCGGGGTGCCGGTCGGCTCGTCGGGCGCGGCGGTGGGCGGCGACTGGAGGGTGGCAGTCGGCGGGCCGAAGGTGGCCGCGGCCGGCACGGTGACGACGACGACGGTGGCCGTGGCCTCGGGCGTCAGCCCCGAGGGGCGCGTGAGCACTACCAGGGCCAGCAGCAGCAGCGCGGCCCCAAAGACGGCCGCACCCACGACGGCCAGCAGCCACCAGGGGATGTAACCGGCGGACTCGCGCGGCGCGCGCACCCGGCGCGGCGGCGGGTAGGACGAGGGCGGGACGGCGGGCGGGGAGTAGCTCATACCGGGCGGGCAAGCTCGCGGCGCGCAACGAGCACGGTGATGTCGTCGAAGGCGGGCGCGTCGTCGCGAAAAGCAAAGACGTCGTCGAAGATCGCGCCGCAGACCACGCCGGCTGGGTCGCCGCGGTGTGGCTCCAGCAGGGCGTGCAGCCGGTCGGTGCCGTAGCTGATGGTCTGGGCGTTGATGGCGTCGGGCACGCCGTCGGAGTAGGCCACCAGCAAGTCGCCGGGCTGGAGCGTCAGCGCGCGTTCTTCGAGCTTGAGTCCGGGCAGCATGCCTAGAAAACGCCCATCGGCGTCCACAAGTTCCACCGGGCCGCCGGCGGCGCGGTAGAGCAGCGGTTTATCCTGCCCGGCGCGCACATAGGCCAGGCGGCCGGTGGGCAGGTGCAGCACGCCGTAGAAGACCGTGACGAACATGTCGTCGTTCGACGAGACTTCCAGGAGGCCGTCGTGGACGGCCAGCGCCACTTCGGCCGGCGACAGGCTGCGACGGGCGTGCGCCAGGAAGAGCGTGCGCGTCACCGCCATGATCAGCGCGGCGTGCACGCTCTTGTCGGACACATCGGCCATCAGCAGGCCCACATGGTCGGGGTCAACGGCAATCACGTCGTACAGGTCGCCGCCCACGTGGCGGGCCGGCACGTTGCGCCCGGCGAATGCATAGCCGGGTGCGGGCGGGAATTGGTCGGGCAGCAGGCTGCGCTGCACCTCGCCGGCGATCTCCAGTTCACGCTCCATGCGCTCGGCGGCCACGATCTCGGCCTGGGCATCTTTCAGGTCATCGTAAGCCTTCGCCAGCTCGATGTTCTTTTGCGACAACTCGGCGATGGCGGCCTGGTCGGCGCGGCGCAGGTTGGCGGTGATATGTCGGATCATGCCCAGCGCCATGTTGGGGCTGGCGCGCAGAAACTGGTTGAAGACCTGTTCGGTGATCTCCAGCACGGTGGCGACGTCGAGCGTGCGGGCGGTGGCGGTGCGCGGCTTGTTCTCAATCAGCGCCATCTCGCCAAAAAACTCACCGGGACGGCGCAGCGCCAGCAGGCGTTCGCCGTCGCGACCCAGGCTCTGGGTAATGGCCACCTGCCCGGCCGCCACAATGTAGAAGACGTGCTCTAACTCACCTTCATGACAGAGCACGTGGCCCGCCGGGTAGCTGACCGCCGTGGCGACCTGCGACAGCGCCGCCAGCTCTTCGGCGCTGATGTCGCCAAAGGCCTGGCGGATGACGGCGGCGGTGTCGGTTGCGGAGGCGCCCATAGGCCGTATCGTACCCGATTCTGGAGGAATGACAAACCACGGGATGCCATACTCGGACAAAGCAGGCCGACAATGCCTCCACCTTGAAGGCGTGCGGCGGATGCCCTAAGATGAAAGGACAGCCGGCAGGTCGCGCCACACGCTTATGGGAGGCCCGCCCACCGGTGAAAGCCACACCGCCATGAAGCCACCCGCCGCCTATACCGTGCGCCCCTTTCCACCGGAGCGTCAACTCACCATTGAAGGCGGCCAACTCGCCGTGCGCAAGCACACCGTGACTGCGCTGATTGAGGCGGACGTGACGCTGGCGCGCCGGCGCCTGCGCGCCCAGGCGGCCCAGACCGGCGTGGCGCTGTCGTTCACCGCTTTCATCCTGGCCTGTCTCGGCCGGGCCGTGAACGCCGACCGCGCGCTGCACGCCTACCGCGATTGGCGGGGGCGCCTCGTAATCTTCGATGACGTGGACGTGAACATCAGCGTCGAGATTGACCACGAGGGACGCAAGAAGGTACTGCCGCATATCATCCGCGGCGCCAACACCCGGGCCGTGCGCGACCTCCACGACGAGATCCGCGCCGTACAGGCGCGCCCGGCCGCCACACGCTCGCTGCGCATGGCGTGGTTCGTGCGTTTGCCGCGCTGGGCGCGCCAGGTGTTCTACTGGTACATCTTTCGAAACCCGGCGGCGCTCAAAGAGGGCTTCGGCACGGTCGGGCTTACGGCGGTCGGCATGTTCGGCCAGGGCGGCGGCTGGGCAATCCCCTTTGGGGTGCACACGCTGGACGTCGGTGTGGGCGGCATCGCGCGGCGGCCGGCGCTGGAACCAGATGGGGGCCTGGCACAGCACGAGTATCTGTGCCTGACGCTGCTCTTCGACCACGATGTGGTGGACGGCGCGCCGGCCGCGCGCTTCACTGAGCGCTTACGCGAGTTGATTGAAAGCGCGTATGGGCTGGCGGAGTACCCAGGCGAAGACAGTGCGGCGACGCCACCCAGCACGAGGGCGGGCGTGTCGGCAGCCTGAACGCCCCGCCCTACGCTGGGCGAGGGCGCTGCTTGCCCGCGGCTCGCTTGGGCGCGGCCTTTTTGGCTACCGGTTTCTTGGCCGCGACCTGCTTGGGTGCGGCTTTTTTGCTGCTCGACTTCTTGGCCGCCGCCTTCTTCGCGGCGGTCTTCTTGAGGGCCGGCGCGCCGCTGATGACAGGGAGCCGTGCCGCCCCGCCCGGTCCGCGGCTCGCCAGCCAGGCGCGGAGTTTTTCGAGCGGCCAGGTGTTGATCACTTGGTCGGGCGTGGCCCAGGCGCGGCGGGCAATACCCACGCCAAAGTGGGCCAGGTCGAAGTTCGCCTCGGCGTGCGCATCGGTGTTAATCGCCAGCAAGCAGCCCAATTCTAGTGCGCGGTAGGCCGGCGCGTCGTCCAGGTCGAGGCGGGCCGGGTTGGCGTTAATCTCCAGCGCCACGCCGGAGGCCGCCGCCGCGCGCAGCACCGCCTCTAGGGCGAGGTCGGCGCCCTCGCGGTCGGGGAACAGCCGGCCGGTGGGATGGCCGATGATGTCTACATGTGGGTTGTTGACGGCATTCAGCAGGCGCTGGGTCACCTGCTCACGCGGCTGACGCAGGGAGGTGTGCAGGGAGGCCACCACGATGTCGAGCGCGGCCAGGTCGCTGTCGGCGTAATCGAGCCGGCCGTCGGCGCGAATTTCCACCTCGGCGCCTTGCAGCAGCGTAAAACCGCCACCCAGGCGCTTGTGCTCCCGGTTTATCTCGAGGCGCTGCTCGCGCAGGCGCTCCGGCGTCAGCCCGCCGGTGACGCCCAGGCTTTGCGAGTGGTCGGTGATGGCGAGGCAGACGCGGCCCCGCGCTTGCGCGGCCAAGGCCATGGCGTGGATGCTCAGCGCGCCGTCGCTCCAGGTGGTGTGCGCGTGCAGGTCGCTGCGTAGGTCGCCCAACTCCACCAGGCGCGGTAGGGCGTGCTTGGCCGCCGCCTCGATCTCGCCGCGGTCCTCACGCAATTCGGGCGGGATGTAGTCGAGGCCCAACTGCGCGTAGACCTCGGCTTCGGTGGCGCAGAGGATCTCGCTGCCGTCGGCGCGGGTAAGCGCGTGCTCGCTGAGCGAGAGGCCTTGCTTCAGGGCCAACTCGCGCAGCTTCACATTGTGGTCTTTGCTGCCGGTGAAGTATTGCAGCAGCGTGCCGAAGCGCGCCTGGGGCAGCACGCGCAGGTCGGCTTGCAGGCCGTTGGCGAACTCGACCGACGATTTAGTCGGCCCGTGGCCGAGCACCCGCGCCACGCTGGGATGGGCGCAGAAGGCGTCCATGATCGGCCCGGGGGCGTTGGCCGCCGCCAGGAAGTCGAGGTCGCCGATGGTGGCGCGATACCGGCGCAGGCTGCCCGCGGCCTCGGCTTGCTCCACACCCGCCAGGCCGCGCAGAAAGGCCAGCATGTCTTGGGCCAGGCTCCAGGCCTGGCCCAGCGGGCGGCGGCCCGTGGCGCGCCGCGCCAGCGACTCGATGCCGGCCAGGATCTTGGCCTCCGACTTTTCGCCCATGCCCGGCAGAGCGCGCAGCTTGCCGGCGCGGGCGGCGGCCTCCAGCGCGGGCACGCTGGTGATGTCTAGCTCCTTCCAGAACAGGGCGGCCTTCTTGGGGCCGAGGTCGGGCACGGCCATCACTTCGATCAGCCCCGGCGGGATTTCCTCTTTCAGCCGCTCGTAGAAGCCTAGCCGGCCGGTCGTGAGCAGCTCGTCAATCTTGTCGGCGATGGCCGCGCCCACGCCGGGGATGGCGCGCAGACCGCCTTCCTGCCAGACCACGCGCACCTCGCGGTTGTGCTCGCGCAGCGTCTCGGCCGCGCGGCGGTAGGCGATGATCTTGAACTTGTTTTCGCCCTTGATTTCCAGCAGGTCGCCAATGTTGGCAAACACCTGGGCCAGCGCGGCGTTGTTCATCGGGAGGCTCCGGTCAGGGGGCGGCGAAGTTTTGGATCAGCAGCCACTGCGCGCCGTTGAAGGCGAGGCCGACGCCGACGACGGTGTAGTTGGGGTTGAGGATGGCGCGAGCGTGCAGGTCGTCGGTCATAAACCAGTTCATAGCCACCTCGCCGGTGCCGGGCGGGCCGGTGTGCGTGCCGTACCAGTTCTCGCCCGCCAGCCGGTAGCCCGCCGCCAGGATCATGCTGCGGCCCAGGGCCACGCCGGTCACCGGGTCGTTGTGGCCAGTGTAGCCGCGGGCCACCATGTCGGCCACGCGGGCGCGGGCAATGCCCATGAGG
The DNA here is from genome assembly GCA_020850595.1 of Anaerolineales bacterium. Taxonomy (GTDB): domain Bacteria; phylum Chloroflexota; class Anaerolineae; order Anaerolineales; family UBA6663; genus JADZEK01. The sequence continues at coordinate 27,611 of JADZEK010000176.1, forward strand.
GTCTCGTCGCGGGCCAGCGGCGGCAGCCCGATATTGGCGCGCTGGGCGTTGATCAGGTCAATGGTGTACTGTTCGCCGGCCGCCACGTCGGCCGAGACGGGCGGGGCCACCCAGACCGGTGGGATGGGCGTGGGCGCAGGTTCCAGGACTGTGGGCGGCGCGGTGGCCGCAAGCGGCTCAGTCTGCCCAGTCGTGGCGGCGCTGCCGACATCCACCGCCACCGAGGGCGGCGTGGAGGTGGGGCCGATGGCCTCGCCCAGCGCGGCGTCGGTCGGCGCGAGGGTGGCGGGGGTGACGCTCGGCACCGGGGTGCGCGGGCGGGCGGTCGGGGCGAGGGTGGCCGTGTGGGTCAGGGTGGCCGACGCTACCAGGACGATGGCGGGTGGCAGGGTGCCCGTGGGGAGCGGCGGCGGGGTGAGGGGGTTAACGGCGCAGCCGGCCAGCGCCAGCGCCACGCCTGCCAGCCCCCTGCGGATGGTGATAAGCCTCGACACGCGGCCATTATAACGGCTTCGACGGCCGGCTGGCCGTGCTATACTCCTCCGTGCGATGCCTTACTCCAGCCCGCCCGACCCCAGGCAGTACAACGAAAAGGTCTACCGGATCGCGCGGACCATCCCGGCCGGGCGCGTGATGGCCTACGGGCACATCGCGCAGCTCATCCTGCCGCCGGTGGGCGTTCCCGGCGATACCTACCTCATGCTCGCGCCGCGCTGGGTGGGCGGCGCCATGGCGAATTGCCCCGACGATGTGCCCTGGCAGCGGGTGATCAACAGCCAGGGCAAGATCAGCGAGCGACCCGGCTTCGGCGTGCTGGTGCAGCGCAAGCTGCTGGAGGACGAGGGGGTGGTGTTCGATGACCACGACCGCGTTGACCTGAAGCGCTATGGCTGGCGGCCCACTGCCGAGTGGCTGCGCGCCAACGGCCTGGCCGCCCCCGACGATGACGAGCCGCCCGTTGACTCCGGCCAGCAGCCGCGCTTGTTCTAGCGAGCCGAGCCACCCCCCGCGATCGGCCCAGGCCGAACCAAACACAGCGCGCACGGCCGGCCAATCGGCCGCGGCGGACGATGAATTGACACGAGCGGCGACACGGAGCCAGGTGAGGTTGCGCATGGCGGAGAAACCCGAACCACAGAGTGCCATCTGGGCCGAAGTGACGAGGACGCCAGCACCCCACCTCACTGGCCGCTGGCGCGCGCGGCTGCTACGGACCTACTTGGTGGCGGCGACCCTGGGTTTCGTGGGGCTGTGCGTGCTCGCGCGCCAGTTCGACTACTTGCCCATTGACCTGACCATCACACGCGGGGTGCAGGGCTTCAGCACCGCCTGGTTCGCGGCGCTGATGACGGCTGTCAGTTACCCCGGCTACGAGCCGCAAGCCTACGTGCTGGCGGCGGCGCTGGTCGGGCTGTTCCTCGTCTATCGGCGGCGCTGGGAGGGAGTGATGATCGCTCTCACGGGCGGCGGTGAGCTGGCGCTGGTGACGGTGGTTAAAGACCTGGTGCAGCGTCCACGGCCGGGGGCCGACCTGGTGCAGGTCGCGGTGCACCTGGACAGCTACAGCTTCCCCAGCGGGCACGTGGTGTTCTACACGACGGTCTTCGGCTTCGTGTTCTTTCTGATTTATACGCTGGTCAGGCCGTCCGCCCTGCGCACGGCGGGGCTGGCGGGGCTGGCCGCGCTGATTGGGCTGGTGGGCCTGTCGCGCATCTACCTGGGCAACCACTGGGCCAGCGATGTGGCCGCCGCGTATCTGCTAGGCAGCGTCTGGCTGGCAGCCAGCATCTGGCTGTATCGCTGGGGCAGGCCGCGCTTTTTCGCGGCCCAACCCGGTGCGCCGGGCGAGACGAGGCCGGACGACGCTTAGCCGCCGGGCCGCTCCGCGCTGGAACCCACACGCCCCACTGCTGCGGGTGGGGCGTTTGGGTTGAGTCGGGTTGTGCGGCGGGGCGCTCAGGCCTTGATGAGGCTGGGCAGCACCACCGGCCGCGACTGCGTTTCGCGGTAAAAGAAGTTTTGCAGGGTTTCGCGGATGGCCTCGTGCGCCACGCGCTGGCCCGGCTGGAACTGGCGCTTGATCTCGCGGCAGGCTGCCTTGAACAGGTCGGGCGAGGCGGCGTCGGCCACAAAGCCGCGGCTGATGATCTCCGGCTCGCCGGCCAACTTGTTGCGCGCGTCCACCGGGATGAGCGCGACGATGAAGCCGTCTTGCGAGAGGCGCTGGCGGTCGCGCACGACGATGGCGCCCACCTCACCCACCAGCCGGCCATCCACCAACACGTCGGCGGCGGCCACAGGCTCTTCAAGCCAGGCCTTTTTGCCATCGGTGGCCCAGGCCGCGCCGTTGTTGAGGACGAAGACCTGCTCGGTCTTCAGGCCGTGCTCGTGCGCCAGGCGGGCGTGCAGGTGCAGGTGGCGGGTCTCGCCGTGCACCGGCAGCAGGAACTTGGGCTTGACGATCGTGAGCATCTCGGCCATCTCGGCGCGCGCGCCGTGGCCGGAGACGTGCACGCCGGCCAGTTGGCCGTAGATGACGTTCGCGCCCAGGGCGAAGAGCTTGTTGAGCATCCGGCCGACTTCGGTCTCGTTGCCGGGGATGGTGCCGCCGGAGATGATGATGGTGTCGCCGGGCTTGACCTGCACCTGGCGATGCTCGCCTTGGGCCATGCGGTTGAGGGCCGAGGTCGGCTCGCCCTGTGAGCCGGTCGCCAGCAGGATCAGCTTGTGATCGGGCAGCCTGGCGTCGGCCGGCACCAGGAGGTGGTCGGGGAAGTCCATGTAGCCCAGTTCGTGGGCCAGCATGACGTTCGTCTCCAGGCTGCGGCCCGTGAGGGCCACCTTGCGGCCGTGCTTCTGCGCCAGCCGCAGGATGCTCTGCAGTCGGTCGAGCACCGAGGCAAAGGTGGCGATGATGATGCGGCCCTTCTTCGTGGCGGCCAGCAGCCGATCTAGTTCGGCGGTGACGCTCTGCTCAGTGGCGGTGCGGCCGGGCCGGTCGGCGTTGGTGCTGTCGGCCAGCAGGGCCAGGACGCCATTGGGCGTGAGCTTGCGCAGGCGGGCCAGGTCGGTGGTGCGCCCGCTGACGGGCGTGGGGTCAAGCTTGTAATCGCCGGTGTGCACCACCGCGCCCACGGGCGTATCAATCACCAGGCCGAGGGAGCCGGGAATGGAGTGGGCGACCGGGAACAGGCTGACCTTGAATTCGCCCAGCCGGAGGGAGGCGTTATCGCCGACGGTGTTCAGGCGCGCGCGCTGGAGCACATTGGCTTCCTGGAGTTGGCGCTTGACGAGGCCCATCGTCAGGGCCGTGCCGTAGAGCGGGGCTGATACCTGCCGCAGCAAATAGGGCAGCCCGCCGATGTGGTCCATGTGGCCGTGGGTGAGCACGATGCCGCGCAGCCGATCCTGGTGCTGGGCCACGTAGTCAAACTGGGGCAGCACCAGGTCAATGCCGGGCATGTCGCTGTCGGGGAACATTACCCCACAGTCCACGATAATCATGTCGCGGCCGTATTCAAGCACGGTCATGTTCTTGCCGATTTCCCCCAGGCCGCCCAGGGGAATGATGCGAAGTTTCTGTTTCATTTACTCTATCAATCCAGTCAGTGCTAATGCAAGTACGTAGTTCGCCCGGCCGCAATAGCACGGCGGCGCGGGTGGCTAGTTCTTTCCAAGCCGGTTTGAGACGAAATCAGGTGCGAGACGAGATCGGAGTCAAACGTTCGAGGAAGTCAACCGGGGGAGATTATAACCCAAATTCGTCCAAAATACAATCTCAGGTGCTGGTTACCCAGGGCATTCCTAAAGTCGGGCTGGGGTTGAAACAAACGACCTTCTTCGGTAGATTTGGGGTGTCACAGCCCAAGCCAACCGAGGAAGGTCAACATGGAGTCTAGCACAAACGAAGTCGGCGGCGGGGATTTGCCGCC
>JADZEK010000177.1 GCA_020850595.1 Anaerolineales bacterium
AACCTCATACAGGCTGATCGTCGAGACGATCAACTCCGCTGATTGCTCGATCGCTGATGCGAAAAAATCAGCGTTCGGCCCATCAGCAAAGTACTCAAGCCACCCGGAAGAATCAACCAGGTTCATGCGCGATCCGGCTCTCGTTCGACATGCGTATCAATGCCACGCAAGAAGCCTCGCGCTTCCTTTGCCGATCTCACCGGAACAAGCTCGATGCGATTCTCATAGGCGATCACTTGAATCTTGTGCCCAACCTGAATGCCCAGCACCTCGCGCACCTTACGCGGAATGACTACTTGGAATTTCGGCGATACGGTAACGGTTTCCATACCAACTCCTGATCGAACAGCATATCGTCATACGCAGCCTCATTCTACTCTCAAATACCGCCGAATGCAATCGGTTCCTTGAACGATCCCAGGTCTTCTCAGCGTTTCCCACATTTGACTCCCCTGAAAAAAGGGGGGATTAGCGACTGAGTGGGCGGTAATACGCTGCGCTTGGCCCGGAAGCCGGCGTCAGAATTGCCGTGCGCCAAGAGCCGCAGCGCGTTGCCAGGCTGTTCGGTGCGCCGCCTTGGGCGGCCGTTGGGTGTTGTGGCGACTGTTCCGGCGGCGCTGAGCGCGTCCCCGCCAGATAGCGGTGAATGCGGCGGACGTTAGTCATCAGTGCGGAGGCGAGCAGTAGACAGGTGACGCGGAACTGCCCGCGCACCGGCAACTTACCGGTCGGGAACGGATGCTTGAGGGAACGCACCGTCGCCTCAACGGCGGCCCGCAAGTTGCGGCCGGGGTGATGCTCGGCACGACTGCGGCGGTGGCGTTGGGCCTTCTCGATATCGGCTTGGCTGAAGGTGAGCCGCAAGCTGCGCCGCCGGTTGTCCGGTTGGGGCGGACAGCGACCGCTGGCATACAACGGGCAGGTCTCACAGGTGGCGTTGGCGAAAGCGGCGGCAAAGCGCTGCGGCTTGGCGCCCTGCGTGATCGGCACAGTCTGGCCCTGGGGACAGGTGATGGCGAGCGGGACGCCCTGGGCATCTTGCGTGATCGCAAAATCGGCCAGATGGAGCTTGGCGCTGTCCGGTCTGCGCCCCTGGATGGCGGTCTGAATCAGGGCGACCTGGTGTTCGCGCAGCACCGGATCACTGTGTGGCCCACCAAAGCCGCCATCGGTGTACAGGGTGTGCAAGTCCGTGCGCTGTTTGAGGTCGGGGAGGGCGGCCACGAGCAGTGCGCCATCTTCAGTGGTGTTCGGGGCTACCCGCACATCCGTAATGAGTTGCACGGGATTGGCGGGATCGCAAGTTTCGGTCACATTGGCGACGTAGCCCTTGTAGCCGACCCGATTCTTCTCGCGATAGGTGGCTTCCAGATCATCCAGCGACTGCAGGCTGCTGGCGCTGATCTCGGCGTTGGCCTTGGCCTGCGCAGTCTGCTCGACGACCCGGCACTGCTCGTCGAACAGCCGCTGGGCCACTTGATAAGCGGGTTCCTGGCTGTAGTCGGGCGCCATGTCCTGCAGTAGGGTGGAGAGCGTCTGCGCCACCGGCTGGAGCTGGTCAGCGTTGGCCGACCAGCCTTTGACCCGGTAGACGTAGTGCCCAGCGGTCTCGCCCACATAGGGGGCCAGTAATGCGGCGTAGCGCAGGCGATCGGCCTCGCCCAACAGCCGGTGCAGGCGGTGGATGGCCTCCACCAGCAACTGCAGCCGACTCATGAGCAGGATGTTCGAGGCGACCTGCGTCGAGTCCATGCGCTGGCGTCCCGTCTGCACCGGCAACGCGCTGAGTTGCTGGTCGGTAATGCTGACAAAAACGTCCGCTAACAGGTTGACGCTGTGCTCCAGGTTGTACTGGCTGAGGCGGCGGCGAAAATTGTAGAGCGTCCGCAAATCGAAGTCGCCATCGCTCAGCCCATCGTAGCCCAGCGCATAACGCACTTGCAGATCGTACAGAAAATGATCGTAGAGTTCTTCATCGTCCCAACCGTGACCGGCCTTGAGCACATCGAGGCCGACCAAGACGTTCACCGGCACATTCGGTCGCGAGGCCAGTTCGGAGTACAGCACCGCCAATGGTGCTTCTTGCAGCCGGCCGAAGAACTGTTCCCGAAACGTGCCCGCCCACGAGGCAAGCAAACGCTGCCGCCGCTTTTCCGGCAGCGCATTCACATCGCTGAGCAAGGCGGGCTGTTGTGACCGTGGATTCGTCCGAAACATGGCGCACCCAGAACGATTCAGGTTCGTAGTTTGCAGGTCAAGGCGCTACGTGGCCTCGCAGCTTGATTGTACTTACTTCGGTAAAAAACGCGAGTTACGTTTGAGACATTTGTCGGAAGCCCCTAGCTATCCTTGAGTCTCGAAGAGTTCGGGGTGGTAGGTGCGCGCCTGAGTGATGTACTCCTCGACGACGCTCTCACCACGACCGATGATAGCACTGATCTCACCAGAACGCAAGTTCTGTTTGAGCAGTAGCCGCACCCGTTCGTAATCCTGGAGATAGCGTTCCACGCTTTTCAGATGGTGGTGACTGGCGCGGGCGATGTCGGGTGGCTCCAGGCCCTGTTCGTAAAAGCGAATGATGTCGCCCTTATGCGTCGGCCGGCTGCCCTGATCCATCTTGTAGCCCTTGAGCGGCAGCGGCGTCCCGGTTTCCGCTTCGACCTCCCGCGTACACGCCCGGACCAGTTCGTAGCCCACGCCCAGGATCACGCTTAACTCGGCCAGCGTCAACAGCCCGCCCTGTGTCGCCGCCGCTGTGACGAGCCGCGCAATTTGGCGCTTCAAACGTGCGCGTACGCGCGCCGCACCCTGCGTCCGCCCGCACCGTTCGGTGTGATCGGCCAACTCCTCCGGCCCGATCAGCGGCAAAACGACCGTGACCGTCTTGTAGGCTTCGGTCGGCTTGCCCGGTTGCGCCTTCTGGCCCGCGTCGCCGGTACAGCTCCAGATCAGATGGCCGCTCTGGATGCGTGCCGTCGGCGGGTAGAATTCCGTGACCAACGCCTCGACATCTTCGGCCAGCACTTTGAGGATGCGGTGGCTGCCGACGATGCGGTATTCGGTCTCCAAGAGATAGATCAGTGCGGCCTGGAAGGTGCGTTTTTCGATACTGGCGTAGGGGTTGATGCGACTCATGCTCGCCGCCCCCCTTTTTGGACGACTTCGGCCAGGCCGCCGACCCGCGCTAGCTCTTCGTCCAGTTTGGCCCGCCGTAGCGGCTCGCCCTGCGCTCGCGCATACAGCCCCAAATAATCACTCACCAGCTTTTCCGACGCCGCCACCAGAAACGCAATCTCGCTGACCGCCGTCGCCTGCCGATGTAGCGTCACAATGCGCAAAAAGGTGCTGACATACCGCTTGATCGACTGCACCGAGTGGTGCGCCCACAGCGCGATCTTGTCGTAGCCCTGGCGATCCAGCCACAACTCGATGATGCGCACCTTGTGCGTTTGGCCCCGCCCGGTCCCCTTGACCTGCCCCCGGGTCTGCACCAGATGCCCAGCCGTCCGCAAGGCCTGCACATCCCGTTCGATGGTGCGCCGCGTGACTTGCAGCGCCCGCGCCAGGTCTTCTTCCGTCAGCACCCCGCCCTGTTCCAGCGCCTCCTCGACCAGCCGCAGGATCCGGCCTCGCCGCACGGCCAGCCGCCCCTGCTCGCTTAACACGGCGGCATCCGCCGTCCCGGCATCCACCGTCAGCGTCACCTCCACCCGCGCCGTCTCGTCCAGCGGCGGCCCGAACGGCGCCCGCAGGCTAGCCACCACCAGCCGCATTTGCCCCGACCGCACCTGCCCGGTCGGCCGATCGAGCCCCAGCAGCTCCTGCGCGGCGCTGACCACCTCCCGCGCTTCGCGATACGATAAATTGAACTCGGATTCCAAGACGTACAGCAGGCTGGCTTCGGGGGTTTTCAGCGCCAGCCGATCACTTGCGGTATTTCCGGACATTGTCGGCCTCCCTGCGGCGGTTCGTAACCGCCCGCATTGTACTTCTGAGGGGCATACCCGACAAATGTCTCAATTTTGAGCCCCCTTTTTTCAGGGGAGTCAAATTTTGAAATCCTGCTTCCAATTCTACCACACCAACGCCAGACACGTCACGCCGCCGTCGGCTTTGGCGAACTCGGACATGGGAACAGAGAGGACATCGAAGCCCTGTGCACGGAGCAGAGCCGCGGCGCGAGCATAGCCGGCCGGCACGATGACGTGCCCGCCGATGCCGAGCGAGTTGGCGGCATACGCTTCCTCCGGCGGCACACGCAACACCTCCAGATCAGCTAACGGTGATGGCAGCGGCCAGCCTTCGATGGCCTGTAGGACGCCCTGGCCAAGATGCGTGACCGCGGTCAGCAGGTGCAGGTACGGCTCCACTGCTGCGGCATAGACGGGCAGCCCCGTCCCGGCCAGCGCCACCGCCAATTGCGCGATCCCCGCCGCGTTGGTGCGTGCTGACCTGCCAACCACCACGCGGTCGGGCAGGATCAACACATCACCGCCTTCGAGCGTGCCCGGCGAGATCAATCGCGTCAGCGGGAAACGGCCGGTCAACGCCGCGGCGACCACATCTTCTTCTCCTCGC
>JADZEK010000178.1 GCA_020850595.1 Anaerolineales bacterium
ATATCGACGAGGGGATCGGTGGGGTCGGCAGATGGAAGCGGGAGACTGGGAGCTGGAGGCCGAAGCGTTGGGCCAGCCGGCGGCTCGGGCTTGGGGGCCGGCTTGAAGCGCAGGCGGGCCTGCTCGAGGACGAGTTGGCGGTACACAATGACCGGCAACTCGCCGGTGATGGTGACGGTCGAGACGCGCGTCAGGCGGAAGTGAATGGCGCGGTTGCGTTTGGTAAGATCGAGTAGGCTGCGCTTCCAATGATCGAGCGTCGCAGTCAGGCGAGTCTCCAACGGCGTGGACATGCGGATATTATAAGAGCGATGGTCGATTCAGAGCGCCTGACGAGGCCGTCATCCCGCGGCGCACTCAGCGAAGCGCCATAGCGGCGCTGCCCGGCGGCGTGCCCGCCAGACCTGGCATCCCGAACCCGGCATCGATCCAACGGCCCGCCTGGGTCTAAGGCTTTAGGTGGAGCGCGGGACGCGATCCCGCCGCTCTCAACCCCGGTCGGCTCCCATATCCGGGGGGCACCACCACAGCGCCCGGCGCGCGGTACACGAGACAATCCAACCACTAACCCGGGTTGCCGATCGGCGGCGCTACCGCTCCGTCTTGTGGCCGGGCCGAGGTCGTATATAATCGGCTCAGGGGCAACACCGTCGTCCACAACCCAGCAGGCGGCCGGCCTTGGCCCAGGTCGTTTCCGCCGCCCAGACGGAGAAACGCTGACATGCCCTCTCCCTCGCAGCGCAGACCCGCCAGCCTGCGCGCGCCGCCAGGGTCCCGGCTTTCGCGCCGCGCCTTCCTAAAACTGGCCGGCGCGGCGGTCGCCGGCGGCGCCGCCGCCTGCACCCCGCGGGCGCCCAGCCCCACCCCGCGCGGCAGCGGCCCGGTTCAACTCGTCTACCAGGACTGGCGCACCGAGTGGTTCGCGCCCATGGCCCAGCAGATGCTGGAAGTCTTCCACGCCGAACACCCCAACATCCGCGTCTTCTTCACGCCTGACCCCGAGGGCCTGCGCCAGCAGATGCCGGCGGCTTTCGAGGCCGGCACAGCGCCCGACGTCTTCCAGGGCTGCTGCGACTACTTCCCCGCCTGGGCGCAGGTTGGCTATACGCTGGACCTGGCCCCGCTGGTGGCGGCCGACCTCGACCAGGCCACCATCGCCGATTGGGACGCGGCCCAGTACAAGGCCCTGGCCACGCGCGACGGCAAGCAGTTCGGCCTACCCAAATATCACGGCGCGCTGGCGCTGTACTACAACAAGGACGTCTTCGACGAATACGGCGTCGACTACCCCACGGAGGCCTGGACCTACGCCGAGTACCTGGAAGCGATGAAGCGCCTGACCCACGACCGTGACGGCGACGGCCAGACCGACCTGTGGGGCAGCACGCTCGACCCGATCTACGACCGTGTGCAGGTCCACGTCAACGCCTGGGGCGGCCACTACGTCGACCCGGCCGACCCGGCGCGCTGCCTGATGGCCGAGCCCCAGGCCCGGCAGGCCATCGAGTGGCTGCGCGCCCGCTTGTGGGACGACCAGGTGATGGCCACGTCGCTGGCGGTGCAGAAGGTGGCCACGCGCGAAGCCTTCTACACCGGCCGGCTGGCAATGGTGGAGGACGGCTCGTGGGCGCTGAAGGACATCCTGACGCACGCGCAGTTCAGGCTCGGCGTGTCGCCGCTGCCGGCTGGGCCGGCGCGCCGCGCCACCCTGGCCACGACCGACGGCTACGGTATCTACGCCGGCACGCGCAGCCCCGAGGCGGCCTGGGAGCTGGTCAAGTTCCTGACCAGCCAGGCGTACGGCCGGGCGCTGGCGCGCACCAACCTGCTGCAGCCGGCGCGCGCCTCACTGGTGGAGGAATGGATCGGCTTCGTCCGCAACGAGTTCGTCACCGCCGCCGCCGCGGCCGACCTGGCGACCTTCGCCAGCAGCCACCTGAGCGGCGAGTCGGTCACGGTGGAAACGTTTGCCAACCTGAATGGGGTGCGCGCGGTCACCGACGCCGCCTTCGAAGAGATCCTGACGCTCGGGCGGGCCGCGGTGGACGAGCGCCTGCCGGCAGTGTGCGAATCGATCAGCGCCATCCAGCAAGGCGCCGCTGCCCCGGCGGCCGGCGGGTGCTGCGCTTGAGGGCCGCCCTGCCCGGATGAGCGCGACCAGGCCGGCCCCGCAGCGGCGCGGCTCGCTGCGCATCAAGATCATCGCCTGGTCGCTCGGCCCGGCGGTGATCGTGCTGACGGCGGTGGCGCTGGTCAGCTACCTGGCTTACCAGCAGGTGACGGCCGACCTGGTGATCGACCGCGACCGGGAGCTGGCGCGCCTGACGGCCAGCGAGCTGGCCGCCGAGTTGGGCGAGTATCCCGGCCTGCTGGAGGCCGCCGCCCGCGACCTGGCCGCCAGCGAGAACGCCTTGGCGGCGCCGCTGGCCGGGCTGGCCGAGATCCGCCACCGCCTGGTGTACTTCGACGGCGGCACGGTCCTGCTCAACAACCTGGGCCGTGTGATGGCGGCCGAGCCGCTGCGGCCAGAGATCCTGGGCGTGGACTGGTCCACGCGCCCATACTTCCGCGCGCTGATCCAGCGCACCGGCCAGCCGGCCTTCTCCGACATCGTGCCCGAGGGGCCCGGCGGCGCCCGCGTCATCGCCCTCGCCGTGCCGGTGCTGAACCACCAGGGCGAGTTTCTCGGCGCGCTGGTGGGCATGTTCCGGGTGAGCGCCGACGCGGTCAACCCCTTCTACGGCACGCTGCTGAGACTGCGCCTGGAGCGCAAGGGCACGGCCTACGTGATCGACGGGCAAGGCCAGGTGATCTACGCGTCGGACCCCGGCCAGATCGGGGCTGACCTGGCCGGTCACCCGGTGACGGGCCAGGCGCTGGCCGGGCAGATCGGGGCCGTGCGCATCAGGGCGTTGGACGGCCGCGAGGCGCTGGCGAGCTATGGCCCGGTGCCAGACACCGCCTGGAGCTTGATCATCGAGGAAGACTGGGCCGAGCTGACGCGCGTGATCCGGGGCTATGGGCGCGCCCTGCTGACGCTGCTGGCCATGGGCGTGGTCATCCCGGCGGCGGTGGTGCTGGTCGGCGCGCGGCGCATCACTGGGCCGATCGCGGCCCTGGTGCAGGCCGCCCGCCAGGTGGCCAGCGGCCATTTCGGGCAGACCGTGGCCGCCAACACTGGCGACGAGCTGGAAGTGCTGGCCGACCAATTCAACCGCATGTCGGCCGAATTGAAACATTCCTACGGGCAGCTCGAGCAGCGCGTGGACGAGCGCACGCGGCAGCTTTCGACGCTGCTGCGCATCTCCCGCGATGTGACCTCGACGCTGGAGCTGGAGCCGCTGCTGGGCCAGATCCTCGACCAGCTCAAAACCGTGGTCGACTACGGCGGCGCGGGCATCCTGGTGCTGGAAGCGGGCCGGCTGCGTTTCCGGGCCTACCGCGGGATGACCGATCCCGAGCTGGTCTTCAACCTGCAGTTTCCACTGGCCGAGTCGTTTGCCGGGCAGGTGCTGGCCGCCGGGCAGCCCATGATCGTGGCCGACATGCAGGCCAATTCGCCGCAGAGCGCCGCCATCCCGCCCGCCTCGCGCCAGCGCCTGCGGATGGTCTTCCACAACCTGCGCTCGATGTTGGCTGTGCCGCTGCTGGTCAAAGAGCAGTCCACCGGCCTGTTGATCCTGTTCCACGACCAGGCGCGCTACTTCTCCACGGCCGACGCCGAGCTGACGGCGGCCTTCGCGGCCCAGTCGGCGGTGGCCATCGAGAACGCGCGCTTGTTCGAGGCCCGCCAGCGGCGCGCCGAACAGCTCGGCGTCATC
>JADZEK010000179.1 GCA_020850595.1 Anaerolineales bacterium
CATACTGCCTCCTGTGAGGAGACAGCATGCCGCCAATTCGTGCCGGCCACGAACGCCCGAAAAGTGTTCACGATGTCTTGGACCTTTTCCGACTTACAACTGTTCACGATGTGTTGGACCCTGACATCTACCAACTCGAAACGCCCTGAGCCGTGGCGCGGCCCCTGCTATAATCCTCGCCGCCCTTCCGTTCGCTCCCGGAGATTGAATGCGCACCATGCCCGCCTGGCTCATTGTTATCTGCCGCCTGATTATCATCGTCTTGATCCCGGTCGTCCTGGTGCTCACCAACGTGCGCCTGCTCATGACGCATACCTTCCCCGACATCGAATACAGCCTGCCCGGCTTTCCCGCCGACGCCTACGGCATCACCACCGCCGACCGCCTCAAATACTCCAAGCTCTCGATTGATTACCTGCTCAACAACCAGCCCATTGCGTGGCTGGCGGCGCTGCGCTTTCCCGAGGGCGTCACCGCCCCGGCCGAGTCGTGTCCGGCCTACCTCGACGGCGACTGCAACCGTTTTTATAACGACCGCGAGCTGAAGCACATGCTCGACGTGAAGATCGTCACCACCTGGGCGCTGCGGCTGTGGGCCGTCGGCGGCATCCTGACGCTGCTGGCCGTGGCCGGGCTGTATGGCGCGGGCGAGCGAGAAGCCCTGCGCGGAGGGCTGCTCAGCGGCTCTGCCCTCACCATCGTCATCCTGCTCGTGCTGGTTTTCTTCATCCTCGCCAGCTTCGGCACCTTCTTCACTCAGTTCCATCAAGTGTTCTTTGAAGACAATACCTGGACCTTCCTCTGGTCCGACTCGCTCATTCGCTTGTTCCCCATGCGCTTTTGGCAAGACGCCTTCCTGTTTGTCGGCGGCGGCGCCATCCTCGAGGCGCTCCTCTTCGCCGCCGTCGCGTGGTGGGGGCTGAAGCCGCACTAGCAACGCAAACGGGGCGCTCCCGGCGCCCCGTCTGTTCGGCTGGCTCTCATTCTGAATCGCCCCGGCCGGCGCTATAGCACGCCCAGGCCGGTGACCTCCCGGCTGAATGTCTCTAAGAGCTGAATCACCGTATCCGGCGCGTCGGCATGCAAGTTGTGCCCGACGTGCTCGAGCTTCACCCGGCTGAATTGGCGCAGGTGCCAACGGGCAAAGGCGGCGTCGTCTTCGTCGAGCACGGCGTCGTAGCGCGGGTCGCCTTGGATGATCAGCGTCGGGCACGACACGCGCGCTAGCAGCGGCCCCAGCGCTAAGCCGTTCATATGCGTGTGCTCCAGCACCGCCCTCAGCGCGTCTGGATCTACGCGCCGCAAGCGTTCGGCGCGCGCGCGCAGACCGGAGCTTTCGCCGGCCAGGTGGTCGGGGCTGAGGCGGCGCGCCAGCTCATCGGTGCTCGGGGCGGCGGCCAGCGATTGGTACGCGCGGGTCAGCGGTTCGCCCCAGAGAGTGTCGGTAATGCGCTGCCGGCGGTAGAACAACGGCGGGTCGGCCAGGATTAGCCCGTGCACGGCCTCGGTGGCCTGACCTGCCACCGCAATGGCCACCAGACCGCCGAAGCCGTGCCCGTACACCGCCGCCGGCGCGCGCAGATATTGGCGGATGAATGCGATAACGTCTTGGGCATAGTCGAGCACCCGGTAGTGTTCGGGCGTGCGCCCCGACTTGCCGTGCCCGCGCAAGTCGAGCGCGCACACATGCCAGCCCAGGGTCAGGGCGGGCAGCATGGCTTGGTGCGCGGCCCAATTCGCGCCCAGATCGTGCAACAACACCAGGGGCACGCCCGACGGCTGCCCCTCGACGAGATTCAGCACCACGCCGCCGGCGTCGAACTGCTTTTCGCTGATCATGCGGTGGTCTGCCCCCCGCCGTCGCCGGCCAGACACGCGCGCCAGGCCCTCTGGTCTGGCGCGCCACCCACAGGCGCCGGCGCGCGGACGACTCGGCGCTAGGCTCCGTACCGTTCCAGGCGCAGCGCGTGGCCGAGTGCCAGCGGCATAAGGTCCGCCGCCGAGAAGCGCCCCAGCCCGCCCGTCAGGCAGGCCCGCTCGCCGAATTCCTGGGCGGCGTCGCGCATGTGCGTGGCGGGAGCCCATAACAGCAGCGGCACTGGGTGCCACGAGTGCGCCTTAAGCTTGGCGGGCGTGGAGTGGTCGCCGGTGATGATGAGCACATCTGGCTTCAGGTCGAGCAGGGCGGGCAGGGCGGCATCCACGGTTTCGATCACCTTGACCTTGCCCGCAAAGTCGCCGTCCTCGCCCCGCGAGTCGGTCGGCTTCACGTGAATGAAGAAGAAATCGTAGTCGTTCCAGATCGCCTTGACGTGGGCAAACTCATCAGCCGGGGTGTCGCCGCTGAAGTGCTGCACGTCCATCCCCACCAATTGTGACACGCCCTTGTACATTGGGTAGACCGCCGTGCAGGCCGCCCGCAGTTTGTACACCTCGCGGTACTTGGGCAGGTTCGGGTCGGCCGAGAAGCCGCGCAACGTCAGCGCGTTGGCCGGCCTGTCGTCCCGGATGGCCTCGCGCGCGGCAGCGATCCACTTGTTCACAATCGCGGCGGTGCGCTCGGCGGCGGCGGTGCGGGCCTGGGCCGGCAGCGGCGGCACGCCGGTGCGCTGCGGGTCGGTTTCGTCCACCTCGGGCGAAAGGCCCTCACCGCGAAACACCACCACGAACCGGTACTCCTTCACCGGCTTCACTTCCACCTCGCACTCGGGCAGCTTCACCCGCGCCAGCTTCTCCACGATGGGTAGAGCGGCCTCGGTCTTGATGCGCCCGGCGCGCCGGTCGGTGATATTGCCCGCCGCGTCTACCGTGCAAAAGTTCCCGCGCGCTGCCACGTCCTGCGCGCCGACCGGCACGCCGATGCCAAACGCCTCCAGCACGCCGCGGCCGATATCGAAGTGGATGGGGTCGTAACCAAACAGCGCCAGGTGCGCCGGGCCGGAGCCGGGCGAAACCCCCAGCGCCACCGGCACGCTCAGGCCCAGCGTTCCCTCCGCCGCCAGCCGGTTCATGTTGGGCCGGTAGGCGCTTTCCAACTCCGTCAGCCCGTCCGGCGTCATGGGCAACCCGCCCAGACCGTCCATTACCAGCAGCACAATCTTCGTCGTGCCGCTGATGGTCAGTCTCTCCATTAAGCTCAAATCGGCCATCCTACCTGCCTCCGCGCGTGATTGTTCACAGCCAGCGAGTGGCTGATTAACCGATTATAAAGCCGGTCAGGCGAACATCCAACCGCCTTTGACCGGCCATACCATCTCTGATATCATCTTAAGGGTTATCTGCCCGCCGCGTGGCCGGCGAGGATTCGGTGGGGATGGACAAAACGCGCTCGGGCTGGAGTTGGTTGCAGAGTCGGTTGCGCTGGTTGCGGCCCGGCCTGGGCGTCAAGCGCTGGCTCCTGCTGCTCGCGGCGGGGGCCACCCTGGTTGGGCTGGGCGCAGCCTTTCTGGTGCTCGACCTCAGCCGGCCCGGCCCCGCGTTCACCTGGCGGTGGCTGCTGTTGGGGCGCGCCGCGCTTCTGGGCGGCCTGGGCCTCGTGTGCATTCTCGTCGCGGTCGCTCAGACCCAGCGTGTCCTGCTGGCGCCGTTCGTGCAGCCCGGGCAAGATGTCGCCTCGGCGGTCAGCGAACATCGCCGGAAGGGGCGCGGCCCCAAGCTCGTCGCCATTGGCGGCGGCACCGGCCTCTCGACCCTGCTGCGGGGGCTGAAGGCCCACACCGCCAACCTGACGGCCATCGTCACGGTGGCCGACGACGGCGGCTCATCGGGCCGCCTGCGGCAGACCCTGGGCGTTTTGCCGCCGGGTGACTTCCGTAATTGTCTCGCGGCGCTGGCGGACGACGAGGCGCTGACCACCCAGCTCTTTCAATATCGCTTTGGCGGTGACGAGGGGCTGGGAGGCCATTCGTTTGGCAACCTGTTCATCAGCGCCATGACCGAGGTGGTGGGCAGCTTTGAGCGGGCGCTGGTCGAGTCGAGCCGGGTGCTCGCCATTCGCGGTCAGGTGCTGCCCTCCACGCTGCGCAACGTCACGCTGGTGGGCGAGCTGGCGGTCGAGGGCGCCGCCGTCAGCCGCGTGGAAGGCGAGTCGCGCATTCCGCTGGCCTCCGGCGCCATCCAGCGGGTGTATTTGCAGCCGGAAGATGTGCCCGCTTACCCGGCCGCCATCAAGGCCCTACTCGAAGCAGACCTGATTGTGCTCGGCCCCGGCAGCCTGTATACCAGCCTGTTGCCCAACCTGCTGGTGCCCGATCTGGCCGCGGCGATTGCCGCCAGCCGCGCCCTGAAGGTCTATGTGTCGAACACTGCCACGCAGCCCGGCGAGACCGGTGGCTACACGGTGCTCGACCACGTGCAGGCCATTGAACGCCACACCCAGCCGGGGCTGTTTCCGGTGGTGTTGGCCAACAACCGCCAGCAGGGGCGGCTGTTGCCGCGCCTGGAATGGGTGTCGGTGGACCCGCCCGTGAACGGCACGCGCCGCCTGGTGCTGGCCGACCTGGCCGACCCCGAGCGCCCCTGGCGCCACGACTCGGCCAAGACCGCCGCGGCGCTGATGCACTTGCTGACTCAGGCTGAAGCCGAGCGCGCTCTAGCGGTGTGAGCCTGCCCGCCTTCAGCCTCTTAGCGGATCGGTTACGATCTAAGGAGAACCAGATATGACCGTCAAAATTGGTATCAATGGGTTTGGCCGCATTGGGCGGCAGGTGCTGCGAACTATCAACGAGCGCCACCCAGACGCGGTGCAGGTGGTGGCGGTGAACGACCTCTTCGACCCGGCGACGAACGCTCACTTGTTCAAGTACGATTCGACCTATGGCCAGTACCAGGGCACGGTCGCGGTTCAGGACGGCAACCTCGTCGTGGATGGCGAAGTTATAAAGATCACCGCTGAGCGCGATCCGTCCGCCATCAAGTGGGCCGACATGGGGGTGGACATCGTCATCGAGTCCACCGGCCTGTTCACCGATGCCAACAAGGCCAAAGCCCACCGCGAGTCCGGCGGCGCCAAGAAGGTCGTCATCGCCGCTCCGGGCAAGAACGAAGACATCACCATCGTGCTCGGCGTCAACTGGGATAAGTACGATAACGCCAAGCATCACATCATTTCCAATGCCTCCTGCACCACCAACGGCCTGGCCCCGGTCGCCAAGGTGCTGAACGACAAGTTCGGCATCCAGAAGGGCTTGCTGACTACCGTCCATGCCTACACCAACAGCCAGAAGTTGCTCGACGTGGGCGCGAAAGACGTGCGCGACGCCCGCGGCGCCGCCCAGAACATCGTGCCGTCCGAGACGGGCGCGGCGCGCGCCGTCGGCCTGGTTATCCCCGAGCTTAAGGGCAAGTTTGGCGGCATGGCCTTTCGCGTGCCCACCCCCACCGTGTCGGTGGTGGACTTCACCGCTGTGCTCGACAAGGAACCCAGCAAGGACGACATCCGCGCCGCTATGCTAGAGTACGCCCAGGGGCCGATGCAGGGTATCCTGGATGTCACCGATGAGCCGCTGGTTTCCATGGACTTGAAGGGCACGCACTTCTCCTCGATCTACAGCGCCCTCGACACGCTGGTGCTGGGCAACCTGGTGAAGGTCGTGGCCTGGTACGACAACGAGTGGGGCTACTCCTGCCGCGTGGCCGACATCGTGGCCAAGATCGGCGAGCAGTTGTAGTCTCCGGCGGCCGCCATGAACAAGAAGACCATTCGCGACATAGACCCCCGCCACCGGCGGCTGCTGGTGCGGGTGGACTTCAACGTGCCGCTGAAAGACGGCCACGTGGCCGACGACACGCGCATCCGCGCCGCCCTGCCCACCATCCAATACCTGTTGGAGAAGGGCGGGGAGGTGGTGCTGTGTTCGCACCTGGGCCGGCCCAAAGGCGGCCCAGACCCCAAGTATTCGCTCAAGCCCGTCGCTGAGCGCCTGAGCCAGTTGTTGGGCAAGCCCGTGCCGCTGACCGAAGACTGTGTGGGGCCGGCGGCCGAGCACGCCGCCGCCGCCATGCTGCCAGGCCAGGTCATCCTGCTGGAGAACGTTCGCTTCCACCCGGAAGAGGAAAAGAACGACCCCGCGTTTGCCCAACGTCTGTCGGTGCTGGCAGACCTGTACGTCAACGACGCCTTCGGCTCGGCCCACCGTGCCCATGCCTCCACCGAAGGCGTGGCCCACCTGTTGCCCGGCGTGGCGGGTTTCCTGATGGAAAAGGAGATCGAGTACCTGGGCGGCGCGGTGGACCATCCGAAGCACCCCTACCTCGCCATTCTGGGCGGGGCCAAAATCTCCGATAAGATCGGCGTCATTGAGAACCTGCTCGGCAAGGCCGACCGCGTGCTCATCGGCGGCGGCATGGCCAACACCTTCCTCAAGGCGCAGGGCCTCGCCGTGGGCGACTCGCTCGTCGAAGACGGCAGCCTCGACACCGCCCGCGCGCTGCTGGCCACGGCCGGCGGCAAGCTCATCTTGCCGGTGGACGCCGTGCTAGGCGACAAGTTCGACGCCGGGGCCAACCGGCAGACCATCGCGGTGGCCGGCGGCGTCCCGGCCGGCTGGCGCATCCTCGACATCGGGCCGGAGACGGTCAAGGCCTTTGGCGCGGCGCTGCAAGGCGCTGCGCTGGTGGTCTGGAATGGCCCGATGGGCGTGTTCGAGTTTCCCGCCTTCGCTGCGGGCACCAACGCCGTGGCCCAGCTCGTCGCCGAGAGCGGCGCGACCACCATCATCGGCGGCGGCGAGTCGGTGGCGGCTGTGGAACAGGCGGGCCTGGCTGACCGGATGAGCCACATCTCCACCGGCGGCGGCGCCAGCTTGGAAATGCTCGAAGGCCGCACCCTGCCGGGCGTGGCCGCCTTGCAAGACAAATAAGGCGGCGGCTTCACCCACCTACAACGCGCCGGAGCCGGACCGCTCCGGCGCGTTCTAACTTTCGTTTCCCTCGGCGCTGGTTTTGGAGTAGCATAGGGGGTATACCTTCCCAAATGAGCGGCGGCTCCTTCACGCTAAACGTCGGGGATACCCTCGGCGCCTACCGATTAGTGGCCTTTCTGGGCGAGGGCACGCTGGCGCTCGTCTACAAGGCCTACCATGCCGCGTTAGACCGGCACGTGGCGCTTAAGGTCCTCAAGCCTAATTTCCAGCACGACCCCTCCATCCGTATGCGCTTCCAGCAGGAAGCGCAGCAATCCGCCCACTTGCACCACCCCAACATCCTGCCGATCTACGACTTTGTCTCGTCGGGCGAGCGGCTCTACCTGGCCATGCGCTACATCGAAGGTGAGACGCTGCGCAATCGTTTGGAGCGCGGCCCGCTGACCGTCGGCGATGCGTCCCGGCTGGCCGGCGGCGTCGGCGCGGCGCTGTGGCACGCTCACGAGCGCGGTTTGCTGCATGGCGACGTCAAGCCCTCCAATATCCTGCTCGCGGCGGATGGCAACGTCTACCTCACCGACTTCGGCATCATGCGCGTGGTCACCGGTGATCTGTCGCGCGGCACGCCCGACTACGTCAGCCCCGAACAGGCCCGCGCCGGCGATGAAGTCACGGTCAAAGCCGACCAGTACGCCTTCGGCGTGGTGCTGTTCGAGGCGCTCACGGGCACGCTGCCCTTCCGCGCCGCCGACTCGCGCGGCGTGGTGCTGCACCACCTGATGACGCTGCCCCCGCGCCCCAGCAGCATTAATGGCAACATCCCGCTGCCGGTCGAGAACGTGATCTTGAAGGCCCTGGCCAAAGCGCCCGATGACCGTTACGCCGATGTCTCGGCGCTGGTGGCCGCCTTCCAGAAGGCGGCCGCGCCGCCACGGCCGCCGACCGCGCCGTTGAAGATGCCGGCCGGGTCTGAGTGGCAGCCGGAGGCCGTGAGTGAACCCTCCGGCGAAGGCAGCGACGTGTCCATCATGCTCAGCGCGCCGGGCGGACAGGTGCTGCGCCTCACCGGTCGGTCGGAATATGTGCTGGGCCGCTCCGAGCCAACTCGGCCGTATCAGCCTGATGTGGACCTGGCCGAACTAAATGGCATGGATATGGGCGTCTCGCGCAAGCATGGCCGGCTGCACTTCGAGCGTGGCCGCCTGCACTACACCGACCTGAAGAGCACCAACGGCAGCCGCATCAACGGCGCGCTGCTGTACTCCGAAATACCGGTCATGCTGGAAGACGGCGACGAGCTGTGTTTGGGCAAGCTCGTCTTCCGCGTGTACTTCGGCGTCTAGCCCGCCAACGCTTATTTACCCACCTTTCGCAAACGGGGCCGGCCCCTGGCCGTGCCCCGCACCTGAGGAACCCCCATGCGCCGACCCGTTGTTGCCGCCAACTGGAAGATGAACAAGACCGTGCCGGAGGCCGCTGCGCTGGCCGGCGAGGTGCTGGCGCTGATCGGCCCCTACGCCCGCGTCGAACGCGTGCTCTGCCCGCCGTTCGTGGCGCTGACCACGATAGCCCCGCTGCTGGCCGGCAGCGGCGTCGGTCTGGGCGCTCAGAACATGCACTGGGAAAAGTCGGGCGCGTATACCGGCGAAATCGCCGCGCCCATGCTGGTGGGGCTGGCCCAGTACGTCATCCTCGGCCACTCGGAGCGCCGCCAGTTCTTTGGCGAGACCGACGAGACGGTGAACAAGAAGCTCCAGACCGCGCTGGCCGCCGGGCTGACGCCGATTGTGTGTGTGGGTGAGAACCTGGCTGAGAACGAGGCCGGGCAAACCGCCGCCGTAGTGGTGCGCCAGATGCAGGGCGCCTACGCCGGGCTGACCGCCGCCGACGCCGCGCGCACCATCGTCGCCTACGAGCCGGTGTGGGCCATTGGCACCGGCCGCGCCGCCACCCCCGCGGGCGCGAACGCCGTCATCGGCCTGCACATTCGCGGGGCGTTGGCCGATCTGTTCGGGGCGGCCACCGCCGACGCGCTGCGCGTGCAGTACGGCGGCTCGGTGACGGCCGCCAACGCCGTGGACCTAATGACCCAGCCCGACATTGACGGCGCGCTGGTGGGCGGCGCGAGCCTCAAGCCTGCTGACTTCGCCGCCATCGTCAAGGCCGCGGCCGAGGCCTGACCCCGTCCGCTTTACCCGCCGGCGCGTTTGCCATGCTCTCCACCTGGCTTTGGCTGCTGCTGGCGTTCGTGCCGCTGCTGTTCCTCGAGCGCTGGGTACACCGCCACCTGCAAGGGCTGGGGCTGCTGATCCTGCGCGACCCAGATCGCGCGCTGATGGTCTACTCGATCCTCATGCTGCCCGGTGTGCTGCTGCACGAAGCCAGCCACTGGATCACGGCCACGCTGCTGCTGGTGCGCACCGGCCGCTTTTCGCTTGCCCCGGCGCCTATGCCCGACGGCTCACTGCGCCTGGGCTTCGTGGAGACCGAAGCCACCGACTTCATTCGCGAATCGCTCATTGGCGCGGCGCCGCTCATCTTTGGCGCGGCGGCCATCCTGCTCGTGGGCTACCCGCGCCTGGGTGTCGGCCCCGTGGGCGCGGCGCTGGCCGCGGCCGACCCCTCGGCGCTGGTGGAGGCTCTGCGGCAGATGGTTGGCCTGCCCGACTTCTGGCTCTGGCTCTACCTGATCTTCACCATCGCCAACTCCATGTTGCCCTCGGCCTCCGACCGGCGGGGCTGGTGGCGGACGGCCATTGTGTTGGCGGCGGTGACGGCGGGCCTCTTCTACCTGGGTCTCGGCAGCGCCGTGCTCGACGCGCTGCTGGGGCCGCTCGACGCTGCGCTGCGGGCGCTGGCCTCGGCCTTCACGCTGACGGTCGGCCTGAACTTGTGCCTGGTGCCGCTCATCTGGCTCTTCGAGCACGGGCTGGCGCGGTTGTTGGGGATGGAAGTAAAGTATGATTGACTGGGGCGGGCAGGTCGCTAGGGTTCCAGTGGGCGGCGGCGGCTGAGCACGACCAGCACCGCCACCACCACCAGGCCCAACACGACCACGGCGATGAGCTTGTAGAGCGGGGCCGAAATTACCAGCGCCAGCATGCCGAAGACGGCGCAGAATACCCAGTAGCCCAACACAATCTGTGGCTGTGATAAGCCCGCGTCCATCAGGCGGAAGTGCAGGTGGCCGCGGTCGCCCTGCGTGGGCGAGCGCCCGCGCCGCCAGCGGTCTAGGGCTTGAAAGCCCGTGTCAACAATGGGGATGGCCATGACCAGCAGCGCGGTGGCGACGCGCGCGGGGGCCAGGATGGAGAGCGTGGCCAGGGCGTAGCCGAGCACCATGGCTCCGGCCGAGCCGAGGAAGACGCGCGCCGGGTGGACGTTAAACACCAAGAAGCCCAGGCAGGCGGCGGCCAGCGCCAGGGCATACAGGGCGATTTCGAACTGCTGGAGGCTGTAAGAGTGGACGGCGAACAGCGCCGCCGCGATGGCGCCCACGCCGGCGGCCAGGCCGTCCAGCCCGTCGAGAAAGTTGACCGTGTTCATCATGCCCATCACCCAGGCCACGGTCAGGGGGTAGGCGATCCAAAGCGGGATGTCCCACGGCCCCAGCGTAGGGATGGTCACCTTGGCGATAAACACGGTGGTGGCGCAGGCAATGACGCCGGCGGCGAACTGTGCGAGGAACTGCGGCCCGGCCTTCAGAGTGTAGCGGTCGTCAATCAGCCCGGCCACGAAGACCACGGCCGTGCCCAGCAGCACGCCAAACAGCGGCAAGCGGTGCTCAGGCCGGTACACGCCGGCGGCGAATAGCCCCAGCGCGGTGAGGAAGAAGCCCGCGCACAGGCCGATGCCGCCGATGCGGGCGACCGCCCCGGTGTGCTTGCGCCGCCCGCCGGGGATATCCACCATGCCCAGCCGGCGGCCCAAGCGGCCCGCCAGCGGCGTGAGGATGAGCGCGAGGCCCAGCGCCCCCACCGCGGTCAGCCCAGCTTGCCAGATCGGCGGCATGGCGCTCCGGCGCGGCTAGGCGGTGCCGAACTGTCGGTCGCCGGCGTCGCCCAGGCCGGGCACGATGTAGCCGATGTTGTTCAGGTGGCTGTCAATCGCGCCCACATGAATGGCGACATCCGGGTGCTCGGCTTGCAGGCGGGCGATGCCCTCCGGCGCGGCGAGCAACCCGATGTACTTGATGCGCGTAACGCCCCACGACTTGAGCAGCGCGCAGGTGGCCGCCGCCGAGCCGCCGGTGGCCAGCATGGGGTCAAGCAGCAGGCACAGTTGCACCTGCGGCGCGACCGGCTTGTTGGCGTAATACTGCATCGGCTGAAGCGTGCGCTCGTCGCGCTTGAGGCCGATGTGCCAGACCTCGGCCCCCGGCACCATCTCCCAGATGCCCTCCACCATGCCCAGCCCGGCGCGCAGCACCGGCACCAGGCCGATGCCCATCTTGAGCTCGCGCGCGTCGGTCTCGCCCATGGGCGTGGTCACGCGGATCGGCTCGACCTCCAGATCGGTGGTGGCCTCGTAGGCCAGTAGAATCGCGATCTCGCGCACGAGTTCGCGGAACTTTTTGGGCTTGGTCTCAACGCTGCGGAGCAGGCCGAGCTTGTGGGCAACCAGGGGGTGCTGCGACGGAAAGACGTTCGACGTCATGGGGCCTCCTGAGTGGATGGGCGCGATTGTAGCCGAGGCCTGGCGAAAGACAAAGTGAGTCGCGCACCTTTGCCTTGCGGCGGCCTGGTGGTGTGGGTCGTTGCGTGATCGTTGTCGAGTGAGAACTTTTGTGCTAATCTTTCGCCATTTGGTAGACCGGCTGAGAGAACGACCGACCAAGGAGACGATTGATGAAGTTGCTGCTGACCTCTGCCGGCGTGCGTAACCCGACCATCCACCGGGCGCTGGTGGGGCTGTTGGACAAACCCATTGCTGAATGCAACGCTTTGTGTATCCCCACCGCCGTGTACGCCTTTCCGGGCGGAGCGAAGGGCGCTGTGTTTGCCCAGCAGCTCATCAGCGGGAGCGAACCCGAAACCCCCATGGTCGAGTTGGGCTGGAAGTCGGTGGGGGTCTTGGAGTTGACGGCGCTGCCCAGCTTGGAGGAAGCCCAGTGGGTGCCGGTGGTCGAACAGGCCGATGTGCTGCTGGTGGGCGGCGGCGACACGCAGTACCTGGGCTACTGGCTGCGCCAGTCAGGGCTGGCCGATCTGTTCGCTTCGCTGCCCAAGCTGGTCTACGTGGGCCTGAGCGCCGGGAGCGTGGTGCTGGGCCCCCGCCTGGCGGAGATGTTCAAGCACTGGCGGCCGCCCGCCGCGGACAACTACATGCTGGGGCTGGTGGATTTCGAGATGTTCCCGCATCTGGACCACCCGATGCTGATGCCGGAGCACGGCCTGGCCTATGCCGAAAAGCACTGGGTCACCCAACTGGCCGGGCCGGGGTACGCGATAGATGATGAGACCGCCCTCAAGGTGGTAGAGGGCGCGGTGGAAGTGATCTCGGAGGGGCACTGGCAGCGGTTCGGGCCGGGGCGTGGCGCTTCAGCGTCCTAGGTCGCGCTTGGCCATGCCGCGTGGCCTGCGCACCGACCTCCAACTTCCGACCTCCGACCTCTGACCTCCTGTCCCCGCCTGCGCCCAACAATTCGGTATAATCCAGCCCATGACCGACGGTCCCGAACGCCTTATTTCGCCGCAGCGTAAGCCCGATGACCCGGTAGACTACGCCCTGCGCCCCAAACTGCTCAGCGACCTGATCGGCCAGGACCGGGTGAAAGACAACCTGAAAATCCTGGTAGACGCGGCGCGCCAGCGCGGCGAAGCGATGGACCACGTGCTCTTCTACGGCCCGCCCGGCCTGGGCAAGACCACGCTGGCCCACGCCCTGGCAAACGAGATGAGCGTTAACATCAAGGTGACGGCCGGGCCGGTCATCGAGCGCGCCGGCGACCTGGCCGCCATCCTGACAAACCTGCGCGCGGGCGACATCCTGTTCATTGACGAGGTGCACCGCCTGGGCCGCACCGTGGAAGAAGTGCTCTACCCGGCCATGGAAGACTACGCCCTCGATATCGTCATCGGCAAGGGGCCGAGCGCGCGCAACATCCGTCTCAAGCTGCCGCGCTTCACCGTCATCGGGGCGACCACGCGCCTGGCGCTGCTCACCGCGCCGCTGCGCGCCCGGTTTGGCGCCGTTTTCCGCCTGGACTTCTACGATCAGCCCGCCATGGAGCGCATCGTGGGCCGCGCCGCCGGCATGTTGGCCGTGGACGCGGACGAGCCTGGCATTCGCGAGATCGCCCGCCGCGCCCGGGGCACGCCGCGCGTGGCGCTGCGCCTGCTCAAGCGCGTGCGCGACTTCGCCCAGGTGCGCGCCCAGGGGCACATCACCGAAGACGTGGCGAAGGGCGGCCTGGACCTGATGGAAGTGGACGAGTTGGGCCTGGACAACCTGGATCGTTCGGTGCTGCGCGCCATCATCGAGAAATACAACGGCGGGCCGGTGGGGCTGGAGACCATCGCCGCCAGCATCAGCGAAGAAGCCGACACGATCATGGACGTGGTCGAGCCATACCTGCTGCAGCGCGGTTTCCTCGACCGCACGCCACGCGGCCGGGTGGTGACCAAGACCGGCTACGAGCACATGGGCGTGCCGTTCCAAAGCAGTGAGCAGGGGCGGCTGATCTAGCGCCCATGCCCGACGCCGGCACGCTTGGCAAGTGGATCGTCGTCCTCGGCCTAGGGCTGGTGGCGCTGGGCGGCCTGGTGTGGGTGGTGGGCCGCCTCGGCCTGCCGCTGGGCCGCCTGCCGGGCGACATCAACATCCGAGGCGACAACTTCAGCCTCTACTTTCCATGTGCCACCGCGATCATCGCCAGCATCGTGCTCACCGTCCTCCTCAACCTGGCGGCGCGCTTCTTGCGCCGCTAGCCGCCGACCGTGAAAACCGCTGACTTCGACTACGACCTGCCGGCCGAGTTCATCGCGCAGGCCCCGGTAGAGCCACGTGACGCCGCCCGCCTGCTGGTGCTCAACCGGGCGACCAGCGCGCTCGCCCACAGCCACGTGCGCGACCTGGGGCAGTATCTGCGCCCCGGCGACGTGCTGGTGCTGAACAACACGCGCGTGATCCCGGCGCGACTTGCGGCCCGCAAGCCCACCGGCGGCAAGGCCGAGGTGCTGCTGCTGAAGGCCCATGGCCCGCTGGCGTGGGAGGCGCTGGTGGGCGGACGCGGGCTGGGCCTGGGCAGTTCGGTGGACATTGACGGCGCGCCCGGGCTGCAAGCGACCGTGAAGGCCGTGTACGCTGGTTCCCGGCGGCTGGTGGCGTTCAACCGGCCGGTGGAGCCGCTGTTGGAGCAGATCGGCCGCGTGCCGCTGCCGCCGTACATTCACACTGAGACCAGCTACAAAGAACGCTACCAGACCGTCTACGCCGAGCGCTCCGGCTCAGCCGCCGCCCCCACGGCGGGCCTGCACTTCACGCCGCAACTGCTGGCCGACCTGCAAGCGGCAGGTGTGGAGCTGGCATATGTGACACTGCACGTCGGCCTGGACACCTTCGCGCCGGTAAACGAGGCCGACGCCGCCACGCATGCCATGCACGGCGAGTGGTGCGAGCTCTCGCCCGAAGTGGCCGCGCGCCTGAATGCCGCCAAGCGCGCCGGGCGCCGCGTGGTGGCGGTGGGCACCACCTCGGTGCGCACGCTGGAGAGCGCCGCGCAATCGGCAGCCCCCGGCGACGCGGTGGCCCCGCTGCTGGGCGCGACGAACCTGTTCATCCTGCCGGGATATCAGTTCAAGGTGGTGGACGCGCTGCTGACCAATTTTCACCTGCCGCGCTCGACGCTGGTGATGCTGGTGAGCGCGTTCGCCGGGCGCGAGCGCGTGCTGGCCGCCTATGAGACGGCCAAGATGGAAGGCTATCGCTTCTATTCGTTCGGTGACGCCATGTTGTTGGCCTGAATGACCGGCATCGGCACCCTGCGCGAGATGGCTCTGCACGCGGGCCTGAAGGCTTACTACGCCCGGCCCGGCGACGCGCTGGAAGCCAAGCTCGACGGCTTCGTCATTGACATCCTGCGTGGCGAGCAGATCATCGAAATTCAGACGCACAACTTTGCCGCCATTGGCCGCAAGCTGCGTAAGCTGACGGATAAGCACCCCGTGCGCCTGATCCACCCGGTGGCCGTGGAGCGCTGGATCGTGCGCCTCGCGCCCGACGGCCGGAAGGTGACCAGCCGACGCAAAAGCCCGCGCCGCGGCCACGTCCTGCAAGTCTTCAGCGAATTGGTGAGCTTCCCCGAACTGCTGGGTCATCCGAACTTTACCCTGGAGGTCGCGCTCGTGCGCGAAGAAGAAGTGCGCCAAACCGACAATACCGTGCGCCGCCGCTGGAGGCGTGATTGGCGCGTGACTGACCGCCGCCTGCTCGAAGTGGTGAATACGCTGACGCTCACCAGTCCCGGCGACTGCGCCCAGTTTCGGCCCGCTGGTCTGACGCAGCCGTTCACCACCAGCGATCTGGCGCGCGCTCTCCGGCAGCCGCTGTGGCTGGCGCAAAAGATGGCCTATTGCCTGCGCGGCATGGGCGCGCTGGAAGCGGTGGGCCAACGCGGCAGGGCGATCACCTATGTCTGGCCCTGAGACCGTCCCGCCCGTCGCCGCCGCGCTGCAGGCGCTGGGTCTGCCGCACCGCGTCTTTCGTCACCCTGGCCCGGTGAGCACGCTGGCGCAGGCCGCCGCTGAGCGCGGGCAACGGCCCGAGCAGGTGGTGCGCAGCATCGTCTTTCGCGTGGGCGAGGGCGCGTTCGTGATGGTGCTGGTGGCTGGCGCGGCGCAGGTGGACTGGAAAGCGCTGCGCAAGTACCTGGGCCAGAGCCGCCTGACGACCGCCACCGAGCCGGAGCTGCTGGCCGCGACCGGCTACGTGGTGGGGGCGGTGGGGCCGCTGGGCCTGCCCGCGCCCATGCGCATCCTGCTGGACGAGGCCGTGCTCGCGCCAGACGAAATCTCGGTCGGCTCCGGCCTGCGCGGCACGACCATCATCCTGCGCAGCGCTGACCTGCGTCGAGCGCTACTGGAGGCCGAGGTGGGGCGCTTTGCCGGGGCCAGCCGTGAGTGACCCGCTGGCCTCCTACGCGGCGCTGACCGCGCCCGTCGCGCCCGGCCCGGCCATCGCCTACTTCGTCACCGCGCACGGCTTCGGCCACGCCACCCGCGCCTGCGCCGTCATGGCCGCGCTGCGCGCCCGCCGGCCCGGCCTGGCGCTACACGTCTTCACTCAGGCGCCGGAATGGTTGTTTACCGAGTCGGTGCCGGGCGGCGTCAGCTACCACGCGGCCACGACCGACGTGGGCGTGGTCCAGCACGACGCCCTGCGCGAAGACCTGCTTGCCACGCTAGCGCGCCTGGACGACCTGCTGCCGTTCGACCCGCGCCTGGTGCGCGAGTGGGCGACCTGGCTGGCGCGCCTGCGCGTGGCGCTGGTCGTGTGCGACATCGCGCCGCTGGGCCTGGCGGTGGCGGCCGAGGCCGGCCTGCCCGCCGTGCTGATCGAGAACTTTACCTGGGACTGGATCTACGCGCCCTACGTGGCCGCTGAGCCAGGCTTCGCGCGCCACCTGCCGCTGCTGCGCGAGGCGTTCGCGCTGGCTCCGCATCATCTGCAAGCCGCACCGGTCTGC
This sequence comes from Anaerolineales bacterium, assembly GCA_020850595.1. Lineage (GTDB taxonomy): Bacteria > Chloroflexota > Anaerolineae > Anaerolineales > UBA6663 > JADZEK01. The sequence goes on from JADZEK010000179.1 coordinate 16,549, forward strand.
GCGCCAGACTTGAGCCTGCCGCAGTTACCGCCGATCGCCCGAGTGCCGCGTCACAGCCGCGTCGAGACCCGCGCGGCCCTGGGCCTGGCCGAGCACGAGCGTTTGGTGCTGGTGACCCTCGGCGGAATGGCCGGCGACCTGCCGCTGCCGCGCCCCGTGGCCGCCCCGCCGGGCGTGGTCTACGTGCTGCCCGGCGCGGCCGATCAGTTGGAGCGACGCGGCCAACGGCTAGCGCTGCCCAACCGCGGTGACTACTACCACCCCGACCTCATCTGCGCAGCCGACGCGGTAGTCGGCAAGCTTGGTTACAGCACTGTGGCCGAGGCCTACCACGCGGGTGTGCCGTTTGGCTATGTGCCGCGCGGCGGCTTTCACGAGTCGCCGGTGATGGCCGAGTTCGTGAGCGCCAACCTGCCCAGACTGGAAGTCCCGCCGGACGTCTTCACTGCCGGCGCGTGGGGCGAGCACGTGGCCGCGCTGCTGGCGCACACGCCGCGTCCGCCCGGCGGGCCGAACGGCGCCGACGTCGCGGCCGAGTACCTGGTCAACCTGCTTGGCTAAAGCTCGTCCAAACGCAAACGGGCGCGACCGGCCACTGTGGCCGGCCGCGCCCGGTTGCGTTTCGCTCGAACGGCTAACTGCGCGGCGCGTAGCCCAACAGCCGCAGCGCGTTCGCCACGACGACGAGCGTACTGCCCTCGTGCATGATGATCGCCGGGCCGATGCTGAGCCAGCCGGTGGTCGAGGCGACCGCCAGCAGCCCGATCACGCCTAGCGCGATCGCCAGGTTCTGCTGCACAATCGTGCGCGTGGCGCGGCCCAGACCCAGGGCCAGCGGCAGTTTGTCTAGCGCATCGCCCATCAGCGCCACGTCGGCGGTTTCTAGCGCCACGGCCGTGGCCGCGCCGCCCATGGCAATGCCCACCGTGGCTTGGGCCAGCGCCGGGGCGTCGTTCACGCCGTCGCCCACCATGGCGGTCACGCCGTATTCGCGGTTCAGCGCCTGGATCGTCGTCACCTTGTCGGCGGGGAGCAGATCGGCGCGATATTCGCTCAGACCCACCTCTTTGGCCATGGCCGCCGCCACCGCCGCGTGGTCGCCGGTGAGCATAACGGTGTGGGCCACCCCCGCCTGGCGCAGCGCCCGCAAGGTGGCAGCGGCCTCAGGCCGCAGGGTGTCGGCCACGGCCAGCGCGCCGGCCAATTCGTTGCCCACCGCTACGGCGATGAGGGTCTGCCCGGCGGCTTGCAGCGCGTCTATCTGCTGCTGCGCGGCAGTGGGCACCTCCACGCCCGCCTCGGCCAACAGGCGCGTGTTGCCCAGCCGCACGGGTTGGCCGTTCAGCATGGCGGTCAGGCCGCGCCCGGTCAGCGACTGCACGTCGGCGACTTCTGGCAGGGGCAGGCGCTGCGCCTCGGCTGCGCGGACAACCGCCGCCGCCAGAGGATGACCCGACTGGCGCTCCAGCGCCGCGGACAGCGCCAGCACCTCGGAGGCGCTCCGGCTCGCGAACGGCAGCACTTGTGTCACCTCCGGCCGGCCGTGGGTGAGCGTGCCCGTCTTGTCAAAGGCGATGGCCTGCAACCGGCCCAGGTTTTCCAGGTGCGCGCCGCCTTTGACAAGCACACCGTTGCGGGCGGCTTGTGCGATGCCGGCCAATATCGCGGCGGGCGTGCCGAGCGCCAGCGCGCACGGCGAGGCCGCTACTAGCAGCGTCATGGCCCGCAGGAAGGCGTCGCGGAAAGGCACGCCGAAGAACGGCGGAACTACGATCAGCAGGCCGGTCGCCGCCAGCACCGCCGGCACGAAGTAGCGCATGAACTTGTTGACGGTCTGCTGCGTGGGCGACTGTTGCGCCTCGGCCTCTTCCACCAGTTGCATCACGCGCGCCAGGGTGCTATCGTGCGCCAGGCGCGTGGCCCGCACCTCCAGGGCGCCCGTGCCGTTCACCGTGCCCGCGAACACCGGGTCGCCCACGCCCTTTTCTACCGGCAGCGACTCGCCGGTCACCGAAGCTTGGTCCACGCTCGACTGTCCGGTCAGCACCAGGCCGTCCACCGGCAGGCGCGCGCCGGGCCGCACCACCACCGTGTCGGTCAGCTGCACATCGTTCACCGCGACTTCGCCTAACTCCGCGCCGCGCCGCACCAGCGCGGTCTTCGGGGTCAGGTCGCCCAGCGCGCGCACGGCGGCGCGGGCGCGGTCGAGCGCGCGTTCCTCCAGCGCGTGGCCCAGGCTGAACAGGAACAGCAGCAGCGCGCCCTCGGCGAACTCGCCCAGCAGCGCTGCGCCCAATGCGGCGGCGACCATCAGCAGGTCGGTGTCGAACTCGCGGCGGCGCAGCAGCGCCGTCAGGCCGTGCTGGAGGGTGTGCCAGCCGCCGAAAGCATAGGCGCCCAGGTAGAGCGCCACGGCCGCCAGGTGGGGCAGGCCCAGCCACGTTTCGCCCACAAAGCCGACGGCCAGCAGCAGCCCGGCCAGCACCACCCGCAGCACCTCGGCGTGGGCCGCGTACCAGCCCCGCCAGCCCCCCTGGGCGACCTCGTAGCCCAGGCCGCGCACGCGCTGGGCGATGGCAGCGCGCGTGGTCTTGTGCGCGTCGAACTCCACGCGCAGCTTCTGCGTGGCGTAGTTGACGTTCACGGCCAGCACGCCGTCGAGGCGCTTCAGGCCATGCTCCAGCACGGTGACGCACTCCGTGCAGTCAATACCCTCGATGGGCAGCAGGTCGTGGTGGTAGCGGTCCACAATCTGCGCGCCAGTGCGCTCGGCCAACTGCTGCACCGCGGCGGGCGAGGTGCGGTCGGGGTCGAAGTGCAGGCACAGGGCCGGGGGCGACTTCTCGCGCTCCAGGTGGGCGCGGGTCAGGTCGGCGCGGTCTTGCAGCGCCGCTTCTAGCCGCGTCAGGCAGCCGTCATCAGCGCCGTGCACCCCCGGCAGGAGCCGGGGGATATCGAGTTCTAGGGTTTGTTCGGTCATGGCTTTCTCGCTAGCCGTGCTGGATGTGATCCAGACCTTGCCGGAACAGCGCGGCCACGTGGTCGTCATCCAGCGCGTAGAACACCTGCCGGCCGTCCTTGCGGGCGCGCACCAACCGCATTTGGCGTAAGCCGCGCAGGTGGTGCGACACAGCCGACTCGCTCAGGCCCGCGATCTCAGCCAGCGCGCCGACGTTCAGCTCGCCTTCGGCCAGCGCGGCGATCAGACGCACGCGGCTGGGGTCGCTGAAGGCGCGGAACAGCTCGGCCACCAGGGCGGCCGTAGCGTCGTCAAGAGCGCGTGGGCCGGGCCGGGCGGGAGTTAGATGAATATCTGAATAGCTATTCATACGTTGAATTGTACTGACGGTATCAGTTGGCGTCAATCCCTATTTTCAGTACCTGCCCTTCCGGCCTACACTTCCCTCCCCGGCCCAATTCGAGTACATTGAGCGCCGTTCGCCGCTGCCTGAGGTGCTCATGCAAGTCTTCGATCTGGCCGATCTAATCCACCGGCGCGCGCCCATTGATCGGTCGTACCTGAAAATTCCCCGCGTCTCCCTGGCCTTGGCGTCTGCCGAACACGCCTACGCAGAGAGCGGCCCGCTGTGACCGTCTCGGTGCGCTGGGCACAGGCCCGCGACTACGGCTTCATCATCGCCGGCGCCGTGCTCCAGGCGCTCGCGATGGTGCTGTTCCTGGTTCCGGGGCGGCTGGCGGCGGGCGGCGTCAGCGGCGCGGCCCAGATCATCAACACCTACACCGGCTGGCCCATCGGTGTGATGATCTTCCTGGGCAACGTGCCGTTGTTCGTGCTGGGCTGGCGTTTCCTGGGCGGGCGGCGTTTCATGATCCGCACGGTGGTGGCCGTCGGCCTGTACGCGGGCTTGCTCGACGCCCTTACCCGGCTGTTGCCGGCGGGGCTGTCCACCGACCCCGTGCTCAACTCGCTCTACGGCGGCGTCGTGGGCGGCGTGGGCATGGGGCTGGTCTTTCGGGGGCAGGGCACCAGCGGCGGCACCGACATCCTGGCGCGGCTGTTGGTCATGTGGCGTGGCGTGTCACTCAGCCAGAGTTACCTGTTCACCGACGCGCTGATTGTGTTGCTGGCAGGCCTGACCTTTAGTTGGGACCTGGCGCTCTACGCGTTGGTGGCGCTGTACGTCTCGGGGCTGGCCGCCGAGTTGGTTACCGAAGGCTCGGCCGTGGTGCGCACCGCAACCATCATCTCGTCCGAACCGGAGGCGGTCGCCGCCGCCATCTTGCGCGAAATGCAGCGCGGCGTCACCATGTGGCCCGGCACCGGCATGTACTCCGGCCAGCCGCGCCGTATCCTGTTCTGCGCCGTCAGCCGCGCTGAGATCACGCAGCTCAAGACCATCATTCACGAATGCGACCCGGCGGCGTTTGTCGTCATCGGCCAGGCGCACGAGGCGCTGGGCGAGGGCTTCAGGCCGCTAAAGTCCTGACCGCGCCATACCAATCTGAGGCTTCGATCCATGTCTGTTTCCCTACCGACTGCCGCGCACGCCTACCTTGACGCCCATTGGGAGCTTGATCTGGCCCGCACGCGCGAGCTGCTGCGCCAGCAGAGCATTTCCGCGCTGCCCACCAGCCTGCGCCCCACCGCCGACTTGCTTAAACGCTGGTTGGAAGCTGAGGGCGCCGCCGTGAGCTACCACGGCGACGAGCAGCGCCCGATCGTCTTTGCCGAGTGGCAGATAGGCGCGCCCAAAACCCTGCTGGTCTATGGCATGTACGACGTGCAGCCTGTGCTGGGCCAGAAGTGGACCACGCCGCCCTTCGTGTGCCGCATTTGGAACCACCCGGAGGGTGGCCTTAGCCTGGTGGCGCGCGGGGCCTGCAACAGCAAGGGGCCGCTGATGGCCTTTCTGCACGCGGTGGCCGCCCTGCGCGCCACCGGCGGGCTGCCGGTCAACATCAAGTGGACAATTGAGGGCGAAGAAGAAATCGGCAGCCTGCATCTGCCCGAGTTCTACGCGACGCACCGCGAACGACTGGCGGCCGATGCGGCCTTTGAGGCCTTCTGGAGCCAGCCGGACCCTCAGGGCGCGCCGCGGGTGACGCTGGGCACGAAGGGTGTGGTCGGTCTTGAGTTCACCTGCCGCGCGGGCGAGTGGGGCGGCCCGCGTGAGGTGATCCACAGCAGTTACGGCACGCTGGTCAGTTCACCCGCCTGGCGGCTGGTGCAGGCGCTCAGCAGCCTGGTAGACGCGCATCAAAACCTGCGCGTGGATGGCATTCCGGCCCTCGGCGCGCAATTGGCAGGCGACGCTGAGTTGCTGGCCGTGCAGGCGGCCACGTTCCAGGCGCAGACGTATCTACGCCAGTTGGGCGTGACGCGCTTCAAGGAAGACTTGCCCACCGATGAGTTGCTGCGCCGCCACGCCTTCGCGCCGGTGCTCAACATCAACGGCCTGGAGTCGGGCTACCAGGGCCAGGGCAGCCACACCATCATCCCCAACAGCGCCCGCGCCCTGTGCGACCTGCGCATGGCTCCCGGCATGCAGGTAGAGCCTACGCTGGCCGCGCTGCGCCGCCACCTGGATGCCCACGGGTTTCCTGAGGTCGAGTTCAAGAGTGACTCGGGCTACGGCGCGGCGCGTACCCCGGTGACCGCTCCGGTGGTGCAGGCCCTCATCGCCAGCTACCGCGCCCACGGCTTCGAGCCGCTGGTGCGGCCCATGGAAGCCTCGGCCACGCCCTATTACCTGTACACCGATGTGCTCGGGCTGGATTTTGCCTGGGGCGGCCTGGGCAACGCGGGCGGCAGCCACGGCCCCGACGAGTGGTGCTCGATTGCGGGCCTGAAAGCCCTGACCAAATCGGTGGCGACGTTCCTGACGGCCTTTGCCGCTCAGTAGGCTGTCGCGCCGCCTGAGATTGGTCGGCCGCGCCGGAACCGCGCCCCAGTCCCGTTCATCAGCGGCGCGTCCGCTGCTGATCACTTCCGATGGATGAGCGGCAGGGAGAACGTGTGCGGTGGTGCGGCGACGCTGACGGTGGCCGAGATTGTCACTGTGGGCCGCGCGGGGTCGTTGGTGGTCAGCAGCAGGTGGCCCACCAACGGGTCCGGGTGCCACGCCGCATAGCCGAAGCCGCTCAGTCGGGCGGTGAGCGTGGCGGTCTCGCCGGGCGCGATGGTGAAGGCGGCTGACTGCGGCTGGAGCCACAGGCTGGGCAGCGGCTGGTTGCGCACTTGCCAGCGCGTGTGGGCCAACTCCACCGGCGCCTTGTAACACGCCAGCGTTTGGCCGCGCCCGAGGTCGTAGGCCATGCCCACACCCCAGCGGTTGGGCAGCGCGCCCATAGCGCCATAGAGAAATTCGATATCGCCCACGGCGTGCAGCACGATCTGAAATGTGTAGGTCGGCGGCGGGGGCGAAGTCGTTTCCTGCCAGAGCGGCACGGCCTCATAGCTGACCACAAAGGTCGCCGCATCCACTGCCGCCGCGCGCACTGCGCCGCCTTGACTGGGGTCCAGGTCGGCCCAGAACCCCGCCAGCGTGCCCGGGGCCAGCGCGCCGGTAGGCAGGCAGTCGGCGCCGGAGGCCGGGCTGCTCGCCTGGCTCAAGCTGACCCAGCCGTTCGAACTCAGGTAGAGTTGCGCGGCCTGGGCGCCGTTGATCGGCACACTGAAGCCCAGTGCCAGCGGCTGCGCGTAGACCTGGTCGTCGGTGAGGCTGAGCGGCTGGGTGGCGCTCAGGTCATAGAGCGGCGGGCTGGGCACGCCCGCCGCTGTCACGGTCCATTCGTCAGCCGGTACGCTCACGGTCACTGAGAGCGGCTGTGTGCCGCTGTTGTGGAGGGGGATAGGCGTGTTTTGGCGCGCAGCGAAGGCCAACGTGGCGCTCAGCGGCGGCGGCGAGGCTTCTAGCCGCGGCAGGTCGGGCACCAGCGCCAGGGGCAGGTCAAGGCCCGCGGAGAATGGCAGGCTGGCGGTCATGCTGAAGTGGCCGCGGGCGCTGGCCGTGAGGGCATAGTCGCCGAGCGGCAGCGTCGCCGTGAAGTGGCCGCCCAGGTCGGTTGTGACGAGCGGCCCCGGCGCGAACTGCACCCGACCGTAGACCGGCTGACTGTTCCAGGCGTCGCTGAGTGAACCGGTCAGCAGCGCCGTGCCGGCGGCGGGCAGCACTTCAAACGTCACCGGGATGGGAATGAGCCGCCCGCCCTCAGACACGAGGATGCGGGCAGTGTAGGCGCCAGGGGCGGCCACCTGGCGCGCGTCGAGCGCGACCTGGAACTTGTAGACGGCGTTAGCCGGGAGCGTGACGGTGGGCGGCAGCGTCAGCCAGGGCACATCCACGCGGGCGGCTTCGACGGCGCTGCGTGCATCCACACGGCCCCAGCCATAGACGTTATTGGGCACGGCGGGCGAGCCGTCGCCGCACTCGGCCGTGAGGCGCGGCCGGGCGGTCTGGTTAAGGATGGCCTGTGTGCCCGCCACGTCGCCGATGAGCGTCGGGTTAGCCGACCACAGCAGCGCCGCCACGCCCGCGACGTGCGGCGTCGCCATGGAGGTGCCGCTGAGCAGATGCACCGAACCGTCGGGCCAGGCCGATGGCACGCTGACGCCCGGCGCGCTGAGGTCGGGCTTGATGCGGCCGTCGGCGGTCGGTCCGCGCGAGGAGAAGTTGGCGATCTCATCCTGCGCGTTGGTGGCGCCCACGGCGTAGCTGGCGGCGTAGTTGGCGGGCGCCCCGGCCGAGCCACAGTAGTTGACCGCGCCGCTGTTGCCCGAGGCAAACGCCGAAAAGATGCCGGCCGCGTTCCAGGCCGTGACGTAGCCGAGGAACCATTCGTCGGAACCGGGCTTGGCCCACGAGTTGCTGATGATGTGCGGGCGCAGATCGGGGCGAGGGTACAGCCCCTGGCTGTCGGTGGGGGCCAGCAGCCACTGGGCCGCTTGCAGCAAGTCGCTGTCGTTGCAGAAGATGTTCACACAGGCGCGCACGGCGATCCATTGCGCGGCCGGGGCGACGCCCAAGGCGCTATAACCGCCCGCCGCGCCGCCCAGCAGGCTGCCCAGGGTGTGCGTGCCGTGGCCCAGTTGGTCCACCGGCGTGGGCGAAGGCGGCTCGCCGGCGGCGTCGAGCCAATTGTAGTCGTGGCTCAGGCCGCCAGGCGACCAGCCGCGGTAAGCCGTGAGCAGCGCGGAGTGACTCACGGCCACGCCGGTGTCAATGTTAGCGACGACGATGCCTGCGCCCCTGACGCCCCAATCGGCCCAGACGCTGGGGGCGCGCACCTGGCTGACACCCCAGGCGGGGGCTGCCTCCCCGTCCGCCGCGGCCTGCGCCTCGTCCACTTCCAGCGTATGCGTGTGGTCGGCGGCGACAAGCGCGACTTCTGGGCGGGCCGCCAGCCATTGGGCCAGTCCGGCGTCACCCCGCACGGCGACGGCGTTGACGATCCAGTATGGCTCGGGCGCATAGCCCGCCGCCGCCAGCGCGGTGAGCAAGGGGGGCTGGCTGGCGGCAGCCTGGGCCTGTAGCGCGGCGACCACGGCCTCGCCCCGGGCGTTCCAGTCGGTGATGGCCGCGGCGGCGCTCAAATCGGCCTGGTCAGATAGGTAAACCACCATCTCGGCCCGGCCGTCGGGCGCGGCTTGTAGCGCCTGCTGGAGGTCTGGCTCAATGGGGCCGGGGCCGGCTGGCAGAGGAACGCGCAGGGGGGCGAGGACGGCTTGGGCGGCCAGGTCGGGGGCGGGCAGGGCCTCGTACAGCAAGGCCGTGCCCGCGGCGTGGCCGGTATTGTCCACGGCCACGGTGGTGCTGATGGCCGTGCCGATGGGCGCGCCATCGTAGACCGGCTCGGGCGGGCCGGCCGGCGCGGCGGCGTGGGTAGTCCGCAGCGCGCCTTGGTCGGGCCGCAGCCACCCGCCCAGCACGAAGACCCCCACCAAGCACCACCGCAAGAGACGCATACGCCTCGGCCTGACCGCGGGCCGCTCGACTCGCTTCCTGTTTTCAACCGCCGGCTGGTAAACTGACGCCGGTATTATAGCCGCAAGCTCCCGGAGGTTTTCCCATGACCGATTCCACTGAATGGCGCTACGACCGCTTGAGCTGGCCTGCCCTGCGCGCCGCGCTCGCCCGCGACCCGCAGCCGGTGGTGGCCATCCCGTTCGGGGCCGTGGAGGACCACGGTTTGCACCTGCCGCTCTCCACCGATAACGACATCTTGGAGGCCGTGCTGGCCGAGTGCGGCCGGCGCGCCGCGGGCGACCTGCTGGTGACGCCGGTGATCCCCTTTGGGCTGGATGAGCACCACATGGACTTTCCCGGAACGATCACCGTGGATATGGAGACCTGCCTGGCCTATGTGTCGCAGGCGGCGATCTCGGTGGCGCGGCACGGCTTCCGGCACATCCTGATCGTCAACGGCCACGGCTCGAACCAGGCGATTTGCGACCTGGCGGCGCGCAAGTGTGTGCTCGCCACCGGCCTGATCTGCGCGGCGACGACGATCAACGCGGCCGTGGACCCGGCGCTCGTGCGCGATGTGCTGGATGCGAATCGCCAGGGCGGGCCGGGCAGCGTGGGCCATGCCTGTGAATACGAGACGGCGATGATGCTGCATGCCCACCCCGACCGCGTGCAGATGGAGCTGGCCCAGCGCGATATCGGGCAGGTGAAACTGAAGTACTTCAATTGGGACTACCCAGAGCCGAGCGCCTATAGTTGGCAAGACTGGTGGAGCCGCTTCTCGCAGTCCGGCGTGTGCGGCGACGCCGCAGCGGCGACGCCAGAGTTTGGCAAGCTGATGTTCGAGACGACCGTGACGCGCTTCGTGGAGCTGGTGCGCGAGTTCGCGACCCTGCCGATCCGGGAGCGGGTAGATCATCACTAGCCGTCAGGCACAGGGGCCGAAAAACATTTGCCACGAATTGACACGAATTACCACGGATTGGGGGCGCATAAGGGCGGTGTCGGCTGGCAGGGTCAGATCAGGGAAGTGTCGCCCACATGCCAGGGCTACCTTCAAGTGCAATGAGCAGGGCGGCGGCCAGGTGGCCGCCGCGTCGTTTACTGGTCAGGACATGCTGGGCAATGCGTTCAACTGGGGCGACCGGCCAGGGCTGCTCCGAAGCCCATGAGACACAATCAGGCAGCCAATCTCAACTCGACCCAACATTCGTGTAGTTCGTGGCTAATGCCTTTACCCGCGTGGATCGAAGGCATCCTGCAGGCCGTCGCCGACGAAGTTGATGGAAAGGACGGTCAGCAGGATGAACATGCCGGGGAAGAACCACAGCCACGGCGCGGTGGCCAGGTATTTGTAGGCGCTCTCGAGCATGTTGCCCCAACTGGCGGTGGGCACTTGCACCCCCAGCCCGAAGAAGCTGACATACGTCTCGGAGAGGATGGCCGAGGCGACGCCCAGCGACGACGACACGATGATCGGAGCGAAGGTGTTGGGCAGCAGGTGCGTGACGATGATGCGCGCATTAGAGACGCCCAGCGCCCGCGCCGCGGCCACGTAGTCCATCTCACGCAGCGAGAGCACGTTGGCGCGCACGATGCGGGCCAGGTACATCCACGAGGTGATGCCGATGATGACGATGATGACCAGCACGCTGCCGCTCAGCTCGCGGCCCAGCAGGTTGAGGGTGGGCAGCTTCCCGCCGAAGAACTTGGCCATGACGATCAGCAGGAACAGGCTGGGGATGGTGAGCATGGCCTCGGTGAAGCGCATGAGCAGGTTGTCCACCCAGCCGCCATAGTAGGCGGCCACCACGCCCACCAGCGTGCCCAGCAGCACCTCGACCAGCGTGGCCGTCAGGCCGATGAGCAGCGAAATCTGGCCGCCGTAGATCGTGCGGGCGAAGATATCGCGGCCGATGACGTCGGTGCCGAAGATGTGCGCGGCGGAGGGCCGCTGGAGCTTCTGGCTGGTGTCGTTGCAGTTGGCCCAGGCCTCGCCCTGGACCGTGGCCTTGAGCGGGGCGCAATAGCCGCGTGACCAGAGGCTGCCGCCCAGCCCGGCGTACAGCGCGAGCAGCAGGAGGGTGCCGACGCCCACCATGGCCATGCGGTGCTTGCGAAACCGCCGCCAGGCCAGCTCAGACGGCGACCGCGGCCTGAAGCGCAGTTCGGCCACCGGGGCTGGGTCGAGCGCGGCGGCGGGGTCGGCGGTCAGGGTCGTCATGCGGCCTCAGCTCAGCCGAATGCGCGGGTCGAGGAACGAGTAGAACACATCCACGAGCAGCTGCACCACCACCACCGCCAGGGCGATGAACATGAGAATTCCCATCAACACCGGGAAGTCGCTGCGATTGGTGTGATCAATAAAGGTGCGGCCCATCCCCGGCCAGCCGAAAATCTGCTCCGTGACCACCGCCCCCGCCAAGAAGAAGGGGATATCCAGGCCGATGAGCGTGACAAACGGCAGCGAAGCGTTCCGCAGCGCGTGCCGATAGACGACCAGCAGCTCGCGCACGCCCTTAGCGCGGGCGGTGCGGATGTAGTCTTGATGCAGCACCTCGATCATGCTGGCGCGCACATAGCGGCTGTAGCCCGCCACACTGATGATCGCCAGCGTCGCGACGGGCATGATCATGTGTTTGAGGATCTCGAGCGGCGTTTCGCCCACGGCGGGGTCATACATACCCAGCGTCGGCAGCGCCGGCAGCCCCCAGCGCTTGAAGTTCACCGAGAACAAATACATCATCATCAGCGCCAGCCAGAACACCGGCATGGAATAGCCGACAAACGCGCCGGCGGTGATAAGCGTGTCGGCCAGGGTATAGCGTTTGATGGCGGAATAAACGCCGATCAGCAGCGAGAACACGATAATGACGATCTCGGACGCCGCCATCAGCAGCAGCGTGTTGGGCAGGCGCTCGGCGATCAGCTCGGTGACGGGCTGGCGGGTCACGAGCGAATTGCCCAGGTCGCCGCGCAGCACGCCGCGGCGCGGGCCGGGCGTCTCGCGCACGCCGTCGCCGTCCATATCGAGCTTGAGCCAGTCGTTGCCGATCAGCCAGACGACATACTGCATGGACATTGGCTGATCCAGGCCGAGCATCCGCCGCAAGCGCTCTTTCTCGGCAGCGCGGGGCGGCACGCGCGCGCCCAGCGTCGAGAGCGGGTCGCCGATAGACTGCATGAGCACGAACAGCACCAGGCTGATGATAAAGAGTTGGGGGATGGCTTGCAACAGGCGGCGGAAGAAGTAAACAACCATGGCAGCGTCTGGGGGGCGCGGTCAGGGCCAGGGCCGGGCGGCAGCGCGCCGCCCGGCTCTGGTTTCAGGGTTGGGCGTCAGCCGCTACTTATCGTTCGTCCACTCGGCCGCGTTCCAGAACGGCGTCGGCCCAGACAGCCGCACGTTGTGCAGCGACTCGTGGATTGACCACAGGTCGGGGTCTTTCCACATGCCGATATAGATCACCTCGTCGTACATGATCTGCTGGATCTGCGCGTAGATGGCCTTGCGGGCGGCTGGGTCGGCCGTCACGGCCTGCTCATCGAACAGCGCGTCCAGGTCGGCGTTGCAGTAGCCTTGCCAGTTCTGGCCGTCGGGTTTGTCGGCGCTGGCGATCTGGTCGCAGCGCCAGCCGGCGCTGGCCTCGGGGTCGGGCGGGCCGGCGGGCGAGCTGGAGTATTCAGCGATGTCGTAAGCGCCCTGCGCCTGCGGGCCGTCGTTGGTGTAGTCGTTCCAGTAGATGTCAGACGAATACTTCACCAGTTCGCTGCCGATGCCCACGGCCGACCACTGCTGCTGGACCACCGCCTGCACGTTGGCGCGCAATTCGCGGTCGTTGGTGATGTAACGCAGCACCAGTTCCACCCCGTCCTTGTCGCGCGTGCCGTCGCCGTTGCTGTCAACCCAGCCGGCCGCGTCGAGCAGGCGGGCCGCCTCCTCCGGATCGTAAGGGTAGGGCGCTAGCGTGTCGGTGGCATAGCCGGGGGTGTTATCCCAAAACGTGGCGTTGACCGGGTTGATCTCGGGATCAAGCAGGTCTTTCACGATGGTGTAGCGGTCGGTCGCCAGGGCGATGGCCTTGCGAACGTTCACGTCGAGCATGGCCGGGTGCGCCGTCTCGGGGTTCACATTCAGGAACCAGCCCTCGTTGAAGCCGCCCGGGGTGCCCACCACCTGCACCGTGCCGTCGGCCTCGAGCGTGGCTACCTGGCTGGCATCCAGGAAAGCGCCGATCTGCGTGTCGCCGGCCAGGATGGCCGCTTCCTGGGCGGCGTCGTCGGGCGACATGCGAATGACGATCTGCTCCAGGTGAGGCGGGCGGATCCAATTGGGGTTGGCCCTAAAGATAATGTGGCTCTGCGGCTCCCACTCGCTGAACACGAACGGGCCGATGCCCACGGTGGGAGCGCGGTTCCACGCCGCGTTGTCGAGCGTGCCATCCGCCGTGAAAACCGGCTCGAGGATGTGCTTGGGCAGCACCGTCGTGAAGAGCGTCGTCAGCCAGGCGGCATACGGGGCGGTCAACGCCACCACCACGGTGTGCGGGTCGGCCGCGGTTACGTCGGCCACCCACTCCTCGTAAGGCGAGCGCGAGAGGACGATGTTCTTGTCCGACATGACCATCTGGTAGGTGAAGACAAAGTCGTCGGCCGTCAGCGGCTCGCCGTCGCTCCAGGTCACGTCGTCGCGCAGCTTGATAGTGATGGTCTTGCCATCCGCGCTGACACCGCCGTTTTCGGCCGAGGGAATCTCCGCCGCCAGCTCCGGGTAGGGCTGCGACTGGTCGTCGAACGACCAAACGCCCTTAAGGAAAAATTGGGTCGTGAGCTGCGAGAACCACATGGTGGTGTACAGCGGGTTCAGGTTGTCAGGCTCTTGCACAAAGGTGATTGTGGCGGTGCCCGCAAAGGTCGGGCCGGCGGCGGTGGGCACAGGCTCCACGGTGGGGGGCGCCTCGGTGGAACCCGGGGCCTGCGTGTTGGCTGGCGCCTGGGTGGCGGCTGGGCCGGAGCACGCGGCGAGCATGGCGCCCGCGGCCAGCAGACTCAAGCTAGACCATAGCTTCTGCTTCAAGCGCATCGTCTTCCTCCTCCAGAAAGAAATGGCTGACCGATCGCGGTTACTTGGGCGCAGGGCGGCCACCCTGACCGGGCGGAGGCTGCGCGGTTGCCCGCTAGTTTTAGCCTACTTGGGTTAATTGTCAACTCGGCCTGCTTGCAGGGTGGCGGACGAATTGACAGCGGCGGCGGTGCCCCCTAAAATGCCATCTACCAACCACCACCTAACGTCACCGGGCTGGCTGGCAGGGCGTCGCTGCCAGGCATGTCTCCGCGGTCATCCATCGCTTACAATTAGAGCAGTGCGGCGTCGCCGACCCGCGCCGCGTTCAGCCCGGACGACGCGCCGGGCCTTAGGAGGACGCATGATCTCGTCCCGCAACGGCATCAACATCGACCTGTTTTCAGAGGCACACCGCTTCTCGGGACGCATCAGCGTCGGGCCGAGCGGGCTGCTGGCCCAGCTTAACGACGCCAATTCCTCGCTGATGGAGATTGAGGATGTCTATTTCTCGCGCCTCGACCAGCCCGCCAAGATCGTCGCGCACTTTGAGACAGCGCATCTGACCAAGGCGCAGGCCGCGCTGATCGTGCTGGCGCGGCGCGAGGACCTCGGCTCGCATGGGCAGGTGCGCGCCGGCTACTCCCGCGTGGTGTCCGTGCCGGTGCAGATCACGACGCCGCAGTTCGAGGTGCAGGGGCAGATTGAGGTCATCCATAAGTACGACGCGGCCGAAGTGCTCATCGGGGGCACCGGGCGCTTCGTGATGGTGTTTAATGCCGCGGCCATCGCCACGGCCTACCCCGAGACGACCGTAGCCGGCGGCGCGATATTGGTCAACAAGGCCCAGGTGGAGCTGATAGCGCCCATCACGGCGCGGAGCAAATAATGGCCAAGGTGCTGGTCGTTGACGATGACGCCGATATGCGCCCGCTGCTGCGGGTGACGCTCAACAAGCTGGGCCATGCGCCCACGCTGGCCGCCCGCGGCGAGGAAGGCCTGCAAATGGCCGAGACCGGCGAATTCGACGCCGTGATCCTCGACGTGATGATGCCGGACATTGACGGCTATGAGGTGACGCGGCGGCTGCGCGCCAACCCGCAAACGGCCGACCTGCCCATTCTCATCCTCACGGCGCGCGCCCAATCGGCCGACTATGACAGCGCCATTGAGGCTGGGGCCGATGCCTACCTGGCCAAGCCGTTCGAGGCCGAGGCGCTCAACCGCCGCCTGGGTGACCTGCTGCGCCAGGCCGCCGCGCGCCGCAACGCCGGCCAGACGCCGGGGGCGGCCGGCTCGGTGGGCAACCTGGTGGTAGTGGCCGGCCCGCGCGGCGGTGTGGGGGCGACGACGCTGGCGGTGACGCTCGCGGGGGCGCTGCTACGTCTGGGCCGCCGCGTGTGCCTGGTAGACCTGACCACGACCGGCGGGCACGTCGCGCTGCATCTGCGCCTGCCCACGCCGACCACCTGGGCCAACCTACCCACGGCCCCAGACTCAACGATGATTGCGCAGTTGCTGGTGCGCCACGACACAGGGCTGCTGGTCTTGGCGGCGCCCAACGTGCCGGTGCGTCAGGGACCGCCGGCCACGCCCTTCCGGGCGGCGCTGGAGGCGCTGCAAATCTTCTTCACGGACGTCATTGTGGATGTGGATACGGTGCATGATGACGCGGCCTGGGCGGCGCTGGGGCTGGCGCAGCAAATCCTCGTTGTCGCCACGCCGGAAGTCACAGCCATCCATTCCGCGATCGGCACACTACGGCTGCTGGAGAGTGTGCGCCGGGCCGACGCGCGCGTGGAAGTGGCCCTCAACCATGTGTCGCCTGACCACAACCTGCCGCCGGCGGCTGTGGAGCGCGCCCTGGGGCGCCCGCCGGAGTATGTCATCCCCTATGATCGGCAGCAGGCCCTGGCGCTGACCACCGGAGCACCGCTGATCTTTGCCCAGCCGGGGGCGGCCCTGCCGGCCGCGGTGGGCGCCTTCGCCGTCAAGCTGAAGGAAGCGGCTGCGGAGTAGCCGGCGCTGATCTGGCGAGCGCGTGGGTGTGTTACGGGTCGAGTTGCAGCGTGCCCCAGGTGGTGGGGTCAGTGAGCGTGCGCGTACTGACGGTGGAGATCATACTCTCCTGCACGGCCACGCCGGGCTGATCATCGTCAGAGCTGTTGAGGGCAAAGCCCAGGCGCAGGCCGCCGGTGGGGGTGAGGCCGTACAGGCTCCAGGGGATAGCCACTTCCAGCGCATAGCCGCCCTGGTCGCCGGTGGCACGGCTGGCGAGAATCAGGCCGGTGGGCGTGCCGCGCTGGCCGGCTGGGTTCCACAGGTAGGCTTCCGGCGAGGCGCTGTCCTGGCCCGGCGAGAGGCCGAGCTGGTAGTCATCTGGGCTGAGGGTGCGGGTGTCAAAGTCGCCGGCCAGATCGGTATCGAGCTGGAGTTCGAGGCTGTCGCCCTGATAGAGCAGTTCCCCGTGCTGAATCTGTACGTGCAGCTCATCGTTGACAATCACGAACAAGTACAAACTGTTCGCATCCCAACCAATGGCGAAGTGGCCGATCTGGTCGGCCGCGCCGCTCCAGTTGGCGGGTTTGAAGACGTTTTGGTCAATCGCCACCGGCAGCGGCGAGGGCCAGTCGCCGCCCTGGGCGTCAATGGTGGGCGCCGTGGTCAGGCGCGCCGCATGGATCAGCGCGCCGTTCGGCCGCTCGGGGCCGGTGGCGCCGGGTGTGACGGTTGGGTCGGGCGCGGGGAGGGTATTGGTGGGCGGCACGAACTGCGTGGGGGTGGGGGGCAGCGTGGCGGTCGGGCTGGGCGGCAGGCCCAGCGTTGGCTGTGCGGTGGCGGTGGCCGGCGCGTCCGGCGTCATGGCGATAAGGGTAGATTGCACAGCGGTGCTGACGGCGTTGACGGTGGCGTCCACGTCTGGCCCACCGGCGCCACAGGCCAGCGTGGCCGCGGCTAAACAGCCAACCATGAAGGCGAGGCGGCGGTTGATGTCAATCCTCCTCGGGTCTGCCGGCCAGGCCGGGCTGGTCGAGGCCGAGCACTTCGCCGTGGAAGTTGATGGTGACCCGAAAGCCCAACATGCCCAGGTAGGCACGCGCCTCAGCCGGAAGCCCCTGCGCGATAAGCCGGTTGAAGTGCTCATCCATGTTCTTCAGCGACGAGTCAATCATGGCCTTGGTAAACAGGTCTTCCTGGCCGAGCATCTTCATGGCGCCTTCGGTCACAGCGGCCTGGTTGTCCATGATTTGCTCGCGCAAGCGGCCGAGCACCTCCCGGTCCACCGGCCCGGCGGGCACATGAAACTTGAAGCCGCCGTCATCAACGACATACTGCGGCTCCCCGCCGACCTCGCCCACGCCGACCGGTCGGCCGTCAGGATCGAACACGAGGCCCTCAAACAGCGGGCGGCTCATCGTCAGGCGGAGAGCGAGACGATCACCGGCGTGCCGTCGCCCAGGGTCTCATGCTCTTTGCCGAGCGACGCGGGCATCGTCCAGCGGAAGACCCACTTGGCGTGCTCGGGCAGCAGGTTCACGCAGCCATGACTGCGTGGGCGGCCGTAGTCGTTGTGCCAGTACGTGCCGTGAATGGAGACGCCCCACCAGTGAAAGTAGCTGACCCACGGCACGCCGGGCAGGTCGAAGAAGTCGTCAGCCGCGCCGTCGTCGCCCGCCATGTGGCGGGTGGGCCGCTTGCGGTTGATGATCCAATCGCCGGTGGGCGTGCCGAATTGCCGCACGCCCTCGGGCGTGGTGCGCAAGTAGGGGCCGGTGGAGCATAGCGTGTCGAGCACGAGCTCGCCGTTCTCGAAAGCCCGAAACGTTTGCCGATCCAGGTCCACCTCGATGCGCTTGTCGGTCACGTTGGGCGAGAGGGGCGTCAGCTCGGCGGCGGAGACGCGCCGGATGGTGGCGGCCAGCACCCAGTAGTATTTGTCGTAGCGATCGTCAAAGACCTGGTACCACAGGTCGCCGGCGTCATCCTCGTCAATATCCGTAATCCAGTGGGTCGTCTCGTAGTAGAAGCGATAGGTCGTGTTATAGTTGGCGGCAGGGCGCGGTTTGGCTAGCGTGGCCGGCACCGACACCTCGCCCAGGAAGCCGTCTTTGGGGAAGTCGGTGATCGGCTGCTGGATGATCCAGCGCACCGGCTGCACCGAGGCGGAGTGAATATAGCCCCGCTGAATTTCGTACCAGGTGCGGTTGTAGTAGTTGTCGGTGCTCTGCACGGTGTTGTAGATGCCGACCACTGTTTCGGAGGGGATGACGCCGATCTGCCGGGCATTGAAGGTCGGCGCGGCGTAGACGTTGTTGAAGTAGATCGTGCGGCCCAGCAGCGTGGGCCGGCGCGGGGCTTCCTCCGGCGGCAGGGGCGGCAGCAGCGCCGCGCTCAGGGCCAAACCCGTTACCTTTAAGAAATCACGACGCGACCACGAGTCCGATACCGTCATAATGGCAGGATTATACCAAAGGTGTTTTGCCGCTCTGGTGTGGGGTAGCGTGCGAACGGCGCTGCGCCTGCTGCTGCTCATGGGCCTGGCGTTGGGTGCAACGGTTGGTCCATTAACGCCGCCGGCTTTGGCCGCCGACCCTGCGTTTGACTTCTCCGATTGGCACTATCCCGTGCCCGCCGGGAAGTGGCTGATCAGCCGCGGCCCGTGCGGCGGCAACGGTCTCTTCTCCCACGACTGTGAGTATTTTGAGGACCGCTGCGCCTTCGACCTGACGCCGCTCGACGCCGGCATGGATAGCGTGCCGGTGCTGGCCCCTCAGGCGGGCCAGGTATTCTTCGCCGGCAACCGCACCGACAGCGGCCTGTCCGTGATGCTGCGCCATCCCGACGGCCGGGTGAGCGCGCTGTTTCACCTTAGCCGCATCGTGGTGGCCCCCGAAGCCCGCGTGGCGCAAGGGCAGGTGGTGGGCTATGCGGGCAGCAGCGGCAGCAGCACCGGGCCGCACTTGCACTTCGACGTGCAGCCCAATGCCGTCGAGCGTAGTTGCCTCCCGCTGGAGACCATTGATGAGTTTGATCGGCGCACGATGACGATTGTGTCGCACAACCTGGCCTGGCCTGTGCTCACCCTGCCCGACCCGCCCGCCGACTTGCCGGGGTGGCTGCCGCTCAGCGGCCCGCTGGCTGAGCGGCCGTTGGTCGTCTTCCCGGGCAGCCTGCTCCTCGCGCCAGGGGCCAGCTTCGTCGTGCCGGTGGCGGTGCAGACGGCAGCGGTCCCGCTGGGCGGGCTTCAATTCAACGGCCAACGCCTGACCGCCACGGACGTGGTGGGCGAGTACAGCCTGTTTGCGCTGCCGCTGACGACGCCCAACACGCTGGGCGCTTACAGCCGCGCCCTGGCACTGCGCCCGGCGGCCGGGCGGACCACACCGCGCACGGCCCTACTGCGCTTCACGGTGCGCGCCGCGCCCGACCTGAGCGCCACCCTGGGCATGGTCGTCATCAATCCCTCGTTTCTGGCGCCGTTGAATTACAGCTACCATACGCGCACCCCTCAACTGTGCTGGAGCGAGTCGCCCGCGGCGGGGCCAGGCCCGCTTACTTTCCGGGCCATGGCCGTGGGGCCGCAGGCCGCCGACAGTGGCTGGATCACGGCTACCTGCTGGCAGCCGCCGCCGCTGGCGCCTGGCCGGTACTTCTGGAAGGTTTTTGTGCGCGACGGCCAGGGCTATATGATCCGCCCCAACCAGCGGCCGTGGACTTTCAAGCTCCGCGCGGGCAGTTAAGCCCCGCGGCCCTTCTGGCCCACGTAGTCGGCGTAGTTTCCCGCGTACTCGGTTAGCCGCCCGTCCTCCAACTCGACGATGCGGTTCACGGTTCGGTCGAGGAAGTAGCGGTCGTGTGAGATCACCAGCACGGTGCCCTCGAACTCCGACAGGGCCTCCTCCAGCACTTCGGCCGACGCAATGTCCAGGTTGTTGGTTGGTTCATCGAGCAGTAGGAAGTTCGCGCCAGAGAGCACGAGCAGCGCCAGCTGGAGCCGGCTGCGCTCACCCCCGGACAGGTCGCCGATGCGCTGTGTCGCCTGCTGGTAGCTGAACAGGTAGCGCTTGAGGAAGGCCACCGCGCCCTCCTCAGAGATGCGGGCGGCGCGGCGCACCGCCTCCAGCAGCGACTGCGCCTGGTCCAACGTCTCATGCTCCTGGGCATAGTAGCCAAGCTGCACGCTGGGGCCGAGCTTAACTTCGCCCGCGTCGGGCGCATACTGGCCGATGAGGGTGCGCAGCAGCACCGACTTGCCCGCGCCGTTGGCCCCAATGAGGCCAACGCGCTCACCGTGCCGCAGCAACACGCTTACCCCCCGCAGGGGCTGGGCGCTGCCAAAGCGCTTGACGACCCCCGTCACCTCCAGCACCTTGTTCGACCCGCGCCAGCCGCTGAGCGCCAGTTCCATGCGCTTGCGTTCCAGCACCGGCTTCTCGATCCGGTCCAGCTTGTCGAGGCGCTTCTGGATGGATTGCGCTCTCTTGGCGAACTTTTCGTTGTCGTAGACCTTGGCCCAAATGGCATAGCGCTTAATCATCAACTCGATGCGGGTGATCTCGCGCTGCTGCACCCGGAACATCTGATCCTGGCGGGCGAGGCGCTCCTCCTTGTCATTGATAAAGGCTGTGTAGTCGCCGGTGAAGGTCGTCAGGCGGCCGTCTTCGATTTCGGTAATGTGCGTGACCACGGCATCGAGCAGGTAGCGGTCGTGCGAGATCACCACCACCGCGCCAGGGTAGTCATTGATGAGCGTTTCGAGGTAGGCTTTGCCCGGCAGGTCGAGGTGGTTGTCCGGCTCGTCGAGCAGCAGCACGCTGGGCGCGGCCAGCAGCAGCCGGGCCAGCCCGATCAGCTTCTTCTGGCCGCCGCTGAGCGCCCCAGTGGGCCGCCCGCTGTCGGCCTCGCTGAGGCCCAGGCCCATGAGCATGGCGCGGACACGCTTGTGGTAATGCTCGCCGCCCAGCGCCTCATACTCCTCCAGCGCGGCGGCCTGCTGTGCCAGCGTGCGTGTCAGGGCTTTCTCATCGCCATAGACGGCTGGATCGCCCAGCTTGTGTTCCAGGCGTGCCAGCTCCGCTTCCAACTCGGCCACGCGGGGGTTTCCGGCCAGCGCCGCCGCCAGGCCGGTCTGTTCGGGGTCAAGCTCCGGCTCCTGGGCCAGGTAGCCCACCGTGACACCCCGCGCCCGCACCACCTGGCCGCCCGGCTCGGGCGCGTGCTCGCCGACGATGAGCTTCAGCAGCGACGACTTGCCCGCGCCGTTGGGGCCGATGAGGCCGACACGCTGGTCGTGCTGTATTTCCCAGGTGAGGCCGCGAAAGATGGGGCGCGCGCCCAACACCAGGCTGACGTTATTCAAGCTCAAAGCAATCATGTCCAGCTCCGGAAACAAAAAACGCCGCAGGTCACAGCCTGCGGCGTTGGCGCATCCACGCGAAACGGGCGACGTTACGTGGTTCGGGCAGCAGGCGGAATCCAATTAGGGGCGGCCCCAATGCTGCCGCGCATCCCGATGCATAACATCGCCTGCGCCATCCGGCTCACGTAGATCATCAGCGGCATTATAGCACGATGAACTCAGCCGGGCGTCATGCGCAGGTCGGCTATCTCGAGCCACTGGGCCTCGGGTACCGGCAGCACCCCGAAGCCAAAGCGCCCTTCGAGCGAGGCGACGGCATATTGGTTGTCAATCCAGATCACCAGGCCGAGTGGGCCGCGCGGCGGGGTGGGGGCGCGGAGGCGCTCGACACCATCCACGGTGAAGACGGCGGCGTCACGCTGCCAGTCGAGCGTGTAGGCGTGCCAGTCGGTCAGGGCCACGTCGGGCAGCGGCGCTTCGTGGGCGCGGGTGAAGCGGCGGGCCAGATCTAGGATAGGGCGGCCGAGGCCGGGGATTTTAGTCAGGCCGACGGCGGCCAGCGCGGCCGGCGCCACTAACAGGCCCGGCCAGCGCCCCACGTTCAGCGTGGCGGCCTTCCAGCCGTGGCCGGGCACGCCGGGGACCAGCGCCATATCCGATGGCGGCGAAGCATAGAAGAACCAGGCCACGCTGGGCGCGCCGCGCACCGCGCCCGTCACTGAGAACGGCTCGTTCCAAAAACCGAAGCCGAGCGTGCCCGGCGGCGCGGCGTGCGAGGCCCGGGCGCGCAGCGCCAGGCGCACCGGCGGCTGGCTCGCCCAGGGGGCGCGGCGCAGGCGGCCGTCCGCGCCCAGCGTGTGGTAGTCGTCGAGTTGGGCGTTGGCATAGCGGCGCGCGTCGGTCGGCGGCACGGTCAGGCGGGCCATGTCGGCCTGGGCAGTGTAGGCCACCTGCCCCCCGCCCACCTCCATCAGGTTTAACATGCGGCGAGTATAGCGCAGGCGGACGGAGCGCGGCGACCGCCAACCGCCTGCTTGTCCCGCCGCCTCTGCTATAATTTCGCTATTCGGAGGCATGGTGAAGAATGGAAATCACGTGGTATGGGCACTCTTGCTTTCGCCTGACCGAGCGCGGCTTGGCGGCGGTTGTCACCGACCCGTATGATGATTCGCTCGGCTATCCGGCGCTGCGGCTGAAGGCCGACATCGTCACCGTCAGCCACGACGCGCGAGGCCACAGCAACCTCGACGCCGTGAAGGGCGAGGCGCGGGCCATCACTGGGCCGGGCGAATATGAGATCGGCGGGGTGTTCGTGACCGGCATCGCCACGCAGAAGCCTGGCGCAGAGCGCGCCGCCACCAACAGCAAGAAGAAAGGCGGGCCGGAGGCGCGGACGAACACGATCTATGTGTTTGACTGCGACGGCCTGACCGTGGCGCATCTGGGCGACCTGGATCATGTGCCGACCCAGTCGCAAATCGAGGCGCTGGGCGCGGTAGACGTGGCGCTGGTGCCGGTGGGCGGCGGCGGGTTGAACGCGGCGCAGGCGGCCGAGGTGGTCTCGCTCCTGGAGCCGTCGCTGGTCATCCCCATGCATTATCGCACCGACGCCGGCGCGGCGGCCCTTGACCCCGTGAGCAAGTTCCTCAAGGAAATGGGCATGGGCGCGGTGACGCCCGAGGCGGGGCTGAAGGTGACTAAGAGCAGCCTGCCGGAAGAAACTCACGTGGTGGTGCTGGAGTGTAAGACGGCCTAGCCGCCGGAGGAAACCAGACGCATGGCGGTCAAACTGCTGATGACGTGGGACATTAAGGCGGGGCGTGAGGCCGAGTTCTTTGAGTTCCAGGTGCGCGAATGGGTGCCGGGCCTGCAAAAGCTGGGCCTAGAGCCGACGGACGCCTGGTATACCATGTATGGGGCCTCGCCGCAGATCATGATCGGCGGCACAGCTAAGACCCTGAAGACCATGCACCAGATTCTGGAGACCGAGGCCTGGCAAGCCCTCAAGAATCAGCTCCTCGGCTATGTTGACAACTACGACCAGAAGGTCGTGAAGGCGTCCAGCGGCTTCCAACTCTAGCTGCCGCGAAGCGCAGGCCAGGAATGAAAAAGCCCGCCGGAGGAAGGCGGGCTTTTGTGTTGGGAGATGACGGGCGGGCTAGTCGTCGCCGCCGGTCTTGCTGCTCTTAGCCTCGGCCTTGGCCTCAGACTTGGCCGGTTCGCTCTTGGCGCCCGTAGCAGCCGCCTCGCCCGCCTCGCCAGACCCGGCCTTGGCATCACCCTTTCTCTCAGGCTTGTCGCCGTTGCTGCTGGGCAGGTTCTGGGTGCTCTTCTTGGTGCTCGAGCGGTGGTCGGTGATGTACCAACCGGAACCTTTGAAGACAATCGGAGTCGGCTGGAGGACCCGGTGCACCTTGTTCTTCTTGCAGTTTGGGCAGCGCGTTACTGGTGGATCGGTGAACTTTTGGACACGCTCAAACTGCTCGCCGCAGTTCGAGCATTCATAGGCATAAGTAGGCATAGGGCCGAAAGCTTCCTTTTCCCGGACGAAAGTCGCATTATAGCACCACCCCCCCGCCGGTCAATGGATTAAGCCTAGCGCGGCCGCGTCTGCTCCACATTAACGCCCGTTTCTGGGCGGCAACTCAGTCCTCGGGGTCGCCGCCGCCCGCGCCGCTGCCGTCCTCATAACCCGCATATAACGGGCGGCCAAGCAGACGGTTGAAATCCGTCCAGGGTTGGTCGCCCGCTCGGCGGGAGGCGAGCAGGTCGCGGAAGCGGCCGAGCTGAGCGTTGAGGCTGTCAATGTGGTGCAGGGCAATGGCTTCGAGCGTCATCGGCTCGCGCGGCGCGCCCCACTCATAGCGTCCACGGTGGCTGACAAGCAGGTGGCGCACGCGCAGCGCCAACTCAGGCGGAAACCCGGGCAGCCCCGCGATGGCGGCCGCCACGGCCTCATCGCCCAGGACCACCTGGCCGAGCAGCCGGCCTGCATCCGTATATTCCACGTCCACGCCCCATTGCAGTTCGTGAACTTTTCCGGCCGAGAGCAGCAGCGCGCCGGTCCGCAGCAGGTCGGCGTTGAGTTCGGGGTGCAGCGCTAGCGCGGTCTCGACGAAGGCGAGCATTTGTGTCAGGTGCTCCAGCCAGCCGCCCAGGTAGGCATGGTGCAGGCGGCGCGAGGCGGGCACTTCGGCCAGGCGGCTGAGGAAGTCGGGATTGCCGTAGAAGTGTTGGATGAGGGCGGCCAGGTGGGGTTCAGCAACGCGGGCGGCGGCCGCCTGCACCTGGGCGAGGAGGGCGTGGGCGTCGCGGCTGGTGGCGGGCAAGAAGTCGGCCAGGGTATATTCGCCCTCGGCGGCGGCGCGGAACTTGGTGACGATGAGTTGCAGCCGGCCCTGATAGTCCTCGACATCGCCGGCGACCTTCAGAACGTCGCCGACACTGATGCTCTCAGCGCTGGCGGGGCCGTTTTCCCACACGCGCGCGATGATTTCGCCGGTGCGGTCGGCCAGGCGTAGTGTGAGGAACTCACCCTTGGCCTTGTCGCGAAACGTTTCCAGCTGCTTGCTGCGAACCAGGAAGAAGCTGGTGACGCGCTCGCCGGGCTTGAGGTCGGTGATAAAAGCGGCTTTGGTAGTGCCGGACGTTGCCATGCGCGGCCTCCGTCGGTCGAATATATGTTCTAGCCATTATACCGCGAAATGCTGGATGCCCGGGGAGGAAATCGGGCGGGCAGGTCTCTGCGTGAAGGCCGCCAGAGACTCTAGGGCCAGGCCGCTGGCGCGATGAAGGGAAAGCCATCGCGCCAGCGCGGTGTTGCGCCCGCTGCGCTTACGGGCTGGCGGTGCGTGTGGCCGTGGCAGTGCGTGTGGCAGTGGCGGTGCGCGTGGCAGTGGCGGTGTGCGTTGCCGCAGCCAGGGTACTCGTCGGCGTGGTGGTGCCGGTGGGTGTCGGTGTGGGGCCGGTGGCGGTCGGGCTAGAGGTGTCGGTGGGCACGGGGCCGATGGCGGTGGCCTGCGCGGCGGCGGTGGCGGCCAGCGGGTGACCAGCGCTCACCAGGTCGTCCACAAGGCGCAGGTCAGCGACGGCGGCGGCGGCTTGCCCAAGCGCGGCGTAGGCCTGTGCGCGCCACACCAGCGCCTCGGCTTGCCGGTCGCCGTTCGGCTCGGCCTGGAGCGCGGCGGTGAGCGCGGCGACGGCGGCGTCGTACTGCTCAAGCTGCACCAGCGCCTCGCCCAGACCCAGGCTGGCCTCGGCATCATCTGGGGCGCGATCGAGGGCGGACTCGAAGGCCTGCTGCGCATCGGCGGGACGGCTGAGAGCCAGCCGCGCCCAGCCCAGGCCGCGGTAGGCCTCCATCAGTTGCGCGGCGTGCGCTTCATCGCGCCGCCAGCGTTCGATGACGACGGCATAGTCTGACTCGGCGGCGGCGTAGTCACCCGTGCGGCTGTACAGCGTGGCGCGTTGCCAGTAGGCCACGGTCTGTGCGTCATCCAGCCCGATGGCTTGCGACAGCAGCGTAATGGCAACCGCGTCAGCCCCGTTGGCGGCCTTGATCGCGGCGGTGTCGTACAGCACCGCGGCCTGCCACTGGGCGCTGAGCGGGTGGTCGAGCATCAGCAGGTACTGATAAGACCGGCTGACCTCCGCGTCGGCCGCGGCTGGGTCATCGGCCTCCACCAGGCCGCGCACGAAATGCCCGAGCGCCAGGCCGGGGTCTTGCGCCAGCGCGGCGTCGGCCTGGGCCGCGGCCGCGTCGGCGTCGCCGGTGCGGTAGTAGGCGTAGGCGAGATGGCCCTTGAGCAGCGCGTTGGCGGGGGCGGCGAGGCGGCCCGCTTCCAGGTCGGCCACGGCGGCAGGCCAATCGTTCCTCCCGCCCGACACCAGCGCGCGGTCAATATAGGCGGGCGCGAAAGCCGGGTCGGCCGTCAACGCGTCTCTGAAGTCGTTCTGTGCGGCGCGGACGTCGCCCTGCGCGACCTCGGCCAAGGCCTTGCCCCAATAGGCGGGCGCCAGCCCGGCGTCCTTCTGGAGCGCGGTGCGATAGCTCTTGAGCGCCTCAGTCAGGTTGCCGGTGTGCCGCTGGGCCTCGGCGATGTAGAAGTACACGGGCGCGTCCAGTTGAAGCGAGGTGTCGCCCAGCAGGCGGGTGGCACGGGCCAGCATGCCCTCCCAGTCGTGCTTGGCGTAGTCGCGGGCCAGGCCGATCACGTCTTCCTGGCGGATGCCGCTGGTGGCGACCGGCACGGCGGTGGGGGTTTGGGTCAGACACAGGTAAGCGGCCAGCGGTGTGGCCGGGTTCGGGTCGGCGGGGATGGTGCAGGCGCCCGCGGCCAGCGTGGTGACGACCGGCGTGGGCGGGGCGGTGGTGGGCGCGGGCGTGGAAGTCACGACGACGACGTTCAGCTTGGGCCGGAACGGCCCAAGCTTAAACACGGCCAGAAAGGTGGTGACCAGGATGATGACGGTGACCAGCCCCAGGCCGCCCAGGGTGAGGCGCTCGATGTTACGGCGGCGGGTCAGGAGGCCGCCCAAGCCGCCGCCCGGGCCGAGTGATGGCAGCGTGACGGGCAGATCCTCCAGGTCGTGAGGCGGCGGCAGGTTGGCGGCCTCGGGCTTCAGCGCGCCGAGCACCACTAGGCCGCGCCGGGCCGGGATGGAGTTGGGGTCGGCCTTGAGGGCGTTCTGCAGGCAGTAGACTTGTTCTCTTTCTGTGTCTACGGCGGCGCTCATCCAGAGCCAGTAGTCGGCGTTGCCCTGCTCGACCTTGATAAGGCGCGTGAGCAAGTCCTTGGCGCGCAGGCGCTGACCGGCGCGCAGGGCCGCGATAGCTTCTTTGAGCATTTCATCGGACATAACGCGAGGAGTTTAGCACAAGTTTGAGGAAGATTAGGAATGCGTTGGCGGCAGGCGGATGGTCGGGCGGTCACTGGCCCACCTGGCGCAGTTTCACCAGGGTATAATCACGGCCCATGTTTGCGCGAGTGACTTTGCTGTGTGCGGCGCTGGCGCTGGCGGCTTGCGCTGCGGCCACGCCGGCGCTCACAGCGCCCGCGGCCACGCCAGCGCTGCGACCGTTGCCCAGCAGCACCGCGCCGCGCCCGGCGGTGACGGGCACACCCGGGCGCGAGCCGACGCCGGTGATCATCGCCTCCCCAACCGCGACGCCCACGCCGGTGACGCACGTGGTGCTGGAGGGCGAGTCGCTGCTGGGCATTGCCTTCGACTACGGCGTGTCGCTGGAGGCGCTCGAAGCGGCCAACCCCGACGTGCAGGCGCAATTCTTGTCCATCGGCACAGTGCTGGTCATCCCGCCCCCGGAGGGCAACTTCGCGGTGGCCGCCACCCACCTGGCCCCGCCGCCGCTGGCCCCAGTGGCGCTGGGTGAGCCGACCTGCTACCCGCTCGCCTCTGGCAGCCTGGTGTGCCTGCTCGAAGCGCGCAACCCCGGCGCCGTGGCCGTGGAGAATGTTTCGGCCCGGCTGACGCTGGCGGGGGCCGATGGCCTGCCGTTCACCAGCGCCGTGGCCTTCGCCGCCCTAGACCTGATTCCGGCTGGGGCGGCCCTGCCTCTGGCGGTGCTGTTCACGCCGCGGCCGACCCAGGCCGTCGCCGCGACGGGCGTGGAACTGCTGACCGGCAACGTGGCGGCCGACCCCGCGCCCCCCACCCGAGCCGTGCTGCTCCCGGTGACGATCACCGCGAGCGGGCTGCTGGCCGGGCGGTGGAGCGTGGCGGGGGAGGTGACCAACCCCTCGGAACAGGCGCTGGCGACGTCGCAATTGGCGCTGGCGCTCTACGACGCGAGCGGCGCGCTGGCGGGTTACCGCAAGCAGACGCTGGCGCCGGGCCTGCTGCCGGGAGAGACGCGCGCATTTTCTCTCGCTGCCGATGTGCTCGGCGGCGCGGTGGAGCAGTTCACAGTATTCGCGGAAGGACGCCCATGACAACTGATGGTCAGGTGACCGACCCCACGCCCGCGCCGTTGGGCGTCTACAACTTCATTCACGGCTTCATTCGGCTGCTGGTGCACACACTGTGGCGCTACTCCGTCACCGGAGCCGAAAACCTGCCGCCGCATGGGCCGTACCTGGTGGTGACCAATCATCTCAGCGTGTTCGACGCGCCGTTGGTGTTCGCCAACGTGACTGGGCGGGCCGTAATGTTTGGGGCCGACAAGTGGCGGCGCACGCTGGGGGTGCGGCAGCTCTTGGAGGCGGTGGGCGTCATTTGGGTGACACGCGGCGAGGCCGACACCGACGCCATGAAAGGGGCGCTGCGGGTGCTCAAAACCGGGCGGATACTCGGCGTGGCGCCGGAGGGCACGCGCTCGCCGACGGGCGCGCTGATCCAGGGCAAGCCGGGCGCAGCCTACCTGGCCGACCGGGCCAAGGTGCCGCTGATCCCGATGGCGATTACGGGCACCGAGAACATCGCCAGGAGTTGGAAGCGCTTGCGGCGGCCCAAAGTGCATTGCCTGATTGGGCCTGCCTTCCTGCTGCCCGGCGACGGCCGCGCCAAGGGGCCGCGGCTGGATGAGTTCACCGACCAGATCATGTGCACGCTGGCGGCCATGCTGCCGCCGGAATATCGTGGTGTGTACGCCGACCACCCGCGGCTGCGCGAAATGCTCGCGGCGCGCGTGGCCCGGCCCCAACCGCAGCCCTGACCGGTGCCGCCCTTCCGCGAGAACGCGCTTGCCCCGCACCTGCCGCTCGACGGCGACTGGACTTTCTCGCTCGCCGGCCGCGCTCCCCAAACGATCCCCGTACCCTCCGCCTGGGAGGTCCACCTGTCCGATAAGCGCCTCGACGGCCCCGCGCTGTATCAGCGCACCGTCAGCCTGCCCGCCGATTGGCTCACGTCCGGCCGCCGCGTGGTCTTCGAAGCTGACGCCATAAGCTTTCACGTGACAGTGCGGCTCAACGGCCGCGCTGCGGGCGAGCACGCAGGCCTGTGGTCGGCTTTCCAATTGGATGTGACCGAACTGGCGCGGCCGGGCCGGAACGAGATCGAACTGGAGGTGTGGAAACCCGGCGACACGTACCCGCTGCGCGAGACGCTGAGCGGCTTTCTGCCGGATGTGCTGACGGCGTTTGGCGGGCCGTGGCAGAGCCTGCGGCTGCGCTGCTTTGACGTAACGCTGGCAGACCTGCGGGTGAGGCCGCTAGCCGATGACAGGCTGGTGCTGGATGGGCTGGTGCAGGGGCTGGCCGGGTCGGCCGAGGTGCGTTTGCACCTGGCCGGCCGGGCGGCGGCGGCGCGGCTGGGCGCGGGAGCGGGCCGTTTTGCGCTAGCGGTGAGCACGGCCGGACTGGCGCGTTGGCAGCCGGGCAACCCATGCCTGCACCCCGTGAGCATCGAGGTGTGGCAGGACGGCGTGCTGGCGGCGCGGGCCGACCGGCGCGTCGGGCTGCGGGCGGTGCAGACGCGGCCCGACGGCACCTTGTGGCTGGACGACGCACCGCTGCACCTGCGCGGCGTACTCGATTGGGGCTGGCACCCGGACCTGATCCGGCCCACGCCGACGCGGGCCATGCTTGAGAAGCAGTTCACCCAGGCGCGCTCACTGGGTTTCAACCTGATTAAGCTTTGCTTGTTCGTGCCGGACGAGGCCACGTTCGAGGCGGCAGACGAGTTGGGGATGCTGCTGTGGCTGGAACTGCCGATGTGGCTGCCCAAGGTCACGCCCAAAATGGAGGCGCTGGCGCGTGATGAGTATGCGACGCTGCTGCGGCGGCTGCACCCTCACCCCTCTATCGTGGTGCTGAGCCTGGGGTGTGAGCTTAACAGCGCCGTCAACCCGGCCTTCCTGGGGTCGCTGGCGCGGTTGGCGCGGGAGTGGCTGCCCAACGCGCTGCTATGCGACAACAGCGGCTCGGCCGAAGCGTATGGCGGCGCGGCGACGGCCCTGAGCGACTTCTATGACTACCACTTCTACACCGACCCGCATTTCTTCCAGCCGCTGATGGAACACTTGGACCGCGCTTACCGGCCCGCGAAGCCGTGGTTGTCTGGCGAGTTCTGCGACGCCGACACGGGCCGCGACTACAGCCAGTTCGAATCGCCGCCGTGGTGGCTCACCGACCCGACGCCCCTGCTGCGCGACGACTACCTGGCGCAGCGCGCCCACCGCGAGCGGTTAGCCGCGGCAGGCGTGACCGATGGCGGCCGCGGTCTGGCGTTGGCGGCCAGGCGGCAGGCGACGGCTGTTCGCAAGCACCTCCTTGAGCTGACGCGCCGCCACAGTGCTACCGGCGGAGACGTGGTGTCGGGGTGGGCCGACACGCCGATCACGACCTCGGGCATGGTGGATGACGCGGGCGAGCTGAAGTTCGTGGGCGAGCAGTGGCAATCTTTCAACGGTGACGCGGTCCTGCTGCTGGACCGCGAACGGCGGCGGCGGTGGGTCGGCGGCGACCGGCCGGCCTACCGCGATCCGTATACGTGGTGGGCGGGCGAGCGGGCCGAGCTGCACCTCCTGCTGTCGAATGGGCTGGGGGAGATCAGCGGCGGCGCGTTGCGCTGGCGGCTGGCCGATGCCGGGAACCAGACGCTGGCAGAGGGGGAGCGCGTCATTGACCGGCTGCCCGCGGCCCAGGTGTGCGAGGTGGCGGTGATCACCGCCACGCTGGAGGCAGCCGGGGCACACCCGGCCGAGTTAGTGCTCTCGGTCACGCTGGACGTGACGCTGTCGGGCGGGATCACGCGCGCGCTCGAGAACCGCTGGACGCTGTGGGCCGTGCCGCGGCCTCGACTGCCCCGGCCATTGCCGGTGGCGGGACCGCTGCGGCACAACCAACCCTTGGGCCGGCTCGACCGGCAGGCGGCTGTGGTAGATTTGGGGGCCGCGCCGCTGGCACAGCCGTTTCTCACCGATGCGCTGACCCCGGAGGCGTTGGCGCGGGTGCGCGCGGGCGGGCAGGGCGTGTGGTGGCTGCGCGCGCCGGATGACCGCTTCACGCGGGCGCTGCCGTTCTGGCGCGAAGCCATCCACCGCGTTGGCGAGCACGCCTTGTGGTCTCAGGTATATGCCGCTGGTGAGCCGCGGCTGGTGGACATGCGCCATTTCAGCGTCGCCACCGACTTCGCCCTCGACCTGGCCGCGTTGCGCGCGCACCTGGGCAGCGACGCGGCCGTAGAGCCATGCTGGCGGCGGTTCGACGCGCGGCAGCTATTCTGGGCGGAGTATCTGGTGGAGGCGCGCCTCGGCGCGGGGCGGCTGTGGGTCACGAGCCTGGCCTTCGCGGGCGGGCTGGGCAGCCAACCCGTCGGGCTAGACGCGAACCCCTGCGGCGCGTGGTTGTTGGCGCAGCTGTTGGCAGGAGGCGCTCAATGAGCGAAACGATCCACATCTTTGGGGTGCCGATGGATTTGGGTCAGCGGCGGCGCGGGGTAGACATGGGGCCGAGCGCCGTGCGCTACGCTGGGTTGCACCAGCGCTTGCGCGGCCTGGGCCATACGGTGCGCGACAACGGTAACCTGCCGGTGCCGCTGCCCGAGAACGAGCCGCCGGACAACAGCCGTGCTCGGCACCTGGCGAGCATCGCCGGGGTGTGCCGCGACGTGTACGCCGCCACGCGCCGCTGCCTGGAGCACGACCAGGTGGCGGTGTTCCTGGGCGGCGATCACTCCATCAGCATCGGTACGGTGTCGGCGATGGCGCTGCACCGCGGCCCGGTGGGCGTCATTTGGGTGGACGCGCACGGCGACTTCAACACGCCGGAGATCTCGCCCTCGGGCAACGTGCACGGCATGGCGCTGGCGGCGTTGCTGGGGTTCGGCCCGCCGGAGTTGACCGACATTGGGCGGGTGGGGCCGAAGCTGACCGCCGCGCAGGCGGTGCTGATCGGGGCGCGCGACATTGATCCGGCCGAGCGGCTGGCGTTGGTAAACTCAGGTATGCTGGTATTCACGATGCGCGAGATTGACGAACTAGGCATGGCGGTGGTGGCGCGGCGCGCCCTGGCCCACTTGCGGCCGCTGGCCCGGCTGCACATTAGCCTGGACATGGACTCGCTTGACCCAGGCGAGGCGCCGGGGGTCGGCACGCCCGTGCCGGGCGGGTTCTCCTATCGCGAGGCGCACTTGCTCATGGAAATCCTGGCGGACACCGGCCAGGTGCGGTCGCTGGACATCGTGGAAGTCAACCCCATCTTGGACGACCGTAATCGCACGGCGCGGCTGGCGGTAGACCTGACCGCCTCCCTGTTTGGTCAACGCATCCTATAGGCCCCCTATGCCCTGGATGACCGTCAATGACGCCCGGCTTTACTATGAAACGTTCGGCATGCCGCTGCCGCACGCTGTCCCGCTGGTCCTCATCCACGGCTCAACCGGCACCGGCCGCAGCGATTGGGACGTGATGGCCCCGCGCCTGGCGCGGGCCGGCTATCACGTCATCGTGCCCGATTGCCGCGGCCACGGCCAGAGCGCCAACCCCAACCGGAGCTACCGCTTTCGCGAACTGGCGGCCGATACCGCGGCGCTGGTGCGGGCGCTGGGTTTTGAGCGCGCCCACCTGATCGGCCACAGCAACGGCGGCAACGTGGTGCTGGTGGCCCTGCTGGAGCACCCGGAGGTGGTGGCGACGTGCATTCCGCAGGCGGCCAACGGCTACGTGAGCCAGGACTTGATTGACAAAGAGCCGGCGCTATTCGACCCCGACCGCGTGACGCGCGATGCGCCTCAGTGGCGGGATGACATGCAGGCGCTGCACGGCCCAACGCATGGCCCCGATTATTGGCGCGACCTGCTGCGGCTGACGGTGGCTGAAATCATCGCTGAGCCTAACTACACACCGGCCGATCTGGGGCGCGTGCGCCGGCCGGTGCTGGTGATTCAGGGGGCGAACGATCGGGTGAACGCGCCCGGCCGTCACGCACAGTATTTGGCCGAGAACATCCCCGGCGCGGAGTTGTGGCTGCCGGCCGGGGTGGCGCACACCGTGCACCGCGAGCAGCCCGAAGAGTGGCTGACAC
The DNA here is from genome assembly GCA_020850595.1 of Anaerolineales bacterium. GTDB lineage: Bacteria > Chloroflexota > Anaerolineae > Anaerolineales > UBA6663 > JADZEK01. The sequence goes on from JADZEK010000179.1 coordinate 49,882, forward strand.
GGGTGCTCGATTTCTACCAGCGTCGGGGCTAAGCGCGCCGCCGGGCACAAACCCACCATCCCCGACCAGGCTGAGACGCTACCGCCTATAAGTCGCGGCGATTGAACTGCCGGACGGCCAGCATGACCAGCGCCAGCAGGTAGAGCGCGCCATATACCACACTGGCTTCGCTCGGCACTGACAGCACAAACACCGGCCCGCTGGCGAAGCCCAGCGACTGCGCCACCGGCGATGTCATCAGATACGCTGCGCGGCGAAAGACGGCTTCGGTAGGTAAGATCAGGCTCGAGAGGATGCCCAACTTAACAACCGTGTCGTTCCGCAGGAGCACCCCGGCCTGTTCGACAAACCCACCGATGAAGGCCAGACCCCACAGGCCAAACACCACGCCGCCGGTGGCCAGGGTGGAGACCGTGCTGCTCGCGGCCAGCGTCAGCGACATGATGATGAGTGTTTCCAGGTAGATGAGCAGCAGCCCAGTGAGCACATTGGGCAGCGTGTAGCCGGCCAGGGTGTACAGAATGCCCAGCAGTCCGCCGGCCATCAGCAGCAGATAGACCGCCAGCAGTCCGGCGAAACCGAGCCACTTGCCTAGCACAATTTCGGCGCGCTGGATGGGCTTGGTCACGAGGGCCTGTACTGTGCCAGTGCCGATCTCGCCGGCCAGGGTGTCGGCGGCCACCAGCGCGCCCATGGCGATGGTGAGGAAGTTGACGGCGTACAGCCCCATCAGGCCCAGGAAGTTGTAGACCTGGCCGCGCAGCAGCGCGCCGGCCGGGTCATCCGGCCCGGGCAGGCCGGTTTCATGGACTATGAAGTAGAAAGCGATGCCGTAGAGCACGAGGAAGGCTCGCCCCAGGACGAACGCGGCCAGGGCAATCCGGCGGCGGGCGGCCTCCAAGAAGGTCAGCCGGGTGATGGTCAGCGTGGGGTGGGGGCGGGCCATTTCAAAGCCCGCCATCGGCACCGACGATCTGCACAAACAGATCCTCCAGCGAAAGCCGCTGCGGTGTGAGGGCGTACACGTCACAGCCGCGCTCGACCAGGAAACGAGCCAGGGCAGGCAAATCGGCCTCGCCCGTAACGGTGAGGGTGACCTGGAGATCATCGGCGCGCACGTCGCGGCCGTGCTGGGCCAGCCCGGCCAGCACTTCGGGTGTGAGGCCGCCGGCGCGCACGACTACGCGGGTTTCGCCTTCCACGAGCGCCTTGAGATCGCTCAGGCGCACCACCTCGCCGTGCTTGATGAAGGCCACGCGGTCGCAAGTGATCTCGACTTCGCTAAGCAGGTGCGAGTTCAAGAAAACCGTGGTGCCCATGGCGCGTAGGTCGCGAATGATGTCGCGTACCAGGCGGCGGCCGACGGGGTCGAGGCCGCTGGTCGGCTCATCGAGGAAGACCAGGCTGGGCGCATTGAGCAGGGCCTGCGCCAGCCCAACGCGCTGAAGCATGCCTTTCGAGTAGGTGCGCAGCGGCTTACGCCGAAAGGCCGTGAGGCCGACCAGCTCGAGCAGATCGGCCTGGCGCGTTCGCAGCGGCCCGGCGGGTATGCCGTACAACTCGCCGTGCAGGCGCAGAAATTCCTCGCCGGTCAGCCAATCGTGAAAGCGGAAGTGCTCAGGCAGAAAGCCGATCTTGGCGCGGGCCTCGCGCCGGCCCAGCGGCCGGCCGAGCAGTTGGGCCGTGCCGGCGGTCGGGGCGACGAGGCCCAACAGCATCTTGATGGAGGTGGTCTTGCCGGCGCCGTTTGGCCCCAAGAAACCGAAGACCTCACCCGTGCGCACTTGCAGGGTGAGGTTGCGCACGGCGACGTTTTCACCGAACTCCTTGCGAAGTCCGTTCGTTTCAATGGCGTAAGTTGTCAACGACGTGCTCACAGCGCGCAGCGGCCCGGCGCTCAGGCGACCGCCGGCCGCCACCGCTTTACTTGATGGTGCTTGCCAGGCCGACGGCCGCGGCCGAGTCGCCGTAGCCGCTCAGGCCGTAGATGATGCCGTCCTTGACCCACATCAGCAGGTAGCGCTGCGGCTGCGCTTCATCGTCCGGGCTGTAGATCAGCGTGCCGGTCACGCCATCCACCTCCACCTGCGCGTACTCGGCCGCGTTGCGCGGGATGGGCACGACCAGCGTCGAGGTCCAGTCCACCGTCTGGCTGAACTGGCGGGCTTCCTCCGCCGACATGCCGGTGAACTGCAAGGCCAATTCGGCCAGGCCCGCTACGTCTAGGTCTGGTGGCGCGTCCACGGTGGGGCTGGGCGCCTGGGCCAGCATGACGCAGGTGCGGCGCGCGACCCAGTCGGCCGGCGGGCGGTCGCCCTCATAATCTGCCAGGTCAGCGGTCGGGCAACTGCCGTACGCGGCCGTCACGGCCGTTGGGATGACGACGCCGATCTGCCGGCCATTGAGCGAGGCGGGCAGCTGCAAATCGCTGCGGCCGGCGGCGTCTAGAATAACCTGCGCCCGAACCACATCAAACGTGACGTTGAACGCGCCTCCGTCTTGCACGGTGTAGATCGGCTCAGTGCCGGGGCCGGCCAGGCCGCGCACCGTAAAGCCCGCCATCTGACCCGCTTCGGCCGCGCTGGCCACGACGACGGGGGCGCCAACTTCATCGGTAACGTCCACCGACTCGGAGAAGAGCTGCATAATCTGCTCAGACAGGTTCTGGTCGTTGTTGAGGCTGCTGAGCCGGGTGATATCCACCGGCACCACGGTCACCTGCTGCACGCGGAAGAGGCCCAGGAACTCACCCGCCCACACCCGCACCGGCGCAAAGCTAAAGGCCACGGCCAGCGCCGCCGCCGCAGCCAGGCCGGCCCACAGTGGCCGGCGGCTCAGAAGTTTCGGCATGTTCTTCACACCATCCTTTCGTTGACGTTCCTGTAGGTCTTGCCGCACGGCCCCAAGCGGGCGCGGCGCGTCTCGGCCTGCGGGGGCCAGTGCGGCGAGCTGGGCCTGAACCCGCTGGGCCTGGGCAGCCACGGCCGCCCGGCGCGCCCGGCAGTCGGGGCACCCGGCCAGGTGGCGGTCCACCTCGACCGCGCGGGTCACGCTCAGTTCGCCGTCGGCGTGGGCGCGCAGGTCGGCATGTGAAATATGCATTCGCCTTCTCCTCTACCCGGCGTCGCCGTGGCCTGGTGGTCCGTAGGCTTGCTCGAAGGCTGCCGCGGCGCGGTGCAGCAGCGTGCCCACCGAGCCGGGGGCAACCCCTACCGCGGCAGCCAGTTCCTTATACGACAGCCCGGCCTCGCGCAGCATCAGCAGGTGGGCGTCGCGCTCGGGCAGTTGGGCCAGCGCCGCCCGCACTCGCGCTCGTTCCTCGGCCAGTTCGACGGCGCGGGCCGGGTCGGGTGGGGCGCTCTGCTCCCAGGCTGCCACCCCGGCAGCCAGTTCATAGTGCGCGCGGCGGCGGGCGGCCCGCAGGGCGTTGTAGCCCAGCCGCAGCGCCACCCGATACAGCCAGCCGCCCAGGTTAGCACGGTCGCGTGGGGTGCGCTGCCATAGCCGCCAGAAAGTCTCCAGCGCCAGGTCTTCGGCGGCAGCGCGCTCGCCGAGCAGGCGAAACAGCACGCCGTAGACGCGGGCGTAGTGCTCCGCGAAGGCGGCTTCGAGCGCGGCTTCGGCGTCAGCTGATGTCGCCACGGGCCGGGTGGCGTCCGGCTCGGGTTCGGGCCGCTGGTCGAGTGAAAGGTTAGAGACAGCCACCGTTGCCTAACAGCACCCCAATTCCTTGCCTGTGTTGCCGTGTGATGATCAACCCGCCGACTGTCATCACACCGAATCGCGCCGGAGACACATACATGGCGTTCGGGGCGGCGATAGGCCGGGTGGCGGTCATGCGCAATTGGCCCGGCATTGTGGCGCGCGCGTGGCGGCCATCTACTCCTATCCACACCGCCCACAGCCGGTTTGTGACAGCCCCGCGTTGCGGCCTAGAGGTCGCGAAAGGCCCGCATGGCCGCCTCGCCCTGCGCCTCGCCGATGGCGGCCAGCGTGCGGTCGAACTCGGCGCGGGTGCGCTGGCGCGCCGCGACCAGCGAGTAAGCGAACAGCGGCCCGGTGTCGGGCCGGTCAAGGTTCATCCAGGCGTGGGCGTCGCGCGGCAGCAGCCGCTTGGCCAGCGGGCGCAGCGCTGCCACCAGCGCCAGCGCTTCCCAGGGCAGATAAACGCGGCCGGACTTGAGGCGCGGCTCTTTGAGCAGCGCGCCATCGAGACCGTCAATCGAGTCCACTGGCGGCGCGGCTTGCCCGGCAAAACGGGCGCGCCATAGGGCAACGGAGTTTGAGTGCGAATAGAAGTCCTGCGCGGCGTGGCTGAGGCGGCCGAAGGCGGCCCAGGCGGTGGCGGGGTCCGCGGCCGGGGCCGCCTCAGCCCGCCACTGTTCCATGTCGGCCAGCCCCTCGGCGAACAGGCTGTTGTCGAAGTGCCAGGCGAAGTGCAGCAGTCCGCGCAGCGAATCTTGTCCCACATTGGCGGCGCTCATGGCGGCCAGCGCACGCGGTGATACCTGCCCGCCCACCGCCTCGGCCAGCACCGCGCGGTGGTAGACGGCCTCCATGCGCTAAGCCCGCAGCCCAAGCTGGCGCTGGAGGCTGTCCATGTCAAAGTACATGCGTTCCCCCAGGATATCGCCGTTCACCATGGGGAAGACGATGGTCAGCGGCAGGTGGACGGGCCGGCCGGTGGGGGCCAGGCCGAACAGGTCACCGGTGTGCGTGCCCACCAGCACCGACTCCTCGACTACGCCGTTCTCGCCGATGTAGGCGGCTTGCAGCGCGAAGGTCACGTCGGGCATCGAAACGAACAGCCCGGTATAGAAGGCCGCCACGGCGTCCCGCCCGCGGTGCTCGGCCCCGGTGGCCATGATCACGTACAGCGGCTCGGCGGTGAGCGTTGCCAGCAGCCCTTCGATACTGCGGCGGTTCTCAGCAATCACATGCCGCTGCCAGAGACGTTTGTTGGCGTGCACGAGCGATGACATTCCGAGCGTTCCCTGTGCGCGTAGGCTACGTCAGCGTGATCAGGCCGCGGATGGCGTCGAGGGTGGCCGGGCCGATGCCGCTCACGTTGAGCAGGTCATCCAGCGCGGTGAACGGGCCGTGGGCCGTGCGGTAGTCTACGATGCGTTGGGCCAGTGCCGGGCCGATCTCGGGCAGGGTCTCAAGCTCGGCGGCGGTGGCGGTGTTCACGTTGATCAACTCGCCCGGCGCGGTGGTGTTGCCAGGCGGGGTAGGGGCCGCGCCGCCCGCCGGCGCGTTGGTGCCCTCGACCCCGGCCAGTTGGGGCACAATGATTTGTTCGCCGTCGTGCAGCAGGGCTGCCAGGTTCAGGCCCTGCAAGTTGGCCGTCGTGGTTGCGCCGCCCGCCGCCTCGATAGCGTCCTGAGCGATGCTGCCGGGCGGCAGAGCGTACACGCCCGGCTGCCATACCGCCCCGACGACGTGCACCCGCAGAGGCGCGGGCGTGGCTGGGTCGGGCAGCACCACCGCTTGCCCGGCCGGTCGCCGCGCCACAACCATGAAAACCAGCGTGGCGAGCAGGGCCGCCAGCACCATGTAACCTGCCCCGTAGCGCAGCCGTTGCGCGGTGCTCATGGCGCGCATTATAGCCCCAGCCCGCGACCGGCCGGCGGCGCTCAGTGCGCGTCGAACCAGGTGATCAAGTCGGCCAGCACGGCGGCGCGATGCTCGGCGTGCTCGTTGTGGACTTCGTGATACAGGTCGGGATAGACCTTGAGCGTCTTATCGGCGCTGCCGGCGGCCGCCACGAAAGCGCGTGAGCCGTCGGGGTCCATGATCTGGTCGTCGCCGCCGTGCAACACGAGCAGTGGATGCCGGAACTCGGCGGCCTGGGCCAGCACAGCCGCCCCCTGCGCCAGGGCCGCTGCGCCCAGCCTGGCCGATATTTTGGTATGAGTCAGCTCAAGCTCAGGAAAGCTGCTTAGCCAGGTCGTGTCATGGGCCATCGGCTGCGATTTGTCCAGCCCGCTGGACAGAGTGAAGGTCGGCCATACGCGGCTCAGCGTTAGCCCGAGGCGCACCTTCCAGGCGGGTGGCACGAACTTCAGGCGCAGCCAGGGCGCGCTGACGGCCACGCCGGCCACCTGCGGCTTGCGGTCGAGGGCGAAGGCCAGCGTGATCTGTCCACCCAGGCTGTGCCCATAGAGAAAGGCTTTGGGAGCCGGCAGGGCGCGCCCGGCCCAATCGAAGACGAGCTGCGCGTCGTTGAGCAGTTGAGCGTAGCTGGGCGTGTGGCCGCGCGGCCCGCCGGAGCGGCCATGCCCGCGCAGGTCATAGGCCGCCGCAGCGTATCCGGCCGCCGCGAACGCCGCGCCAACGTGGAGGTAGCGGCTGCTGTGCTCGCCGTGGCCGTGCGTCATCATCACGAGCGCCTTGGGCGGGCCGGACGGCGCCCAGTGCTGTGTGCGCAGCTTCAGACCATCGGAGGCGGTCAGGCTGCCCGGCGTTGGGGTGAAGGTCTCAGCCAATGGGCGCTCCCACTTCGAAGCGGCAGGCGGCGTCGCCCTTGGCGCGGCAGGCCATCTCGGTCACCTCGTACTCCTGGCCGGTGCCCCACTTGAGCGCTTCTTGTATCTCACCCACCGTCATCCAGCAAATGGCCTGGTCGCGCTGGCGCCCAGCCGTGGGGTCGCTGGTGTGGTCCACGACGTTGATGTGCTGATCGTCGCGATGGACGGTCACCCGCCCGCCGGGGCCGGCCAGCTCGCGTGCCAGCCAGCCCAACACCTGCCAGCGCCGAGCCGCCAGCGGCAGCAGCCGGAACCACAGCCGGTAAAAGGCGGCCTGCGCGCGCCGCTCTCGCACCAGGCGCAGGAACGCGGCATAGCCGATGCGCATCAGCGTGCCGCGCGCTCCGCGCCCGTAATAGTTCTCAATGGCCTGCATGAGCGTGGCGTATTCGGTGGCTTGCGGCCCGGGGCTTTGGTCGGCGGGGGGCAGTGCGCCGACGTAGCGCTGCAAGCCCGCCTGCCGCAGGATGGTGGTCAGACCGCTTTGGCCCATCACATCCTGAATGGCGAGCAAGGTGCGGCGGAGACGCGCGTTGGGGAGGGTGCGGCCGAGGGCGCTCATGACGGGTGGCAGGTCTCAGCGGAGGGCGCGCAAGTACACTGGGTACTGCACCGCGCCGCGCACGAAGCCCAGGCGCTGGTAAACGGCCAGCGAGCCGGCATTATTGTCCTGGGTGTTCACAGTCAACTCACGATAGTTGCGGCGGTTGGCGTGCTCAATCAGGTCGGCCACGAGCGCGCCGCCGATGCCCTGGCCCTGCCAGGCCGGCTGAACTGCAAGGCGAGCCAGGTGCGCCCCTTGGCTGGTCGGCGTGGTGAGTTGGTAGCCCGCCACCTGGCCCTCCACTTCGGCGACGGTCAGATAGTCGGCGCGGCGGATGGCGTCGGCGATGACAGCCGCAGACATTTGCCAGGGCGAAGCGAAGGCGGCCAAGTCGGTCGCGGCGACCGCCTCGTAGTCGGCGGGTTGGGCCGGGCGGATACGGGCCGGTGAAGGGCTGGGGCTAGGGGCCGGCCCACGCCGGCGCGAGAGCACGACGACGGAGTGCGTCTGCTGAAAACCGGCTGACTTCACGAGCGGGTCAATCCAGCTGTCCAGGCTGAGAGCGGCGGCGGTGCGCACTCCCGCGGCGGCGAGCGCCTGCGCCGTGCGCGGCCAGAGCAGGTTCCACAACTCGACCGGCGGCACGTCGTCCACGACGACGAACAGGCGCAGCCATGCGGTGTCGGGCGGGTCGGGCGGAGCGGCCAAGGCGCCCAGGGCGCGCCGGCCGCGCTCGGCCAGCAGATACGGCTGCGTGCCGAGCCAATCCTCCACCGGTCTCCAGTCGAGGTGGGCGTGCCCGTGGGTCTCAAAGCGGACCAGGGTGAGGATGGTGTTGCGGTCGCTTGGGTTGGCCGGGCGCACCGTCGTCTTGCGTTCGCCAAACATGCCGCCGTTATAGCATGCTGCGAGCGTTTCTGGAAGTACCGATCCGCTCGGTCCAGTGGGTTGTGAGCCGGTCGGCAGCATCGCCGCGCTCCGACTCGGCCGCCCCGCGGGTCCCCAGCGACCACCGTGTCCTCCAACGCCAAGCGCCGTATGCCGCCGGCCGAACAGTTCCCGGCTCGCCCTCGGCCCGCCTCGCCTCCCGCGCCCATGTTAGAATGGCCGCCATGCTTGAGCCTCGCACTCGCCCCACCGCTGCTTCGCCCGCCGAGCTGCTGGCGCGGCTGGCGGCTGGCATTCAGGCGGCGGCGGTGGTGGAACCCGGCAAGCTGCGCCTGATTCTGGCGGCGCTGGTGGCCCGCGGCCACTTGCTGCTGGAGGACGTGCCGGGCTTAGGAAAAACACTGGTAGCGAAGGCGCTGGCCAAGTCGCTGGCGGCGGACTTCAAGCGTATTCAGTGCACACCCGATCTGCTGCCCAGCGATATCACCGGCAGCAGCGTGTTTGATCAGCGGCGACAGGAGTTCCAGTTCGTGCCAGGGCCGCTGTTCGCGCACGTCGTGCTTGTGGATGAGATCAACCGGGCCACACCCCGCACGCAGTCGAGCCTGCTAGAAGCGATGGCCGAAGGGCAGGTGACCAGCGACGGCGTGACCCGGCCATTGGGCCAGCCGTTCTTCGTCATCGCCACCCAGAACCCGGTGGAAACCAGCGGCACCTTCCCGCTGCCGGAGGCGCAGCTCGACCGCTTCTTGTTTTCGCTCTCGCTGGGCTATCCGGGCGAGGCGGCCGAGGTGCTGATCCTCGAGCGCGAGGAACATGCCAATCCGTTGGATGCCGTGCAGCCGGCGCTGACGCTGGCCGACGTGCTGCACTTGCAGCAGGCGGCCCTGGCGGTGGCGGTGGCCCGCCCGCTGAAGGAATACCTGGTGCGGCTGGTGTCGGCCACGCGCGCGCATCCCGATGTGATCTTGGGCGTCAGCCCGCGCGGCGGCGTGGCTTTGCAGCGCGCGGCGCAGGCCTTGGCGCTGCTGGCCGGCCGCGATTTTGTGACGCCTGACGACGTGAAGATCGTGGCCCCGGCCGTCATGGGCCATCGCGTGCTCACCCGGTCGCGCGGGCTGGCCGCCGCGCAGGCCGTCGTTCAATCCATCCTTGCTACCGTTCGCGTTCCGGTTTAACTCATGCGCAATATACCCTGGCAGAAAATCATCCGCAGCTGGTGGGGTCGGTCGCTGGCTGGGGCGTTCCTCGGCGCGTTGCTCGTCGCCTTCTCCGGCATCGAATCGCCCACCGCCTTTCTGGGGGGGATGGCGGTCGGCGCCCTCGTCCTGTTCTTTCTCGGGCGCCTAGAATAGCGCGCGCCGCGTCGAGGCCTGCCAGCCATGAAGCCGACGCGCCGCGGGTGGGGCCTGGCCGGCCTGGCGCTCGGCTGTTACTTCTTCGCCAACCAAACCCAGGTCGGCTGGCTGTACGTTCTTTCCGCGCTGGCCGCCGCGCTGCTGCTGGCGACATGGGGGCTGCCGCACCGCATGTTGCGCGGCCTGCGCCCGTCCCGGTTGGTGAACGGCGCAGCGCTGGCGGTTGAGCCTAACCCCGCGGCCGGTGACAGCCTCACGGTCACCCTCACACTGACTAACACCGGGCGGCTGCCGGCCCTGCAAGTGACCGGAGTGGAGACGTGCGCACCCGCGCCGGCGGCCGACCGTACCCTGCCGCTGTTCATTCCCTTCCTGGCGACGGGCCAGGCAGCCCCGCTGACCTATGCTGTCACCTGTGCGCGGCGCGGATGGTTCCCGTTTGGGCCTGTAAGGCTGGCCTCGCGCGCCCCTTTTGGGTTCTGGGCAGCGCAGCGCCTCGCGCCGGTGGAAGGGCCGGAAGGCGTGCTGATCTTTCCGGAGACGCGGCCGCTGACCCGCCTGGATCTGTTTGATCGGGCGCCGGCCGTGGAGGCCAGCCTGGCGCGCGCAGGCGTGGGCGGCGAGTTCCTGGGCGTGCGCGAGTATCGCCCCGGCGACCCGCCGCGCCATGTGCACTGGCGCACCACCGCCCGCGCAGGGCGGCTGGTGGTCAGGGAGTTCGCCGAAGAACAGCAACCCGCGCTGACGCTGGCGCTCGACCTCTCGGCAGCGGCGCGCCTGGGCGGCGAAGACGACAACACGCTGGAACTGGGCATCAAGCTGGCGGCCAGCCTGGCGCGCCACGCCCACGAACGCGGCCTGCCCGTGACACTGTTGACCAACAACCCCGCCTGGCCCGCGCCGGCTGGGCCGGTGAGCGAGTGGGCGCTGCTGAATTACCTGGCGCGGGTAGAGGCGGGCGGCAGCGAGTCGCTGGGGGACGCTCTGCTGCGTGTGTCGGCGGGCACGTTTGTGGCGGCGGTGCTGCCTGCGCCAGACCCAGACACGCTTGCGCCTTTGGCGGGCTTGCGGCAGCGCGCCCTGGGGGTGCTGGCGGTGTTAGTGGACCCGCACCCCTTCACGGGCGACGGCGGGTTGGGCATCGAGGCGCGCCGCCTGGCGGGAGACCTGGAGGCGGCGGGCGTGGCGGTGCGTCTGATCGGCGCGTCGCCGCATTGGGACAAGGCGCTGACGGACGGCGAGGCGCGCGAGGCCCAGGCATGAAACCGCGCCGCCCGAAAATCCCGCCGTCTCCCGAGCGCTCCAAGCTGCTGCGGGCGCTGACACTGGCCGCGGCGCTGCCGCCCATGCTGGCGCTGGGCGCGGTAAGCTTCATTTGGCTGCCGGTGGCGGCGGCCGTGGTGGGCGTGGCGGCTGGGCACTATTACAGCTGGCGGGCGGCGGCGCGGCCCAAGGTATCGGCCTGGGTGCGGCTCGGGGTGTTCGTGGCGCTGCACCTGGCCCTGCTGCTGATGTGCGCGCGGCTGTTCTCCCCTGGGGCGCTGCCGCAAGCGGAGTTTGCCTTGTTCGCGCAGGCGATTACCAGCTTCGACTTGCGTTCGCGCGGCAATCTGTTTGCGTGGCTGGGGCTGAGCGCGATCACGCTCTACGTCGCCGCCACGCTGGCGCGCGACGCGGTGTTTGGGCTGTTCGCGCTAGCGTTCGTGGTGCTGCTGCTGGCCGTGTTGTCGGCAGCGGAGATGGCTGACGGCGCGCGGGTGGCCCGATTGCGGCAGCCGGCCCTGGGGCCAGGCGCGGCGACGGCCTTCGCGCGGGCCGGGCTGCCGGCGCTGGCGTTCGCCGGGCTGCTGGCGGCGGCGGCCGTCGCGGTCTTCGGCCTCACGCCCCACTTCGCCGGGCGACCCCTGATCCCGCCGTTTTCGCTCGATCTGCCGATCCCGCGCGGGACGGCAGCGCGGATTGTGAACCCCGCCGTACCACTGGTGCAGGTGAATGGTTGGTCGGACGAGGTCGGCGACTACTACGTGGGCTTCGACAGCCGGCTAGACCTGACATATCGCGGCGGGCTGAGCGACCACGTGGTGATGTTTGTGCGCTCCCCGGCGTGGAGCTACTGGCGCTCTCACTCCTACGATACTTACACCGGCAGCGGCTGGGAGCAGCGCGCCACCACGCTTACCGAGCTTTCCAGCAGGCTGCGCGGCGTGTACTACAGCATTCCCAGCGACGGGCAGGCGCTGGGCGAAGAAGTGGTGCAGAGCTACTACCTCGTGACCGACCAGCCCAACCTGATCTTTGCCGCGTATCGCCCCGTAGAAGCCTATCTGAACACGGCCTCGCTGGCGCTCGACGCGGGCGACGGCCTGCGTGTGGGCGAGCCGCTGAAGGCTGGCACGACGTATACCATTGTGTCGCGCCGGCCCAATTTCTCGGCCGAGTTACTGCGGGCCTCGGGCGCGGCCTACCCCCCAGAACTCCTCGCGCGCTACACGCAGTTGCCCGATAACCTTTCGCCGCGCGTGCGCGACCTGGCCCGCCAGTTGGCGGCAAACGCCCCCACGGTCTATGACCAGGCCGTAGCCATCCGCGACTATCTGCTGACCATCCCTTACGACTTCTTTCCGCCCCCGCAGCCGCCTGGCAGTGAGACCGTGGACAACTTCCTGTTCGTGGATCGGCGCGGCGTGTGTGAGCAGTTCGCGACGGCGCAGGTGGTGCTGCTGCGCGTGTTGGGGATTCCGGCGCGCTTGGTGGCGGGCTACGGCGCGGGCCAGTACGACACGCTGTCGGGCTATTACACCGTGCGGGCCAACGACGCCCACGCCTGGGTGGAGGTGTACTTCCCTGGTTACGGTTGGGCGCCTTTCGACCCAACCCCAGGCTGGACGGCTTCGCCCTACACCGCGCCGGTGCAGCGCTGGCTGTTCGGCGGCAGCGCGGCGGGCCTGCCCGAACTACCACTGGGGGCGCTGGCGGCGGCCGGGCGCAAGGTGTTGGGCGCGGCGCTGTGGCCGCTGCTGCTGGCCGCGGCGCTGTTGCTAGCGACGGCCGCGGTCTGGCTGCTCGTGCGCGCTTGGCGGCTGCGCCCGGCCTCGTCGCCCGGCTACTCGGCGCTCGATGCCGACCCGCAGCGCCGCCGACTGCTGGCCGCCTACCAGGTTGGGCTGCGCCGCTTGCGCCTCCGGCGCAGCGCGGCCGAAACTTTGAGCGAAGTGGCGCGGCGGGTTGGCCACCCGGCGTGGGATGAAGTTACCGCCGCGGTCGAGCTAGCCGCCTATCGCCCACAGCCGCCAAGCCGCCCACTGGCCGATCGAGTATGGTCAATCGTCAGGCGGCTGAGGCGCGGCTGAAGGTCAACCACAACCGGGCCGGTCCAATGGTTGACCGGCCCCACTGCTCCGCCTGAATTTGGGCGTGGACGCTAGCGGGCGGCGATGGCCGCGACCTCTTCGGGCGTGCCCATGGTCAGGCCGGTGACGCTGGGGTCAATGCGCTTGAGCAGGCCGTGCAGCACGTCTTTCGGGCCGACCTCCACGAAGGTGGTGATGCCCGCGGCGACCATGTAGCGGATAGTCTCCGTCCAACGCACCGGTGAGGTGAGTTGGGCGGGCAGTTCTGCGCGGATGGCGTTGGGGTCGCTCAGCGGCGCGGCGCTGACGTTGGCGACCAACTCCGGCACGGGGCTGATGAATGGCACGGCGTCCACCGCCAGTTGGAACTCGGCCACGACGATTTGCATGAGGGGCGAGTGCGCGGCGATGGACACCGGCAAGCGGCGCGCGCGCTTGGCGCCCCGGGCCTTGCACAACTCCATAGCCGCCTCCAGCGCGGCCAACTCGCCGCTGATGACGACCTGACCGGGGCAGTTATCGTTGGCGACCTGCACCAGCCCGCCCGTCGCAGCGCCGGCCTCGGCGCACACCTCGGCCAGGGCGGGGGCGTCCATGCCCAGGATGGCAGCCATACCGCCGGGCGCCCGCTCACCCGCCGCTTTCATAAGCTCGCCGCGGCGACGCACCAGCAGCAGACCCTCTTCAAACTCCATGGCGCCGGCGGCCACCAGGGCGGAAAGCTCGCCCAGCGAGTGCCCGGCCACCAGGCGCGGCGCGTAGTCGCCGATCTGCTCGTGCAGCGCCCGCAGCGCCGCGACTGAGGCGGTGAGCAGCGCGGGCTGCGTGTTCACCGTGTCATTCAGCACTTCTTCCGGCCCCGCCCAGCACAACTGCGAGAGCGCGAAGCCCAATGCGGCGTCGGCGGCCTCGAACGTGGCGCGGGCCGCGGGCGAGCTCTGGGCCAGCGCCTGGCCCATGCCCACCGACTGCGAGCCTTGGCCGGGAAACACGAAAGCGGTCGTTTGCGGGTCGAGCATGGCGGTCTCCAGGTGCGCGGCGGAAAACAAAAAGGCCGCGGTTAACGGCCTTGATGCGGCATCGCAGGTGAGGCGTGATCGCGGGCAGAGCGCCTCTCTGGGCGCGGGCTAGCCCTTCTCATCCTTCTTGACGGCGATGACTTCCTTGCCCTCGTAGTGACCGCAGTTGGGGCAAACGGTGTGCTGCGGGCGCATTTCGCCGCAGTTGCGGCAGGCCACCAGGGGCGCGGGCGTCAGCGCGTCGTGCGCACGGCGGCGGTCGCGGCGACCCTTGGAGTGCTTGCGTTTGGGATGCGGAGGCATGGTGTTTCCTTTACGATCCGGGTGCTGTGCAAAGTAATGCCTGCCGAAGCAACCGGCAGGCGATGGGCAGGATTATAAAGGCCCACCCGGGGACTGTCAAGGCGAACTGAAGCGAACTGAAGTGAAGCCGCGCCCGGGGCGCGTTGGCTGCTCGGCCGCGCCGGTCTGGTGCCTCAGGCGTCGGTCAGGGCGGTGTGCATCTCGGCGAACACGGCGCGATTGAGGTCGAAGGCCCGGTTGGCCTCGGCCACTAGCGCCGCGCCAATCGGTTCGTCCACGGGTAGGGCATCGAGGCGGTCGCGATAGGCGTCCTTGAACGCGCTGTGGTTGCTGATGGCGGGAAAGTCGTAGAAGGCCAGGCCCGCGCCTCCGGCAGCGCTTGGAAACATCTTGATGACAATGCGTCGGAGGGCTTGCCCGCCGGAGAGGTCGCCCAGGTAGCGCGTGTAGTGGTGCGCCACCAGAAGGTCGGGGCGCTGTCCGGCGGCTTCGGCCAGCCGTTCGACATAGCGGGCCGTAGCCGGGTGGGGGGCTTGCGCGGCCAACTCGCCGGACGGGTCGAAGTGTGCCAGGTCAGCGTCGAGGGCAGCCGTGCGGTGCAGCTCGGGCAGGTAGAGCGCCCCGACAATTGGATGCGCGCGGTGCCGCTCAAAGTGGGCCTCCAGCGCGGCATAGACGTGACGCAGCTGCGCCAGAAAATTCGCATAGACTGGCTGCGTCAGGCGGCCGGCGAAGAAGGCGCGGATGAAGGGCGTCGTCTCGGCCAGGCGGTGAGAGTCTTTAGTGCCCTCGCGCAGGCGCAGGGAAAGTGGGGGCAGGCTCATTGAGTGTGTCCTCTTTTAGCTGGACTTTATCCATTCGCCTGATGCGCAAGAGCAGGGTAAGCTACGGCAACCCTCAGCCAAGAGGATTGCCGATGCCGACCCTGCCCAACGACTATCTTACCCTGCTTCAGATCTTTGCACCGC
>JADZEK010000180.1 GCA_020850595.1 Anaerolineales bacterium
CATACAGTTCGCCAGGGCGCCGTGCGCGACGGCCACGCCCTTGGGTTGGCCGGTTGAGCCGGAGGTGTACAGGACGTAGGCCAGGTCGGCCACGCCGACCTCGGGCAGGGGCGCGGCGGGCGGGGGGCCATGCAAGGCGGCAGTCACCTCTACGACGGCCGCACCAGCGCCCGGCGGCAATAGTGTGACCAGCAGGGCGAGGCTGTCGGCGTCGGTCAGCACGGCCCGCGGTTGGGCATCGCGGAGGATGTCGGCCAGCCGCGCCGGGGGGTAGCTCAGGTCTAGCGGCAGATAAGCCGCGCCCGCCTTGTGCACCCCCAGGAGGGCAGCCACCAAGCTCGGCCGGCGCGCCAACGCCACGCCGACCAGCGCCCCGCGCTCCACGCCCAGCGCCCGCAGGTGCTCGGCCACGCGCGCGGCCTGATCGTCTAGTTCGGCGTAGGTCAGCGCCGCGCCGTCGCCCAGGACCGCGAGCGCGCCCGGTGCGCGCTGGGCCTGCGCGGCTATCCAATCGGGCAGCACGCCGGGCGGCAACGCCAGGTGGGTGGCATTCCAGGCGCGCAAGTGTTCGAGTTCGGCTGAGGTGAGCAGCGGTAGTTCCGCCAGCCGGCGGCCAGGATCGGCGACAATGCCTTCCAGCAAGCGCTGGAAGTGAGCCAGGAGGCGCTCGATGGTGGGGGGGTCGAAGAGGTCGGTGTTGTACTGCAAGAAACCGGTCAGCCCGCTGTGATGGTCAAACAGCATCAGGTCGAGATCGAAGCGCGCCTGCCGGAGGGGCATGGCAATCGAGTCGAGCCGCAGCGGCCCCCACTCGGCCCGCCCGCCGGCCTGGCCGAGCATGAAGGGCGGCGCCTCGGGCGCGCGGTGAGGCTGTTGCAGCACGAACATGGCCTGGACCAGCGGCGAGCGGCTGGCATCAGGCCCAGGCTGGAGCCGCTCGACCAACTGCGCAAAGGGGTAGTCTTGGTGGTCCAGGGCGTCTAGCAGGGTCTGGCGGGTCTGGCTCAAGAAGTCACGAAAGGTTGGCTGGTCGGCGCAGTTGGCGCGCAGCACGACCGGATTGACGAAATAGCCGACGATGTCGTTGAACTCGGGGCGGCTGCGCCCGTTCGTCAGCGAACCGACCAGCAGATCGTCTTGGCCGGTGTAGCGATGCAGGAGCACCTGGAAGGCCGCCAGCAGCACCATGTGCAGGGTAGCGCCTTCAGCGCGGGCCAGGTTTTTGATCTGCCAGGTCAGCTCGGCGGCCAACTGGAACGAGACGGACCGGCCGCGATAGGTGACAAGGGGCGGGCGCGGCCGGTCGGTGGGCAGGTCAAGCGCCGGCAAGGCGCCACTGAGCCGGCGAGACCAATACGACCAGAGCCGTTCGCCTTCCGCGCCGGCCAATTGCTCGGCGCGCCATTGGGCGTAGTCGGCGTAGGTGCGCGCCGGCTGGGGGAGGGCCGGCGGCTGCCCGGTCAGCCGCGCCAAGTAGAGCTGCCGAAGCTCGTCCACCAGAATCAACAGCGACCAGAAGTCTACCTGGGCATGGGGCATGACCAGGAGCAGCACGTGTTCGTTGGCCGCTAGCTGGTACAGACGAACGCGCAAGGCCGGGCCACGCTCTAAGTCGAGCGGCGCATGGTAGTCCTGGTCGAGCATGGCCGGCCAGCCGTCCGGCCCAGTCTGGCGGGCGATAAGTTCAACGGCGGCAGGCGGGTGGATGACCTGGATTGGCCGGCCGGCTTCGGTGGTGATGGTGGAACGCAGGGGCAGGTGCCGTTCCACCAGCGCGTTTAGGGCGGCCTGAAGCGCGCCAAGGGCCAGCGGCCCGGTGAGGCGGGCGAACCAGCCGGTGTTGTAGGCGGAGCTGTCGGGCGCCATCTGGTAGAGGTACCAAAGGGCGGCCTGGCCGCGCGTGAGCGGATGCCGCGAGGCGAGGGCGGCGGGGGCGGCGCTGGGGTGCGGCGCGGGGGCGTCACCCAGGCGTTCTTCCAGCAGATCGGCTAACTGAGCGAGGCTGGGGCCGCGCAGAAAGGCGGCCATGGGAACGGCGGCGCCCAAGTCGGTTTCGATCCGGTTGCTGAGGTCTAGGGCCATGAGCGAGTCGAGGCCCAAGTGGCTCAACGGCTCAGCGGCGGCGAGTGACTCCGGAGGCAGATTGAGCACGTCGGCGACCTGCGCGCGCAAGTAGGCCAGGGTATGTGGCCGGCGCGCGCCGGCAGTCACCGCGACCAGGACCAACTGCGCCAAGGCGGGCGCCGCGCTCAGACCCGCCTCGGGCTGGGCGGGCGAGTCGGCCAGGGGCATGGCGAGCAGGTGAGGCGCAGGTGGGGCCGGGTCGTCGGTCGCGCCGACAAGGTGGCGCGCCAGGGCCTGGGGCGTGGGGTATTGCCAGACGAGTGTGGGGGCTAGCGGACGGCCCACCTGGGCCGAAACCGCCGCGAGGAATGCGGCCGCCTGAGAGGGGCCGAGATCAAACTGGCTGAAGCGGTCGGCCGGAGTGAGCGCAGCCGGGGCGAGGCCAAGCTGCTGCGCGAGCAGAGACACCAGCCAAGCCTGCAGCTCCTCAACGGTTGGCATGCTCCGTGTCATTCCCGCGGCCGCGATGGCCGGATGCTTTACACGCCCAAACGAACCCGCTGCTCAGGCAGAGGACGCCCCAGGCGCCAGCCGGCGAAGGGCAGGTGGTCTGAGTCCGGATAGTCGCCATACGCTGCGCAGCGTAGCCGAGCGGGAGTGATTGGACCGGAGGGCGGAAAAGCGGGCGTGGGGTTGTGATCGAGCGTGAGTCTCGGCCCTTGGCATACCACTTGGCAATGCGGCAAACACCAGCGCGCGCGCATAACAATGAAAGTGACCTAACTCAGTCTGCCTAAGTAGCAGTGTGAAGCATGGACGAATCTAGCCTCGGCGATGTGATTTGTCAAGAATACGGCGATGCCGGCGGCCAGGGCGCGGCCGGCAGTTGCTGAGCGGGTTGGGGGCATGGGGCGCCTAAAGCCCAAGCCAACGGGCAATGATGACACGCTGGATATCCGAGGTGCCGGAGTAGAGCGTTCCGCCCACGGCATCGCGCAGGTCGCGTTCGACCTCAAATTCGGTCATGTAGCCGTAGCCGCCATACGTGCGGATGGCATCCAGGCTGGATTGGACGAAACTCTCACTGAGGTAGAGTTTGGCCAGCGCGGCTTCCATAACCGCGGATTGGCCGGTCTGCTTGAGCCAGGCCACTTTGTACAGGAGGAGGCGGGCGGTTTCCAACCGAACTTTCATGTCGGCGAGGCGGTTGGCAACCGCCTGGAATTTGCCGATCGGTTGGCCAAACTGGCGGCGTTCGCGGGCATAGCGAAGGCTGTGCTCCAACTGGCGCTCCATGGCCCCGACGTGGCTGCCTAAGATGCAACTGCGTTCCCACTCCATGGAGCTGTTGAAGATCTCTGCGCCGGCGCCTTCAGGCCCCAGACGGCTCTCCAGCGGCACGAAACAGTCTTGCAGGATGACCTCGCCCATGGGCGCGGTGCGCAAGCCCATTTTGTTTATATTGCGGCTGACGGTGAAACCGGGCGTCCCTTTTTCGACTAAGAAGGCCGTCACGCCCCCGACTTTTTTGGCTGGATCAACCGTGGCAAAGACCAAGACCACGTCGGCGACGGGGGCGTTGGTCACAAACATCTTGGCGCCGTTGAGGAGGTAGCCAGCGGCCTGCCGGGTGGCGCGGGCGCGCAGGCTGTAGGCGTCGGAGCCGGAATCCGGCTCGGACATGGCATGCGCGCCAATCAACTCACCCTGGCACAGGCCCGGCAAGTAGCGCTGTTTTTGAGCGTCGCTGCCAAAGGTGAGGAGGGGATGTTGAACGCTCCACATCTGGGCATTCATGGCGAAGATGAGGCCGTTGTCGTGGCAGCCATAGCCCAGCCCTTCCATGACGAGCATGGTGGTGAGCACGTCGGCCCCGCTGCCGCCGTATTCGTCGGGAACAGCCAGGCCGAGCAGACCAAACCGGGCGCACTTCTTCCAGTTTTCGCGCGGCAATTGCTCCTGCGCGTCGCGCTCGCCCAGCCCGGTGTTCAATTCCCTTTGGGCAAAATCAACGACCGCCTGCTTGAATTTCAGTTGTTCTTCCGACCAGGAGAAGTCCATGATGTCCAACCTGTCCTAACGGCCGCCGGCTCGGCAGCGAGTTGCACGCCGAGGGAGGCCAACCGGCAGAATGGCGGCGCGGCAACGCCAGGGAGAAGTGGGCCGGGCGAATGCCCGGCGGACTACTAGAATAGAGGCGATCGGCAGCGGAGGCAATTCGCCCCGCCCCGGAACACCAGCGACTAAATGCGGCCACGCGCCCAGACGGAGGGAGGCGGCGGCCTGGCCGCGCCGCGCTCGCGCACAGGCCACCGCATCGGCCTGCCGAGCTGGATGGCCCGACCTGGGCCAGGATTGAAGAAGGCGACGAGATGGGATCAGGCCTCAATCGCTGGACTGCGCCAGCCGTTGATAGTCTATTTTGTCGGTGGAGGTCTTGGGGAGGGCGTCTGGAAAGGCAAACAGGTCGGGGATCATGTAGGTGGGGAGGTGCTCGGCGCAGAAACGTTTTAGGTCAATGAGCGCGGGGCGGTTTTCGGTCGGGGGGAAGCACAGGTAGGCTTTGATCCGCACGCCATTCTCATCGATGAGGGCCACCACGGCGACCTCTTTGACGGCTGGGTGGCGATAGAGGCCCGCCTCGATTTCACCCAATTCGATGCGATACCCGCGCTTCTTAACCATGCGATCGCGGCGGCCGACATAGACGTAATCTCCGTCGGCCGTCTGCACGACGATATCGCCGGTCTGATACCAACGCCGCCCTGCGGAGTCCAGGCGAAAGGCGCGGGCGGTCTGTTCGGGCAAATTCCAATAGCCGAGCATCACGCCGGTTCCGCGCACATGCAGCTCACCAGCTTGCCCGGCCGGGATGGTCTGACCGTGTTCGTCAAGCACGGCCGCCTGAAAGTGGGAGCACACGCGGCCAATGGGATAGGGCTGGACGCGATCGGCCGGAATGTTCTGGGGGATTTCGTAATAGGTGCAGACGTTCGTTTCGGTGGGGCCGTACAGGTTGTAGAATTTCGGCCCAGGCAGCAGGGCTTTTAGGGCGCGCAGATGCTTGAGGGGAAAGACCTCGCCCGCGAACAGCACGGTCTGCAAGGCCGCGAAGTCATGCTGGGACAGCTTGCCATACTGCGCCAGCAAACTCAGAATGGTGGGGGTGGAATACCAACGGGTGATGCGCTGGGCCGAGATGAAGGCGGCCAGGCTCAGCGGGTCTTTGCCCAGTTCTGAGCCGATCAGAAAGACGGCGGCGCCGTGCTGGATGGGCACAAAGAGATCGAGGATGGAGAGGTCGAAATGCAGGGGGGCATGTGAGGAGAAGCGGTCTTGGTTGGTGGGATGGAGGACTTCAGTAACCCAATCTACATAGCTGACCGCGTTGCGGTGCGAGAGCATGACGCCCTTGGGTTGGCCGGTTGAGCCGGAGGTATATAAGATGTAGGCCAGAGCATCGGGCGACACTTGTTCAACCGCAGCCGCCGGGGCAGGGTCACGGGCTTGCAGGTGGTCCAGGGCCAAGCGGAGGGGGACACCCGACCCGGTTTCTGCCAGCGGAAGCAGGATGGGCGACGGGTCGCGGCTGCCCAGGGCCGCCGACACGCGCTCAGCGTATTCGGCCGCGAGCACGACCGCCTTGACGGAACAGTCTTGCAAGATGTAGGCATTGCGGGCGAGCGGGGCGCTGAAGTCCACGGGGACATAGGCCGCGCCGGCTTTCAAGACGCCGAAGAGGGCGGCGACTGCGTTGATGGACTTGCGGAGGTAAAGCCCGACGCGGTCGCCAGGGCGGACTCCGGCGTGGCGGAGGCGGTCGCGGAGTTGATTGGACAGGTCGGCCAGCTCTCGGTAGGTCAGCCGGCCGCCTTGGTCATCTTCAACGGCGAGGCGCTGGGGATAGACCAGAGCCGAGTGATCTAGGAGTTGATGGAGGAGCATCGCAAGGCCTTACAGCGAGAAGCAGGCACACGATCGGCGGCGGCCGAGGCCGCGCGCGCTGGAGGGTGAATCTTACTCCGCTGTTCACGGAAGGCCAACCGCTCCCGACCGACGGGTGCATCCGATAGTTTTGGCCGCTTTCGGTCTTGGCGCGCCTGGCGGTTGAAACCGCGGCTACATAACGCGAAGCCCCGCCTTCGCGGGGCTGGAAAAGCAGCGCCAATTCGCGGGCAGCCAATAAATCCGGATGCACCCCGACCGACAGCCCAGCGAGGCGCGCAGGGCGGCGGCGGGATGAGACAGCGGCGCGGCAGGCTCCAGCAGGCCGCCCAGAGGGCCGCCTGCCGCGCTTAGAGCAACGCCTGCTGGACGGCGGCCAGGAGTTGGGGCAGCGCCGTTTGCAGATAGAAATGCCCGCCAGGGAACAACTGTAGGTTGAAAGCGCCGTGAGATTGGGCTTGCCAGGCGGCCAACTCGGCGGGCAGGGCCAGGGTGTCTTGCGCGCCGCCAAAGGCCGTGATCGGACAGGCCAGCGGCGCTTCGGCGCGATACTGGTACAACTCAATTAGCTTGAAGTCGGCGCGCAGCATGGGCAGGAATAACTGCATCAGTTCAGGCTCGGCCAGGATCGCCGCTGGAATGCCGTTGTAGCGCTGCTGGAGGCCGGCGATGAATTGCGGTTCGGGTAGGGTGTGCAGCGGCGCCTCGGTGCGGGGCAACTGCGGGGCGCGGCGGGCCGAGACGAGCAAGCGCGACGGCTCGACCTGGCCGCGCCGCCGCAGTTCGCGCGCGAACTCAAAGGCCAGCAGCGCGCCCAGGCTGTGGCCGAAACAAGCAAAGGGCCGATCGCTGAATGGGCCAAGGCCATCGGCGATAGCGGCGGCCAGGGTCGGCAGGTCAGCGGGGATCGGCTCGCGCAGGCGGCCATCGCGGCCGGGAAGCTGAATGGCCCAAACTTCGATCTCGGCGGGGAGGCGATCGGGCCAGGCGCGGAAGACGGACACGCCCCCGCCGGCGTAGGGGAAGCAGAGCAGCCGCAACTGCGCGTCAGGGTTCGGTTTTCGACAGTGGAACCAGGTGCGAATGTGCATTTAGCGGGTAGGTGGTGAGCGGTTCAGCGAGCGCATTCTAGCGCTCTTAGGAGAATGAGGCGAACGCGGAAAGGGGCGCGCGGCCGGCGGCAACGGCCGGGCGGCGGCCGGTGAGCGCAGGGGTTGGCGGCCGCCGCCGGTATAATCGGGGAGCGGACGCGACGGCCGAGATGACGGCTATGTTTTTTGACCTGTACTCGCCCTCGCCGCTGGGGACGACGCTGTTCATGGCCTGCTTCGTGGCCTGGGCGGCGCTCGAAGCGGCGGCAAACCTACGGTTGGGACGGCCCGGCTCGATCAGCCGCGACCGCTGGTCACGGGCCGCGATCATGGGCGGCATGGTGCTGGCCCTGACGCTGGCGGTGACAGCCACGCGGGCGGCCGCCTTTAACTTCGCGGCGGGGCGGGCGGTCAGCTTCTACCTGGGCCTGGCGCTCATGGCGGGCGGGATGGGGCTGCGAGCCTGGGCCATCGCTCAGTTGGGAGGCTATTTCGTGCCGGAGGTCGCCATCCAACCGGGGCAGCGCGTGTATGACCAGGGCCTGTACCGCTATCTGCGCCATCCGTCTTACGCGGGCACGTTTGTCACGATCTTGGGCTACGGGCTGGCGCTGAGCAATTGGATCAGCCTAGCGATTATGCTGGTCATTCCAGGGGTAGCCTATGGCTGGCGCATGCGGGTGGAGGAGGCCGCGCTGACCGAGGCGTTTGGTGAGGAGTATCGCGCTTACATGCGGCGCACGAAGCGGATCATCCCGTTCATCTTGTA
This sequence comes from Anaerolineales bacterium, assembly GCA_020850595.1. Taxonomy (GTDB): domain Bacteria; phylum Chloroflexota; class Anaerolineae; order Anaerolineales; family UBA6663; genus JADZEK01. Next base: position 7,870 of record JADZEK010000180.1, read on the forward strand.
GCGGGGTGGCGGGAGGGCAGACCGCCCGCGCTTCCGCCCAGCCCCGCGGACGCCTCCAGATTGCCTCCACAACCGATTGGCACGCCAGCCGGCATGACCGAGAACACGGGAGCCGACGACCCCATGCAGCGTCATGAGAGGCTGACGGAACCCGCGGAACTGCTAAGCAAGCCCGGCCAGCCGAATCTGCGCGTGTTCGACGCCGCGCTGAACGACAGCCAATACCGGGAAGGCCATCTGCCAGGGGGCGGTGTATTGCGACCACGAGTTGCGCCGCCGGCCGGCCACTGGCGTAATTCGGCGCACTGACGCACACTCGGCGCGGCGCGGCGGGCGCGCGGCGGAGAGCGCCCCACCCCACCTTGGCCCGGCGCCGGCCACGAGGACAGACCATGAATGCAACCGCAACCCGGCCCCGGGGCGCGCTGAGCGCGCTCTCGGATGAGAGCGTTTTGGCGGCGCTGCAATTGGCGCGAACGGGCAAGCGCTACGACCTGGGCGTAGACCTGGGCAATGACCTGCCGCGCCTGGCGCCCGATTCGGTGGTGGGCTTTAACCTGAGCCAGTACCGCACGCCCGAGAGCTTTGCGGCCGACGCGGCCATGCTGGGCAACAGCTTCAGCGTGGAGGTGGTGCATGGCTCGCTGCACCAGTCGTCGCACATTGACGCGCTGATCCACGCCCAGCGGCACGGGCGAGTGTTCGGCGGGGAGGCGGTGCGGCCGCTGCTGGGCGACTTCGGCTGGCAAGCGCACGGGGCAGAGACGATTCCGCCCATCATCATGCGCGGCGTCGTGCTCGACGCGGCCGCCGTCGTCGGCGTGACGCCGGTGCCAGATCGGCAGGCGGTCACGGTTGAGCAACTGCAGGCGGCGGCGCAGGATGTGGCGCTGCGGCCGGGGGACGCGGTGCTGGTGCGCACCGGCAAGGTGCGGCAGTATGCGACCGACCGGAAAGCGTTCGAGGCGGGCTGCCCGGGCATCTCGGGCGCGGCGGCGCGCTGGCTGGCGGGGCAGGGTATGGCGCTGTTTGGGCTGGATGCCACCAGCGCCGACCCACTCCCGGGGCCGGATTGGGACGACACGGCGCACGAGGCGCTGCTGATCCAGCGCGGCATTCACATCGTGGAGAACTTGTGGCTTGAAGACCTGGTGGCCGACGGGGTGCGCGAGTTCACCTTTATCTGCCTGCCGCTGCGGATTCGCGGCGGCACCGGCTCGTGGGTGCGCCCGCTGGCGCTGGCGTGAGGACCGGCATGAGCGCTAATCCTTTGCGGACCAAGCTGCGGGCGGGCGCGGCGACCTACGGCCTGTGGGTGACGCTGGAAAGCCCGGCGGTGACGGAGATCGCGGCGGCGTTGGGGATGGATTGGATCGTGGTGGATATGGAGCACGGCTATCTGAGCTATCGCGAGGCAACTGAGCACCTGCGCGCCGTGCGCGGCAGCCCCACAGCGGTGCTGGTGCGCGTGCCGGAGATGACGCGCGACAGCGTGAAGCGCGCGCTGGACGTGGGCGCGCACGGCGTGCTGCTGCCGCTGGTGAAGACGGCCGAGGACGTGGCGCGCGGGCTGGGCTATGGCCGCTACCCGCCGCAGGGCGAGCGCGGCGTGGGCGGCGAGCGGGCGGTGCAGTGGGGGCTGGGCTTTCAGGAGTACCTGGCGCAGGCCAACAGCGAAACGCTTATCGTGCCGATCATCGAGCGCTACGAGGCGGTGGGCAATATCGAGGCGCTGCTGGCCGTGCCGGGGTTGGAGGCGATCTTTTTCGGGCCGGCGGACCTCTCGACGAGCCAGGGCTATCTGGGCCAATGGGAAGGGCCGGGGGTGGCTGAGCAAATCGAGCGGGTGCGCGCGCTGGCGGCGGCGCGCGGCATCGCCGCGGGGGTGCTCGCCACCGGGCCGGAGGATGCCCGGGCGCGGCGCGCGCAGGGGTTCAACCTGATTGGGCTGGGGGCCGACACGGGCTTGCTGATCCGCGGGCTGCGGCAGATGCTGGAGGCGGTGCAGGGCTTGCCGGAGGTGAAGCTGTGGTTCTGAGGCCTGAGACTCACCCGCGGAGGCAAACCGCATGGGCATGATCGTGCGGCCCGCCGCGGAACTGCGGGCGCTGGCGACGGGCATCTTGCTGGGGCTGGGCGCGCCGGAGGCCGTGGCGGGGCGCGTGGCGACGGCGCTGGTGGAGAGCAACCTGGTCGGCCACGACTCGCACGGGGTGATGCGCGTGCCGATGTACACGGCCGCTATCCGGGCAGGCACGCTCGACCCGGCGGGGGCGCTGACGGTTGTGGCGGAGACGCCGGCCACGCTGTTCCTGGACTGCGGCTGGAACCTGGGGCACTACGCCTGCGCCGAGGCGATGCGGCGGGTGATGGAGAAGGCCGCGGCCATGGGCATCGGCCTGGCGGTGCTGCGGCACTGCGACCACACCGGCCGGATCGGCGAGTATGTGAGCATGGCGGCCGAGCAAGGCTGCATTGGGCAGGTGACGTGCAACGGGTCGCTGCCGGGCGGGCTGGTGGCGCCGTATGGCGGGCGAGGCCGGGCGCTGGGCGCGAACCCGCTGGCCTGGGGGCTGCCGGGCGGGCCGGGGCAGCCGCCGGTCTTTCTGGACTTTGCCACGGCGGCGGCGGCGCACGGCAAGCTGGAGGTGGCGGCGGCGAAGGGCGAGCGCGTGCCGGAGGGCTGGATCGTGGACCGCGACGGCCGGCCGACGACCGACCCGCGTGAGGCGCTGGAGGGCGGGGCGATCTTGCCGTTCGGGGGGCACAAGGGCTATGCCTTGGGGGTGATGATCGAACTGGTGGGGGGCGCGCTAAGCGGCGCGGGTTTCCCGCTGTTGCCCGATTACCGCTGGGACCAGGGCACGGTGCTGACGGCGATCAACATTGAGGCGTTTCAGCCGTTGGCTGAGTTCCGCGAACAGGTGGGCGCGTTCTGCGGGCGGCTGAAGGCGCAGCCGCGCGCGGCGGGGGTGGAGGAGATCTTCATCCCGGGGGAGTTGGAGTGGCGCACCCGCGCCCAGCGCGAGCGCGACGGCATCGCGCTGCCGGAGGTGACCTGGGCGGCGCTGCTGGATGAAGCGCGCGCGGTCGGGTTAGCCGCTTAAGGCCCCAGGCAGACCCCCACAGCGTGGCGGCCGGGGGCGCGGTGTTTCGCAGGCCGCGCTGCCCCGGCTAACCGCGCCCCGGCTCAGGCGCGAAGGCGCCATTTAATCAATCCGGCTGCACCGATCGCGCAGCCGGTTCAACCAGCGCGGGCCGGCGCCGAAGGTGACTCGAAAGGCTCAACCTATGACGGATATGTTGTTTGATCTCAGCGGACAGGTTATCGTCATCACGGGCGGCGGCGGCGTGCTGCCGGGGGCGCTGGCGCGCGGATTGGCGGCGCGCGGCGCGCAGGTGGCCCTGCTGGGCCGCACGCTTAGCAAGGCCGAGGCCGTGGCGACGGCCATTCGCGCCGCGGGCGGCCGGGCGCTGGCGCTGGCGGCTGACGTGACCGACCGGGCCGCGCTGACGGCGGCGGCAGAACAGGTGACGGCCGAGTTTGGGCGAGTGGATCACCTGATCAACGGGGCGGGCGGCAACCGGCCGGGGGCCAACGCGGCGGACGGCGCGGCGTTTTTTGACCTGCCGCCCGCCGAACTGCGCGCGGTGTTCGACCTGAACCTGATGGGCAGCCTGCTTCCGGCGCAGGTGTTCGGCCGGCTGATCGCTCAGCGGGGGGAGGGCAGCCTGCTGAACATCAGCTCGGCGACGTCCTTCCGCCCGTTGACGCGCGTGGTCGGTTACAGCGCGGCCAAGGCGGGCCTCAACAACCTGACGCAGTGGCTGGCCCTCACCTTCGCGCGCGACCTGGGGCCGGGGCTGCGCGTGAACGCCATCGCGCCGGGGTTTTTCGTCGGCGAGCAAAACCGCGGGCTGCTGTACAACGCTGACGGGCAGCTCTCGGCGCGCGGCCAGGCTATTATCAACCACACGCCGATGGGGCGGTTCGGCGAGGCGGAGGAGCTGCTGGGCGCGACGGTGTTTCTGCTGTCGCCCGCGGCGCGCTTTGTGACGGGCGTGGTGTTGCCGGTGGACGGCGGTTATCTGGCCTTCTGCGGTATTTAGAGCCCGGGCGGCGGGGAGGTCGCGCCGCCGCAGACGGCTGGACGGTACAATCACAACTGACCGACGCGGAGGGCCGAAGCCATGCCCAGTTGCCAATGCCAGGGGATTGAAGCGGTTTTTGACCAGGCGCAGGCCGACCGCAAACTGCGGGAGTATCACCGCAAGGGGCCGGCGGCCACGACGCGGCTGCTGGTGGAGGCGCTGCGCACGGCGGGCGTGGAGGGCCGCACCCTGCTGGACATCGGCGGCGGGGTCGGGGCGATTCAGTGGGCGCTGCTGGCGGCGGGCGCGCGGGAGGCGGTGGGGGTGGACGCATCGTCGGCCCATATCGCCACGGCGCGGCGCGAGGCCGAGCGGCAAGGGGTGGGCGGGCGCGTGAATTACGTGCTGGGCGACTTCGTGGCGCTGGCGGGCGCGGTGGCGGCGGCCGACATCGTGACGCTCGACCGCGTGATCTGCTGCTATGACGACATGCCCGGGCTGGTGCGGCTATCGGCGCAGCACGCGCGGCAGCTGTATGGCCTGGTGTACCCGCAGGACGCCGGCTGGATGCGGCTGGGCGCGCGCGCGGCCAATGGGTTTCAGCGCCTGACCGGGAGCGCGTTTCGGGTGTTTGTGCACGCCACGGCGGGGGTGGAGGCGCTGCTGCGCGAGGATGGGCTGCGGCGCGTGTATTACCGGCGCAGCGGCCTCTGGCAGGTGGGGGTGTACGCCCGCTAGCGGATGAGGCGCGAGCGCGCCGGTCAGGGGAGTTGGTATTGGCTGAAGAAGGCCCAGAACTCGGGGGCGATGTCGAGCCGGTGACGGTTGTTGTCGCCGCTGGGGTAGACGTGCCCCAGGCGGGCGACCATGCGAAAAATGTACTGGTTGCCCGCGCCGCTCAGGCTGGTGTCGAAGGTGAGGGTGTTGGAGGCGGCGGCCGGGTCGGCCAGGGAGGTGTAGGCCAGGCTCAGCCCCAAGAGGCGGGTGGTGTTGCTGAACATGGCCGCCAGCAGCGGGTCGGCCAGCATGGCGCCGGTTTCAATGGGCAGCGGCAGCGCGTGGCCGGTGCGCTCCGAGACTTTTTCGTCGAGCGTGCCGAGCACCGAATACAGCGCGGCGGGCACGACCGGCACGTCGCTCAGCGCCAGGCCGGTCGTCAGCAGGCCGCTGCCGGCGGTGGCGTAGGCGGCGAAGGCCGTGTTCATTTCAGGGATGAGGCGCGACAGCACAAAGCTGCCGCCGTTGGAGAAGCCGGTGGCGTAGACGCGCCGCGCGTCAACGTTAAAGTTTGCTTGCAGTTCGGCCAGCATGACCTGCACAAAGCGCACGTCGTCTTTGAGGGCCGTGCCAGGTTCGACCTCGTTGACCAGGTCGCGCGAGTTCCATTTGGAGTGCAGGCCGGCCTCGCCCACGAGCGGGTATTTCCAGCCGGTGGGGAAGACCACCAGGAAGCCGTGCTGATCGGCCAGGGCGGCCCAGGTGGTGTTTTGATACATCAGCGGGCCGCCCTGGTTGCTGCCGTGGAACATGAACACCACCGGCACGGGCGCGTCGCCGGTGTAGCCGGGCGGGACGTAAAGCAGCCATTCACGCGGGGTGTCAGCGACCAGGGTGACGAAGTCGTTGCGGCCCAGGTGGTAGGGCCGGGCCGTGGGGGTGGCGGTGGGGGCCAGGGTGGCGGCGGCCTGAACCGGCGACGTGCTGGTTGAGGCGGGCGGCGCGGTCGCGGTCAGCGCGGTTGCGGCGGGGGAGGCGATGGGCGGCGGGGCAGTGGCGGTGGCCGGCGCAGCGGGCTGAGCGCCAACGCGGCAGGCCGCCAGCGCCAGCAGGGTGAGCGCGAACGGCAGACTCAGGCGGAGGAGGAAAGGCAGGCGAGACGGCATGGGCGGAGGCTCCGGAGGACGCACATTATAGGAGCGCACGGGGAGGGCAAGCGCCGCGGCGTGGCGGCGGGCTGAGCGCGCCTCAGTCAGTCTGGATGCTAACCTGCTGGCAATTGAAGGCGTAGTACGGCCGTGCGCCGCCGACCAACTGGAAGTCCGTCCAGACCATCCAGAACGATTTGCCATCGTCGGCCAGCCACTTGGGCGAGATCTGCGGCTGATAGCAGCGCGCATTCTGATCGCCGCCGGGCGTCCAGGCCGTCTCTTCGTGCACCTGGGTCCACGGCCCCCAGGGCTGCGGGGCGGTGTAGAAGCCCAGGTAGCTCGGCTTGGCAAACCAGTCGCCGTCCGCGCCAACGCCGATGCCCCAATTGAACAGCATGTAGGTGGCCAGCGCCTGGTTGTAGACCACGCTGGGCTGCCAGGCGTAGGGGTGGCCGCCGTGCGGGCCGCCGATGGTGTAGTTGACCCAGCCGCGGGGGAAGGTATGGACGACGCCGCGCGCGTGAATGTCGCTATCCCAGCGGGCGGCGCCATCCGCGTTCATGCCGGCATAGAATTGATAGCGCGAACGCCGCAGGAGGTCGCGCCGGTGGACGCGCGCCAGCACCAGTTGGTTCATGGTGCCGTCGGTGCTGCCGTTGGGGGCGTAGAGGTAGACGTAGCCATCGGTGTTGTCGGCGTAGTTTCGGCCCATCTGCAGGACGGTCAGCAGGGAGAAGCACTCGTCCGGCTCGCGGAAGAAGAGCATGTTGTCCGAGGTCCGTTCTTCCCAGGCCTCCCAACGGAGGGGAGAGCCATCCTGGTTGTGCCAGGTGTGACCATCGTCGGCGGAGTAGATCAGCTTGACGCCGGCGAAGGCGTTGTTGGGCGCGCCGAAGGGTTCCTGGGGGGTGCTCAGAAAGTGATAGAGATGGTGATCGAGGGCGAGAATGCCAAAGCCATAGTAACGGCTGTAGGACTTGGGCTGCGCGGGCGTGGGGGGAACTGACTCAAGGGCAGGGTAGCCCGGCACCGGCTCAAAGGTGTGGTGGGGGGCCTGCCCACGGATGAGGTACATGTTGGAGTTGTACACCTGGCCGGTGTAGCCCGGCAGGGTGTCCCAGCCGTGGCCGTCGCACAGCCCGACGTATTGCTGGTCGTTGGCGGCCCAGGACATGTGCCAGTTGTCGCCGACGCCGGTGACGGGCTGGATGGTCTCGTCCAGACGACGGAGGCCAGTGATGAGGGGCATGCTCGGCTATCCTTCTTGATAGGCTCCGCTGACGGGGTCGGCGCCGGCAGGTGTACGGGGCCGGTCAGCGGGCAGGTATGACGCCGAAGTCTACCACTGATGCGTAGGCGGCTCAACGCGGCGGGGCACTTGCATCGTAATTCCGTTCACTGAGAGAGTGCCGAAAGTGGCTCAGAAATTGGCCGCCAGCGATCATTACCCGAGACGCTGCGCGTCGCCGGCCACCAGGGAAGGTGAGGCCCACCGACCTGAGGCCGGGTTGCTCAGAAACTAAACCCGGTACGATCAAAGGGTCAGCCTGATCCTGGGTTGAGATTCCTCACCCCCCACAATGCCGAAGGATG
>JADZEK010000181.1 GCA_020850595.1 Anaerolineales bacterium
CGCCCGCGCCTGCCGCGCCGCCTCGCGCCCAATACTGCCGTAACCCAGGATGCCCAGCGTCGCCCCGCGCAGCTCCCGAAGGGTGCGGCTCGTGCGACCGGCCGCCCACTCGCGGGCAGCCTGTGCGTGGGCGAAGGCCAGCAGCATCAGCAGCACGTGCTCGCCCACACCTGCACTTGCCGCAGGTGCAAGTGTCACCACGCCAATGGTGATCAACGGCCCGGTATAGGCCGTGTAGCTTCCCTCAATGCACGGCATGCGAGAAGAAGCCCAGGTCAAGCGGCTCAGCTACGACTTCTTGGATGGAAAACTGCCCGTCCGAGAATAGCTGCTTGCCGGCCTTGTAAGCATCGCCGGCCGTCGAGAAATACTCCACAATCTGGCGCTCGCGCAGCAAGGCGAATTGCCCGTGGTGCTCAGCCAGAATGGATGGCAACAGCGATTGAAAAGCGTCGTAGTTAGCGATGATGTAATCGGGCGTGGCTAGTCGTGACATCGCCAATGGCCTCCGTTCTACCGTGGCCGCGAACATAGCAGTATTTATAGCCCGAGATCACAGCGTCACCGCCGCCTTCCGCGCGCAGAAGCGCAGCCAGCGCGGCGCCACGGCGCTGAAGTGCTCGCTGCTGCCCGGCGGCGCGGTGATGTCGGGCTCGCCCAGCGTTTCTTCGCGCAGGTGCTGGAGCACCAGCCCGGCCTCCAGCAGGCCGTTCACCAACGTGCCGAGCGTGTGCTTATACTCCTTGGGGCCGCCAAACGCTTCGGCCGGCAGGTCGCCGCGAAACACCCATGGCTCGTCGTGGTAGACGATCACGTCGCCATCCACATACGGCCGCGTCAGCGGGTAGCCGGTGCCGTCCCAGGCGTTGTCCGTCAGCCCGGCCACGAACGGGTTGGCGCAGTTGAAGTCGTAGTAGCCGCCGGGGCGCAGCACGCGCGCCACGCCCTGAAAGACCAGCTTGACCTCCGGCACGAAGTTGATCGAATAGGGCTGGGCCACGATGTCGAAGCTGCCGTCGGCAAAGCGCGCGAGATCGCGCATGTCGCCCTGCTCGGTGCGCAGCGTCAGCCCATAATGCGCGGCGGCCGTGCGGTCGCCTTCGAGCTGCGCGTCCGAGAGGTCCATCACCGTCACCCGCGCGCCCAGCAGCCCAAACGCCGCCGACTGCTGCCCGCCGCCGCCTGCCAACACCAGCACGTCCTTGCCGGCCACCTCGCCGAGCTGGCGCTTGGGGTCAGCCCAGTCCAGCGCCTCTTCCGGCGTCAGGTCCAGCTGCGGGCGCGTGAACACGGCGCCGGCCCGCACCATCTTCTCCCAGCGCTCGGAGTTGTAACGCGCCACCTCGTCCATGATCTGTGCGCGGGCGGCGCTACTTCGCCACGCTGGCCCGCTCGACATACGCGCGCCGCTCCACCGAATAGGGGTGGATCAGGTCGAGCGGAAAGGCGCGCTCCCGCATGGCCGCGTCGAGCCGCGCCGAGCGCCAGAACAAACAGAAGCCGCTGGGGTAACCGGTGTCCTCCGCCGCCGGGTAAGCCGGGAAGTAGCAGGTGCGAATACCCTGGTCGAGCAGCAGCGGGCGGATCAGGTCAACCTCGACGGTCACGCCGCCGAACGTGCCCGCCCGATAGCCGGCCTGCTCCGGCACCCCAAAGTCGTCCACCAACACGGCAAACTCATCCAGGGCAAAGATCAAGGGCAGTTCTTCGGCCAGCGGCAGCGTCGCCAGGTCCAGCTCGTTTTCGTGAGCGTCGAGATAGAAGCAGGGCCGCGCGCCCGGCACGGCCTTTAGCTCGGCGCACACGCGGCGCAGAAAGGCGCGGCTGTCGGCGTGGATCAGGGTGATCTGCGGCAGGCCCAACGTCACCAGCCGGCTGATGCAGTAGTTGCGCGGATTGACCTCGCAGCTCCACACCGGCACCTGCAAAAAACGCTGCGCGCCGATGGTGGTGGCGGCGTGGTAGGTGCCCATCTCATAAAAGCCGGTGCCCGCCAGGGCCGCGACCACCCCCTGCACCACTTTCGCGCGCAGCACGTTCTTGTTGAACATGCCGATCGGCGTCTGCCGCGCCAGAGCCAGCGCCGCGGCCTTGCCCGCCGCCGCCCGCAGCGGCCCATAGTCATGGCCGCGGCTCTGCACGCGCTGCATCACCCGTTGCAACCGAGACATATACCTGATCCTATCGCGCTGCGTGAGGCTGGCGGGGCCGGCACAATGAAACGCCGGCCGCCCTCTCCCCTGGGAGGGCGGCCGGCGTCATTATAGTCGAACGGTTGGGGGCCGTGTCAATAGCCCGCGCCGGTGTCCACCGTGTTCAGCAGCGCCTCACCCGCCAGGTAGCGCCGCACGTTCTCGGCGAAGAGCGTCATGCCGCGCCCGGCGTAGGCGGGCGTGTGCCCGGCGATGTGCGGCGTGAGGATCACATTCGGCAGCCCCCACAGCGGGCTGTCGGCCGGCAGCGGCTCGCGCGCAAACACATCCAGCGCCGCGCCCCCCAAGCGACCCGCTTGCAGCGCTTCGATCAAGGCGGCCTCGTCCACCAGGTCGCCCCGGGCCACGTTCACCAGCACCGCCGTGGGCTTCATGGCCGCCAGCG
>JADZEK010000182.1 GCA_020850595.1 Anaerolineales bacterium
AGCGGCCGCTGGAAGCCCAAAGGCAGTTGAAAGGCATCCACACCGCGCAAAGTGAAGAGGGCGCCCGGCAGGGCACTGGCCGGCGCGAAGAGCAAGCCGAGGCCGGCGCTGGTCTGCTGGACCAGGGCGGCCGAGTTGGCGGCCACGCGGACCAAGTGCTTGGTGCTGGTGAGCAGGCGGCTGACGGCGGGTGTGGGTTCGGTCACACACGTCTGCAACCAGGGACGACACCAGCGCACGACGTTCGCGGCCAGACCCGTGAAGATGACCTGCAAGCGAATGCCGGCTGGCGAGTGGCTCACCCGCACCTGCGGTGGGGCAGGTGTGAGGTGCTGCACGTGGAAGGTGCCCTTCATTTCTTTGTTGCCGGCTTCAATGGACTAATCACAAATGACAAATTCTGCCTGACTCGCACCGGTCGACTGACTTTGACCTGGTCCCGCTTACCCTTACGGCGGCGCGGCGCCTCAACCAGTGATCCCAGGTACCTTTCCGATGCGGAAGCCCATCGGAGGGGTACCCATGAAACACCACTGGAGAGTTCACCGCCAACTGAAGGTCCTGCCGGACGGGCAGCGCCGCTGGGACCAGGCCTACCAACACCTCCTGCGATGGGCTGTCGAGGCCGAGCAGGCGCAGGCCGCCCAACCCGCGCCGTGCCCAAACGGGACGCAGGAGGTGTACGATGAGGATCGCCGTGTACGTGCGTGTGTCGACGCAACACCAAGCGCAGACCCAAACCATCGAGCAACAATTGGAGCGCTTGCGGGCTCATCTTCAGAGCCAGGGGTGGGATCTGTTGGAGGAGAACACCTTCCGCGATGATGGCTACAGCGGGGCCAGTCTGAATCGCCCTGGGCTGGACCAGTTGCGGGACAAAGTTAAGGCGGCTGACATTGATCGGGTGGTCTTGACCGCGCCCGATCGCCTGGCGCGCAACTACGTGCACCAGATGCTGTTGCTGGAAGAATGGGAACAGCAGGGGTGCGAGGTCGAGTTTCTCGATCGGCCCATGAGCCATGACCCGCATGACCAGTTGCTGTTGCAGATCCGCGGCGCGGTCGCTGAATACGAGCGCACGCTGATTGCGGAACGGATGCGCCGCGGCCGGCAACGCAAATTGCAGGCTGGGGTGATGTTGCCCTGGACGCAAGCCCCGTACGGGTATCGCGTGGACCCCGAACGACCACGCGACCCGGCCGGCGTGCGGGTCGAACAGGCCGAAGCGGCGGTCGTCAAAGAGATGTTTGCCTGGTACGCTCAAGACGCCACCAGCTTGTTTGGGCTGGCCAAGCATCTGCAGGCGCAGGGGCACCCCTCGCCGCATGGCAAAGCCTACTGGAATCAGGCCACCATTCGGGGGATTCTGGGTAATCCGGTTTATACCGGCCAGGTGTGTATCGGGCGCAAGCAGCCCTATGCCCCCACCGGCAGCCGTTCGCCGCTGCATCGGAAGGGGCAGACGCAGTCGGCGACCAAGCCGGCCCCGCGCGAAAACTGGCAGGCGGTCACCACCGTGCCAGCGCTGGTCACCGCGGAGCAGTACGACCAGGTTCAAGCCAAACTGGCCCAGAACCAGAAGTATGCCCGGCGCCACAACACGGCGCATTGGTATCTGCTGCGGGGCATGGTCAGTTGTGGGCTGTGTGAGTTGAGTTGCATGGGGCGCGCGCTGCCGTCGAACTATCGCTACTACATCTGCCGCGGGCATGCCGATCCCATTCAATCGTGCCGCGACGAGCGCTGCCAGAGCCGTTACATACCGGCGGGTCAGCTTGATGAGTTTGTCTGGTGTGACCTGTGTGAGGTGCTGCAACATCCCGAGATGATCCGGCACGCGCTGGAACGTGCTCACGCGGGTCATTGGCTGCCTCAGGAGTTGCAGGCGCGCCGCGACCATCTGCGCCAGAGCCGCTTGGCCCTGGAACATCAAATTGATCGCCTGAGCGATGCTTATCTGCAAGGCGTCATCGCCCTGGCGGAGTATCAACGGCGGCGGCGCGAGCTGGATCAGAAACTGCAAGGGTTGGACGCCTTGGACAAACAGTTGGAGGTCAATGTCGATCGCCAGGCTGAGTTGGCGGCCGTGGCGACCTCGGCCGAGGCATTCTGCCAACGTGTCCAGGCCGGCTTGGCCGACGCGACCTTTGAACGGAAACGCCAGTTGATCGAACTGCTCATCGATCGGGTGGTGGTCACCAATGACGAAGTCGAGATTCGTTATGTTATCCCGACCAGCCCGGCCAGCGAGCACGTTCGTTTTTGTCATTTGCGACTGGACCATTTCAATCGTCTGGCGAGCGTTGTAGTGGGCGAACCAAGTAGTCAACTTGGGCGCCGGCCCATAGCGCACCAGGGTGGCGTATTTGAAGTGGCCGCCAATCTTGAAGCGCTCGACCGCCAAGCTCAAGGGATAGGGACAGCCATACAAGCTGTGCTCGCCGACCAACACCATTTCGGCGTTGTCGCCAACGGCCTGCCAGGCTGCGCTTCGGGGCAGTTGCGCTCGCAAGACCGTGGTCGTACGCCCGTTGGGCGCTTTGGTGTTTGGCCAATAGCCCA
>JADZEK010000183.1 GCA_020850595.1 Anaerolineales bacterium
CGCCCGCGCCTGCCGCGCCGCCTCGCGCCCAATACTGCCGTAACCCAGGATGCCCAGCGTCGCCCCGCGCAGCTCCCGAAGGGTGCGGCTCGTGCGACCGGCCGCCCACTCGCGGGCAGCCTGTGCGCGGGCGAGCGTGGGCAGCTCGTGGGCGAAGGCCAGCAGCATCAGCAGCACGTGCTCGCCCATTACCACGCCATGCACGCCGCTGGCGGTCGTCACGCGCAAGCCGGGGCGCGCCAGCAGCGGGTGGCCCAGCCAGTTGTTCACCCCGGCGAAGTTGGCCTGCACCCAGCGCAGCGCGGGCGCCTGCTCGGCGGCGGGCAAGCCAAAGGCCGTGTAGAGCACCTCGGCGCTGGCGTAGAGCGCCGGGTCAACCGCCTCGGCCCGCGCCGGAGTCAGCGCCGTCAGTTGCAAGCGCGGTGAAACCGCCCGCACCCGGTTCAGGTCAGCCTCGGGCACGGCGCTGCGCGTCAGCAGCAGGATGTGCAGCGCGTCAATCAACGGGGGGCGTGCGCCAGCCGTGCCAGCGCCTGCGCCAGGTCGGCCACCAGGTCGTCCGGGTGCTCCAACCCCACCGAAACGCGAATCAGCCCGGCGTCCACTTCCAGCGGCGAGCCGTGGGTCGAGCCGTGCGTCATGGCGGCGGGCACCTCGATCAGCGACTCCACGCCGCCCAGGCTCTCAGCCAGCGCGAACAGCCGGGTATGTTTCACCAGGTCGTAGGCCGAGCCGCCGTTGAGGTAAAACGAGATCATGCCGCCGCCGTTGCGCATCTGGCGCTGGGCCACGGCGTGCTGCGGGTGGCTGTCCAGGCCGGGGTAAATCACCTCGCGCACCTGCGGGTGGTCGGCCAGGAACTGCGCCACCAGCAGCGCGTTGGCCCCGTGGCGCTCCATGCGCACCGGCAGCGTCTTGATCCCGCGCAGCACCAGGAAGCAGTCCAGCGGCCCCGGCACCGCGCCGGCCGCGTTCTGCAGGACCTTCAGCCGCTCGTAGAGCGCCGCGTCGCTGGTGAGCACCGCCCCGCCCACCACGTCCGAGTGGCCGCCCAGGTACTTGGTGGTCGAATGGACCACCACGTCACACCCCAGCGCCAGCGGCTGCTGCAAGTAGGGCGTGGCGAAGGTGTTATCCACCACCACCTTGAGCGCCGGGTGGTGGGCGTGGGCGGCCTGGGCCAGCGCCGCCAGGTCGGCCACCTTCAGGCGCGGGTTGGTGGGCGTCTCCAGCCACAGCCAGCGCGTGTTAGGGCGCAGCGCGGCGCGCACGGCGGCCGGGTCGGTCAGCTCCGCGAAGCTGAACTCGACGCCGTATTTGCGATATTGCTTATCGAAGAGCCGAAAGGTGCCGCCGTAAACGTCGTTGCCGGCCAGCACGTGGTCGCCGGGGTCGAGCAGCTTCAACAGCGTGTCTATCGCCGCCATGCCGGAGGCGAAGGCCAGGCCGTGGGCCGCGCCCTCCAGCGCCGCCAGGCAGGTCTCCAGCGCGGCGCGGGTGGGGTTGCCGGTGCGGGCGTACTCATAGCCCAGGTGGTCGCCCACCCCGCGCTGCACGAAGGTGGAGGTCTGGTAGATCGGCGTCATCACCGCGCCGGTGGCCGGGTCGGGCGGCTGCCCGGCGTGGATGGCGAGCGTCTCCAGGTGATCGCGGCGGGCGCTCATGCGCGGGCCTATTCCGAGCCGAGCGCGGCGACGGTGTCCTCGTAAATCGGGAAGAGCGCCTCCAGCCCGGCCAGGTCGAGCACGTCGCGCACGCGCTGGCTGGGCTGCGAGAGCACCAGCCGCCCGCCGCGCGGCTTGAGGGCCTTTTGAGCCGAGATCAGCACGCGCGCGCCGGCGCTGCTCAGGTACTCGGTGGCGTCCATCTCCAGCACCAGGTGCACGTGGCCGTTGGCGATGTACTCATTCAGCTTGGCCTCCAGCTCGGCGTAGGTGCCGGCATCCACGCGGCCGATCACACGGATGACGTTGGCGCGCTTGTAGTCGCGAGTGGTGATTTCCATGGGGCCTCTCCTCGGCAGCGGCGGAGCCATTGGGCGGGGCACAGCTTCGCCGCCGTCATTATATAACGCCTTCCCCGGGCGGCCGTATCCGGCTGGGGCGCGTCCGGCCCCTTCAACCGGAGTATAATTGACCGCATGGCCGAAATCCCGCTGTATGAGGAAGGTGAAGACCTCCCCACCCCGCGCCCGCGCGCCGAGGTGCGCATCACGGAGGCCGCCATCCGCCCCTACAGCGACGGCCGCCGGATGCGCCTGCACTTCGCGCTGACGCCCTTCGAGGAGCGCCCAAGCCTGGAAGCCGTCATCACCAACCCAGCCGGGGCCGACGTCGCGAGCGTGGACCTGATCGAGGCCATGGACACCGCCTTCGACTTCACCCTGCACCTGCGCGGCCCGGAGCCGGACGGCCCGCACACCCTGCGCCTGACCCTGTTCTACCGCGTGAGCGACGACCCCGCCAGCGCGCGCCAGATCGTGGATGAACGCACGCTGGCGTTCTCGCCGCGCCCGGAGCGGGCCGCGTGACCGGCGGCGCCTACCCCGAAGCCTGGCTGCACGACCTGCTGGCCTCCGCCCGCACCATCGCCGTCGTCGGCCACTCCGACAAGCCCTACCGCGACAGCTACCTCATCGCCCGCTACCTGCGCGCCGCGGGCTACGTCGTCTATCCCGTTAACCCCCACCTGCACACGCTCAACGGCGAGCAGGTCTACTCCGACCTGCGCCAGGTGCCCGAACGGGTGGATATCGTCAACGTCTTCCGGCGGGCCGAGCACCTGCCCGCCATCGTGGAAGACGCCATCGCCACCGGCGCGCGGGCGGTGTGGGGCCAGTTCGGCGTCACGCACCCCGCCGCCGAGCAGCGCGCGCGGGCAGCCGGGCTGGCCGTGGTGGTTGACCGCTGCATCAAGGTCGAGCACCAGCGGCTGGGCCTGCCGCGCCGCACCTAAGCCGCACCACTCAGGCCCTGGCCGGCGCCCGGTCAGGGCGCGCTGCATGCCGTCTTCCACCCTCACTGTTGCTCCCACAGCCTCGCCGGGCGCGTCCTTCAGCCGGCGCGCCGCGCTGTTCGCCTTGGCGCTGCTGGCCGCGCTCACCTATCTGTTCCTCTGGCGGCTGTGGGCCGCCGCGCCCGAAGACCGCGCCACCTTCCCCACCTCCGACCTGACCGAGGTGTTCTACCCGCCGCGGCGCTTCGCCGCGCACACACTCCGCGCGGGCGAACTGCCGCTGTGGAACCCGCACGTCTACGCCGGGTATCCGCAGTTCGCCGACCCGCAGGCCGCCACCTTCTACCCGCCGCAGTTGGCGCTGGCGCTGCTGGCCGGCGACGCCTTCAGCCTCAACACGCTGGCCGTCAGCGCCGCGCTGCACTTCTGGCTGGCGGGCGCGCTCACGCTGCTGTTCCTGCGGCGGCGCGGGCTGGGCCTATGGCCGGCGCTGCTGGGGGCCGTGGCGTTTGAGTTCGGCGGCTACCTGACCGGCTTCGTGCCGCTGCAATTCTCGGAACTGGAGGCGGCCGTGTGGCTGCCCGGCGCGCTGCTGGCCCTGAGCTACGCGGTAGCGGCCCCGCGCCTGCCGCGCACGCTGTGCGCCGGGCTGATCTTCAGCCTGGTGTTCCTGGCCGGGCGGCCGCAGTCGTACCTGAGCATCGCGCCCATTTGCCTGGCGTGGTTCGGCTTCACCGCCTGGCGGGCGGGCTGGCCGCGGCGCGCGCTGGCCGCCCACCTGCTGGCCTTCGGCGCGGCGGCGCTGGCCGGGGCGGTGGCGCAGTGGCTGCCCACCTTGCAGCTCACGCGGCTCTCTACCCGTGCGGCCGTGCTGTACACCCACGTGGCCCACGGCGGCTTTCAGGTAGACGACCTGGCCGCGCTGCTCAACCCCGGCCTGGCCGACGCGCTGCCCGTCTTTGTGACCCTCTACAGCGGTGTGCTCACCCTGGCGCTGGCGGCGCTGGCCGTCAGGCGGCGGCGCGGCCTGTTCTGGGCGGCGCTGGCCGGGCTGTTCCTGCTGGCCGCGCTGGGGCAGCGCGTCGTCACGCTCGACGCCCTCTACCTGCTCCAGCGCCTGAGCTTCCCCGGCTACCTGCGCGACGTGGAGCGCCTGGCCCTGGGCGTGAACTTCTGCCTGGCCGTGCTCGCCGCGCTCGGCCTCGAGCAACTGCGCCGCGCGCCCGCGGGCTGGGCGCGCGCCGGGCGGGCGGCGCTGCTGGGCGTGCTGGCCGTCACCGTGGCGGCCGTGGCGCTGCGCCTGCTGCTCCCGCCCGGCCCAGCCGCCGAGACGGCCACGCGCTTCTATCGCGCCGCCTGGTGGGTGACGCTCTTCGCCGGGCTGGGCGCCCTGGCCGTGTGGCTGGCCGGCGCGCGCCGCGGCCTGGCGCAAGCCGCGCTGGTGGGGCTGGTGGCGCTGGATTTGCTCAGCCTGAACCAGGGGCGCTTCTACGAAATCAACGCCCCGGCCGACCAACAACTGACCTACCTGGCCGCCGCGCCCGTGGGCCGTGACCCGTTCTACCGCCTGGCCGCCGACCAGCTTTCCGGGCAAGACTTCGGCAGCGTGCTCGGCCTGGACGGCGTGTGGGGCATGCCGCCGCTGACGCTCAAGCGTTATGCGCGCCTGATCGAACAGCTCGACCAGTATCGCCGCAACATCCTGCTCAATGTGGAGGTAGTGGCGACCACCGGCGAGTACCACGACCCAGCCTACGCGCCGGCGGGCGAGAACGGCCCCTTCCGCTACTATCGTTTTGTGCCGGCGCATCAGCGCGCCTACCTGGTGCAGCACGTGCGCGCCGCCCGCGACGACGACGAGGCCGCCGCGCTGCTGGCCGCGCCGAACTTCGACCACTGGAACACGGCCGTCGTCGTGGGCGCGCCCGCGCTCGACGACCGCCTGCCGCTCGGCCGGGACGAGGGCGCGCAGATTACGAGCCGCACGGCCAACACGCTGCGCCTGAGCGTGCAGGCCGCCGCCCCGCGCCTGCTCGTGATCGCCAACGCCGCCTACCCCGGCTGGCGCGCCTGGGTAGACGACCAGCCTGCCGACCTGCTGCCCACCAACCTGGCGCTGCAAGGACTGCTGGTGCCCGCGGGCGCGCACACCGTCATGCTGCGCTTTCAGCCGCTGACGTTTTACCTGGGCGCGTCCGCCTCGCTGCTGGCCTGGCTGAGCGGCTGGCTGTGGCTGGCGCTGGCCGAGCGCGCGCGCCGTTCGCCGCCGCCCTCCACCGTTGCGCTGCCGGCGGCCTGAGCGCCCCAACCCGGCTGCACTGTCACGTTATCACCCGAAGCGACCTGAACTGCCATGAAGAATCTGCTGCGTCTGTTTCAAGCCTTACGCCCCTACTATCCCCAGGCGGCCCTGCTGGTGGCCTGCGTGCTGGTGGTCACCGGCGCCAGCCTGGTCACCCCCAGCCTGATCGAAAACGTCATTGACGAGGGCCTGCTGCACAACGACCCGGCCGTCATCGCGCGCGTCGCGGCCCTGATCGTCCTCGTGGGCCTGGTGCGCGCGCTGTTCAACTTCGGCAAGCGCTACACGGCCGAGTGGCTCATCAACCGCACCGGCTACGACTTCCGCAACCGCCTGTATGACAAGCTCCAGCGGCTGCCCTTCGGCTACCACGACTCGGCTCAAACCGGCCAACTGATGAGCCGCTGCACCGAAGACGTCAGCTCGCTCTCGCGCTTCGTGGGCCAGGCGGCCGTCGAACTGCTCAACATCACGCTGCTGGTGGTCGGCATCCTGGCGCTGCTCCTCCGGGCCAGCGTCACGCTCACCCTGCTGAGCCTGGGGCCGGTGGTCGTGCTGGTGGGCGTCACGCTCATCCTGGGCCGCCTCATCACGCCCATGTTCCTGCGCATTGACCAGTCGCTGGGCGAGGTCTCGGCGGCGGTGCAAGAAAACCTGACCGGGGCGCAGGTGGTGCGCGCCTTCGCCCGCGAAGCGTTTGAGAAGCTGAAGTTCTCCGGGGCCAACCGCAACTTGTGGCAGGCGCGGGTGCGCATGGTCAGCACCTGGGGCTTCTTCATGCCGACCATGACCATCCTGGTCATGGCCTCCACCGCGCTGGTGCTGTGGTTCGGCGGGCGCATGGTGGTGGCCGGCACGCTCACCCTGGGCGAGCTGGCGGCCTTCAACGCCTACCTGCTGCTGCTGGGCGCGCCGGTGCAGCAGCTCGGCTTCGTGGTCAACGCCGCGGGCGAGGCCGTGGCCGGGGCGCAGCGCATCTTCGAGGTGCTCGACCTGCCGGAGGAAATCCGCAGCCCCGCGTCGCCCGCCACCCGGCCCGCCCTGAGCGGCCGGGTGCGCTTCGAGAACGTCTCGTTCGGCTACCGCACCAGCCGCCGCACGCTGCACGCCGTCAGCTTCGAGGCCCTGCCCAACCAGGTCATCGCCCTCATCGGCCCCACCGGCAGCGGCAAGACCAGCCTGGTCAACCTGATCCCGCGCTTCTACGACGTGACCGCCGGCGCGGTGCTCCTGGACGACGTGGACGTGCGCGCGCTCGACCTCCCGGCGCTGCGCCGGCAGATCGGCCTGGTGCTGCAAACCTCGCTGCTCTTCTCCACCACCATCCGCGAAAACATCGCCTTTGGCCGCGTGGGCGCGAGCGACGCGGAGATCATCGCCGCCGCGCAGGCTGCCCGCGCCCACGATTTCATCCTGTCGTTCCCGGAAGGCTACGCCACGGTGGTGGGCGAGCGCGGCGTCACCCTCAGCGGCGGGCAGCGCCAGCGCCTGGCGATTGCCCGCGCCCTGCTGCTGAACCCGCGCATCTTGATCCTGGACGACGCCACCTCCAGCGTGGACACGCAGACCGAACACCTCATCCAGCAGGCGCTCGACACGCTCATGCAGAACCGCACCACGTTCGTCATCGCCCAGCGCCTCTCCACCGTGCGCCGCGCCGACCAGATTTTGGTGCTGGACGCGGGGCGCATTGTGCAGCGCGGCAAGCACGCCGAGCTGGTGGCCGTGCCGGGGCTGTACCAGGACATCTATAACCTGCAACTCCGGGATCAGGAGCAGTTCCAGCGCGAGATGCTCTTCCTCGACCTGCCGCCCGAAGCGCCGCCGGCCCGCCCGACCGTGGACCACGCCGAGCGCCCCGACCTGTCCGTGCCGCAGCTGCGGCCCAGCACGGTGAAATAGCCATGACCACCGCCACCGCCGCCGCCAAACCCGCCCCGCCGGCCAAACCGGCCGACGACGAAATCCTCGGCAAGGCCTACGACCCGCACATCGTCCGCCGCTTGCTGGGCTACCTGCGCCCCTACCGCCGCAACCTGGCGCTGGCGCTGGCGCTGATGACGGTCGCCACCGCCGCCAACGTCAGCGGCCCATACTTCGTCAAGATCGCCTTCGACAACGGCATTGAGGCCGGCAACGTCGGCGTGCTCAGCCAGGCCGTCCTCGGCTACCTGCTGGCCGCGGGCGTGCTCTGGGTCGGCACTTACCTGCGCGTGCGCATCATGGCCGTCACCGGCCAGAACGTGATCTTTGATCTGCGCCGCCAGATGTTCGACCACCTGCAGGCGCTCTCGCTGGGCTTCTACAGCCGCTACGCCGTCGGCCGGCTGGTCTCGCGCATGGTCAACGACGTGAGCGTGCTGCGCGAGATGATCGTCTGGGCCATGCTGGGCGTCATCCGCGACTTCTTTGATCTGGCCGGCATCACCCTGGCCATGCTGGCGCTGCACTGGCAGTTGTCGCTGCTCTCGTTCCTGGTGCTGCCGCTGATGGTCATCGCCACCGAAATCTTCCGCCGCCGCGCCCGCGCGAGCTACCGCCAGGTGCGCGCGGCCGTGGGCTGGGTCAACGCCGTGCTCAACGAGAACATCGTCGGCGTGCGCGTAGTGCAGTCGTTCTCGCGCGAGGAGCACAACTTCCGCGTCTTCGCCGAAGACGTGAACGGCAACCTGCTGCGCACCACCAACCGCGCCGCCCTGATCGCCTCGGTCTTCTTCCCCACCGTGGACTTCATCGGCAGCCTGTCGCTCGGGCTGGCGGTCTGGCTCGGCGGGCTGGCCGTGCTGGGCCGCTTCGACGCCTCGTTCGGCGCGGGCGGGCCTATTCTCACCCCCGGCACGCTGGTGGCCTTCGCGCTCTACATTGACCGCTTCTTCGATCCCATCCGCGACCTGTCGCAGCGCTACAACACCTTCCAGGCCACCATGGCCAGCAGCGAGCGCATCTTTGAACTGCTCGACACGCCGATTGACGTGGCCGACGCTCCCGGCGCGCCGGCCCTGCCGCCCCTCACCGGCCGGGTGGAGTTCCGCCATGTGAGCTTCCACTACGAAAAGGGCGGCCTGCCCGTGCTGAGCGACATCAACCTGAGCGTGCCGCCCGGACAGACCGTGGCGCTGGTAGGCGAGACCGGCGCGGGCAAAAGCTCGCTGGTGCGCCTGATCTCGCGCTTCTATGACGTCACCGCCGGCGCGGTGCTGGTGGACGGCCACGACGTGCGCGCCGTGACCCAGGACTCGCTGCGCCGCCAGATGGGCGTGGTGCTCCAAGACCCCTTCCTGTTCTCCGGCTCCGTCAAGGACAACATCCGCTACGGCGCGCTGGAGGCCACCGACGAGGCCATTAGGGCCGCCGCGCAGGCCGTGGGCGCGCACGACTTCATCAGCGCGCTCGACCAGGGCTACGACACGCTGGTAGGCGAGGGCGGGGCCATCCTGTCGGGCGGGCAGCGCCAACTGATCTCCTTCGCCCGCGCCCTGCTCGCCGACCCGCGCATCCTGATCCTGGACGAGGCCACCTCCAGCGTGGACACCCAGACCGAGCGCGTGATTCAAACGGCGCTCCAACGGCTGCTGCGCGGGCGCACGGCCTTCGTCATCGCCCACCGCCTCAGCACCATCACCCGCGCCGACCTGATCCTGGTGATGGATCACGGCCGAATCATCGAGCGCGGCACGCACGCCCAGCTGCTAGAGGCGCGTGGGCGCTACTTCCAGCTCTACACCATGGCCTTCGCCGAGCGGCCGGCCCCCGCCGCCTAACCGCCTGCGCAACCGGTTTGAATCCGGTTTGCCCTGTTGGGCACAATTAGCCCCCCGGCACGCTTCGTGCTATCATCGGGCCTTATGTTGGCGTCAGCCTTCCGCCTGGCGGGCCGTTTGGGCCGTCTGGCGGCCAAATCGGGCGCTTACCTGGGGGACACCGCCGGGGCGCTCTTCTTCCCGGCTCGCCCCGCGCCGGCCGCTTTGCCGCGCCGACTGAGGTCCGCCGCGCCGACCGCCGCCGAACCGGGCGTCATCCACGTGCGGCTCCAGCGCCGGCACGTCCCCGTCATCGGCCTGCTGCTGATCGTCAACGTCGGGCTGATCGCCGCCGCCACGCTGCTCATCAACCGCGCGGCCGCGCCCGCCCCGCTGACCCCGCCCGTCACCACCGCTACCCTGGTCGCCCCCACCGAGTTCGCCGTTGCCGCGCTCGACCCGGCCGACGTGGAAAACATCGCCGGCATTGACATCGCCGTCACCCCGGCCCCCGCCGGGCCGACGCCCACCGCCCCGCCCAACCCGCTCAGCCTGGGCGGCACGCTCTATTACGCCTTCCGCCACAACGGCTACACCAACCTCTACGCCAAGCCGCTCGGCGTCGGCCAACCCGTGCGCCTGACCGCCGGCCCGTGGGACGACCGCGACCCGGCCATCAGCCCCGACGGCCTGCGGCTGGCCTTCGCCTCGCACCGCGACGGTAGTTGGAACCTCTACGCCCTAGACCTGACCAACGGCCAGACCGTGCAGTTGACCAGCGGCCTCGACTTCAAAGCCAACCCGGCCTGGAGCCCCGACGGGCAGTACCTGGTCTTTGAGCTGTACCGCAACGCCAACCTGGATATCGCCCTGGTGAGCGCGGCGGGCGGCGACCTGATCCCCATCACCAGCAACCCGGCCGCCGACTACGAGCCGGCCTGGTCGCCCCAGGGCCGTGAGATCGTGTGGGTCTCCATGCGCAGCGGCAACCCCGACCTGTGGCGCATGTCGCTCGACGCGCCCGACGAGAGCGCCTACACCGCGCTGACCAACACGCCGCTGGTGCAGGAAAGCGACCCGGCCTACAGCCCCAACGCCGCGCTGCTGGCCTACACCGACGCCGCCTCGCCCTACGGCCAGGTCTGGACCATCCAGGCCGCCGCGCCCGACCAACCGCCCGCGCCCGGCGGGCAGGGCCTATACCCCACCTGGTCGCCGGAAGGCTCGTCGCTGGCCAGCGTCTCGGTGCAGGAAGGCGGCCCCGACCTGGTGCTGGTGGCCCCGCTGGCCCAGGAGGGGCTGGCCCAGATCGCCCACCGCTCGCAAGGCGGCCGGCTGCGTGGGCTGGCCTGGTCGGGCGTAGCGCTGCCCGCGCAACTGCCCGCCGCCATCGCCCAACTCGCGCAAGTGAGCGACGCCCCCAACTGGAGCGAGGCGCTCAGCGCCCCGCCGGCCGGCGACCCGCCCTACACCCTGGTGGCCCTGCCCGACGTGACCGTGGCCGATGCGCGCCTGAACGACCGCGTGGACGAAGCCTTCACCGGCTTGCGGCGGACCACCGCCCGCCTGGCTGGCTGGGATTTCCTCAAGACCATTGACAACGCCCTCATCGGCGTGGACGCGCCGCAGCCGCCCTCCATTGACTACAACTCCTGGCTCAAGACCGGCCGCGCCTTCGATGTGGCCGAGGTGGTCGCTACGTTCGGCTACCTGGCGCTCACCCGCGAGGACTACGTCTACAACACCTATTGGCGCTTGTGGCTGCTGGCCGCCGCCCAAGACGGCACGCAAGGTGAGCCGCTGCGCCGCCCGCCCTGGGACCTGACCGCCCGCTACTCCGGCCGCCCGCAGCCCTACGACCAGGGCGGCGAATTTCAGAGCGTGCTGCCGGCGGGCTATTACGTAGACTTCACCGCGCTGGCCGAGGACTACGGCTGGCAGCGCGTGCCCGCCCTGGGCAACTGGCGCGTGTTCTACGACGCGGTAATGTACCGCCGCTTTGAGCACCGCGACGGCCTGACGTGGCTGGCGGCCATGCGCGAGGTCTACAGCGCCGCGGCCGTCGCCACGCGCACCCCCGTGCCCTCGCCGACCAACACCCCCACCGTGACGCAGACGCCGACCCGCACCATCACGCCGACCCGCACGCCTACCAAGACGCCCACCCCCTCGGCCACCTGGCGGCCCACGCGCACCCTCACGCCCACCGTCACCCGCCGGCCGACGATTACGCTGACGCCCAGCCGCACGCCGCGGCCCAGCGCCACCCCCACCGGCACGTGGTACACCCAGACACCGACCGCCACAGCCACCTTCCCGGCGACCAGCACGCTCATCGCCGAGCCATGACCCGCGGCCCGCGCGCCCTGGCCGGCCTGCTGGCCGCCGGCAGTGTCTTCCTGGCGGCGTGTAGCGCGAGCCGCCCGCCCGCCGCCGCCACCCTGCCCGCGCTCGTCACCGCGCTGGCGAGTGTGACCCCACCGCCCACCGCCTCGCCGGAAGTGCCGTCGCTGGCGAACCTGGAGTCTACCCCCCAGCCGCCGACCCTGGCCGCGCCCGCCGGCACGCCGGACGAACTGCAGCCTGCGCCCACTGCCGCGACCCCGCTGGTATATGACTTCCCCACGCCGGTGGCGTTCGAGGTACCGGCCAACTGGCGCCCGCCGCTGGAGGCCGTGCCGCTGGCCGCGCGGCCCGAAGATCACTTTTGGTTTGCCCGCCCCATTGCCTCCGACAGCGTGAACTACGCCCTCGGCTCATACCGCTATGGAGCCGACTACTTCGGGCAAATGACGATTCACGCCGGCATTGACATTGACGCGCCGCTGCTCACGCCCATCCTGGCCGCCGGGCCGGGGCGCGTCATCTGGTCGGGCTGGGGGCTGTTCAACTTCCGGCCGGGGCTGCAAGACGACCCGTACGGCGTGGCCGTCGCCATCGAACATGATTTCGGCTACGACAACCACAAGCTCTACACGCTCTACGCCCACATGACGGCCCAGAATGTGTTCGTGGGCCAAGACGTGCAGACCGGCCAGGTGATCGGCTGGGTCGGCAGCACGGGCAACTCCACCGGGCCGCATGTGCACTTTGAGGTGCGCGTGGGCCAGAACGACTACTACCACACGCGCAACCCCGAACTGTGGATCGCGCCCTACACCGGCTGGGGCGTGCTGGCCGGGCGACTGGAGACCAAAGGCGGCAACCCCATCCCCAGCACCAACATTGATATCTGGACACCGCGCGGCTACTTCGTGGAGACGGTCTACACCTACGGCCCGCGCGTGGCCCACCCCGACGACGCCTGGCAAGAAAACTTTGCCATCTCTGACCTGCCGGCGGGCGACTATGTGCTGCGCGCCAGCGTGCCGCACAGCGACAACGAGACCGAGGTCGTGGTCGGCAACGTGACGCTGGTGGACGGGCAGACCACGTTTGTTGTGCTGCGCTCCGAGTTCGGCCTGATCCCCGGCGCCGAAGCGGAGTACGTCCGGCCCGACAACCTGCCGTCGCTCACGCCGACCAACACGCCCACCGCGACCCCCACGCGCACCGCCACCCCCACCCGCACCGCCACCCCCACCCGCACGCCGACCCGCACCCGCCCGCCCTCCGCCACGCCGACGGCCACGCGGACGCCGCGGCCAACGGTCACGCCCTAGCCTGGCCGGGTTAGCGGGGGGCGCGGGGATGACAAACGGGCTAGGCCGTTACGCCCATTCCGAGTTATGATTAAGGCGAATAGTCCTCCGCCTGCATTCAACTCAATCAGTTCAACCGGAATGACGCCGCCCGTTACCCCTAACCTGCCATGCCCATAGACGCGAACGTAAGCCAGCCAACCAGGTGCCGGCGACTTACCCGTACCCGCTCACGCGTCCGCGACCTTGAGCCAGCCGGCCCGAAAGAAGCGCCTCGCCCTGTGTTTGCCCCGGGAAACCCAAAGGGAAGGCGGGCCTGCTTTTGGCCCGCCGCCCCTTTAAGAAAATTCATCCCCCTTCCCACGTCTTTTCAG
>JADZEK010000184.1 GCA_020850595.1 Anaerolineales bacterium
CTCAACAACTTGGTCATTGGCCTACTCAACCAGGCCGGCTTTCGCAATCATGCCCAGGCCCGCCGCCGCTTGGATGCTGACCCGGGCCAAGCCTTGACCCTAATTCTCGGACTTTAAGAAAGCCCTGACCGGGAAAGTAAGCTTTAGACAGAGGGGGATTTTGCCACGAATGAACACGAATAGGGGGAGCAAATGAGCACGAATGAAAATGGGGCGGCGCAGGCTTCAGGGAGCGGAGCCGAGCAGTTCTTGAAGGGCCGCGTCAATCACGGGGTCGGCGTCGGGCGGGAAGCTGTCCCAGTCGGCGGCGACTACCTGGTCGGGGGTGAGGCCGGAGGTGGCGAGGTCGGCGTTGGCGGTGGTGCGGAAGGAGGAGGTCGCCAGGAACAGGCGCGAGCCGTCGGGCAGCGCGACTTCCTCAAAGCCTTCCACTGAGCCGGGGGTGGCCTGGCCGATGACGACGGCGCGGCCGGAGGCCTGTAGGGCGGCGGCGAAGATTTCGGGCGAGCCTTCGGTGTCCGGCCCGACCAGCAGCACCAGCGGCAGGGTCTGCGAGCCGCCGACGTCCACGCCGGCAAGGGTCAACTGCTCGCTGCTGTCGCGGGTGTAGAACTCGCCCAGCGCGCCGTCGCCGAACAGGGCCAGCATGTTGGTCAGCGGCCAGCCGCCGCCCGAGCGGGCCACGCGCAGGTCAATAATCACGCCCGCCGGGGTGGCGCTTTGGGCGATCTGGTCCAGGTCGGCGGCGAGGTTGTCGGCCAGGGTGGCGCTCGACGCCACGGGCACGCGGTAGTAGGCGAGGTTGAGGCTTTCCAGGTAGCCGCCGCGCAGCACGTCGGTGGCCGTGATCTGCTCGCGGGCGATGGTGACCTCCCGCGGATCGCTGCCGGGAGTTTGCACGGTGAGCGTGACGCTCGTGTCGGGCAGGCCGCGTATCTTTTCAGCAGGCGAGGCCTCGTCTTCGAGCGTGAAGGGCGCGCCGTTGATGGCGAGGATGTTGTCGTGCGGGGCCAGGCCGGCGCGCTGGGCGGGCGAATCTTCCACCACGGCCAGGATGACGACGTGCGGCGCGGGCGTCTGGCGAAAGGCGATGAACGCGCCAATGCCGTGGTAGGTGGTGGAGTCGGTAGTTTCCTGGGCCAGGCGTTCGGCGCGCGTCTGGTAAACGGCCTGGTTGTTGGGCAGCGCGGCGAGCATGGCGCGCAGGGTGAGGGCGAAGTCGCCGTCCGACAGCCCGGCCTGCATCTTGGGGCGGTAAAGCGCGCGCACCGCATCCCAATTCACGCCGCCGTAGTCGGCGCGGACGTACTGGTCGCGCACGGCTTCCCAGGCGGCATCGAAGACGGTGAGCTGCCGTTCGGTGGCAGCGATGGTCGGCACGGGCGTGGCGGTGGGCGGGGTGCGCTGCACCAGCCCGCACGCCGCCGCCAGCAGCGCCGCGAGGACCAGCCCGGTGTGGACGATCAGCCGTTTCAGCATAACGCGCTCCGCACTAGCCCGTACCCGAGGCCACCCATTTCCGCTCAGTCATTAGCGCTACGTCAGGACAGGTCTTCTAATGCGCTCGCAACCGTGGTGCGTGAGGTTGGGCGGTAGAACGCTAAAAGGCCCTTGATCTCAGCGCGTTATCGCGCCAACGGTAGGGTTCGCCCCGGCGGTTGGGCGCGGATTAGACTGTGCTTTATGCCAGCCGTCAAACGCATGGGGCAGCCCGCCTTAGTTTACTTCCCAGGGCGCGCGGCCGCCTGCCCCGCTTAGCGCTTGCTCGATAGGCGCGCTAAACTCAGGGTAGGCGGCGGCCAGCGCTCGCAGCAAGCCATAACAGCCAGCCAACATCATATCGCCAAACGGGGCGGCAAAATAGGGGGCATGGGCCGAGCCGGCCAGCAGGGCGCGGCGCGGGCCGAGCGCCGCCAGGTAGAACGGGGCGGGCAGCGGCTGTGGGTCGTAGACCAGCGCGCCGTGGCCCATGTCGTCGAACACGGCCCGCCGGTCGAGGCGGGAGTCGGCCAGCGCGCCCAGGTAGGCGTCGAGCTTGGCGGGGGTAAGCTCGCCGGTGTGGTGCTCGAACAGGCCGGTGATGCCGGCCGGGCCGAAGCGAAACGCCAGGCAGTGGAAGTTGCCCACGTTGGCGACCAGCCCCCCGCCCGCCTGGGTCAGCGCCGCGGCCACGCGCGCATCGAGCAGCGCGCCCAGCACGGCGGCGGGCGCGGTGTCCATGACACACAGCGGCGCGGCGAGGCCCTGGGCGGCGGCTACGACGGCCCGCAAACGGGTCAGGTCGGCGGGCACGGCCTCGGCGCAGTGGCCGAAGGCGGCCAACTGCGCCTGGGCGGTGGGCAAGGCGCGGGCTGCGCGGCAGCGCGCATCCAGGTAGTCAAAGCGGAACTGCCGGTCGGAGCAGCCGGGCGGCGCGGCGCCGTGATCGAACACGGCCACCGCCACCGCGTCGGGCCGCAGCGCCACCCCAAACTCCGCAAAAGCACGCTCGAGCAGCGGGTAGTCGAAGTCTTTCAGCTCCAGGCGCGTCACGCTAGCGGGCAGGGCCTGGGCCTCGTCCGCGCTGACGATTTGCACGCCCAACTCGCGTTGCACGCGGTCCAGGTCGTCGTCGAAGGTGCGGGCGGCCTCGGGCGTAGCGTAGAGTAAACCGCCCGCCCGCACGTGGTCGCGCGCTGCCCACTGGCTGGGGCCGCCGCCCATCAGCCAGCCGGTGAGCAGCACCGCCTCGCGGCGTTGGGTGGCGGCGCGCAGGCGGCGGCGCACCATGAGCGTGGGCGAGGGCATCACTAGCTTATAGCTGTTCTCCAGGGCCAGGGCGGTGTCGAACAGGCACACGTCCTGCGTGCCGGTGCCCACATCCACGGTAAGGAGGCGCATGGCTCGCCGCTACGGTTCCACGAAGTCGGTGGGCAGGTCGGCCAGGGCGGCCGCCGGGCCGGTGTAGTACAGCGCGGTGGAGGCCGGGGGCAACTCCACGCTAAACTCGGCGGCGGCGCGGGCCAGCGGGCGGTTGGCGAAGAGGTCGTAGACTAGTTCGACCGGGCGCGGCAGAGCGAAGGTGCGCGGCCCGCCGGCTACGGTGTGCACGCTGAGCAGGTCGGGCGTGGCGTAAAGCACGTCGCCCTGGTCGTTGTAGATGTGCGCCCCGGCGTGACGGGCCAGGCCGCGTAGCACCGGCGGCGGCAGGGCGGGCGTGGCGACGTAGACGGAGTTGAAGGGCTGCGCCGCGCCCGCGGGCTGGTAGGGCTTGAGGGCCAGGCCCGGCTGACAGCGACCGAGGCTATAGACCACCTCGCCGAGCACCGTGGCCTCGGGGTCCGCCACGTGGAAAATCGGGGCGATGGAACGATTGGTGCCCCAGAACAAGTCTTGCGGCAACCCCTGGGTGACGGGGTGGCGGAAGTTGGTGAGGTGCATGAACGGCGACCAATAGCTGCCGCCCTGCCCGAAGGTGAAGCCGGTCAGGTCGGTCATGTTAGCCTGGCCCACCGGCTCGGCGGCGTCGGTGTTGAGGTAGCCGGGGGCGTAGAACCACAGCGCGGTGCGCCCGCCGCGGCCCAAGATTTCGTGCAGCTTGCGGCGGCGGGCGGTGTTGAGGTGGAAGGGGTTGAGGAAGATATAGAGCTTGTAATCGGGCAGGCGCTCTTCCAGCAGGTCGTTGAGCAGGTACAGGTCGTGCGGCGCGCCGAAGCGATTGAGGGTGACCACGCGCAGGTGCGAGATGAGCGGTAGGTCGAGGTCGTTGCGATTGGCTTCGTAGAAGTACGATTCGTCGTCGAGGAACACGGCCACTTCGGCGCGGGGCGCGCGATCTAGCCCGAGCGCCCACGTGCCCAAGACCTGATAGCGCGGGTGCCAGCGGTGCGCTTCGGCCACGATGCGCGGGTCTTCCACGCAGTTGCTGTTCTCCATCCAGGTAATGCCCAGGCCGTGGGTGAGGCACTGGGCGAAGTTGCGCTGGTAGATAGGGATGGATTTGTCCCTGGGCTGCACGCGGCCCTGCGGGTCGAAGTTGTTGTGCAAGAGCGTGTCTTCTTCAAACAGGTAGAGCTTGCCGTGCGCGCGGACGCTCTCGGTGGGCTGCATGGGCAGGCCGTCACCGCCCAGGCCGCGGAAGGCGTAGCTGTACGGGCTGACGAAGAAGTCTATGTCGGGCGAACGCATGGCCTGGGCCAGGCCGAGGTGGCCGCTGCGCTGCACGGTGGAGACTTCGCTATCCGGCTTAACGCCCATCCCGTCGTTGAAGAAGCTGTTGTTCCAGGCCAGCTCCATCAGGTAGCCGAAGAACGCGCCGGCGAGCTTGTCGCCGCCGGTCGCGGTTTTCACGGCGCGGCAGAGGCTCAGCAGGGCGTCGGCGGCGGTCTCGGCGTGGCAGGCGTAGTAGTCAATGACGGACTGTTCGCGGCGCGGGTCGCGCCACTGGTAATGCGTGGCGGCGGCCTGCGCCGGGCCGGAGGGCGCCGCGGCGGTGTCAAACGTCGCCAGCGGGTCATGCCAGGCAGCTTGCAGGGCGGCGTCGCTGCCATATTTGGCGCGCAGCCAGGCCTGGAACTGCCGGCGCATGGCGGGGCTGAAGTCGCCGGAGGGCAAGCTCATGCACGACCAATCTTTGATCCATTCGCCGCAGGTGCCAACGCCGACCTGGTAGGCGATGACGCGGTCGTAGAGGCCGACGGAGCGGAGGTGGGCGATGTAGGCGCCCAGCAGCTCGCCGACCTGGGTGCGCCAGACGGAGGAGGCATACGAGGCCGACAGCCGCGCGCCGTTGTCGAGCACCTCGACCTCGTCGGGGTACATCAGGTTCCACCAGTCGCCGGGGAAGTACTTGGTC
The DNA here is from genome assembly GCA_020850595.1 of Anaerolineales bacterium. Classification (GTDB taxonomy): domain Bacteria; phylum Chloroflexota; class Anaerolineae; order Anaerolineales; family UBA6663; genus JADZEK01. The sequence continues at coordinate 4,835 of JADZEK010000184.1, forward strand.
TCGAAGCTCATGCGCAGCAGGAAGAGCGCTTCGGGGTCGGCGTCAATAATGGGCTGGAGGCGCGGGGCGGTCGTGCGAAAATCGAAGGGGCCGCCGCCGGTGGGGCGCGGGGCGTACCATTCGTCGCCGATGGCGTCAACGGCGTAGATGTGCACGCCGCTGGCGGCGAAGGCGCGGGCGATCTCCTGCGTTTGGGCGAGGGCGTTCGGGTCAAGGCCGCCGAGGAGTTGGATGTTGGCGTAGGCTGGTTGGCCGTCGAGAAAGAGCGTGGGGGCGCCGTTGTGCTGTCGAACGTGTGCTTTCATGAGGTCCTCAAGCGTAAGGGAAAGGCGTTATCTTATCATCGGCGGCCGCGCGCCACTGTGGGTGTTTCTGTGGAGGCGGGGCCGGGTTGGGCGGGACGGATTTCACGAGGGAGGCCAGGCGAGGCGCAAGGTGAGAAGGCAATGGTCGCAGGCCAGAGGTGCTGGGCAGATGGGCACCAAGCGGCGGCGCGGGGCAGCCGGCGCTACGCGGCCGCGGCGGAGCGGGCTTGCGGCGCGCCAAGCCCCATGGCGGCCAGCATCTCGGCATCGGTGGCGAACTTGAATTCTTCCAGGCCACGCTCGGCGGCCTGGGCGCGCTCGGCGGCTTCGAGGCGCTGCAAGTCGGCCTTGGTCACCACCCGGCTGGGCAGCTGCGCCAGCCGTTCGGCCAGCGGGGCCAGCGCGGGCAGCGCGGCGGGGGGCAGGGTTTGCAGGTAGTGCAGCACAGCCTGCGCGCCGTTGGTACCGTCTTTGCGGGCCGCGCCTACCAGGCCGGTGCTGGCCTCGCGCGACCAGCCGGCTACGAACACGTCGTCTAGGCCGCGCTCGGCCACGGGGTCGTAGACTTCGTAGCACAGCCCGGCCACGGGGAAGCGCGGCTCGGGACGCTTGACGAAGGTGTTAGCCTTCACGGGCAAGCCGAAGTGCTCATCCACCCGGTCGCCAATGGCGAAGACCACGGTGTCGGCGGGGATGGTGCGGTAGACGCCCAGGCCACGCGCCTTGGGGTTCTCGGCGTCGCCGGTCAGCGTGGTTTCTTCCACTTCCAGGCCGGTCAGGCGGCCGTCGGCCCCCACCAGGCGGTGAGGCGAAGCGAGGAAGTCGAGGGTGAAGCGCGCGGCCGACACGGGGGCCAGCGCGCCGGGCAGCGCCGCCAGGATGTAGGCGCGGGCGCGGGCCACGTCTTGACCGAGGGCGGCCATGTGCGGGCGCACACGCTCCAATTCGGCGTCCAGGGCGTTCACGTCCAGGTTGGCGGCGACGTACTCCATCTCCGGCTTGTCGAACTTGACTTCGGCCGGGCCGCGGCGGGCCACGGCCACAACCTCGTCCACACGCAGGTCGCGGATGAGCCAGTGGGCGATGTCTAGCATGACGTTGCCGACGCCCACAATCGCCACGCGCCGGCCGATGGGGTAAGCGCGCCGGCTGTAAGGCGGCAGCTGGTTGTAGTGGTAGACCAGATCTTTGGCGTGGTAGACGTTCGGCAGGTCTTCACCCGGCAGCCCGAGCCATTTGGTGCCTTGCGCCCCGACGGTGACCAGGACGGCCTGAAAGCCGAAGGCGCGCAGTTCGGCCAGCGTGAGGTCGGCCTTGTCGCCGATGGTGACGTGGCCGTAATACTCAATCTGCGGCAGGGCCAGCAGTTGGCGGAACTGCTTGCGCAGGCCTTCTTTCATCTTGTGCTTGTCGGGGTAGATACCGTATTCGGCCAGGCCGCCGGGCTTGATGTCGCGGTTAAAGACGACGACATGCGCGCCTTCAGCGGCGAGTTGGCGGGCGGCGAACAACCCGGCCGGGCCGGCGCCAACGACGGCCACCAGGTATTGGGAACCCAGAGCATCGGTCACAAGTAGCCTCCGGCGAGCGAGGGTGCGGCCCCGACGGGCAGGACCGCGCGTATTATAACGCGGGCCGAGGCGCTCCGGAGGCTAGCGCCGGGCGTAGAGGAAGATGCCGGCGACGGTGACGAAGATGCCGAGGGCGATGCCGGCGGTTTGCAGCGCGCCCAGCAGCGGGCGCTCGGCCCCATAGTGGCTGCCGATGCCCAGCACGTCGGCGAAGCCGGTGGCATAGGCCACCACCTGCCCGGTAGCCATGAGGCGCAGGCCCACGTCTTCGCGCAGGCGGCGCGGCAGCAGGCGGTGGCGCGTGGCGTAGGCGTAGATATAGGCCCCCAGGGTCATGAGGGTGGTGCCGAACAGAAAGAGGCCGATTTGCAGCAGGCCAATGCCGGGCGTGAGGCCCAGCCGGATGAGGTCGGGGAAGATGCCGATCGCGAACAGGAAGAAGCCGAACACCACGATGGCGACGCCGACGCGCGCCAGCCGGCTGGTGGAGAGGTCGGGGGCCGGCCCGGCGGGGCTGGACGCGGGCGCGGCCGGCAGCGGGGGCTGGGCGGGCGGCTCCAGCAGCGGCGGCGCGGCGGTCATGCCGGCAGCCCCCGGCGCAGCACGCTGATCCAGTTGCCGCCCAAGATCGCGGCCACATCGGCGGGGCTGTAGCCGCGGGCGCGCAGGGCCGGGTCGAGCTTTTGCAGGTCGGCCACGGTGTCAATTTCGGCGGGCACGCGCTCGACGCCGAAACCGCCGTCGAAGTCGGAGCCGATCCCCACGTGCGCGGCGCTGCCGGTGAGCTGGCAGACATGGTCAATCATAGCTACGACCGCGTCGAGCGTGACGGCGTCTTTGCCGGCGGCAGGCGTCCAATCGGCGCGCAGGAAACGGTTGTAGGGCACGATGCCCACGACCCCGCCCGCCTCGGCCAGCCGCTCGATCATGGCGTCGGTGAGCATGCGCTCGGGTCGGCCGAAGTCTTTGAGCAGCGCGCGCGGGTTGGCGTGCGAGGCTATCACCACGCCGGGGTAGCGGTCGAGCGCTTCCAGGCACGCTTCGTCGGAGCAGTGCGAGACATCCAGGATCATGCCGACTGCGGCCATCAGCTCGAGCAGGCGGCGGCCGTCGTTGGTCAGCGGGCCAGGCTCGCCGGTGCCGCCGGCGTAGCGCGTGGCGGCCCAGGCCAGCCCCAGGATGCGGATGCCGCGCGCGTACCAGGCCTCGACTTCTTCGGGCACGCGGATTGGGTCGGCCCCTTCCATGAGCGGGACGACGCCGATGCGGCGGCCCGCCTTGTACGGCCCGTTCCAGGTGGCGAGGACTTTCTCCAGCCGGGCGCGATTTTCGATCAGGACGAACTCGGGGTGCTCGTCGGCCAGCCGGTGATAGTAGTCGAGCTGCCGGCCGGCCAACTGGTGGGCCTGTTCGGGCGTGGCGTAGGCCTGCGCGTCCCATAGGGCTGAGGCGTGGCGGGCGGGCGAGACGAACAGGGTGCCGAAGATGACGGCCACCTGCCCGGCCAGGTACTCGGGCAGGCCGAGCAGGGTGTGGCCATTGCGGGTGGCGGCTTCGGCCCCCGCCTCGGCGGCGCGGGTGGCGGCCACGCTGCGGCTCACATCACGCCCAAAGGTGAGGGCGTTCCAGGCCAGGTCTTGGTGCGCATCAACAATCAGAGGCATGACTCACTCGCTTTAGGGTAAGGGTGGTAAAGGCACAAAGGGCGGCAGCCGGCGGGCGGCGGCGGCGAGCGCCGGGCGCAGCCAGACTTCGTCGAAGGCTTCGGCGCGGGCCGCAAACACGGCGCGCGGCACGCTGACCGACCAGGGCAGCATCTCCTGCAAGAAGCGCCAGAGCAGCGCGCTATCCCAGAGGGCGGCCCAGTCGGCGTCGGACCAGCGGCGGTTGAGCAGCCGGGCGATCTCGCGGCGGTAGCGGGCGGCCAGGCGGTCGGCCGGGGCGGGCAACTCGCCGTTGGCCCACTCGGTGGTCTTGATCATCACCACCAGGTCGAGCACGCCGGGACCGATGGCAGCCAACTGCCAATCGAGCACGATCAGGTCGCCGTCGGCGTCGCGCACGAGGTTGCCGGCCCAGAACTCGCCATGCAGCAGGGTGGCGGGCAGAGCGCGCAGCGGGGCGGCGAGGCGCTCGGCCTGCGAGATCATCTGGCCGATGGTGCCCAAGATTTGTGGCGAGGCGGCGATGCACGGCGGCCATTCGTCGCGCACGACCTGGCCGAGCGCCTGCGCGGCGCTGTAGACGTGCACCTCGAAGTCAAGCGTGAACGGGCGGGCCAGCCAGGGGTAGGCCGAGAGGTCGTCGGCCAAATCCCAAAAGCGCTCGTGCAGCCGGGCGAGCAGCGCCAGGGCCTGCCCAAAGGTGTTCAGATCCCACGGGGCAGGCGCTTCGGCCTCGACCGCTTCGAGCACCAGCCAACTGCCGGCCTGGTCGGCGGCGATGAGGGCCGGGGTGGGCATGGGCAGGTGGGCGGCCAGCGCCCGATAGAGGCCCGCCTCGCGCACGCCGGGGTTGGAAAGCCCGGGCCGCAGCGCCTCGAGCAGCTCTTTGACCACGCAGTCGAGGCTGAAGGTCTCGCCGCCGAGGCGGTAGGTGACGCGCAAGCCGCGCACGCCGGAGGCGGCCCGGCCGGGCAGGCGCAGCTGGGCCAGCGGCTGCTCGCTCAGGCCGGCGACCTGCAGGGCCGGCTCCGCCAAATAGCGGCGCAGCCCAGCGGTCAACTCTGCGGTAGAAAAAGGCCAGGCCACGGCGGTTGGCTCACGCCGGCCCTAACGCGTCGGGCGGCGCCTGTGTAGACTGCCGGAAATACAGCCGCACGAATTCCTCCGCGACCTGCCCCGGCTCCACAAGATCGGCCTGGCCCTGGGTCACCAGATAGTGGCGGTGGTCCATCACCCACAGATAGAAGTCGGCTTCGGTGCGGCGCGGGAACGCTGTGAGGAGGCCGCTCCGGCCGATGACGTCCATCACGGGCAGGTAGACCGTATCATACCAGTGTTCGACCGCTTCGGTTTCCGACACATCGCGCTGGAAGTCGAGGCCCATGAAGTAGCGGTGGACGGCGAGGTGCTCCAGCAGCCGGTCGTAGCCGCCCAGGATGGTGACGGTGAGGACGGCGCCGGGCCGCAGCCGGTCGAGGCTGGTGCGTTCGAGGAACTCGACCGCCGCGCCGAGCACTTCCAGGTCGTCGGGCTGGAGGCCGGGCGTGACCGGGACCTTGACCTGGCACTCGCGCACCTCGGCGTCAATGTACTCCTGACCGTTCTCGCGCGCCACCGACACGCGGTGGTTGCCGTCTACCACGAAGTAGACCGCGCCGACTTTGTAGAGCAGCACGGGCGGCAGGCTGACTTCGTCGTACCAGGCGCGCGAGACGCGCTGCCAGCGGTCGGCGGTGTGGGTCTGGGTGGGCAGGAAGGCGCGGTCGAAGTCGTTGTAGCGGTTGACGCTGCCGACGATCTGGTCGAGGCGCACGGTCTGCACACCGCGGTAGATGGGGCCGCCGATGCGCAGCTTTTCGCGAACGGCCTCGAAGGCCAGCAAGGTGTTGGGCCGCCCGGTGAGCAGCGCCAGGAGGTCGCGGAAGGCAGCCTTGGCGCGGGCGGCGTTGAAGTCGGCCTGGGCGCGGGCGCGGCTGCTAAGGCTAGCGGGCATGGCCGGCCTCGGCGTCCCAATCTATCAGGCGGAAGGGGTAGACGTTGAGCACCTGGGTGTCTTTGTAACGGGTGCGCGTGGGGGTGTCGGCGCGATAGACGTGCGAGTGGCCGTGCAACAGCAGCCGCGGCCGGAAGAAGTCCATGAACGTAAGGAAGGACCGGAAGCCGGTGTGGGCCAAGTCGCTGTCGTCATGGATGCCGCGCGGGGGCGCGTGGGTGACCAGGATGTCGAGGCAACGGCCGTGGCGCAGGCGGTTGGCGAGCAGGCCGGGGGCGAGGCGCAGCAGACGGGCGCTCATCTCGCTCTCGGTGTATTGATGCACGCCTTCATTGTTGTAGCGCATGCTGCCGCCCAGCCCGGCCAGCAGCAGCGGGGCGGCGGGCGGGTTGGCCGCGGCCGCCGCGCCGGGAGCGGCCGCGACCCAATGGGCGGCGGCGCGCGCGTCGAGCCGCTCGCAGCCTTCGGCCTGGTGAATGATGCGGCCATCGCTAAGGTATTGCTCGACCTTGTCGTGGTTGCCGGGCACGTAGTAGAGCGGCACGTCGAGCATGGTGACGATGTATTCAAGATAGTAGAACGGCAGGTCGCCGCAGCCGATAATCAGTTCCACGTCGCGGAATTGCTGGCGGACGCGCGGGCTGTAGAGGGTTTCGACGACTTCGTCGCTGATGGCGAGGATTTTCACCCGGGCGGCTCGTCGGCAGGGGCCGCATCCCAACTGCGGCCATAGTTGTGCTGGAGCTTGGCGAGGATGGCTTGCTCTAAATCCACACCGCTGAGGCTGGCGAGTTGGAGCAAATAGAGGGCCACGTCGGCCAGCTCGCCGGCCAACGCAGCGGGGTCGGCCTGCTCACGCCACTGGTAAAGCTCAAGCACTTCAGCGGCTTCGATAGACAGGCTGGCGGCCAGGTTGCGCGGGGTCTGCGGGCGGCGGCTGTCGGGGGCGTACCAGCCCTTGGCGGTAACGAAAGCGTGCATGGCGTCGGTGAGGGCGCGCAGGTCCATGACGCGCTAAGTATAGCAGAGGGGATGTGGCCGCTGAGGACAGCGGTGGGAGGGGGCGTTGAGGACACGAGGTAAGAGGTTGGAGGTCGGAGCGGGAAAAGAGACCGGCCCGCACGCGGGGTGGCGTGCGGGCCGGGATGAACAAGGCAGTGGGGCGGCGGGCTGCTCAGGCGGTTAGGCCGCGGATTTCTTGGCCGCTCTTTTGGCGGCGGCCTTAGGCACGGGCAGCGCGTCGGCCTGGGTGCTGACGAGACAGTTGTCGGAGCCGTACTCGTTGGGCACGTAGGCGTCGGCCTGCCAATCGTTGTGCCAGGCCTGCCCGTTGGCGAAGTAGCGGTATTGGTAGGTGCGGCCCTCGGCCAGCGTGACGGCGGTGGACCAGGAGCCGTCGGCGGCCGGCTGAAGCAGGTCTTGGGTGATAGACCAGTTGTTGAAGTCGCCCACCAGGGCCAGGCTGGTGACGCCGGCCAGCGCGGGCATGGTAAAGGTCACGCGCACTTTGCCGCGGCCGAGTCGGCGTTTGGTGAGCGCCATGTCATTCCTCCGCTACGCTAGGCCGGCACCCCGGCGGCGACCCCGGCGGCGGCGCGCAGGGCGGCGGCGCGGTCGGTGTTCTCCCAGGGCGCGTCTATGTCGGTGCGGCCGAAGTGGCCGTAGGCGGCGGTGCGCTGGTAGATCGGGCGGCGCAGGTTCAGGTCGCGGATGATGGCGCCGGGGCGTAGATCGAACTGCTCGGTGACCAGGCGCACGATCTCGGCGTCGTCAATCTTGCCGGTGCCGAAGGTCTCCACATTGATGCTGAGTGGGCGCGCCACGCCGATGGCGTAGGCGATTTGGATTTCGCAGCGGTCGGCCAGCCCGGCGGCGACGATGTTCTTGGCGACCCAGCGGGCGGCGTAGGCGGCCGAGCGGTCTACCTTGGTCGGGTCTTTGCCCGAGAAGGCGCCGCCGCCGTGGCGGCCCATGCCGCCGTAGGTGTCCACGATGATCTTGCGGCCGGTCAGACCGGCGTCGCCCATGGGGCCGCCGATGACGAAGCGCCCGGTGGGGTTGACGAAGATGTGGAGTTGGTCGTCGCGCAGTTCGGCCGGGATGGTGGGCAGAATGACGTGCTCGATGATAGCGGCGCGGATTTCGTCCAGGGCCAGCTCGGGGGCGTGCTGGGTGCTGATGAGCACAGTATCCACGCGCTTGGGGCGGCCGTAGCTGTATTCCACCGTCACCTGGCTCTTGCCGTCGGGCCGCAGCCAGGGCAGGGTGTTGTCTTTGCGCACGGCCGCCAGCCGGCGCGAGAGGTTGTGGGCCAGGTAGATGGGCAGCGGCATGAGGGCGTCGGTCTCGTCGCAGGCGAAGCCGAACATCATGCCCTGGTCGCCAGCGCCGACCTTTTCGATTTGGGCTTCGGTCATCTCGCCGGCTTTGGCTTCCAGCGCGTTATCCACGCCGAGGGCGATATCGGGGCTTTGGCTGGCAATGGCGGAGGTAACGCCGCAGGTGTTGCCGTCGAAGCCCATGACGGAGGTGTTGTAGCCGATGTCTTTGACGACCTTGCGCACCAGCTCGTCGAAGTTGACGAAGGCGTTGGTGGTGATCTCGCCCAGCACCAGCACCAGGCCGGTCTTGGTGGCGGTCTCGCAGGCGACGCGGCTCATGGGGTCTTGGGCCAGGCAGGCGTCGAGCACGGCGTCGCTGATCTGGTCGCACATTTTGTCCGGGTGCCCCTCAGTCACCGATTCGGAGGTGAACAGGAGCTTGGGGGAGTTCATAAAGGTGTTGCTCACGGGCGGTTCTCCTTAGTTAAGCAAAAGCCCCCACTCCATACAACAAGAGAGGGGCGTGCTTTCCAGCGGTGATCCCTCTCATCTTCCAGAAGCGCTGCATCTGCCGGAATTGGCACCCGCGCTGGATGGTCAGCCGGGTTGTCGAGGCGTCATTGGGCCGGTCCCTCTGCCTCTCTGGATAAGAGTAACGGAATGGAGCTTATTCGGTTGGTAAGGCGGATGATACCACCGGAAGGGGGAGGCGTCAATGAAGGGAGGTTAGAGGTCGGAGGGCAGCGCGGGGCCGAACGCCTCAGGCGGCGGCGGCGGGCTGCGGGGCGCGGGCCGGGCGCAGGAGCGCGAGGCCGAGGAGCACCCAGGCCGCGCCGCTGAGGGCGAAGTGCCAGACAGGGCTGCTCCACTGCCCCGGCAACAGGGCGGGCGCGCCGAACCACTCGAACGGCAGCGCGAGGATGACGGTGAGACCGAGCAGCAGGGGCAGCGCGTTGCCGCGTGGCAGCAGCCGGCCGCGCAGCGCCGCCACGCCAAACAGCCCGTAGCCCACGCGGAGGGCGACGAAGCACAGCAGGGCGGCGATGTTCACCCATGCGCCCGAGGCGACGGAGGGCGCCGCGCCGCCCAGCCCAAAGCTCAGCCCCACCATGACCAGCACCGCCGCGCCGCCGCCCAGGCTGAGGGCCAGCCCCAGCCGGCCCAGCCCGCCCGCGCGGGGGGCGAAGCGCAGGTAGGCGCCCAGCGCGGCTAACGGCAGTGGGAGCAGTGACAGGAAGAACGGGATCGCGACGAACCCCACCGCCGTGTCGTCGCTCAGCAACCGAAGCTCCAGGGCGCGGCTGCCGAGCGCCGCCGCCAGCCACAGCGCCCCGACCAAAATCGTCAGCGGCCCAGCCAGCGCGATCAAGCGTGATTTGAGCATGGTCAGCCCTCCCAGGCGCAGCCACTCGGCCAACGCGGATGGGAACAGATCAAGCACGGTCGCGAGCCAGAACGCCGCCAGCCAGCCCGCGCCGCCGCGCTGGTAGGCGGCCCGGCCCGCGTCGCCAAAGGTGAGGCGCATTTGCGCGGCGTGGTCGGCCTGAAAGGGCCGCGGGTACAGGCGCAGCAGCACGCCGTAGACCTGGCCGGCGAGGCGAAAGACGGCCGGCATCTCACGCGCCGCCCAGGACGTGCTTGCCGTGGAGGACGGCCAGGGCCTGGGCGAGGCGGGCGGCTTCGGCGGCCAGCACACGCCGGCCGAAGTGGGTGAGGGCGTAGTAGCGGCGGCGCTCGTCGTCCAGCGCCGGGTCGGGGCGCTCGGTGGTGGCCGCGATGAGGCCGGCGGCCGTCATGCGCTGGAGCGCGCCGTAGAGCGAGCCGGTGCGGATGTGCATCTGGCCGTGCGTTTCGGCGGCCACGGCCTGCATGATGCCGTAGCCGTGCTTCTCGCCGTCGGCCAGGGCCAGCAGCATGTGAAAGACGGTGGGGGTGAGGGGCAAGAGGCTTTGGAGGTCGTCGGTCATGGGTTCGTTTCGGCGTGCGCCAAGCCCGGAATAGCATCGCCACAACTATAATTGTTACAATTATATTCCTACTGAAGTGTTGCGTCAAGGCCCCCCGCTCTTCCCCGCCGTTCATATTTCCTAAACCTGATCTAATCACCCGCTTATAGGATGAGGCCACTGACCGAACCTCACCGCCCCACCCCGCGCGGTACGGCGGCGCGCAACACAGGAGCCTGACATGGACAACCACGACAAGCCCATTGGCCGCCTCCGCACCCGCCGCGAGGCGCTGGCGCTGCTGGCGCTGGCGGGCGCGGGCGCACTGGCGGCCTGCACGCCGGGGGCCACGACCCCCACGACGGCCGGCGCCACCGCGACCGTGGATGTGCCGACGCAAACCGTCGCCGGCGTCACGGCGGTGACGCCGGCGTGCGTGGTGCGGCCGGAGGTGACCGAGGGGCCGTACTACGTGGACGAGGGGCTGATCCGCGCGGACATCCGCGCGGACACGGCCACGGGCGCGGTGAAGGCGGGCACGCCGCTGAAGCTGCGCTTCCTGGTCTCGCAGATCACCGCCGACAATGGCTGCGCGGCCCTGCCAGACGCGACAGTGGAGGTGTGGCATTGCGACGCGGACGGCGTGTACTCGGACGTGACCGACACCGGCTTCGACACGACCGGGCAGGACTTTTTGCGCGGGGCGCTGGTCACCGACGCCAACGGCGTGGCGACGTTCACGACGATCTACCCCGGCTGGTACTCGAGCCGCACGGTACACATTCACTTCAAGGTGCGGCCGAACGCCAACCAGGTGCTGACGAGCCAGATTTTCTTCGACGACGCGCTGAGCGATGTGGTGTTCGAGGCCGAACCGTATGCCGGCAAGGGGCAGCGCGACACGCTGAACAGCAACGACAGCATCTATGAGGACACTCTGCTGGTGGCAGCCACCGCCACGGCCGACGGCAGGTACGAGGCGATCTTCGCCATCGGCGTGGACCTGACCTAGCGGGCGATGAGGCGCTGGTCCAGAGCACAAAGCCGGCCCGGTGGAAGTGTCCACCGGGCCGGTTTGCTTAACAGTCGGGGCGTTAGCGCGCACGGCCAGGGGCGCGGCGGGCCGCCAGCGCTCGGTTTACGAACGCCCCTACGGTTGGAGATGCGGAGCGTGAAATAAGGGGCGCGGGTAGTCCGGTGGAATCAGGACATGAGACAAGGGGGGGCTAAAACACGCCGGTCGTGGTGGCGAGTGCGACGGGTGTTCAGTTGAACGCCCCTACGGTTGGATAGAGTGTGCTCAAATAGAGCGCGCGGGTGGCACAGCGGATGACGGAAACTGCTACCCCGCCTCGCCCAAGTACTCCGGCAGGTGCTGGGCGTAGTAGGCGAGGGTGCGGCTAAGCCCTGCGGCCAGGGGCACGGCGGGCCGCCAGCCGAGCGCGGCGTGCAGCTTGGCGTAGGAGCCGTAGTAGTCGCCGATGTCTATGGCGGCCTGGTCGGCGGGGAACGGCACGCGCCGCCACGCCCCCGCGCCGTGCAGGGCGACGAGTTGCTCGGCTAACGCGGCCAGCGACACCACCTCGTCGCCGCCCAGGTTGTAGGTCTCGCCCACCGCCGCGTCGCTGGCGGCGGCCAGCAGCAGCGCCTCCACCGCGTCGTCCACATAGGTAAAGTCGCGGCGCTGAGCGCCCGTGCCGTAAACCAGTATCTCCTCGCCCTCCAGCAGGCGGCGCACCCACAGGCCCAGGAAGGTCTGGCGCGCGTCGGCGACGCGCATGCGCGGGCCGTAGGTGTTGGTGAGGCGCAGCGACGTGGTGCGCAGGCCATAAGCGCGGTGGTACACGAGGTGATACCACTCGGCGGCGACCTTGTTCACGCCGTTCACGTCCACCGGGTCAACCGGGTGCTGCTCGTCCACCGGCAGGTAGCGCGGCCGGCCGTAAATCTGGCGCGTGCCGCTGTAGACCAGGCGCACGCCGGGGTTGTGGCGGCGGCAGGCCTCCAGCAGCGCCAACTGGCTGCGGCCGTTGATGTCCAGGTCGGTGTACGGGTCGCGCATCGAGTCCAGGTGACTGACCTGCCCGGCCAGGTTGAAGACGAAGTCCTGCCGCGGCACGAGCGCCTCCAGCACGGCCGGGTCGCGCACATCGGCCACGCGCACGGCCACGCCCGCGACGCCCGCCAGGTTGAAGCGCCGCCCGCCGTACGTGGGGATCAGCGCATCCACCACGGCCACCTGCGCGCCCAGCCCAGCCAGCCGCCGCGCGAGGGTGCTGCCGATGAAGCCCAGCCCGCCGGTGATGAGGGCGCGGCGGCCCGCGAAGGCGGCGGCGAATAAAGCTGCGCGGTCGGTCACGCGGGGGCCTGCGGGGGCGCGGGCGGCGTGCGCCGGAGCTGCCACCACAGCCGCCAGAGTTGCGCGGCGGTGCGCGCCAGCCGCCGGAAGTTGAAGAATTGGCTGCCGCCGTAAGCGCGGTGATAGTGGTGGACGGGCACCTCCACCGGCCGCGCGCCCGCCAACTGAAAGCGCTTGACCAGCTCCAGGGCCAGCGCGCCGCTGGTGCTGGTCAGCGGGGCGCGGGCCAGCAGGTCGCGGCGGAAGAGGCGGAAGTCGCAGTCGGTGTCGCGCAGCGGCAGGCCGAAGGCGAGCTTGACGAAGCGGTGGTATAGCCCGCCGATGATCCGGCGGTGCAGCGGGTCAGAGCGGGCGATCTTGTAGCCGTTGATCCAGGCGGCGGCAGGGTGCGCGGCGGCGGCCTCAGCCAGCAGCGTCAGTTCGTGCGCGTCGTACTGGGCGTCGCCGTCGGTGTAGAAGATCCAGTCTTTGGCGGCGGCGGCGAACCCGGCTCGCAGCGCGGCGCCGTAGCCCTGGTTGCGAGTGTGGGTCAGCACCCGCAGCTGGGGAAAGAGCGCGGCCAGGTCGGCCAGCACTTCGGCGGTGTAGTCGCGTGAGCCGTCGTTGACGACCACGACTTCGTAGTCGCCGGTGACTTGCGGCAGCGCGCGCAGGGCGACCAGCACCATGCTGGGGATGGTGCCGGCGTCGTTATAGGCGGGGAAGACGGCCGAAACGCTGGAGAGCCGAACGGTCATGCGGCCGCGGCGGGGTTAGTAGGCATTGCGGCCGGGACGGAAGAAGGTGCGCAAGAGGATTTTGATATCCAGCCAGACAGACCAGTTCTCAATGTACCACAGGTCGTACTTGGTGCGCTCGTAGATGGAGGTGTCGCCGCGCAGGCCGTTCACCTGGGCCCAGCCGGTCATGCCGGCCTTTTCGTGGTGGCGATCCATGTAGCGCGGCACCATTTTGCGGAACTGATCCACGAAGGCGGGCTGTTCGGGGCGCGGGCCGACCAGGCTCATCTCGCCCAGGAGCACGTTGATGAGGTTGGGCAGCTCGTCGAGGGAGTATTTGCGCAGGAAGGCGCCCAGGCGCGTGCGGCGCGGGTCGTCCTTCACGGTCCAGCCGGGGCCGTGGGCTTCCGAGTCGAGCCGCATGGAGCGGAACTTGAACATGCGGAAAGGCTTGGCATCTAGCCCCATGCGCGCCTGCACGAAGAAGGCCGGGCCGGGCGAGTCGAGCTTGATGGCGATGGCGATGAGCAGCAGGAAGGGCGAGATGAGCACCAGGCCAACGGTGCTGCCCACCAGGTCCATGCCGCGCTTGAGGGTCAGGCCCCAGCCGCGCAGGGCCACATCGCGGATGCTGAGCAGCGGCAGACCGCCCAGGTCGTCTATGGTGACGCCAGCCGCCATGATCTCGAACAGCGTGGGGAAGACTTTGATGCTGACGCGCTCGCGGTGGGCCAGCGAGATCAGGTTCACCATGGTCTCGTCGTCGGCCTCGGGCAGCGCGATGATGACTTCGTCTATGGCGTATTCGTCAATCAGGCGCGGCAGGTCGTCGGTCACGCCCAGCACGGCGTAGCCGGCCACTTCGCGCGGGCCGCCGGCGCCGTTGACCAGCCCGAGCAGGTGGTAGCCCAGGTAGGGCGAGCTTTCGATCTTTTGCAGCACTAGTTGGGCGGCGTCGCCGGTGCCGATGACGACCACGCGGTCTTGCACGACACCCTGCGCCTGGAGCAGCCCGCGCAACTGGTGGAGCAGCCAGCGGCCCAAGAGCACCAGCAGCGCGGCGATAACCCAGGCATAGACGATCATGGCGCGCGGCAGGTTCACCTCGAACACGCTGTTTTTGAGCGTCAGGGAGGCCACGGCCACGGTCAGCAGGGCGCTGAACGTGACGCCCACGAGCACGGCGTACGACTCGTCTACGCGTGAGACGGCGCGCCGCAGGTGGTAGAGCCGCAGGAAGAAGAACACGACCGCGCCGGAGACGACGAAGATGACGACGACGGGCAGGTAGTCGAGCAGGCGTTGAATCTCGACCGCCTCTTGGGGCCAGTCAATGAGCAGGCGCAGGCGGTGAGCCAGGGCGAAGGCCAGGGCCAGGGCAAGCATGTCGCTGCCGAGCAGGGCGATGGAGAAGAGCGTGCGGAAGCGGCGGGCGTCCATGCGGGCGGCGCGGCGGTCAGGCGGCCGCCAGGGCGGGGGCCGGCCCGCGGCGGGTGAAGCGCTCGCGCAGCCGGGTGGCGTGCAGGTTGAGGCGGATGCCGGCGACGACCAGCGCGCCCAGCCAGCCGGGCGTGGTGGCGGCGTAGTGCTTGCGATAGAAGTAGAGCATGGCTTCGTGGAAGGCGATTTGGGCCTGGTGGCTCTGGCGGCTAGCGGCGCGCTTGACATGCAGCACGGTGACGGCCGGGTTGTAGCGCACCTGCCAGCCCGCGCGGCGCAGGGCCATGGCCCAGTCGAGGTCTTCGCCGTACATGAAGAAGCGCTCGTCGAGCAGGCCGGCCTGGGCGATGGCCGCGCCTCGCACGAGCATGAAGGCGCCGACCACCGCGCCGACCTCGGTTTCCACGTCGGGGCTGAGGTAGGTCAGGTTGTACTGCCCAAAGCGCCGGCTGCGCGGGAAGAGGCGGCTGAGGCCCAACATGCGGTAGATGAAGGCGTCGAAGGCCAGGCTGCGGCGGCAGGCCAGGTCAAGCTCGCCGGTGGGGAGCACGAGCCTGGGGCCGGCCGCGCCGCACGCGGGATGGGCGTCCAAGTAGGCGGTCATGTCGGCGAAGGCAAAGGGCGGCACGACGGTGTCGGGGTTCAGTAGCAGGGCGAAGCGCGGGCCGGTGGTGCGGTTGGGGCCGAAGCCCAGCGCGCGCAAGCCCAGGTTGTTGCCGGCCGCGTAGCCGCCGTTGACGGGACTTTCGAGCACATGCGCGGCGGGGAACTCGGCCCGCACCATGGCGGCCGAGCCGTCGCTGGAGGCGTTATCTACTACGCACACGCTGAAGGTGACCGGCCCGCGCGCGGCAAAGACCGAACGCAGGCAGGCGCGCAGGAGGTCGCGCGTGTTCCAGTTGAGGATGACAACGCCTAAATCGGTGGACACAGGCTTACCCGGCGGGTTTCCGACGGGATTCTAACACAGAGGCGGGAGGGCCAGGGACTCGGGGGGCCTCCGGGAACCGGCACAAGCGGCGAGAAGCGTCGTCTAGTCTGCGCCCAAGCGTTTGGCGCTAGTCCTGACGTTGGCGCGTTAATCCGGTTAGGTCAGTGGCTCTTTAGCACTCCCCCGCCAAGGTCAAGATAATGGTCGTGAGCGGATTAGTTTGTCTTGGTCTCCCGTGTCGGCAGGTAAGGCATGGCCGGGCCTGGGACTCCGAGGTGCTCAGCGAGTGCGGCGCGCAGGGCGGTGCGGTCGTCCCAGGCGTATTCGGTCGTGCCGAAGGCCATGGACTGCTCGTGGCCCTTGCCGCAGGCCAACAGCAGGTCGCCGGGCTGGGCCAGGCTGACGGCCAGCCGCAGCGCCGCGCCGCGGTCGGGCACGCGAAAGAAGGTCTGCCCCTCCACCCCACCGTGCATCCGCGCCGCGCCGGCCATCATCTCTAAGATGTCGTCCAGCGCTTCGGTGCGCGGGTCTTCGGCGGTCAGGATGGTCAGGTCGGCCAGCTCGGCGCTGGTCTGGGCCATCAGGCGGCGCTTCTCCACATCGCGCAGACCCGCCGAGCCAAAAACTGCAATCAGCCGGCCCGCCGGGTTGAGCTGGCGGGCCGTCAGCAGCACACGGCGCAGCGCATTGGGCGTGTGGGCGAAGTCCACAATGGCGGTGAAGGGCTGGCCGAGGTCGAGGCGCTCCAGGCGACCGGGCACGCCGGGCAGCGCCGCCAGGCCGCGCGCCGCCGTTGCGGGAGCCAGCCCCAGGCCACCGACCGTGGCGGTCAGCGCCGCCAGCGCGTTCGAGAGGTTGTAGGCCCCGACCAGCGACGTCGCCGCCGGGTGGGCCAAGCCGCCCAGCCCGCGTAGGGTGAAGCGCGTGGCGGCGGGCGTGGACTGCACCGCGTCGGCGAAGAAGTCGGCGGCGGCGGTCAGGCCGTAGCTCAGGCGGCGCACATCGAGGTGCGGCTCAAGCAGCGCTGCCAGGTAGGCGTACGAGCTGTCGTCGTGGTTGAGCACGGCGGTCTTGGCGGCCACCCCCGACTTGGCGGGCGAAGCGGCCAGCAGGCTGAACAGCCGCCCCTTGGCCGCGCGGTAATTCTCGTAGGTTTTGTGAAAATCCAGATGCTCGTGGGTGATGTTGGTCACCACGGCCACGTCAAAGGCGCAGCCGGTGACGCGGTGCTGGGCCAGGCCGTGCGAGGTGACTTCGAGCACGCAGTGAGTGAGGCCTGCCGCTACCATGCGCGCCAGCAGCGCCTGGGTGGCGGGCGCGTCGGGCGTGGTGACGTGGAAGCCGGTGTCGAGCGTTTCGTCGCCGATGACGGCGCTGACGGTGGAGACGAGGCCCGCCCGCAGCCCGGCCGCCAGCAGCACGCTATGGATCAGGCTGCTGGTGGTGGTTTTGCCGTCGGTGCCGGTGACGCCAATGAGCACTAGTTGGCGCGAGGGGTGGCCATGCCACGCCGCCGCCAGCCAGGCCAGGGCTTCGCGCCCATCGGGCACGGTAATCACATCCGGCGGCAGGTCGTCGCCGGCTTCGGCCACCACCGCCGCCGCGCCCCGCTCGCGAGCCGCGCCGATGTAGCGCCGCCCATCGTGGTATTCGCCGGGGATGGCGACGAACAGGCTGCCGGCCGCCACTGTGCGCGAGTCGGCGGTGAGGTCGGTGATGTCGGGATCATTCCGGCCGGCGGGGACGGAGGCGGTGGGCAGGGAGGCGAGGAGGTGCGAGAGGCGCATGGGCCGATTATACGCGGAGGGATAGAGAGGGGGACTCAGGGGCGACGGAGGGAGGGGCGGAGTTGAGGCTTCCGCCACTACCAGGCACGCCAACGGGCGGCTGCCGCGAGTGCGGCAGCCGCCCGTTTGGGTTCGGCTGGCTACGTACTTAGCCCACTTGCAGAACTAGCGCAGGTTGGCGCGCAGGCCTTCCAGGCGGCCGGACACCGAAGCGTCTACCACCTTGTCGCCCAGGCGGATGACCACGCCGCCCAAGATGGCCGGGTCTACGCGGAAGACCACGGCCGGCGAGCCGCCCAGCTTGGCAACCACGTCGCGGCGCACGATGTCTTGCTCGGCGTCGGTCAGCGGCAGGGCGCTGGTGACTTCGGCGGCAGCTCCGCCGGCCTGCTCGCCTTCGAGCACGGTGAAGCGGCCGCCCTGAATGCCGCTGAAGAATTCCTGGATCAGGCCGTGCTGGCGCTTCTCATCCAGCTCGGCGCCGATGACCTTCTGGGCGGCGGCCAGGGCCAGCGCGGCCACCTGCCCGCGCAGGTCGGCCAGGATGCGGTTGCGCTCCAGCGCGGCTTCTTCTTGCGCGGTCTTGAGGAGGCGGGCGCGCTCGGCGTCGGTCGCGCTGCGCACATCGGCGGCGGCCTTCTCGGCGCGCTCGGTGGCTTCAGCCACGCGCTTGTTGGCGTCGGCCTGCGCGGCGGCGATGATCTTCTGCGCTTCCTTTTCCGCGTTGGCGCGGGCTTCGGAGGCGATGCGGGCGTCTTCCAGCCCCTGGGCGATGCGCTGCTTGCGCTGCTCCAGCAGGTTGACGATGGGGGTGTAGGCCCAGGCCGTCAACACGATCATCACGATGACGAAGTTGAACAGCTGGACAACGAAGAACCCCAGATTGATGCCTAATGCGTCCATGGACTGCTCCTTAGGCCGCGAAGATGATGATCAGGGCGACGGCCAGGCAGTAAATGGCGACGGCTTCGGCGAAGGCGATACCCAGAATCATGTTGGTCTGGATTGTGCCGGTCGCGTCGGGGTTGCGGCCCATCGCCTGCACCGCGCCGCTGGTCACGATGCCGATGCCGGCGCCGGCGCCCACCGCGCCGATCATCGCCAGGCCGGCGCCGATGAAGCGCATGGCATGCAGGAAAACTTCGGGATAAGCGGGATCCATGGTCTAATCTCCTCCAAGCTAAGGGGGCTAAGTATTAATGGGCGGGTGCAGCTTCGTGGGCCTCGCTATGCTCGGCGTGGCCTTCCGCGTGATGGCTCACGGTGGCCTGGCTCATGAAGACCAGGGCCAGCATGGCGAAGACGTAGGCCTGAATGATGCCCACGAAGATTTCCAGGGCGTACAACATGCTCGGCACGACCACCGCGGTCAGCGCGCCGACGATGGAAAGCAGCAGCGCGCCGGCGAAGATGTTGCCGAAAAGACGAAAGCCAAAACTGAGGATCTTGGAGAACTCACTGACCAGCTCCAAGAGGCCGACGCCGAAGTCAATGACGCCGAAAAACGGCCGGCTGATCATGCCGCCGGTGTTGAAGAACTTGCCGAAGTAGGCCGCGCCCAGCGCCCAGACGCCGAAGACTTCGCACATGACGACGGCGATAACGGCCAAGGCGAAGGTGAAGTTGAGGTCGGTGGCGGCCCCGCGCAGGAAGGGCACCACGATACAGCTGGTGCACAGGCCATCGGCGGCGTGCTCGCCTTCGCCTTCGGCGGCCACCACGTCCACCGGGCGCGAGCCGTCGGCGGCGTACAGGCCGGGCAAGAGCTGCACCGGGGCATAGCCCTGGTGGTGGCCGTCGGACTGCTCCAGCCAGCCGATGGTCTCAAAGCCGGGGATGATGCGGATCATGTTGGCCATGAAGACCAGCAAGAAGATCGTCGCCATCCAGGGGAAGATGCGGCGCGCCCACTTGCCGGCGGTGCTCTCGGTGGAGTTCCACAGGAACTCCACCAGGAACTCCCAGAAGTTGTAGAAGCCCTGGGGGACGAGCTTGCCGCTCTTGACGTAGCGGTAGCCGCTGAAGGCCAGCAGGAACAGCAGCACATCGGCCACCAGAGTCGAGAGCAGCGTGTTCGTCATCCAGGTGACGCCGTGCCAGACCGGCTCGCCGGGCAGCACCACCGCCGGGCTGACCGGCGTGAATATGCCCTTGGCAAAGAAAGCCAGGTAGGCGCCCAGGACGATCAGCGCCAGCACGATCCAGCGCTTGAAGCCAATGCGGCGCGGCTTATTGGTCGTCGGGGTTGATGCCACGATTGCGTTCCTCCTTGACGCCCGGCGTTTTGGTCTGCCGCGCGGCGGCCCCATGCAGGCCGGCCACAGCGCGTAACGCCACGCGATAAATGATGTAGAGCAGGGCTGGGAAACTTACCAGCAGCAACCCCACCGTGAATAACGGCCGGGTACCGAGCAGACGGTCTAGGTACGTCCCGCCCAAGACGGCCGCCACGATCATCGCCAGTGACAGCATACCGACCTGCGCAATTACCTTGAAAGCCAGGGTAAAAGAGGCCTGGGCCGCTTCTACCTGCGCGTCGGTCGGCGGTTGATCCGGGGACATGGCGCTTGAGCGTCTAGTTTGAGAATTGTATCACAGACAAAATTTAAGAGTCAATGCCGAACTCGCCCAAACCGGCCCGGTCGGGTTTGTCTGTGCGCCGCTCGGCAGCCCGACCTAGAACAAGGCGCTGGCCGCGTTGCCGGCGAAGCTGAACCACGGCCCGGCCAGCGTGCCGATGACAACGACGGCCAGCGCGCACACGCCCAGCGCCAGCGCATAGGGGCGCGGGATGACGATGCCCTGATTATCGCGCTCCGACCGGTAGAGATAGATCACCTTGAGCACGGTCAGGTAGTAGTACAGGCCGATGATGGCGTTGAGCACGCCGATGACGGCCAGCCAGACCTGCCCGGCCTCGACCGCGGCGGTGAAGATGAAGAATTTGGCAAAGAAGCCCGCCAGCGGGGGCATGCCGCCCAGCGACAGGAGGCCCACCAGCAGCGCCAGGGCCAACCCGGGCGACCGGCGCGACAGCCCGGCGTAGTCGGCAATCTCGTCGGACCCAACGGCCTGGCTGGCCAGGATGATGGCGGCGAAGGTCACCAGGTTGGTGACGGTGTACATGAGCAGGTAGAAGACGACGGCGGTGATGCCCGACTCGGACAGGGCGGCCAGGCCGATGAGGGCGTAGCCGGCTTGCGCGATGGACGAGTAGGCCAGCAGGCGCTTGATGTTGCGCTGCCCCAGCGCCAGCGTGTTGCCCAGCGTCATGGTGAAGACAGATAGGACGGCCAGCAGCGGCCCCCAGTAACCCTGGATGGCCGGGAAGACCGCCAGCAGCACGCGCATGAGCACCGCGAACCCGGCCGCCTTGGAGGCGACCGAGATGAAAGCGGTGATGGGCGTCGGCGCGCCTTCGTACACATCGGGCGACCAGAAGTGGAACGGCACGACCGAGACCTTGAAGCCGAAGCCGACCAGCACGAGCAGCAGCACCAGCAGCACGACGGCAGTGGGCACGCGGCCCGCCATCAGCGCGGCGCTCAGGTCGTACAGGTTGGTGTGGCCGGTGAAGCCGTAGAGCAGGCTGAAGCCGTAGAGCAGGATGGCCGAGGTGAACGCGCCGAACAAGAAGTACTTGAGGCCCGCCTCGGCGCTCTTGTCGTCCTCGCGCAGGAAGCCGGCCAGCAGGTAGAGGGCGATGGAAGTCGTCTCAATCGCCAGGTAGAGCATGATCAGGTCGGCGGCGGCGGCCATGAAGTTCATGCCGATGACCGCGCCGATCAGGATGGCGTAATACTCGCCTTTGCGGCCGACCCCGGCCGAATCAACCGAGATGAGGGCTACGATCAGGCCGGAGAACATGAACAGCAGGCGGAAGAAGAAGGCCAGGGTGTCGTGGCGCATCTGGCCGCCGAAGATGAGCGGTTCGCTGGAGTACGGCTGCGAGAAGACCAGGGCGGCCAGCAGCGCCAGGGCGAAGCCGCCGGCGGTGAGCAGGCCCAGGCCGCGGCGGCGGCTCTCGGGCCAGGCCAGGTCCAGCGCCATCACCAGGGCGGCCGCCAGCACGAGCACCAGCTCAGGCAGGATGGCCAACAACGTCCGGGGGTCTAAGGCATTGAACGTCATTTATTGCACTCCGAGCAGCGCCAGCACCGGGCGCACCGCTGAGCTGATCAGCGGCGCCATGATGGCCGGGTACACGCCGACGAGGATCATCAGGCCGGCCAGGATGACCAGCGCGGTTTTGTCGAGCACGGTCACATCGCCGACGTGGTGCTCAAACTCGGCCGGCAGGTCGCCGAAGAAGACGCGCTGCACCGCGCGCAAGATGTAGGCCGCCGTGACGACGATGGAGACGGCCGAGATGACGGCGATGAGCGGGAAGAACCAAGGCTGCTGGGCCAGGCCGGCCAGCCAATAGGGCAGGCCGACGACATCGAGCGCCTTGGCCTTCCAGACGCCCAGGAAGATGGGCAGCTCGGCCACGAAGCCGGACAGCCCGGGCATGCCCATGCCGGTGAAGCCGCCGATGATGAAGGCCACCGCCACCCAGGGCATCTTTTTAGCCATGCCGCCCAGCTCGTTCATCTGGCGGGTATGCGCCCGGTCGTAGATCATGCCGACGCAGGCGAAGAAGAGGGCGGTCATGACGCCGTGCGAGAACATTTGCAGGCCGGCGCCGGTCAGGCCTTCATAGTTGAAGGTGGTAAGCGCCATGGCCACCAGGCCCATGTGCGAGACGGAGGAGAAGCCAATCATGTACTTCAGGTCGGTCTGGGTCATGGCGATGAAGGCGCCGTAGACCACGTTCACCAGGGTCAGCAGCACGATCCAGGGCGCGTGGAACTTGGCGCCTTCGGGCAGCAGCATGACGCCCACGCGCAGGGCGGCGAAGGCGCCCAGCTTCATCAGCACGCCGGCGTGGAACATGGAGACGGCGGTCGGCGCGGCCACGTGGCCGTCGGGCGACCAGTTGTGGAAGGGGAAGATGCCGCCCAGCACGGCGAAGCCGAAAAAGACAAAAGGGAAGACGAGCTTCTCAAAGCTGGTGGTCAGCAGCGCGCCGCCGAACGGGCTGGCAATGGTCACATCGAAGTTAAAGGCCCCGGCCTGCTGCGCCCGGGCGATGTCGAGCATGCTGAAGGTGGCTTCGCCGGTGAAGTTGCGCACGGCGATGAACATGACCAGCGCGCCGACCAGGGCGATGACCGAGCCGATGAACAGGTACAGGGTCAGCTTCATGGCCGCGTATTCGCGTGTTTTCACCCAACCCCAGATGGCGATGAGCAGGTACATGGGGAACACGGCGATTTCGTAGAAGAAGAACAGGTGGAACAGGTCGAGCGCCACGAAGACGCCGAACACGCCGGTGGCCAGCAGGAACAGGAAGGCGAAGAATTCGCGCGGCCGGTCGTCAACGCCCCAGGAGATGAGCACGCCGGTGAGCATGACCACCGAGGTGAGCAGCACCAGCGGCAGGCTCAGGCCGTCGGCCCCGACGTAGTAGGTAATGCCGAACTGGGGCAGCCAGGCATAGCGTTCGACAAACTGATAGCCGCCTGCCGCCTGGTTATACGCAAAGTAGGTGTAGACCGAGAGGATGACGGCGAACACGCCGGCCGCTAGGGCGGTCACGCGCACTTCGGTCTTGCGCTCCGCCGGCATGAGCAGGATGAGCAGCCCAGCAACAAGCGGGGTAAAGGTGATGACGGTCAGGAAAGGAAAGGTCATAGCAGCTCTCGCAGCCTTGCGTTAGGCCAGGAGGCGGGTCACGGTGTCGTTGATGACGCTCACCAGCCACGCCGGCCACACGCCGTTGAGCACTAGCAGCACCACCAGGGGCGTCAGGGCTACCACTTCGCGGGCCGAGATTTCCAGGCGATGCCCCAGCCACTGGCGGTTGATCGGGCCGTAGAGCGTGGCGACCACGCCCTTAAGGACGTACGCGCCGGTCACGAACAGCCCGAGGGTCGCCAGGGCGGTGAAGAGGGTGAAAATGGGCCACGCGCCGCGCACGACCATGAACTCGGAGACGAACCCGGCCAGCCCAGGCAGGCCGAGCGAGGCCATGCTGGTGAAGATCAGCAGCCCGCCATACACCGGGGCCAGCGGGAACACCCCGCCCCACTCCAGCAGGTTGCGGGTGTGGGTGCGCTCGTAGATGACGCCCACCAGCAGGAACATGCCCGCCGCGCTCAGGCCGTGGCTGAACATTTGCAGCACCGCGCCGTTGGCGGCCATGATGCCGGAGGTGCGCAGTTCGGCCGAGGGGTTTTGGGCCGCCCAGGCCGCGGCGGCGATGCCCAGCACCACGAAGCCCATGTGATTGACCGAGCTGTAGGCCACCAGCCGCTTGAAGTCGTTCTGGCCGAAGGAGGCCAGCGCGCCGAAGATGATGGCCAGCAGGCCCAAGCAGGCCAGCACGATGGCGAACTGGGCTGCTTCGACCGGGTAGAGCGGCAGCACCAGGCGCAGGAAGCCATACGCGCCCAGCTTGAGCAGCACGCCCGCCAGGATCATCGAGCCGCCGGTTGGGGCTTCGGTGTGCGCGTCGGGCAGCCAGGTGTGGAAGGGCCAGATAGGCACCTTGATGGCGAAGGCGATGGTAAAGGCCCAGAAGGCCACCGTGCGCACGGTGGTGACAGGGAGGCCGTAGATGGAGCCAGTGAGGGCGGGCCAGCGCTGGATGGCCGCAATGATGTCGAACGTGCCCAGGGTGATGCCGATGGTCTGGATGGCCAGCAGCAGGCCGACCGAACCGGCCATGGTGTAGATGAAGAACTTGAACGAGGCGTAGCGGCGGTTGGCGCTGCCCCAGATGTTGATCAGGAAGTACATCGGGATCAGGCCGACTTCCCAGAAGAGGAAGAAGAGCACCAGGTCGAGCGCCATGAAGACGCCCAGCATACCAGTCTCGAGCATGAGGAACAAGACCATGAAGGCCTTGACCTTGTCGCTGATGTTGAACGAGAACAGCAGGGCGAGCGGGGTGAGGATGGTCGTCAGCAGGATCATGGGCAGGCTGATGCCGTCCACGCCCAGGTGATAGCTGCTGTGGATGACGGTGAACCACTCGTAGCTTTCTTGGAGTTGAAAGCCCGGCGCGAGGCTGTTGAAGCGCAGCCAGGCGTAGATCGTCAGCCCGAGCGGGAACAGGCTGCCGACGAAGGCCGTCCAGCGCAGGGCGTTGGGCTGGTCCTTGGGGAGGAGCAGCACGACCAGCGCCGCCGCCAGGGGCGTGAACAAGATCAGGCTCAGCAGGTTGTTCTGGAACAAGGCATCCATGTGTTAGCTTCTCTAACCGGCCGCTACCGGCCGATACCCGGCAGCAGCAAGACCGCTCCCACCACCACGGCAATGGCCATGCCGATCAGCAGGTATTGCTGGACCTTGCCGGTTTGGATGATGCGGAAGGCTTTGCCGAAGCGGTTGACGCTGTTGCCCACCAGGTCGCCCGCGCCGTTGACCACCGGGGTGTCGAAGTACTGGCGGAAGACGACGCCCAGGCGCAGGGAGGCGCGGCCGATCAGGTGCAGCGTGCCGTCTATGACGCCCTTATCCACCCAGGCGGACGCGAAGGTCTCGCTGAGCCAGTAGGCCGGGCGCACTAAAACGGCGTCGTACAGCTCGTCGAAGTAGTACTTGTCGCGCAGCACGGCGTACATGCCGCCCAGCGCTTCCACCGGGTCTTTCTGGCCCTTCTGGTAGCCGCGGTACAGCCACCAGCCGAGCAGCAGGCCGCCCAGCGCCACCACCAGCGAGGTGATGAGCGGCACCGGCAAGAAGGGTTCGGCCGGCGGGTGTTCGAGCAGCGTGCCGCCCACGTAGGCGTGGAACCAGTTGGGCAGCAGGCCGCCCAGCACCGGGAAGGTCTCGGGGATGCCCACCCAGCCGGCGGTGATGGCGAAGAAGGCCAGCACCACCAGGGCGATGAGCATGGGTACGAAGATCGAGTCGCGCTCGGTGGCGTGCTCAGCGGCCGAGGTGCGCGGCGCGCCCAAAAAGGTGAGCGCAATCTGGCGCATGGTGTAGAAGGCAGTCAGCAGGGCGGCCAGCGCCAGGCTCCAGAAGACGAACGGTTGGCCGTTCTCCCAGGCGCCGCCCAGGATGGCGTCTTTGGACCAGAACCCAGCGGTGACAAATGGGAAGCCGCTGAGGGCGAAGCCGCCGATGACGAAGGTCCAGTAGGTGATGGGCATGCGCTTGGCCAGACCGCCCATGTTGAACATATTTTGCGGGTCAAAGACCGGCGCGGCGTGGCCGGGTTCGCCATGCTCCGCGCCGTGGGCGTGGGCGGCGTGGTGATGGCCGTGCTCTACGCCGTGGATGACCGAGCCGGAGCCGAGGAAGAGCAGCGCCTTGAAGAAGGCGTGCGTTACCAGGTGGAAGGCGGCGGCGATATAGGCCCCCACGCCCAGCGCGGCGATCATGAAGCCAAGCTGCGAGATGGTGGAGTAGGCCAGCACCTTCTTGATGTCGCTCTGCGCCACGGCGATGGTGGCGGCGAACAGGGCGGTGAACGTGCCGATCAGGGCCATGGCCGTCATGGGCGGGGTGAGCGCCTGGCCGTGGTGCCAGCCCGCCGAGAGCAGCGGGAACATCCGGATCATGGCGTAGACGCCGGCCGAGACCATGGTGGCGGCGTGGATCATGGCGCTGACGGGCGTGGGGCCTTCCATGGCGTCGGGCAGCCAGACGTGCAGCGGGAACTGAGCGCTCTTGCCGACGGTGCCGGCGAAGAGCAGCAGGCCAACGAGGTGCGAGACCATCAGCCCGGCGATGACGCTGGGCGTGGTCGCCAGCTTCATGAGCATCTCCGGGCTGTGCAGGA
Source organism: Anaerolineales bacterium (assembly GCA_020850595.1). Taxonomy (GTDB): domain Bacteria; phylum Chloroflexota; class Anaerolineae; order Anaerolineales; family UBA6663; genus JADZEK01. The sequence continues at coordinate 30,707 of JADZEK010000184.1, forward strand.
TGTCGCGGAAGTTGAGGGTGCCGGCCTGGGCGTACAGGTAGGCGATGCCCAGCAGCATGAACATATCGCCCACGCGGGTGGTCATGAAGGCCTTGACGGCCGCGCGGCGCGGGGTGATCTGCTTGGGGTTGGGGTAGTTGCGGGCGTACCAGAAGCCGATCAGGAGGAAGGAGCACAGGCCCATGATCTCCCAACCGACGAAGAGTAGCAGCAGGTTATCGGCTACCACCAGCAGGAGCATGCCGAAGGCAAACAGGCTCAGGTAGGCGAAGAAACGGCTGTAGAGCGGGTCTACGCCGTGGGGCGGGTCGCCGGGCAGGTCGTGGCTGTCGCGGGCTTTGCCGTAGTTGCTGTAGCCCACGCTGTAGATGAAGATGAGCAGGCAGGCCAGCGAGACGAAGAACAGCATCACGCCGGTGAGCGGGTCTACCAGTGTGCCCATGCCGAGCGCCTCGGTGCCGATGGCCGCGGAGCCAAACGGCAGCCAGGCCACGGCGTGCTCGATGACTTCGTGGCCGAATTCGTGCTGGCCGAGCGTGTAGAAGAACACGATCCAGCTCAGCACCCATGAGCAGCCCATCAGCCCGATGGCGACGACGTGGCTGAGGGCCTTGCTGCGGTTGGTGAACAGCACGATCAGCGTGAACGCCAGCAGCGGCGGCAGCGGGATCAGCCAGGTGAAGAGTTTGATTTGCTCAGGCGAAAACGGCATAGCGGCTCCGTTACTAAGGTCTGGCCAGGCAGGCGACTGCCGCGCAGTCGGACGCCCCGGACCCGGCTACCATTTCATCAGGTCAATTTCTTCCGCGATGACGGTATTGCGCCGGCGATAGATGGAGATGATGAGCGCCAGGCCCACGGCGGCTTCGGCGGCGGCTACGGTGAGCACAATGATGGTGAACATTTGCCCGGTGGGCACGGCGGGGGTCAGGTAGCGCCAGAAGGCGACCAGGTTGATGTTCACCGCGTTGAGCATCAGCTCAATGCTCATGAGGATGGCGACGGCGTTTTTGCGCGCCAGCACGCCGTAGACGCCCACGCAGAACAGGGCGGCCGCCAGCACCAGGTACCAGGAAAGAGGAACCATGCTTTCGCCTCGCTACTTTCGGTCGGCCGCGATGACGATCGAGCCGATCAGCGCTACCAGCAGCAGCACTGAGGCCAGCTCGAAGGACAGCAGATATTGATTGGGGTCCACGAACGCATAGCCCAGGCTCTTCAGGGTGGCGGTCGCGTCGGCCACCGGCAGGGTGGCGTTGACCTGCTGGAGCAGCGGCACCAGCCGGAAGCTCGCCACCAGCGCGCCGAAGGCGGCTAGCGCCAGGGCGGCGGCCAACCCCCACAGGCGGTTGGTCTGCGGGCCGCTGTCTTCCATGACCCGGCGGGTAAGCATGATGGCGAAGATGATGAGGATGGCGATGGCGCCGATGTAGAGCACCACCTGCACGGCCGCCAGGAACCCGGCCTGGAGCAGCGCGAACAGGATGGCGACGCCAAAGAACGTGGCCACCAGCGCCAGGGCGGCGTGCACCAGGTTGCGGGCGCTGACGACATAAATGCCGGCCGCAAGCGTGGCGGCGGCCGTAATCAAGAAGATGATTTGAGTAGAAGTCATGAGCCTACCCTAACCTTGCTGCGGGGCTAATGCGCGGGCGCGGCGGCCGGGCCGTGGCCGGCGGCGTCGGGCGCGGCGTGTTCGGTGTGCCCGCCGTCGCCGTGGCCGTTATGGCCGTCGGCCGACCCGCCGGACAGGGCGTCTGGGCCGGCCAGCGCCGCTTCTTCGGCGGCGCGCAGGCGGCGCGCCGTGGAAGAGAGCAGCCCATAGGTGACAGCCGCCAGCACGATGTTGAGCAGGAACAGCAGCCCGCCGCGCACCCACGGGTCGGTCAGCCCGGCGGCGGCCATGCTTTTGTCGCCCAGCATGGTCACGACAATCACGGCCAGCGCCAGCGGCACCAGGAACTTCCAGTTCAGGTCGAGCATGTGGTCAATGCGGATACGCGGGAGGGTGGTGCGCATCAGGATCACGATGAAGTACCCGGCGAAGGCCTTGAGCATGAAGTAGACGATGCCCAGCCACGGCCCCAGCCCGGGGATGTCCACGCCCGGCCCGCGCCAGCCGCCCAGGAACAGCACGGCCGTCAGCGCGCCGACGGTGAAGGCGTGCAGAAACTCGGCCACGAAGAACATACCGAACTTCATGCCGGTATATTCGATGTGGAACCCGGCCACGATTTCCGACTCGGCTTCGAGCAGGTCGAAGGGGGTACGGCCCACCTCGGCCACCGAGGTGACGAAGAAGATCAGGGCGGCGATGGGGGCGGCGACGATGTACCAGACTTCCTGGCGCTCGACGATGGTGTTCATGTCCATGCTGCGCGCCAGCAGGACCGGGACGAGCAGGCTGAGCAGCAGCGGGGCTTCGTAGGACACCAACTGCGCTACGGTGCGGAAGGCCCCCAGCAGCGCGTACTTGTTGTTCGACGACCAGCCGGCCATCATAATCGCCAGCGTGCCCAGCGAGCCAACGCTGACGATGTACAGCGCGCCGACGTTCAGGCTGGTGCCCACGATGGTGGCGGCAAACGGGATGACGGCCCACATGGCGATGACGGCCACGACCGACATGATGGGGGCCACGTTGTAGACGACCTTATCGGCGCCGTGGGGCGTAATGTCTTCTTTGATGAGCAGCTTGAGGGCGTCGGCGATGGTTTGCAGCAGGCCCTGCGGCCCGACGCGGTTGGGGCCGACGCGGTCTTGCATGCGGGCCACCACGCGGCGCTCGAACCAGATGAGGAAGAGCGGCAGCAGCAGGCAGAACGAGGCGATGACCACCACGCCGATAATCTGCAAGATCACGGTAATGGCCTGCGGGGCCAGGCCCAGCCCGGCCAGCAGTTGGGTCAGCAGGTCGCCAATGACGCCGACGGGGTCTTGCAAGAACTGCCCGATATCCATCGCATTCTCCGCTTGCTAGAGTCGGCCGCGGCGGCGGCCAGGCAACAAAACGCCTACCCAGTCGGTCGGGGTAGGCGTCACACCCCTGCGCTTACACCCACTCCAGCGCGCCCTTGCGCCAGGCGTAGAGCAGGCCGCCGGCCAGGATGGCAATAAACAGCACAGCCTCGACCACCATGAACAGCGCCACCTGGTCGAAGGCGACCGCGAACGGGAAGAGGAAGATGGTCTCTACGTCGAAGACCACGAACACCAGCGCAAAGATGTAATACTGCACCTTGAACTGCACCCAGGTGTCGCCCACGGTCTCGATGCCGCATTCGTAGGGGCTGTTCTTGACCGGGTTATTCTTCTTTGGGCCGAGGATCAGGCTATTGAGGATGATCGGTGCGCCCGGGAAAATGGCTCCCATCAGGAGAAACAGCCCGATGAATGTCCATTCATTCATGATTAGGTCACCCTTGAAATTGGTCTTTCCGGGGGGAAGGCCTTGTCTTTGTGAAGAACGGCGCGGACTATAACACGAGTCAATTTTAGAGTCAAACTAGTGCCTTACCGCCCGGGACCCGGCCGCGGCTCACCAACTCTATCAGGTTTATTAATCCCGCCTTCATCCGATAGCCTAGCGCCCCTGGCCCAAATGGAGGAGGCCGGTTGGCGCGAGGTGCGACTGTTATAATCCGCGCGATGCCTCCTACCCCCGACGAATGGGACGTAAACATGGCCGCGCACCCGGCGGGCCACCTGCTCCAGACCACGCCCTGGGGCCGGCTCAAGTCTGAGTTTGGCTGGGCGGCCGAGGTGGTTGCGCCCACAGCCGCGGCGGGCGCGCTGGTGCTTTATCGCCGCCTGCCGCTGGGCCTGTGCCTAGCCTACGTGCCCCGCGGCCCGGTGCTCGATTGGGCCGACCCGGCCGCGCTGCCCGGGCTGCTGCCCGCGCTCGCCGCCGCCGCCCGGAAGCGCGGGGCGCTGTGCCTCAAGCTGGAGCCGGGCCTGAACGACACGCCCGCCCACATCGCCTGGCTCACCGGCCTGGGCCTGCGCCCCTCGCCGCATACGGTGCAGCCGCGCCGCTCACTGGTGATTGACCTGCGGCCCGCCGAGCCGGCCATCCTGGCGGCGATGAAGCCCAAGACCCGCTACAACATCGGCCTGGCCGCCAAGAAGGGCGTGACCGTCCGCCGCGCCCCAACCGAGCTGGGGCAGGCCGCCGCGTCCGCAGACGTGGAGCGTTTCATCGCCCTGATGGCCGAGACGGGCCGCCGCGACGGTTTCGGCGTACACGCGCCCGAGTATTACCGCCGCGCCTTCGCTCTCTTCGCGCCGAGCGGGCAGGCCGTGTTGGCGCTGGCCGAGTATCAGGGCGCGGCGCTGGCCGGGGTGATGGCGTTTGCGCTGGGCAAGCAGGCCTGGTATTTCTACGGCGCGTCGTCCGACCAGGAGCGCGCGCGCATGGCGCCCTACCTGGCCCAGTGGGAGGCCCTGCGCTGGGCCAGGGCGCAGGGCGCGGAGACCTACGACCTGTGGGGCGTGCCCGATGCCGACGAAGCCGAGTTGGAAGCCGGGTTTGAAGCGCGGCGCGACGGTCTGTGGGGTGTCTATCGCTTCAAGCGCGGCTGGGGCGGGCGCCTGACGCGCACCGTGGGCGCGTGGGACTGGGTGTACAACCCGCTGCTGTACCGCGCCTATGTGCTTTACCTCCAACGGCGCGGAGGTCACAACCTTGGCTAGCGGGATGGGTGAACCGCGCCTTATGGCCGACCCCGCCGCCTGGGATGCGGCCGTGGCCGCGCTGCCGGGGGCGCACCTGCTGCAAAGCTGGGCCTGGGGCGACTTTAAGGCCCGCACCGGCTGGCGCGCCCGCCGTTGGTTGTGGCCGGGCGAACACTCCGCGGCGGCCCAGGTGCTCACGCGCGCGCTCGGCCGGGTGCTGAAAGTCTTGTATGTGCCCAAAGGCCCGCTGCTCGATTGGGCCGACGCCGCCGCCCGCGCCGCCGTGCTGGATGCGCTGCAAGCCCTGGCCCGCCGCGAGCGCGCTATCTTCATCAAAGTTGACCCCGACGTGGTCACTAGCCGCGGCGGCCCCGGCGAGGAGCAGCCGCAGCCCACCGGCCTGGCCGTGCGGGCCGACCTCGCCGCGCGCGGCTGGGTGTTCAGCCGCGACCAGATTCAGTTCCGCAACACCGTGCAGCTCGACCTGCGCCCGACCCTCGAGGCGCTGCTGGCCGGGATGAAGCAGAAGACGCGCTACAACCTGCGCCTGGCCGAGCGCAAGGGCGTAGCGGTGCGCCCCGGCAGCGCCACCGACCTGCCGCTGCTCTACCAACTCTACGCTGAGACCGCCGCGCGCGACGGCTTCGTGATCCGCCCGGCGGCTTATTACCAGGAGGCCTGGGGGCGCTTCCTGGCCGCGGGGCAGGCCCAGCCCTTCCTGGCCGAGGTGGGGGGCGAGCCGGTCAGCGCGCTGATCGTCTTCCGCTTCGCGCAGACAGCGCTGTATATGTACGGCATGAGCCGCGAGGCCCACCGCGACAAGATGTCCAACCATCTGCTCCAGTGGCACGCCATCCGGTGGGCCAAGGCGCAGGGCTGCACGGTCTACGACTTCTGGGGCGCGCCGGATGAGTTTGTGGAGAGCGACCGGCTGTGGGGGGTGTGGAAGTTCAAGGAAGGTTTTGGCGGGCAGGTGGTGCGCACGCTCGGCGCGTGGGACTACGCGCCCGCGCCGCGCCTGTATCGGCTATACACCAGCGTGCTGCCGCGCCTGTTGAACGTGCTGCACCGGCGGGCGGCGGCGCGCCAGCCTGGCGATTAGCCGCCCCTGGCATTTGGCAGTTTGGCGGTTGCGAATAAAATAGCCGCCACGCCTTTGGGGCGTGACGCACACTTCCAACCGGCAAAAGGAGCACGCCATGCCTGACCGACACCCCCTGCAGCGCGTCTTTCGGCTCGGCTTGACCCTGTGTTTGCTTGCGGCGGCGTTGGGCTGGCGGCCGGCCGCGCCCGCCGCCGCCGCTCCAACGCCCTCCCTCCCGGCCGCCATTTCGCTGAGCGTCACCGTCGGCACCAGCCCGTTCGTCTGCGCGTCAACCCCGGCGCTCGACCTGCCTAACCCGGGCCAGGTGTTCTATTGTTATGAAGTGACGAACACCGGCTCGATCACCCTCACACTCCACACGCTGGTCGATTCGGAACTCGGGTCGATCTTAAACGATTTTCCGTACGCCCTGGCGCCGGGCGCCTCGGCCTTCCTCACCCAAACAACAACGCTGTCCGCCACCACGGTCACCTCGGCCACCTGGACGGCCAATAACCCCGGCCCGACGAACGTGGTTGAAAGCACGGACAAGGCCGCCGTGAACATTGGGCCGCTCTTCGGCTGCAACGCGCCGCCGCGCACGTTTGAGACGGGCCTGCCCGGCAGTTGGAGCGTGGAAGACCTGAGCGCCGGGGAAGCGGGCATAGACTGGACCACCACGGCCGATACGGTCAACTGCGGCCTGAGCAACCTGACCGGCGGCACGGGCGAGGCCGCCTGCGCCGACCGCGACTTTGCCGGTCCCCCTGACCTACCCGCCTACGACACCACCCTGGTGTCTAACCTGTTTGACCTGACCCACGCCCTCACAGCCACCCTGCACTTCTCGGCGTTCTATAATGACTTCAGCGGAGGCGCTGACCTGTTCCGCGTTGAGGTCCATAACGGCACGATGTGGGCGACCGAGCTGACCTGGAACGAGGACCACGTAGGCGAGGACGTTGCCCTCGACCTCTCAAGCTACAAGGGACTGGCCGGCCTCCGGATCCGCTTCCGTTACTCCGGCGCAGACTGGGATTGGTACGCCCAGGTGGACGACGTGTCGCTGTCCTGCGGCGGCCGCACCTTCCTGCCGCTGACGCAGAAGTAGCCGCGCCCGTGTTCGCCGCCCTGCCCCGCGCGCGCCTGGCCCATCTGCCCACGCCGCTCGCGCCGCTGCCGCGCCTGAGCGCAGCGCTGGGTGGCCCGCGCCTGTGGGTCAAGCGCGACGATCTCACCGGCCTGGCGGCGGGCGGCAACAAGACCCGTAAGCTGGAGTTTCTGGTCGGCGCGGCGCTGGCGCAAGGGGCGGACATGCTGCTCACCGCCGGGGCCGCGCAGTCCAACCACTGCGCCCAGACCGCCGCGGCCGCCGCGCGCCACGGCCTGCGCTGCGGCCTGGTGCTGCGCGGCACCCCGCCCGCCGCCCTCAGCGGCAACCTGATCCTCGACACGCTCTACGGCGCGGAGCTGATCTGGGCCGGCGACCGCCCGCGTGAGGCGGTGCTGGCCGAGGCCGAGGCCGCCGCGCGCGCCGCGGGCCACCGGCCGTATGCCTTCCCCATCGGCGGCTCCACGCCCGTAGGCGCGACCGGCTACGTCCTGGCGATGGCCGAGCTGGCCGAGCAGTCCGCCGCGCTGGGCGTCACCTTTGACCGCATCGTTTTCGCCAGCAGCAGCGGCGGCACGCACGCCGGGTTGGTGGTGGGCGCAAGCCTGACGGGTTTCGCGGGGCAGGTGCTGGGCGTGAGCATTGACCACGGCGCGGGCGAACTGCAAGCGCACGTGGCCGATCTGGCCACGCGCACCGCGCGCCTGCTGGGCCGGGCCGACACCTACGCACCCGCGCACGTCAGCGCCAACAGCGACTACCTGGGCGGCGGCTATGCCGTCATCGGCGACGCCGAGCGCGAAGCCCTGCGCCTCTTCGCCCAGACCGACGGCCTGGTGCTCGACCCGGTCTACACCGGCCGCGCCGCCGCGGCGCTCATCGGCCTGGCGCGGCCGGGCGCGTTCGCCCCCACTGAGAACGTGCTCTTCTGGCACACGGGCGGCACGGCGGCGCTGTATGCCTACGGGGCGGAGACGCTGGGCAACTGAGCGCGGGCTAAAGGTGACTTTGCCGGCGAATGAACACCCGGCCCGCCGCAGCGCGGCTCCCAATTCGTGATAATTCGTGCCAATTCGTGGCTAAGGTTATTACTCCCGCCTGAATCAAAACGGGCGGCGAGTCATCCGACTCGCCGCCCGTGTTTAGTTTACGCCCCTAGCGCGGGTCGCGGGCGGCCTTGCGCTGCTCCCCGCGGTCGGCCTGCCAGAAGCCCAGACCGGCAGTGAAGCCAAAGCCCAGCGCGTAGATGAAGGCCATCGGGGCGAGGGGCGGCGCGAGTTGCAGCGCCAGCATGCCCGTCACCAGCGCGTAGAAGGCCAGGAACGTCTCGCCCCAGGTGGTCCAATCGAGCGGCACGCTGTAGTTCGCGCCGCCGCGGCCGGGCGGCCCTTTGGGTGTGCGCAGGAATTCGGTGCGCGTGCCCAGCGCCGCCTGGATGAGCGCCTGGGTGTTGGTCAGCGCCAGCCCAATGCCCAGCAGCAGCAGGGCGGGGTAGCGTGTGATGCGGCGCGGCCAATCGGGCCGCAGGGCCAGTTGCGCCACCAACCCCAGCAAGATCGGCCCAAAACCGGCCAGCCCCATCAGCCCCCAGCGCAAGGGCGTCTGCCCGTGCTCCAACAGCACGATGGGCAGGCTGAGCAGCAGCGAGAGGATCATCAGCGCGTGGGGCACATAACCGGTGAGGTGCAAGACGCCCGACCACTTGCGCCAGAGCGACTCGCCCGGCGCGGTGAGCAGCTGCCAGCCCACCTTGCGCGCCACCTGCAGCGAGCCTTTGGCCCAGCGGAACTGCTGGCGCTTGAAGGCGGAGAGGGTGGTAGGCAGCTCGGCGGGCGCGGGCACGTCGGGGGTGTAGGCGAAGCGCCAGCCCTTGAGCTGGGCGCGATAGCTCAGGTCGAGGTCCTCGGCCAGCGTGCCGCCGTCCCAGCCGCCGGCGTCGGCAATGGCCGCGCGCCGCCACAAGCCGCCGCTGCCGTTGAAGTTCATGAACAGCCCATAGTGGCTGCGTACCACCTGCTCCGCGCCGAAGAACGCATCCAGCGCCAGCGCCTGAGCCTGGGTCAGGAGGTCGTGGTCGGCGTTCAGGTGCTCCCAGCGGGTCTGCAACATGCCCAGGCGCGGCCGGCCGTCGAAGAACGGCACGGCGCGGCGCAGGAAGTCGGGCGCGGGCACGAAGTCCGCGTCGAAGATGGCTACCAGGTCGCCTTCGGGCTGCGCGGCCAGCCCGGCCGCCAGGGCGCCGGCCTTGAAACCGCCGCGCTGGAGGCGGTGCAGGTATTCCATGCGCACGCCGCGCGCGCGGAATTGGGCAACGCGCGCGCGCAGCAGACTGCTGGTATCGTCGGTGGAGTCGTCTAGCACCTGAATGATCAGGCGCTCGCGGGGGTAGTCGAGCGCGGCGACGGCTTCCAGCAGCCGTTCGGCCACAAAGCGCTCATTACAGAGGGGAAGCTGCACCAGCACGGCCGGCCAGTCGCGGTCGGGCGCGGCGGGCGGCGCGGCGGGCGGCGGGCGGCGCAGCCAGAGCCGCGCCGCGAGCAGCGCCATCAGCCACATATTGAAGCCGTAGACCGCCATGAGCAGCAAGGCGGCGGCATAGACCCAGCCAATCGCAGTCACACCTTCACCTCTGGCCGCCGGCCGACGCGGCCGGCAGAAGCGCTACCCGATCAGGTCGAGCAGCTCAAACACCGGCACCGGTTGGACACGGTTCTTAACGTGCAGCGGCTCCAGCGGGTTTACGCGCACGTGCGCCTTCACCCGCTCATACGATTTGTCGCTCAGGAACACCTTGCCGGGCAGCCCGTTTTCTTGCAGGCGCTTGGCGGTGTTAACCGTATCCCCGATGATGGTGTAATCGAGGCGGTCTTGCGTGCCCACTAATCCTACCACCGCTTCGCCTAAATGGACGGCAATGCGAAAAGACAGGCGAAATTGCGGTTCCATGACCTCGTGCAGCGCGAAGATGTCGTCGCGCATGCGGATGGCCGCGCGCACGGCCCGCAGGGCGTGGTCGGGCTGGTCGTCGGGCGCGTTGAAGAAGGCCATGACGGCGTCGCCGACGTACTTATCCACCGTGGCTTCGTGCAGCAGCATGGCCTCGGCCGCCGTGCCGACGTATTGATTGAGCACTTTGATGAGCACTTCTGGGTCGAGCGTCTCGCTGAGGGCGGTGAAGCCCTGAATGTCGGCGAAGATGATGCTGACTTCCTTGCGGGTGCCGCCCAGCGCCAGCGACTCGGGGTTGAGGCGGTTGATGACGGCCGGCGGCACCATGCGCTTGAAGACCTCGAACTTGCCTTGCAGGCGCTTCTTCTCGGTCAGGTCGTCGAGCACGATGGCCAGGCCCGCCGCGCCGCCCGGCCCGTCTTTGAGCGGGGCAACGTTCAGGCTCCAATCGAGCGGGCCACGGTCGGGCAGAATGGCCCGCAGTTCATGCCCCACCACCGCCTGACGCTCCTGCTTCACGCGCCGCACTACGCCGGCGAAGCCCTCATCGAACCCGGGCGCGGACAGCAGCGGCCGGCCGACCATGTCGTCTACAGCTCGGCCCAGGATGTCGCTCGCCGCTCGGTTGGCCAGGGTGATTTGGTCTTGAAAGTCGGTGGTGATGACGCCCGAAGCCATGGAGGTGAAGACGTTGTCGAGCAGGTTCTTCAGCTCGCTGACTTCCTCGAACTGGCGCGCGTTCTCAATGGCGATGGCCGCCTGGTTGCCGAAGGCGGCCAGCAGGTCGCGCTCGCTTTCGGTGAACAGCCCGGTGCGAATGCGGTTGTCCACGTAGATGACGCCGGTGATCTGGCCGCGGAATTTGAGCGGCACGCAGACGATCGAGCGCAGGTTGTAGCCCACCACGCTTTCCTGGGCCGAGAAACGCGGGTCGGCCTGGGCGTTGGTGGTCACCACCGGCTCGCCGTTGTTGGCGACTTGCTCGACCACGGTGCGGCTGATCTGCGAGGCCTCGCTGTTGAGCGACTCGCGCTCGACGTTGCGGGCTACGCGGAATTGCAGCTCGCCCTGGCTGTCCTTGAGCATGAGGAAGCCGCGTTCGGCCCCGGTCAGGTGAATGATGGTGTCCATCACCTCGTTGAGCACCAGGGTCAGATTGAGCGAGGAGTTGATGACGCTGGAGGTCTCGGCCAGCGCCCGCAGCCGGCTGACCTCCGCCTCTTGCTTTTCCACCAGGGCGTGCAGCCGTTCCAGGGTGTCGCGCAGATTCGAGAGGCCGTCCATCACGCCGGGGGGGTAGCCCAACCCGGCCTTGTGAAGCATTTCCTTTTGCGTGGACAGCAAGGCCTTGATGTCGCCGGCCAGGCGGCTCATCTCGCCTATCTGCTTGGCCATGGGGTAAACACCAGTCGGCATACGAACGGGTTTCCTTCAGCGCGCAAATCGTCCGGCGCGTGTCCGGAATTATACGCTATCCGAATCCGGGCCGCCATGCGCCTGCCAGCGCGCCACGACCCGCCGGGTGGAGGCAAAGGCCAGTTCCGGCAGGTGTTCGGGGCCAAAATACTCGGCCGCAGCGGCGTCATCGCCGGGGGCCAGCGCGCCGCCAACCACGGCGGCCCGGTAAATGATGAAGATATCGGCTCCTTCGGTGGGGCTTTGCCGGCCATAGACCTCGACCAGCGCCGTCACTTGCAGTTTCAGGCCGGTCTCTTCCCAGCCCTCGCGCTCGGCCGCGCGCGCAGGGTCTTCGCCCGCGTCTACAAACCCGGCCGGGATAGACCATTTGCCCATTTCTGGCTCGCCCCTGCGCTGGATGAGCAGCAGCCGGCCCGCTCGCTCCACGATGACGCCGACGGCTACTTTCGGGTCAAAAAAGTGCACCCGGCCGCACTGGGGGCAAACCGGGCGCAGCGCGCCGGCGGCGGGGCGCACTTCCAGCGCGTGACCGCAGCGCAGACAGTAGTTGGCGAGGGACATGCCGGTCATTATACGCCGCCGACCCGGCGCGAAGAATTAAGGCTTGCTCAAGGCGCGCGGCGCGCCAGCCAGGCGCCGAGGCCCAGCAGCCCGGTCAGCAGCGCCAGCCCGATTTCCAGCGCGCGCACGGGGGGCAGGCCGGGGGCCGGGGGGCGATCGCTGCTCGCCTCGCCATCGGCATAGTACTGGTCGGAGGCTGGGGCGGTGGCCGTGGGCGACACAACCGCCACGCTGAGTGGGGTGGCGCTGGGGGCCAGGCCCGCGTGCTTGGCGCTTTCGGTGTCGTCTGCGGTGGAGGTGGCGGCGACGCGCTCGGCGTCGGGCGTGCCGGTCGGCTCGGGCATCAGCCCGGCGGCGGTAGCCGGCGTCAGCTCGACGGCGGCAGCATCGCCGGCGACGGTTGGACCGGTGGTGGCGGTGGCCTCTTCCGCCGTCATTTCCATGATCTGCACCTCGGCGGCGGCAGTGGTGGTGGGCGCGGGCAGCGGCGCTTCGGCGGGCAGGGTCGTCTCCACGGCAGCCTGGCCGGCCGCGTCTTCCACCGGCGAGGCGGCCAGGAAGGCGCCGCCGCGCAGGTCGGCGAAGACGACCACGGCCAGGGTCAGGGCGGAGAAGGCCGCGGCCAGGCGCAGTGTGGGCGTCAGCGCGCGGCGCGGTGGGCCGGCGCTCTTTGCGACGCGCAGGGCGGCGCCCTTGGCCGGCCCGCCGACCTGCTCAGGCGTAAGTGTGAAGCTGCGCGGCACGGCTACGGGCGGCAGGGCGCGCAGGGCGCGCACCGTCAGGCGCAGCTCGCGCAGGGTGGTGCGCAGCTCCGGCTCAACCGTCAGGCGGGCCTCCAGGGCGGCCTTGTCGGCGGTCGGCAGCTGGTTGTCCACATAGGCTGAAAGGAGGTCAAAATCGCGGTCAGAAGTCATGGCGTCGTCTCTTCTTCAAGACGAAAGGCCGCGGGCAGAAGTTCCCAATTGGGGCTATTCCGCAGGCATTCACGCATACGCGCGCGCGCCCGTGACAGCCGCGATTTGACGGTGCCTAGCGCCGCCCCGGTGCCGGCCGAGATCTCGGCGTATTCCATGCCCAAGATATCGGACATGACCACCACCGCGCGCATATCTTCGGGCAGCGCGTCTAGGCAGGTTTGCAGTTGGCGGGCCAGCTCGCGCCGCTCGGCGAAGGCTTCGGGCGATTCGTCGCGCGCCACCAGAGAGGCTTCGGCTTCGGCGTCTGGCCCCTGCTCTACGACGGTGAGGGCTTCCAGCGAGGCGGCCGGGCGGCGCTTGCGACGGCGCAGTTCGTCGTAGCAGGCGTTGGTCACGATGCGCAGCAGCCAGGCCTTGAACGACCCGCCGCGGTAGTATTTGACGTTTTTGTAGGCGGAAATGAAGGCTTCCTGCGCGGCGTCGGCGGCCGAGTCGGCTTCGCCCATGATGCGGTAGGCGAGGTTGTAAACCGGGCTTTGGTAAACGGCAATCAACTCGTTGAAGGGGTCGAGTTGACCGGCCTGGGCGGCATGGATGAGGGCGGCTTCGTCCATCGGGCGAATGATACCATGAGCGCCCTGGATAGCTGGCTGGTTAAAGCACCCCGGCCCGCCGGGACTTGCGTCCGAGCGGGCCGGGTGCCTGGCCTTACGACCAGTAAGTCAGCGAGTGTGTTGGCGACGATCTACTCTCCCGGGGGGTTGCCCCCCAAGTACCATCGACGCTGTCAGGCTTAACGACCGGGTTCGAGAAGGGACCGGGTGTACCCCTGACGCACAGATCAC
>JADZEK010000185.1 GCA_020850595.1 Anaerolineales bacterium
GAATGGCGTATTCCGAGTAGCAGTTCATGTACAGATAGAAGATGTTCTTCGTGCGCGGGTCGAACCGGAACTTCTCGTAGAGCGTCTGCCCCTCGCCGGGATAGCGGCGGATGCCCACGTTCTGCCCCGCGACCAACGATTCCAGGTAGTCGATCTGCCCTGGGTAGACGATATAGGCCTGGAACATTACCAGCGCCTTGAACACCTCCCAATGGCCGGCTGTGATCAGCCCCTCGATCGCGTCGGCGTTGAAGTATTGATCCCCATCTTTGTGAACCAACCGTAGCGCCGCCAACCCCATGAACAGCGTGCGGATGGATTGCTCGTCGATGCGGACGTGGGCGTTCAGCTCCTCCAGCGTGAGGTGGCCGCGCTCGTGCAGGAGTGGGAACACGTTCAGCTCCACGCCGCTCCGCAGAAGCTGGATGGCGGCGGCGCCGTGGACGTACAGCAGCAGTTCGTTCATCGAAAGTGGGGCGGGGTTATCGCTCATGATGTTGTCTCGCTCCGGCGCGAGGGATGCAGGTCTGTTTCCGGGCTGCGCGAGCGCGCTTCAGTAGTATCGGTCTCGTGCCGGTCTAGTTTGCGGTGGGGTGGGCCCAAGAGCCTGCTATGGGAGATTACTCGAAAATGGACGTTGAGTCGCGTAAGAGAGCATTAAACTTGCAGGCTATTATGCGACAAATTGGGCCGGTAAAGTTGGCTTATTCAAACGTGGGAGGCGGCCCAATCGTCTGGGCTGCCTCCCACGCTCGCCGCCTCGCCCAAGATCGCGTGGATCCGCTCGACCCAGCCCGCGTGCTCGGGCTTCATCAGCACCGAGCGCAGGCAGGTCACCGTTTCGCGGTTGGCGGCCATGTGCGGGGCATAGGGGCCGATCAATTCCATGGGAAGTTCGGCCAGCGCCAGGTGCAGGTGGCGGCGCGCGGCCTCGGCGAAGATCGCGCGCGAGCGCCGCGAGGCTTCGGTGGCGCGCTCGGCGCGCGGCAGCCAGACAACGATGTCGAGCTCGGGCTCGAAGATGGTCACGAAGCGCGGGTCGGCGCGCAGCCGGGCGAACAGCGCCAGCGCCGCCGCGCGCCCGCGCGCCAGCCTGCCGGCGAAGACGCCCCCCGGCTCCAGGGGCAGCAGGCGCTGGGTGGCCCACAACCCCACCGCCGCCGCGCCGGGGCGCGAGCACTCCAGGCTGATCTCACCCAAGTGCAGCTCGGCCGAGCTGAAGTAGGTGTAGGGCGAGTCGTGCTTGTAGAAGCGGCCGACCGACGGGTCGCGGAATAGCACGCAGCCGCAGCCGTATGGCTGCAGCCCGTGCTTGTGCGGGTCGATGACCAGCGAGTCAGCCTGGCCCAGCACGTCGAAGGCCTGGCGCGTCTCGGGCGCCAGGTTATCAGCCAGCGTGAAGTAGCCGCCATAGGCCGCGTCGGCGTGCAGCCGGAAGCCATACCGTTCGCGCAGCGCCAGCAGCCGGGGTAGGGGGTCCACCGCGCCGGTGGCCGTGGCGCCGAGGGTGGCCACCACCGTGCCCACGCCGCCCTGCGCCAGCCGCCGTTCCAGTGCGCCCGCGTCCAGCCGCCCGCGCGCGTCGCAGGCCACCGCTTCGAAGCTTAGCCCCAGCACGGCGCTGATGCGCTGGTGGGTGTAGTGCGCGTGCGCGGAGGCCAGCACCGTCGTCCCCGGCCGCAATTGGCCCGCCACCCACAGCGCCTCCAGGTTGGCCAGCGTGCCGCCGCCGCACAGGTGCCCCAGGTGCGTCTCCCAGCCGAACAGCCGCGCCAGCGCCGCCACCGCTTCCTTCTCCATGCGCGAGCTGGCGCGCCCTCCGTCGAGCGCGTGGTTGTTGGGGTTGAGCCACAGCGCCAGCGCGTAGGCGAGGCGCGCCACCGGGTGCGGCGGCTTAAGCATCTGCCCGGCATACAGCGGGTGGAAGTAGGGATAGTTGTCGCGCAGCCGCTCGGCCACCTCGGCCAGCACGCGCGCCAGGCCGGCCGCGTCCTCGCCCTCGGCCTCGAAGGCCGGCAGGTCCGCAAACCCCCCATCCAGCCGCCGCAGCGCGGCCTCCAGTTGGCTGAGCGAGTTCACGTCGAGCTGTGAAGCGGGAACGGCCGGGGTGGTGTGGTCCATGGGAGCGCCTTTCACGTCGTGGATGGCGATATTGTACCCGGGGACACCTCCACACCCTACCCGCGGGTGGACCAAGACAACCGCCGGGGGGCGTTTCCCACACCGGGATTGGGGCTAGGCTGGGGCCCTTGACTTCAGAAAGGACTCGGCTCATGTACCCCACCCTGCCTCATTCACCGCCTGACCGCCTCGCCTGGCTCTGGCTCGTCTGCGAGGCGCTGCTGCTGCCGCTCGTTCAGTTTCAGAGCGCCGGGCCGCTGGCCGGCTGAGCAAGGGGCTGGCCACCGGTTATTGGGTTATACTGAAGCTGCCCAAGACGCGCCAGCCGCGGCCTGAGGCTCCGGCCCGGCGCTCTGCGCACGGTCGAGGGCAGCCGCCGGCCCGTGCGTCCCCGCAGATCCATCGATAGCAGTTGGCCGCTCCAGGCGACCCGCTTCGGCCAGTCAGGAGACTCACCAGACCGCGTGCATCCATCCACCAAACCTAGCGTCGCCCTCCTACATTACTCGGCGCCCCCCATCGTGGGCGGCGTTGAGGCTGTCATCGAACAACAGGCGCTGCTGCTTAGCCGGGCCGGCTACCCGACCTACGTCGTGGCCGGCCGGGGTGGGCAGGCGGAGGTCTTCAGCCGCGTGCAACTCCGCGTGATCCCCGCCATCGACTCCGAAGATCCTACCAACCTTGTGCTGGCTCAAGCCCTGGCCGATGGCGCGCCAGCCGCGGGCTTCGCGGCCCACTGCGATCGGATAGAGGCCGCATTGGCCGAGGCCCTGGCGGACGCCGATGTGGTCCTGGCCCACAACGTGATGACGCTGCACCTCAATCTGGCTTTGACGGTGGCCGTGTTGCGCCTGGCGCAGTCGAGCAGCGGCCCGCGGGTCGTAGCCTGGTGTCACGACCTGTCGCGCCACGTGACACCGGGCCGCGGCCCCCTACGCCACGGCTTTCCCTGGGATGTGCTGCGCACGGATTACGCCCAGCTCCATTATGTGGCCGTCTCACCGCGCCGCCAGCGGCTGCTGGCTGAAGTGCTGAGTTGCCCGGCGCAGCGGATCGCCGTCATCCCGAACGGCGTAGATCCTGCCACGCTGTTGGGGCTGTCGGACCGGGGGAAGGCGCTCGTCGACGTGTTCAGCCTACTGGACGCCGACATCGTGATCCTCATGCCGGTTCGCGTCACGCGGGCCAAGAACATCGAGTTTGCTCTGCAGGTTACCGCTGCTTTGAAAGCGGGCGGCATAGAGCCACGGCTGGTAATCACGGGCCCGCCCGACCCCCATGCCTCCGGCATCGCGGCGTACTTCGATGAATTGCGCCAGAGGCGGGGTCGTCTGGGCCTCGAGCGGGAGGCGGTGTTCGTCTACGATGGGACGCCGGAGGCACCCGGGCCCCTAACACTCACCGCGGGCCTCGTTGGCGAGTTCTATCGCGTCTGCGACCTCGTCCTCATGCCTAGCCATCGCGAAGGCTTCGGGCTGCCGCTGCTGGAGGCTGGCCTGGTGGGCAAGCCGATCTTTGCCACGCGCGTTCCGGCGGTTGAGGTCGTGGGACCGGATGATCTGCAGGTGATCGAGGCCAATGAGACTGCCGCTGGCGTGGCGGCCCGGATCCTGGCCCGCCTCGGCCAGGATCCGGCGTGGCGTTTGCGCCGCCAAGTGCGGCGAGAATATACCTGGCCGGCTATTTTCCGGCGCCAGATTGAGCCGCTGATTGGCGAACTGGTGCAGGAGATGAGGCAGGCAGCGGATTGACCGCCAAGAGCCGACCGCGGCCGGGCCTGGTGATCGTGTCGAACCGTGGTCCTTATCGCCTGTACGTTACCAAGCGAGGCCTCAAGCGCGAGCGCACGGTTGGCGGGCTGGTCACCTCGGTGCTGCCGATGCTGGAGCATGTGGGGGGTGTCTGGATTGCGTGGGGCGAGCCGGAGGGGCGGTTTCCGATCCCGCCCCGGCGCTCGAAGTTCGAGTTACAACATCTGCGCCTGGAGCCGGAGCAGGTGCGGCGCTATTACCACGGCCTATCTAACAGCGCCCTCTGGCCGCTGTGCCACTCGTTCCTTGGCCGCGTCCGCTATACGCCCTCCGATTGGCAGTGCTACGAGCAAGTCAATGGCCTCTTTGCGCACGCCGCGCTCGCGGCGGCCGGCCCCGACGACGTGATTTGGGTGCACGACTATCAGCTCGGCCGCATGCCTCAGTACGTCCGCGACGCGCGGCCGTCTGCCCGCCTGCTCGGCTTCTGGCACATTCCGTTCCCCTCGGTCGAGTTGTTCGCTACGTTTCCCTGGCGCCAGCGGCTGCTGGAAGGGTTGCTGGCGTGCGATGTGCTGGGCTTTCACATCCCGGCCTATGCCGGCAATTTCATTGCCGCCGCGGTTGAGCTGCTTGGAGCGCGGGCCGACGGCGACCAGGTGGCGTGGCGCGGCTGGACGACGCGCGTGAAGGCGCGTCCGATCGGGATTGATTTCGCCGCCATCGCCCGGACGGCCGCCTCGCCCCCGGCGCAGAAGCGGGCCCAAGAGTGGCGGGCCGCCATCGGCCAGCACCCGATCGTACTCGGTGTCGAGCGCATGGACTATACCAAGGGAATACTGGAGCGGCTGAATGCCATGGAAGTCTTGCTCGAGCGACGCCCCGACTGGCACGGCAAGGTGACCCTCATTCAAATCGTGACCCCGTCGCGGACGGAAGTGCCGACCTACCAGCAGAAGAAGCGCGAAGTGGACGAGGCAGTGGGCCGCATCAACGGGCGGTTCAGCGATGGAGTTTGGTCGCCCATCCGCTACTTCTGCCGCTCGTTTTCGATTGACGAGCTCATCGCCCTTTACCGGACAGCGGAGGTCGCGCTAGTCACGCCGCTGCGCGACGGCCTCAACCTGGTTGCCAAAGAATACGTGGCGGCCCGCCTCAACAATGACGGTGTCTTGGTCCTGAGCGAGTTTGCCGGTGCCGCCCAGCAGTTGCCGGAGGCAGTCCTGGTCAACCCCTACAGTATTGACGATATGGCCACCGCTATTGAGGGCGCGCTAACAATGCCTATCGACGAGCAGCGCCGCCGGATGGAGGCCATGCGGGCGCGGATCCAGGCCCAGGATATCGATTGGTGGGCGCAGGAATTCCTGAATGACATCCAGCGGGGCTGAGCCGGCGGCGCTGGCCCGCGTCCGCCGCCGCCTGGAGGCCGGCGGGCGCGGGTGGCTTTTTCTCGACTACGACGGCACGCTCGTGCCGATTGCCCCTGCGCCGGACGAGGCTCGGCCCGATGCCGCCCTGTTGGCCCTGCTGTCCGGGTTGGGCGCGGACCCTCGGCTAAGGGTGGCCGTGCTCAGCGGGCGATCCTTGGCCTCCTTGCAGACGATGCTCCCCGTCCCCGGCCTGGTCCTGGCCGGCACCTATGGGCTGGAAGTGCAGATCGCCGGCATTCGCGAAGAAGCGCAAGCCGGCGCGGCCGCGCTGCGCCCGGTGATCGCACGAGTTAAACAAGCCTGGGCCGGCCTGATCGGCGAACGGGCTGGCTTTATTGTGGAAGACAAAGGGTTGGCGGTGGCGCTCCACGCCCGCTGGGCAGCCCCTGCCGACGCTGGCTGGGTGCTGCCGCGGGCGCGCGCCCTGCTAGAGCCGGTCGAAGCGGCGGCGCCGGTGCGCGTCTTGGGCGGCGAACGTTTTCTGGAGTTGGCGCCCGCGATGGCCCACAAGGGGCAGGCCGTCGAGTGGCTCGCAAGGCGTCTGCCGTGGCCCCGCGCTGAGATGGCGTACTTCGGCGACGACGACAAAGACGAGGAAGCCTTTGCCGTCGTCCGCCGGCTTGGCGGCGTGCCGATCGCGGTAGGCCCGCGCCAGCACCGGGTTGGGGCACTGGGCTGGCTGCCTTCACCAGACGCCGTCCGCCGGTGGCTTGCATCTTTGCTGGCACGC
>JADZEK010000186.1 GCA_020850595.1 Anaerolineales bacterium
CCGAGGCACCATGACCGACGGCGTAATCAAGTTTAACTTGATTACGTTTTCGGCGGGACGTGCGGCCTGCCTGGAGGCCGTTCAGAACCTCCGGGCGTAATCAACTTAAAGTTGCTCCAACCCTCCAATTAGTGTTCGAGGATGCGCCCCTCGGCCACTTCCCACACGGTGGCGCGTCGCGTGAACTCGGCTGGGAAGAGCGTCAGGTCCGTCGTCGTTAGCAGGCACTGCTCGGCGCCGCCCAGTCGCGCCAGCAGCTCGCGCCGCCGGTTCGTGTCTAGCTCGGCCAGCACCTCGTCCAGCAGCAAGATCGGCCACTCGCCGCTCTTGGTGCGCATCCAGTCCACCTCGGCCAGCTTCAGCGCCAGCACGGCTGTGCGCGCCTGCCCGCGTGAGCCATATGTCCCCAGGTCAATGCCGTTCGCCAGGAAGCGCAGCTCATCGCGGTGCGGGCCGCACAGCGTCATGCCGCGGGCGATCTCCTCGCCGCGTGTGTCGCGCAGGCGCTGGCGCAGCCCGGCCTGCACCTCGCTGGGGGCCAGCCCCACGCGGTGCACCGGCACCTCCAGCGGCAGGCCAAGCTGTCCTTCCGGCGCGGCGGCCGGATCGTAGGCCGGGTGGTAGGCCAGCCGCAGGCCGTCCGCGCCGCCCGTCAGGTCGCGGTGGACGGCGCTCGCCAGCGTCTCTAGCTCGGCCAGCGCCGCCGCGCGGGCGTTGATGAGCAGCGCGCCGTGCTCGCACAGCTTGTCGTCCCAAAACTCCAACTGGCCGCCTGGCCCGCCGCGCTCCTGCAGTTGTTTGAGCAGCGCGTTGCGCTGGCTAAGCACCTTGCCATACTCGCTCAGCGCGAAGGCATAGGTGGGGTCCACCTGGCTGAGCGCCAGGTCGAGGTAGCGCCGCCGGTCGGAGGGCGCGCCCTCGATGATGGTCAGGTCTTGCGGCAGGAAGAGCACGCCGTTCACCTGCCCGGCCAGGTCGCTCACGCGGCGCTTGACGCCGTTGACGAAGATTTCCTTGCGCAGGCGGCCATCGCCGGTCTGCGTGGGGTCGAGGATCAGCCGGACTTCGAGGCGCTTGGGGGTCGAGTCGGTGCGGCCGGCGGCCTCGGCCACGATCTTGGCGAACGGCAGGCTTTCGGTGCGCAGCGTGAGGAAGTTGATCAGTTGCCGGTCGGAGGTGGCGTGGTGCGATTGGCCGGTCGCCAGGTAATACACCGCCTCCAGCAGGCTGGTCTTGCCCTGGGCGTTCGCGCCTACCAGGATCAGCGGCCCGGCGGGCAGCGCGGCCTCCAGGCGGGCGTACAGGCGGAAATTCGTGAGCGACAACTGCCGGATCAACATGCGCCGGGGATTCTAGCACACCGACTGCCGGCGGCGAACCGTGGTGAGACCACGCGCCGGCCCGACAGGCTGGACGTTCCGCGATAAACTTTAAGCATGTCCAGCCAACAGCGCCTGGTGCACGGCTTCGGGTGGGTGCTCAAGCACACCCTGAACCCGCTCACCCTGCGGCTGGCGCGCGCCGGCCACGGCCCCTTTGCGCTGGTGCAGCATGTGGGCCGACGCAGCGGCAAGCTATATGAGACCCCGCTGATCGTCGCGCGCGTGCCCGGCGGCGTGATGGCCGAGCTGACCTATGGCCCCAGCGTGGATTGGTACCAGAACGTGCGCGCGGCGGGCGGCTGCACCGTGCTCGACCACGGGCGGCGCTACACCATCACTGCTATCGCGCCGGTCGCGGCGGAGGAGGGGCGCGCGGCCTTCCCGCTGCCCGCTCGCGTCCTGCTGCGGCTATTGCGGCGCAGTCACTTCGTTAAGCTCTCCGGCACGGCCGCGCCCGCTTGAACCGGCGGCGGCGCAGGCCGGCGCGCGAACAGCCACGCGAACACGGCCAGCCCCACCGCCAGGGCGATCAGGTTGTACCAGGGGCTAAAAGCGTTGGCGGTGAAGAGCGCGGGCGAGGGCAGCGCTGACCCTTTAAAGGTGCTGAACAGCGCCGCGAACAGGTTGTTGCCCGCGTGCACGCCCAGCGCCAGTTCGGCGCTCTCGGTGCGCAGCGTCAGCGCCGCCAGCGCCACGCCGAAGAGCACGTAGAAGGCCATCGCCGGCCAGAAATCCACGCCGACTTCTGGGTTGGCCCCGTGCAGCAGCCCGAACACCAGCCCCGACAACCCGGCCAGCACCCATGGCCGGCGCACCAGCCGCCCCACGCCTTGCATCAGGTAGCTGCGCAGCAGTAACTCCTCGGCCGAGGTCTGCAAGGGCAGCAGCAGCACCGCCACCAATGCATAGGGGATCAGCGCCGGCAGGTTGGGCGTGAAAGCGTAGCGGCCCGGATACAGCAGCGCTTCGACTACCGACATACCCGCTACCAGCAGCGCCCAGGCCGCGCCCGCCGCCGCGATGCGGCCCCAGCGGATCGGCCGCCCCGGCGTCACCAACGTGACCGGCGAGCGGCGATGCAGCACCGCCACGCCGCCGAGCAGCGCGGCCAGCCCGGCTACAAACGGCCCCAGCGTGAGCGCCAATCCCAGCCACGGCGGCACGCCCAGCAGCGCGCCGGTGGTTGCGTCGAGCTGCGTCGCGGGGTCGTTGTCGAGCAGCAGCCAGACCGCCACCGCCATTAGCGGCAGCGACCCCAGGAACAGCGTGGCGAACAGCACCCAGGCCGTGTTCAGCGCGTAGCGCCACCAGTCGTTGCGGCCTTGCGCCGCGGCCTCCAAAAAGGCGTTGGGTTTCATTGTGCGGCTCCCTCCGGCGCGCCGGGCCGGTCACTGCGTTTGAGTTATAGCGCACTTTGGCCCCAGGGCGGCGATGGCCCGGCGCGCAAAAGCCCCGCCGGGCCGCAATCCGAGCGGGGCGTTGCCGAATGACCAACACCATGCGCGAAACTCAGGCGATGGGGTGCGGGAGGAGGTCGCGGCTGTATGCGCGTGGCGGCCGCGCGGCGTAAAACTTCTCTACGGCGCGCACCGTGTCCTCGAACGCGCCGTAGTCGAGCGGCTTGGCCAGGAACCCGTTGGCCCCGGCCAGCCGCGCCCGCTCCACCAGCGCCGGCTGGCTCTCGGCCGACATGGCGATCACCGGCACGGCTGCCAGGCGCGGGTCGCGCCGAATATAGCGGCAGACCTCCACGCCGTCCATGCCCGGCATGTGAATGTCGAGAAAGATCAAGTCGGGCACCAGGTGCGCCAGCGCCTCGATGGCCGGGCGCGGCCCCAGCATCACCCGCGGCTCGTAGCCGAGCAGCGCCAGCCACTGCGCCAGGGCGTGCCCCGTGACGCGCTGGTCGTCAATGATGTAAGCGACGGGCATGCGGGTGCTCCTCCTTCCCCCTGGCCCCCCTGTGAACGTCTGTCGGCTCAGACGGAGCGCCGGCGCGGCGCGCTCATACAGAATGATAACGATTCTGCGCGGGCGCGGCTACGGGAGATAGGGACTACCCGCCGCAGGTTGGGTTAGAAGCGCATGAGTGTTCTCCCCGGCCGTTCCCGAACAGATTTAGCATAGAGAGTGTTCGACATGCGGCCAACCCGGCCCCGGGCCGCCGCGCCGCGTGGAGCCAAACGGCCAACAGACGAACGACACCTGTTAGTGTAACCAGTCCTGAAGGAGGTATAGGAAATGAAGGTACAGTCATTGGTATCGGTGAGCGCCGCGCTGCTGCTGGCGCTGGCGGCCTGCACTCCTGGGACGCCTGCTCCCGCCACGCGCGCGCCCGCCGGCAGCACTCCAACGGTGGCAGCGGCGACCGCCGTGCCGCTCACCAACACCCCCGCGCCCACCGCCACCGCCGCCCCGGCGACGGATACGGCGGTCGCGCCCACCAACACGGCCGCGCCCGCAACTGAGACGCCGACCGTAGAGCCGACCATGATGGCGCCGCCCGACTACCTGGACGACCGCAGCAGCGCGGCGCTGGTGCTGGCCTCGTACTTCAACGCCATCAACCGCCACGAGTACGCCCGCGCCTATGGCTATTGGGATGACCCCGCCGCCGCCGGCGCGTTCGCCGACTTCATGGCCGGGTATGCCGACACGGCCAGTGTGGCCTTTGAGACCGGGCCGCAGGGCGGCGAAGGCGCGGCGGGCACGCTCTACTACACCGTGGCGGCCGTGCTCCACGCCACGCAGACCGACGGCGCGCCGCAGACCTTTGTGGGCTGCTACACCCTTAAGCAGCTCCAACCCGCCAACCAGGCCACGCCGCCCTTCCGGCCGATGGGCATTTTCACCGCCACCGTCACCTCCGTGGCGGCCGGCGCCGACCTCGCGCCGCTGCTGGCCGCGGCCTGCCCCGCGCCCGCCGCGGCCGTGACGCCCGGCCCGACGCCTGAGCTGAGCGACATCAGCGCCGCCCAGTTTATAGACAACCGCAGCACCCCCGCCGACGTACTGCGCTCGCTGTTCAACGCCGTCAACCGGCACGAGTACTTGCGCGCCTACAGCTACTGGAAAGAAGGCTCCAGCGTGGGCAGCTTTGAGGACTTCGAGGCCGGGTACGCCAGCACGGCGGAGCTCACCGAGCTGGTGGTGGGCGACGCCCCGCCGGACCCCGGCGCGGGGCAGATCAACTACCTGGCGCCCGTGATCGTGCGCGCCACCACCACCGGCGGCGCACAGCAGACCTTCGTGGGCTGCTACAACCTGCACATTAGCAACCCCGGCATCCAGACCGACCCGCCCTTCGTGCCGCTGGGCATCCGCGCCGGCGCGCTGGAGCAGGTGGCCAACGACGCCGACACGACCGCGCTGATGGCGACGGCCTGCGCCACCCCGCCGCTGCCGTAACACCTCCGCGCATCTAAGCGGCTGTTTTTGGGCGGCCCGGCGCTGAAACGCCGGGCCGCCTTTTTCGTCGTTCGCAAAGCGGCCCTTGACATTCTGAGCGATGAATAATATATTTAGTCTTACCTAAATTATGCACGGTGACATCATGGCCGCCGCGCTCACAGGCTCCGCTTACTACCTCGCCCAGCGCGAGAAATTGATCGGCAACCATCGCAAAATGCTGGCAGTCGGCCGCGACCTGCTGGCCGAGCGCTACGGCGCGGCCGAAGCGCCCGCCATCCTGTCTGAGAGCGACACCGAGTTCGCCGCGCTGATCCCGCACATCCCCTACATCGGCGGCGCGGCCAACAGCTACACCGACCTCCAGGTGCAGATGACGTCGCTGCTGGCGCTCTACCGGTCACTCACGCGGCGCGGGCGGCCGGTGGCCGAGATCGGCGCGCTGGTGCACCTGATTGGTGAGCGCACCGTGAACCAGACGCCGGCCATGCTGCGCCGCTTGATCGGCCGCTTCTATATGTCGCGCTTCTGGCGCGGGCGGGCGGCTAAGCGCGCGGCCCTGTCGCAGCAGCGCCACTACCCCGGCGACTTTGTGACCGAGGTGGTGCCGGGCCAACCGGGTGACGGCTTCGAGTGGGGCATCAATTACCACGCGTGCGGCGTGGTCAAGTTCTTCGCCGCGCAGGGGGCCGATGAGTTCACGCCCTACATGTGCGTGATGGACTACCTGCTCTTCCCGGCCATGGGCGTGGGGTTGCAGCGCACCGGCACGATCGCCCATGGCTGCACCCACTGCGACTTTCGCTTCAAACACGGCGGCGCGTCTGAGCCCGCCTGGCCGCCCAAGTTTCTGAAAGAGAGCGAGGCCGCGCCGGAGTAGGGCGCGGGCCGCGAAAGAAAACCGGGCCAATCCGCGTGGACTGGCCCGGTTGTATTTCCAGGATAAAGCAAGGCGCTCGCCCGCTTACATGTGCGCGATGACGGCGTCGCCGAACTCCGAGCACTTGATCTCGGTCGCGCCGTCCATCTGCCGCGCGAAGTCGTAGGTGACGGTGCCCGCGCTGATCGCGCCGTCCATGCCCCTAATGATGAGGTCGGCCGCTTCGGTCCAGCCCAGGTAGCGGAACATCATCTCGCCGGAGAGGATGACCGAGCCGGGGTTGACCTTATCCAGGTTGGCGTACTTGGGCGCGGTGCCGTGAGTAGCCTCGAAGATCGCGTGGCCGCTGACGTAATTGATGTTGCCGCCCGGCGCGATGCCGATGCCGCCCACCTGCGCCGCCAGCGCGTCCGACAGGTAGTCGCCGTTCAGGTTCATGGTGGCGACCACGTCGAACTCGGTGGCGCGGGTGAGGGTCTGCTGGAAGGTGATGTCGGCGATGGCGTCCTTGACCAGCAGCTTGCCGCCCGCCAGCGCGGCCTTCTGCTCGGCGTTGGCCGCCGCCTCGCCCTGCGCGGCCTTGGTGCGCTCCCACTGCTCCCAGGTGTACACCCGGTCGCCGAACTCGCGCTCGGCCAGCGCGTAGCCCCACTGCCGGAACGCGCCCTCGGTGTATTTCATGATGTTGCCCTTGTGCACCAGCGTAAGCGACTTGCGCCCGTTGGTCAGCGCGTAGTGCAGCGCCGCGCGCACCAGCCGCTCGGTGCCTTCGCGCGACACCGGCTTGAGGCTCAGCCCGGCCGTGTCGGGGAAGCGGATCTTGGCGTACTCCTTGGGGAAGTTGGCTTGGAGCAGTTCCTTGAACTTGGCGTTGTCGGCCGTGCCCTGCTCGAACTCGATGCCGGTGTAAATGTCTTCCGTGTTCTCGCGGAAGATCACCATGTCCACGTCTTGTGGGCGCTTCACGGGCGAGGGCACGCCTTGATACCAGCGCACCGGCCGCAGGCACACATACAGGTCGAGCAGCTTGCGCAGCGCCACATTTAGCGAGCGAATGCCGCCGCCCACCGGCGTGGTCAGCGGGCCTTTGATGCCGACCAGGAACTCCTTGAAAGCCTCCACGGTCTCGTCCAGCAGCCACGTGCCGTGCTGGTTGAAGCATTTTTCGCCCGCGTACACTTCCATCCAGGCCGCCCGGCGCTTGCCACCGTAGGCCTTGGCCACGGCCGCGTCGAAGACGCGCACCGAGGCGCGCCAGATGTCGGGGCCGGTGCCGTCGCCTTCAATGAACGGCAGGATGGGTTGATCGGGCACGTTGAGCGTGCCGCCGGCGATGGTGATCTTTTGCCCGCCGGCCGGGACGTGGAGGTGTTGGTACGCCATGCAGACAATCTCCTTATGACGAAGACAGGGGGTTGAGCTAAAACGAGGCCGGCCGGGGCGCGGCGGTCACGGGCGCATTATACCTGAGGGCCGGCTCGTTGAGCGCCGACCGGCGTTGCGTCCGGACCCTCCCCCCACTACAATCTGGGCGTGCGCGCCGCCGCCGTGCAGCTTGCTCCCGTCCCCTTCGCCCTGGAGGCCAACCTGGCCGCCGCCGAGGCCGCCGTGCGCGCCGCCGCCGCCCAAGGCGCGCAGCTCGTCGTTCTGCCCGCCTGCTTCAATACCGGCTACGTCTACAGCCCGCGCCTCACCGCTGCTGCCGAGCCGCCCGCCGGCCTCAGCCTCCAGCGCCTGACCGCCCTCAGCGCTGAGCTGAACATCTACCTCGCCGCCGCGGCAGTGCGGCGGCAGGGCCGTGAGGTGGTCATGGTCGCGGTTCTAGTAACGCCTGATGGCTGCTTGACCACCGCCGCGCAGCGCCGCCTTGGCCCGTGGGAGGCCGCCTACTTCGCTCCTGGCGCTGGGCCGCTTGTCGCCGACACCGCGCTGGGCCGCCTGGGCTTGCTGGTGGGCTGGGACTTCACTGACCCGGCTGCCTGGGCCGCGCTCGCCGGGCGCGTGGACGCCGTCGTGCTCCCCGCCGCGCCGGTGCGCCTGCACCGGGCGGTGCTCAACTTCCCCGCCGCGCGCAAGGTGCACCTGGCCGAGCTTATGCCCGCCCTGCTGCCCCGCCGCGCCGCGCTCGACGACCTGGCCTCCGGCTATCTCGGCCAGGCCGCCGCCGCGCTCGGCGCGCCGGTCATCCACGCCGGGCTAGCCGGGCGCTTCGTGGCGCAGTTGCCCTGCCCGCGCCGCAGCTTCCTCGCCGCCGCGCTTACCCGCCCGCGCTATTGGGCGTGGGTCACCGCGGCGCCGCAAGTCAGCCTGCGCGCCACCTTCTACGCCGCCTCGGCCGTCTATGCCACCGACGGCCGGGCCATCACCGCGCCGCTGCTCGACGCCGGCCTGGCCCTGGCCGACCTGACCGCGCCGCCGGCGCCCGCCCAACCACCACGCGCCGTCCCGCCCGCGCCCATACCGGCCCAGGCGCGTTTCGCTGCTGCCCTGCTCCGGCCTGCCCTCCGCCACGCCTACGCCACCCACCGCGCCCCGTGAGTTTATCCCCCTATGATCCCACTCACACCTTGAGGTCCCTATGTCCATCGTCGTCATCGGCTCTTCCAACACCGATCTGATCGTCCGCGCATCGCGCCTGCCCGCCGCGGGCGAAACCGTGCTCGGCGGCGACCTGGCCACCGCCGCCGGCGGCAAAGGCGCCAACCAGGCTGTCGCCGCCGTGCGCCTCGGCGCGCCCGTCAGCTTCGTGGCCTGCCTCGGGCCGGATATGTTCGGGCAGCAGGCCGCCGCCGCCCTCGCCGCCGAGGGCCTCGACCTCACCTATCTCGTCCGCGACCCGGCCGCGCCCTCCGGCGTGGCGCTGATCGTGGTGGATGACGCCGGGCAGAACCTCATCGCCGTGGCCCCCGGCGCCAACAGCCGCCTCACGCCCGCCGCCGTGGCCGCCGCGCAGCCGGCGCTTGCCGCCGCCCGCGTGCTGCTGCTGCAACTGGAAATTCCGCTCGACACCGTGCTGGCCGCCGCCCGCGCGGGCCGCGCCGCGGGCCTCACCGTCAGCCTCAACCCGGCCCCGGCCCAGCCGCTGCCGGCCGAGCTATACCCCCTGCTCGACTTCCTCACCCCCAACGAGCACGAGGCCCAAACGCTCACTGGCCTGGCCGACCCGGCTGCCGCGGCCGACGCGCTGTTGGCGCGCGGCGTGCGCGCCGTCATCGTCACCCTGGGCGCGCAAGGCGTGCTCGTGGCGACCCGGCCCGGCGCGCCTGAGCGCCTGCCCGCCTTTCAGGTTCAGGCCGTAGATACCACCGCCGCCGGCGATGCCTTCAACGGCGGCCTGGCCGTCGCCCTGGCGCGCGGTGACGAACTACCCGACGCCGTGCGCTATGCCCAGGCCGTCGGCGCGCTCGCCGTCACCCGCGCCGGCGCACAACCCTCACTGCCCACCGCCGCCGAGGTCAGCGCCTTCCTGGCCGAGCGGCCTTAGAGTCTTGAGCGCCACAGGCACGCGAGTCATTCAGGGCCAAGGTTTTCCCTTGAGTCCCCCGAGTCTCCCTTCTCATTCGTGCGCATTGGTCGCATTCATTCATGTTCATTCGTGGCAATAATCCCCTTCTTCCTTTTCGGGACAATCCGCCAGACTTGGAGTAAACTTGACATGTCTATCCGCCCGCCGGCCAGGTTGGCCGAGGAGTACTCATGAGCCCGAAACTTTCCGATCTTGTCCAACAAGCCTCACAAGCCGTCGGCCGCGCCGCCGGCGATGCCCAAGATTTTCTCGCCAGCCTAGGCCCCGACCCCTCCGAAAAAGAGCCGGTCGGCCAGAAGCCCGCGCCTGTCACCCGCAAGGTGCTCAACATCATCTACAATCCCAAGGTCAAGTCGGCCGGCGGCAAGAAGCTCTCGGAAGTCATGGGCTGGAACGACCCCGATAAACTCACCCCGGCTCACATTGCCGACCTGAAGGCCGCTACCTACAATTACGCCAACTACGTCGTCGTCGAGCGCATCGAGGTGGACAAGATGCCCACCAAGCTGGACGGCTTCGCCTACGCCGCCGACGACTTCGTGAAGCTCATGAAGGCCGGCAAGGGTTTTCACGACCCCGACGCGGTGGACTATCACCGTATCCTGGCTGATTTTGACATCATCGCGAAGGTCAACGCCGACAAGGTTGATGAAGTCTGGCTGCACGCCTTCCCCTACGCCGGCTTTTACGAGTCCATCATGGCCGGGCCGGGCGCCTTCTGGTGCAACGCCCCGCCATTGGAGAAGACCGAGCAGGCCAAGCAGCGCTTCGTCATCATGGGCTACAACTACCAGCGCGGGCGGGGCGAGATGCTGGAGAACATCGGCCACCGCGCCGAGTCTATCTTGAGCCACGTCTTCCGCCACCTGAAAGGCGACGCCAACCTGTACGAGCGCTTCGCCCGCTACGACAAGACCCACCCCGGCCAGGCTGAGGTCGGCATTGTGCACTATGCGCCCAACAGCCTCAAGGACTACGACTGGGGCAACAAGACCAAGGTGAAGAGCCGCGCCGACGTTTGGAAGAACTTCCCCAACCTGGCCGGCGACTCGCGCATCGTGGACACCACCGAATGGGGCAACGGCGACACGCTCCAACATCACCTGTGGTGGTTCCAGCACATGCCGCACATCACCGGCGGCAAGGACGGCGTGGCCTACAACTGGTACAAGTATGTGATTGACCCGAACCTGGTGCGCTGACGCGCGCCAGCCGGCCCCGTGTATCCCAGGGGCAGTCGCCTTCCAACCGGCGGCGGGCAACCAGACGTTGCCCGCCGCCGCTTTTCAGAAGCGCGCTGCCCCGCCCTACACCCGCCGATTTGCCCGCTGCGGAGGCCCACCCATGCTCACCCGCGCTTATGCTGAAGCCCTCGACGCCGCCGACCCCCTGGCGGCCTTCCGCGCTGAGTTCGTCATTGCTGACGAGCGCCTGATCTACCTGGACGGCAACTCGCTCGGCCGCCTGCCGCGCCGCACCCGCGAGCGACTGCGCCACGTCATCGAGCACGAGTGGGGCCAACGCCTGATCCGCGGCTGGGGCGAGGGTTGGTTCGACGCCTCTCAGCGCCTGGGCGCCAAGATCGCCCGCCTCCTCGGCGCGCAGCCCGAAGAAGTGCTCGTCGCCGACTCCACCTCCGTCAACTTCTTCAAGCTCACCCTGGCCGCCCTGGGCGCGCGCCCCAACCGCCGCGCTGTCCTCACCGATAACCTCAACTTCCCCTCCGACCTCTACCTGCTTCAAGGCGCGCTGCGGCTCCTCGGCGCCGCCCATCGCCTCCAGCGGATAGACTCGCCCGACGACCTCACCGGCCCCGAACCGGAGTTGCGCGCCGCCCTCGGCCCCGACACCGCCCTGCTGGCCCTGACCCACACCGCCTTCAAGAGCGGCTTCGTCTACGACCTGCCCGGCCTGACCGCCGCCGCGCACGCCGCCGGCGCGCTCGTGCTCTGGGACTTAAGCCATACGGTTGGCGCGCTGCCGGTTGACCTTAACGCCGCCGGGGTAGACCTGGCCGTCGGCTGCACCTACAAATACCTCAACGGCGGCCCCGGCGCGCCCGCCTTCCTCTACGTGCGCCGCGATCTGCAAGATCAGCTCCTCAACCCCATCGCGGGCTGGTTCAGCCAGAAGGATCAATTCGACATGGGCCTGGCCTACACGCCCGCCCCCGGCCTCACGCGCTTCCTCTCCGGCACGCCGCCGCTGCTCTCGCTGGCCGCCATTGAGCCGGCCGTAGATTTGCTGCTGGAAGCCGGCCTCGACCGCTTGCGGGCCAAATCCGTCGCGCAGACCGAATACCTCATCACCCTGTGGGAAGCCTGGCTCGCCCCGCTGGGCGTCAGCCTCAACTCGCCGCGCGACCCGGCCCGGCGCGGCTCGCACGTCTCGCTGGGACATCCCGACGCCCTGCGCCTCGACCGCGCCCTGATCGAGGCGATGGACGTCATCCCCGACTTCCGCTACCCCGACAACCTGCGCCTGGGCGTCGCCCCCCTCTACACGCGCTTTGTTGATCTCTACGACGCCCTCGACCGCCTGCGCACCGTGCTGGTCGAGCGCCGCCATGAGCAGTACCCCACTGAGCGCCCCATCGTCACCTAGCCCTATTCACCGGCGACGTTCTCTGAGAGGGTTGAGTTCCCGCGCACTCGGCCCCCCCTCTATGTTCTCGTTGGCGTCTGTTCGAGCTCATTCGCGGCAAGTAGCCTCTGGCCTCACACTGATCGGGGCCTCCTGTTTTGACAAATACCCATTTCTGGTTAGCATAACCCTGTGCCTGCTCGGTGTGCCGTTCCTGCCCGCTCTCTGACGCTTGTGGTTGGCGTGGCGTTGCTGCTGGCCGCCTGCCGCGCGCGGACCACGGCTACCCCCACCACCGCGCCTGCTACCACCACCTTGGCCCCGGCCGCCACGACCACCGCCCCGCCGCCCGCCACTCAGACCGCCGCGCCCACTAGCGCCCCGAGCGACACCCCCGCCGCGCCTAGCGCGACCCCCGCGGGCGGCGGCGAGGCCAGCGCCACGCCCGACGCCTCGGCCGCGCCGAGCGCTACACCGCTCCTCGTCAGCAGCGGCACCCACCTCGCCGAATTCCTGGCTGACCTGACCGCGCCCGACGGCGCCGACTTCATCCCCGGCGAAGTCTTCGTGAAGACCTGGCAGCTCAAAAACGCCGGCACCGCCACCTGGACGACTGCCTACAGCCTGGTCTACGTCAGCGGCGAGCAAATGGGTGGCCCAGACTCCGTGCCGCTGCCCGGCGACGTGGCCCCTGGCGCGGCCGTGGATATTTCCGTTGACCTGACCGCGCCCGCCAAGCTCGGCGCCTACACCGGCTTCTGGATGCTCCGCACTCCCGCGGGCGACCTCTTCGGCCTCGGCCCCAACGCCAACCAGCCGGTCTATGTGCAGATTGACGTCGTCATCGGCGGCACGCCGCAGCCGACCGCGCCGCCCGGCTCTCTCAGCGTTAGCGCGGCCGAACTGAGCGTAGACCAGGCCAGCCTGAGCGGTGTGTGCCCGCAGACCTTCCAGTTCAACCTATCGTTCACATCGCAGGGCGCGGGCGCCGTCACCTACCGGCTGGAAGCCTCGGCCGACACGCCCGGCTTCACCTTCAACCTGCCCGAGCCGGCCAACTCCATCTTCAACACCGCCGGCCCGCGCACCTTCTCCGTCACCTACAACCTGCAATTCACCAATTCGGTCACCGGGCAGGTCTGGGCGCATATCACCTCCCCGACCGACCTGGTGACTAACAAAGTAGCTTTCGCGCTCAACTGCGCCGCCACCGCCACGCCCTAACGGCTCCCGACCTGTATGCACATCCTGTTCGTTCACAAGAACTTCCCGGCCCAGTTCGGTCACATCGCCGCCCACCTGATTCAAGAGAAGGGCTACCGCTGCACCTTCGTTTCCGAGACGCCGGCCGGCATGGCGGGCGGCATTCAGAAGGTGCAGTACAAGCCCATCGGCGGCGCCGACCAGCAGTCGCACTACCTGACCCGCACCTTCGACAACGCCACCGCCCACGCCGCCGGCGTCTATGCCGCCCTCAAGCCGCTGGCGCTGCGCATCCGGCCCGATCTCATCGTCGGCCACTCCGGCTTCGGCTCCACGCTCTTTTTGCCGGAGCTTTTTCCCGCCGCGCCCGTCATCAACTACTTCGAGTACTTCTATCACCCGCACAACAGCGACATGGATTTCCGGCCGGAGTGGCCGGTGCTCGAAGAGGACGTGCTGCGCGCCCGCACCCGCAACGCCATGATCTTGCTCGACCTGGAATACTGCCGCGCCGGCTATTCGCCCACCGAATACCAGGCCGGCCTACTGCCCGCCGCTTACCGGCCCAAGCTGCGCGTGTTGCACGACGGCATAGACACCAGCTTCTGGCGCCGCTCCGCGCCGGCCGTCCCCGGTGAACGCCCGGCCGAGCGCGTCGTTGGCCCGCATCGCTTCGGGCCGGAGACGCGCCTGGTCACGTACGTCTCGCGCGGGTTCGAGTCCATGCGCGGCTTCGACATCTTCCTGCGCGCCGCCAAGAAAATCTATACCGCCGACCCGCGTGTGGTCTTCCTCATCGTCGGCTCCGACCGCGTGGCCTATGGCGGCGATTTGAAATTCATCCGCGACAAGAGCTTCAAGGACTTCGTGCTCAAGCAAGACGAGTATGACCTCGACCGGCTGCTCTTCCTGGGCCAGGTGAAACCCGCCGAGCTGGCGCGCCTGCTCAGCCTGAGCGACCTGCACCTATACCTCACCGTGCCGTTTGTGCTCAGTTGGTCGCTGCTCAACGCGCTGGCCTGCGGCTGCACCGTGCTGGCCTCCGACACCGCCCCGGTGCGCGAGTTCATCCGCCCCGGCGAGACCGGCCTGCTGCGCAACTTTTTTGACGTGGATGGTTTCGCCGCCGCCGCGCTGCAAGTGCTGGCCGACCCAGAGGCCTACCGTTCCCTGGGCGAGGCCGGCGCGCGCCTCATCCGCGAACATTACAGCCTCCAGACTATCATCCCGCGCCTGACGGCCTTCTACGAGGAGGTCGCCGGCGCCGCTTAGTTCGCCCGCGCCGCGACGCGCAGCGCTTACCTAACCTAAGGAGACCAGCATGCTCACAGAGTTTAAGAACTTCATCATGCGCGGGAACGTGCTCGACATGGCCGTCGGTATTATTATCGGCGGCGCCTTCGGCAAGATCGTCTCCTCGTTTGTCGCCGACCTGCTCATGCCGCCCATCGGCCTGCTGCTGGGCGGCGTCAACTTTCAGGACTTGTTCCTGAGCCTCAACGGGCAGGCCTACGCCAGCCTGGCCGACGCCCAGGCCGCGGGCGCGCCCACCCTTAACTACGGCCTGTTCATCAACAACATCATTGACTTCCTGATCATCGCCTTCGCGATCTTCCTGGTCGTGCGCGCGGCCAACCAACTGCGCGGGCCGGCGCCGGCCGCGCCCGTGACCACCAAGCCCTGCCCCTACTGCCTCACCAGCGTGCCCCTGGCCGCCACCCGCTGCCCGGCCTGCACCTCCGAGCTGCCCGCCGCGGCGCGCTAGGCCGCTTACCCGCCGCGCGCCTTCCGCTCGCCCGGTAATCTGGCTGGAAACAAAAAGCGCCGGCCCTCTCGCCTGAGAGGGCCGGCGCTTTTGGCGTCGGCCTGACCGGCCCACTCGCCCTAGCGCGGGTTGAACGGTTCCAGATACTCCACGTCAATGCTGATGCCCGCCCCGGTGTCGGTCAGATCCATGCGGTCGGTAATCTCGGCTGTGTACACCACCGCCACCGGCAACTTTTCGGCCAGGCTGATGCCCACCATGCCGCGCAGCGGGCTGCCCGCCGCGGCCCCCGCCAGCCGTAGCAGGGTGGGGCAGTCCACCTCCAGCGTGCTGTAGGGCGCGATCTCAACCGTGGTGGCGGCTGCCGGGCGGGGTGTGGGCGCGCCCAGGGTGTAATCTACCGCCGGGCGCAGGCTCACCGCCACCGGGTGGTCAGTATAGTTGTGCAGATTGATGGCCGTGGCGTAGTTGCCCGGCTTCAGCGGGGTTTCGTCGCCCGTGCCCGGCGCCTGCTGCCCGCACACGAACTTGGCCGCGTAGAGATAGGCGTCCGGCCCGGGTGTGGGCACCACCCGCGTGGGCGTGCGCGTGGGCGTGGTCGCCGCGCGGGTGCGCGTCGCGGTAGCGGTCGCCGCGGGCGCGCTGGAGTTGGTCTTCGTGCTAGTTGCCGGCGCCGCCTGAGGCGAGGTCGGCGTGTTCGTCGGGCTGGTCGGCGTCGCGCTCGGTACCGCCACGGTGGAGGTCGGGCTGGGCGGCACTTGCGACGGCGTCAGGGTGATCGCCAGGGGCCGGGCCGCGGCCGCGGGCCACGCCGCCGCCACGATCAGCAGCGCCGTCGCAATGACGGCCAGCCAGGATAGCGTCAGTCTTCGCATAAGTCTCTCCCGTTACCGGTGGATCAGCGGCAGCCACATGGTCTGCCAGGCGGTGGTGGTCAGTGTCAGTTGCGTCGCCGGGTCGCCCAGCAGGCCGAACGTATCGAGCAGGTCAGCATAGCCGGGCGCTTCCGCCGCCAGGTTCAGCTTGCCGGCCAGCGCGCCCGCGCCCACGGTCAGGGGGTCGTTGGCCGCCAGCGCGTTCAGGAACCCTTCGGCCAGGGCAGCGTGGCCGGTCGCCAACCCTAAGCCGGTTGAGCTCCACACGGCCACCGCGCCGCCGCCCGATCGCCGCAGCAGCGTTTCGTCCAGGCCCGCCAGCCCGGGGTCCTGGAACATGCCCGTAAAGCAGGTCATTTGCAGCAGCACCGGCAGCCGCCCGCCGTTGGCAAACCCGGCCACATCATTCAGGTGCAGGAAGTTTTCGGCCCCCCACTGGTGAATGGACGCATGTCCCGAGTACAGCATTAGCCCAGCGCCCGCCGCCCAGCGCGCTTGCACCCCGGTGCGCACATCGGCGACCGTATTGCCGGGCGGTTCATAGTATATCCGTTCGACCGTGCGCGGCGCGGTCACCAGCGCGGCGTTCTGCTCAGCCTCCGCGGGGAAGTCGCCGGCGCTGTCGGCGTCGTCGGCGATCACGCTCACCAGCGTGCGCCACGGGCCGGCCGCGCCGTTGGCCTCATAGTTGAACACCTTGTTCGTCACGGTGTAGGCCTCGGCCAGGCTGTTTACCGGCAGCCGGCCGATCAGCATGTCGGGCAGTTGATCGTCGCCGTCCACCGTCACATAGCGGTTGTCCGCGGCGGTTTCGCCCGCCCACGGGTCCACCTCTGCCAGGTAGGGCGGCAGGTAAGTGGCCCCCGAGCCGGCCTGGTAGTGGCGCGGGTCGGCCGTGCCATCGCCCACCAGCAGCACGTAGGTGGGTGTCCAGGCCGTGTAGGCCGCCGCCAGGTAAGCGCGGATGGCCGCCGGGTCGAGCCGGCCATCGCCGTAGTTGTCGTAGATCGCCAGCACGTTTTCTGTGGCCGTGGCTAGCCCCTGGTTCTGGCGCAGCGCCGCCAGCGCCCCCAGTGCCGGCAGGAAGTCTGGGTGCGTGATGAACAAGTAGTCCACGCTGCTCAGGCCGCTCGTCGCCAGCGCCACGAACGGTCGCAGCCGCGTGGGCGAGCGCACCCCGCCAGCGGCCGCGACTACATACGCGCGCCCGCCGGAGCCGTCGTCGCCCACGCTCACCAGCCCGCCGCTCAGGTTGGGGCTGGTCAGACGCAGCGGCGCGGCGGGGTCGGTGATGTCATAAGCGCGCACGCCGCTCGCGCTCGTCAGGCCCACCGTGTAGGCGCGCGGGGCGCTGTCGCCGGTGAAGATCACCGCCGGGCCGGTAGCGCTGGTTGTCAGCGCATAGCGCACCTGGTAGGCATCCAGCCAGGCGCCCTCTGGGCTTACGCCGGGCAGACCGGGCAGGTTCAACTC
The DNA here is from genome assembly GCA_020850595.1 of Anaerolineales bacterium. GTDB lineage: Bacteria > Chloroflexota > Anaerolineae > Anaerolineales > UBA6663 > JADZEK01. Next base: position 17,096 of record JADZEK010000186.1, read on the forward strand.
CAGCCCGTTCTGCCCCTCGACCAGCGTGCCACCCGGCAGCGCCCAGGTGCCGGTGATGGCCTGCCGCCCGTTCCACTCCAGGCTGCCCAGCCCCAGGCCGTTGAAGCTCACGTCCACGTGATGATCGGGGTTGGCCGGCCGGTCGGTGTAGCCGATGAGCCAGGCCGTCAGCGTGGCTGACGTGGCGGTATCCACCGCGCTCAGGCTGCCGATGAAGCTTTCCGTCTCCTGCCCCGGCCGGTGCAGCGCGCCCCAGGCCCAGCGGTCGCCGTCGCGCCCGGCGGGTGTCAGCCCGCAGTAACATTCCGGCGTATACAGGTGGTTCTCTTCGATCACCTGCGTCACCCAGGGCTTGCCGGCGCTCAGGCCCGTGGGGCTGCCGGTGCGGCTGCCCATGCGCAGGCCGTTGCCCGCGCTCGCCGCCAGCCAGTACACATCCGTCGTCGTCCAGCGGCTGAAGCGTGGCGCGGCATAGAACAACAGCCGCTCGCCGGCCTCAAAACTCGCGTCGCCGTCGCCCTCCCACTCCAGCGCCACCTCCGCGCCGTCGCGTGTCAGCTTAAGCTGGCTGGGGTTCACGCTGTTCACCGGGAAACCGGCCGCCGCCAGCGCCGCATAGGTGAGCTGCGTGATGCCCGGCTGGTCCACTTCCACGGCCAGGCTGCCCGCGCCGGGTCCCCCGCCGGCCAATTGCGCGGCCCGCTCAGGCGGCGCGCTGATTTGCTCCGGGTTGCTCACCGTGCGTTGCAGCGCCCGCAAGAACGGGTCGAGCGCGTCGCCGGTCGCGGCCGCCGCGGCGGGCGCGTTGTAGCTCACCCGCACCCGCGCCTGCCGCGTGACCACCAGCCCGCCCGCGCCCGGCCGCACCGGGTAGAAACTCAGCCGCGCCAGCGTCACCCCGCGGGCGATGCCCGCCGGCGTCAGTTCGACGACGTTCGGCGCGAAGCTGTCCGCGCGCGTAGCCGCCGCCAGCGCCCCGCCTAGCACGGTCCCGCTCGCGTCGGTCAGCACGCCTTCGGGCTGCCGCACCGTCGCCAGCGCGCCGGCTTGCGCTTGGATGCTCTCCGTCACGACCTCCACTTGCAGCGTGGGCGCGGCGCCTGCCGGCAGCGCCAGCAGCACGCTGCTCACCGGCAGGTCGAGCGCCCCGGGCGCGCTGGTCCGAGCGTAGCCTTCTACCGCCACCGTCAGCGTGCCGTCGCTCGTCGTCAGCGCCACCGGCGGCGTTTGCCATGTCACCGTCACACCCTGCGCGTCACCCACCACACTTGGGCCGGGCGCGGCGGTCGAGCGCGCGGCGTGGGCTTGGGCGCCGCCGGCCAACGCCAGCAGGGCCGCGATGAGAAGACTGTTGACCCACACGCGCGCGCTCATTCCTGCCCATCCTTTCCGATCAGCGGCAGCCAGAGCCGGTAAGGCGCCGCGCTGGAGACGGTAATCGTCACCGGCGCTCCGGGCGAGCCTTGCCCGGTTCCATCCAGCCGCACCAACCAGTACCACCAGACACCGTCCTGCGGCACGCTGTCCAGACAGTTGTAGTTCGTGCCGGCGCCCAGCGCGGCCGTGGTGCACACTTCCACCGCCTGGCCCAGATCATTCGCCGGGGCGCGCAGCACCCGGTAGCCGCTGGTGGCCGCCTCGCTGGCGTAGGCCCAGCGCAGCGCCACCTGCCGCCCGCCCGCGGCTTGCGCCTCGAAGTACAGCGGGTTGATCGGCGCGGTCGGCACGCCCAGCCTCACCGGCGCGTCGTCGCTGTTGTTGTCTGGGTTCGTCTCGGTCGCCGTGCTGGTGACCACCGCCGTATTGGTAAAGCCGTCCGTCGCCCAGGGTTGCAGTTGCGCGTTGATCGTGATCGTCACGCGCGCGCCGGGGGCCAGGTTGCCCAGGTCCCAGGTCAGCGGGTTCCCGCCGGGGTTGGGCGCCGGGTTCGCGCCCAGGTAGATCACCTCGTCGGGCAGCAGGTCGCTCACGCGCACGTCGGTCGCCACCGACGGCCCGTCGTTGCGCACCACGATGGTGTAGAAGAACTCGTCATCCGGCTCCAGCGGGTTGTGGTCAACCGTCTTCTCCAGCACCAGGTCCACCTGCGGGGCCGGGGTGTGGGTGACGTCATCGGCGTTGTTGCCGGGGTCGGGGTCGGGCGTGCTGCCCGACACTACCGCGTTGTTGCGGAACGATTGTTCCACGCCGGCCAGCACGTCCACGGTCAGCGTGATCACACGCGTCGCGCCCGCCGGCAGCGTGCCCAGGTTCCACAGCAGCGGGTTCGGCCCGCCGTCCTGCGTGGGCGAGGCCGCCACAAAGCTGACTTCGGCCGGCAGCGTGTCGCTCACGACCACGTCCTGCGCGTCCGACGGCCCCAGGTTGTAAACCGTCAGCGTGTACATGATGCGGTTGCCGGGCACGGCCACCGGGCTGTCGGTCGTCTTCACCAGCGCCAGGTCGGCCAGCGGACTGACGCCGGTCGGCGCGTCGTCGCTGTTGTTGCTGGGGTCGCCGTCGGGCGTGGTGGTGGTGATCGCCGCCGTGTTGGTGAACGTTTGCGTCACCCACGCCTGCGCCCGCACCCACACGCTTAGCTCCTGCGTGGCGCCGGCCGCCAGCGTGCCCAGGTTCCACCCCAGCGGGTTCGGCCCGCTCGTCTGCGGCGGCGTGGCGCTCACAAAGCTCAGCTCGGCCGGCAGCGTGTCGCTTACCACCACGTCCTGCGCATCCGACGGCCCGTTGTTGCTGACCACCAGCGTGTACAGGAACGGGTCGCCGCCCGGCGTCGCCGCGCCGTTGACTTGCTTGGTGATGCTCACATCCGTCAGCGCCGCCACGGTCACGCACGCCTGGCTGGCGTTGTTGGCGCTGTTGGGGTCTGGCGTGGCCGCGAAGTCCATGGCGGTGTTGCACAGCACCGTGCCGCTCAGCACGTCCGCGTCCACGTTCAGCACGGCCGTGATGACAGCGGTGGTGCTGACCGGCAGGCTGCCCAGTTGGCACAGGCTGCCCACGCACGCGCCCTGGCTGGTGCTCAGCGCGCCCAGGCTCAGGCCGTCCGGCAGCACGTCCTTCACGTCCACCTGCTCGGCCACGCTCGGCCCCAGGTTGTGCACGCTGATGGTGTACACCACCTGGTCGCCCGCGATTACGGGGCTGGGCGGCGCGAACTTCTGCACCGCCACGTCGGCCAGGCCGAACACCTGCGCCTGGGCGTCGTCGGTGTTGTTGGCGGGCTGCGGGTCAGGCGTCGTCGCGCCCACCTCGGCCCAGTTGGTGATGACTTGGGCGTTGAGCGTGTTGCTCAGCACCGTCACCACCACCGTGAAGCTGCGGCTGGCGCCCACCGCCAGGTCGCCCACGTTCCACAGCAGCGGGTTCGGCCCGCTCGCCTGGGCCGGGTCGGCGCTCACAAAGCTCACCTGCGCCGGCAGCGTGTCGGTCACTACCACGCCCTCCGCCGCCGATGGCCCGTAGTTGTGGATGGTCAGGTTGTAGGTCAAAGTCTCGCCGGCCCAGACCGTGTCGGTCACCACGTCCTTCACTACGCCCAGATCGGCCGCGCGCAGCACCGTCGTCGGCTCGCTGTCGGTGTTGTTGCCCGGCACGGGGTCGGGCGTGTCGCTGCCCACCACCGCCTGGTTGTTCAGGCCGGCCGGCGCGTTTTCCGCCACCTGCACCACCAGGTCCACCGTGCGCGTCGCGCCCGCCGCCAGGTCGCCCAGGGCGCAGGCGATCACGCCGCCGCCCAGGTCGGTGCAGCCGTCGCCGCTGACGAAGGTCACTTCGGCCGGCAGCGTGTCGGTCACCACCACGTTCCGCGCGTCCGACGGGCCGTAGTTGGTGATGACCAGCGTGTAGATCAGGCGCTCGCCGGCCGTCACCGGGTCAGGCGCGTCGCTCTTGGCGATGGCCAGGTCGGCGCTCGTGACGACGTCCGCCACCGCCTGCGCCGTGTTGTTGTCCTGGTTCGGGTCATACTGCGCCGACTGCACGAAGGCCGTATTGGTCAGCACCGTGCCCGCCGGCACGCCGCTGCCCACCCGCGCCGTCAGAGTGATGGTGGCCGTGCTCGGTTGGCCGGTGAAGGCCATCACACCCAGCAGGCAGGTCACCGCGCCGGCGCACGTGCCCTGGCTGCTCACCGCGCTCACGAGCGTCAGGCCCGCCGGCAGCGCATCGCTCACTTCCACGTCTTGCGCGGTCGCCGGGCCGTAGTTGGTCACCACCAGCGTGTAGGTGATCAGCTCACCCGCGATCACGGTGGTCGGCGTCACCGCCTTAGCCAGCGCCAGGTCGGCGGGCGGGCCGAAGAACTGCTGCACCAGCGTCGGCTCGCTGTCGGTCAGCACCGAGCTGGGGTCGAGCGGTGTGCCGCTGCCCACGCTCACGTCGTTGACCAGCACCGTGCCGCTCACCACGGTCGCGTTCACCAGCACGCTCACGAAGAAGCTCTGCGTGCTCCCGGCGGGCAGCGCGCCCACCGTGCAGCGCAGTTGGCTCAGCCCCAGCGCCACACAGTCGCCGGTGCTGCCCATGAAGGTCACGTTGGCGGGCAGGGTGTCGGTGATGACGACGTTCAGCGCGTCGCTCGGGCCGGTGTTCGTCACCGCGATCCAGTACAGCAGTTGGGTCTCGGGCGCCACCGGGTCTTGCAGGTCGCGCTTCTCGATCTCCAGCCGCGCCAGCGTTTCCACGTTGTTGGCGTGGTCGTCGCTGTTGTTGGCCGGGTTGCTGTCCGGCGTGTCGGTAAAGGCGGTGGCCGTGTTGGTCAGCACCGTTCCCGGCGGCACGTCGCTGTTCACCGTTCCGGTCAGCGTGATGGTCACCGTTGCGCCGGGGTCCAGCGTGCCGAGCTGGCACAGGCTGCCCAGACACGGCGCGCCGGTGTGCGTTTGGGCGTTCACCAGCGTCACGCCCGGCGGCAGGAAGTCCTTCAAGTCCACGTCCGCCGCCGCCGACGGCCCGGCGTTGGAGACCACCACCGTGTAGGTCACGGCCTGGCCTGCCACTAGCGCGCCCGTCGGGCCGCTCTTATCCACCACCACATCGGCCAGGGCTGTCACCGTGGTCAGCGCCGTGGCGGTGTTGTTGCCCAGGTTCGGGTCCGGCGTCGCGCTGCGGACCACTGCCTGGTTGTTCAGCGTGCTCCCCGGCGCAGTGCCCGCCGCCACCCGCACCACGATCTCGAGGTTAACCGTCTGGCCCGCGTCTAGCGCGCCCAGGTTGCACACCACGCGCTCCGGCGCGCCGCCCAGCACACTGCACCCGGCGTCGTTGCTCACGTGCGTCACGTTGACGGGCAGGGTGTCGGTTACCACCACCGCCGTTGCCCGCGACGGCCCAGCGTTGTAGACCGTCAGCGTGTAGGTCACGATCTCGCCCGCCGTCACCGGCTCGGGTGTGGCGGTCTTCACCACGCTCACATCCGCCAGCGTGGCGATGTTCGTCGGGTCCAGGTCGGTGTTGTTGGCCGGGTTGCCGTCGGGCGTGTCTGCCGCGACGACGACCGTGTTGGTGAGCGTGCCCGACAGGGCCTGGTCTACCAGCACGGTCACCTCAAAGCTGGTGCTCGCGCCCGCCGCCAGGTTGCCCAGCGCGCAGGCCACCACGTCTGGCCCGCTGCTTTGCAGCGCACAGGCGGCCGTGGCCGAGCTGTAGGTCAGCCCGCCCGGCAGCGTGTCGGTGACCACCACGTTCACCGCGCCCGACGGCCCGGCGTTGGTCACCACCACCTGATAGGTAAAGCTCTGGCCTGCCACGGCGCTGCCGCTGTGGCGCTTGTCCACGGCCAGGTCGGCGCTCGTCGCGATCGTCACCGGCGCGTCGTCCTGGTTGTTGCCGGGGTTCGGGTCTGGCGTGGGGCTAAAGACCAGCGCCGTGTTGGTGAAGGTCGTGCCCAGCGCCAGGCCGGCCTGCGCCCGCGTCACCAGCGTGATGGTGACCACCGCGCCTGAAGGCAGGCTGCCCAGCACGCACAGGCCGCTGCCGCACACGCCGACTGTCGTCGAGGCGCTCAGCAGCGTCACCTCGGCCGGCAGCGCGTCCAGCACCTGCACGCCCACCGCCGTCGAGGGACCCAGGTTGGTCACCACCAGGGTGTAGGTGACCAACTCGCCCGCCAGCACCGTGCCCGGCTGGGCCGTCTTGTTCAGCGCCAGGTCCGCCGCGGTTTGCACCTGCGTGGTGGCGCCGGCCGTGTTGTTATTGGGCGCCGGGTCGGGCAGGTCGCTCGTCACGCCGGCGTTGTTCGCCAGCACCGCGCCGCTCGGCGTGCCGCTGTTCACCCGCACCGTGATGGTCACGGTCTGCGTGGCGCCCACGCCCAGCGGGCCTAGGTTCCACACCAGCGGGTTGGGGCCGCTGTAGCCGGGCGTCGCCGTCACCAGCGTCACCCCCGCCGGCAGTTGGTCGGTCACGGTCACGGCGCTGGCCGCCGTCGGCCCGTTGTTCACTACCGTCAGGGTGTAGGTCAGCAGTTCGCCGGCGATGACCGGGTCGGGCGCATCGCCCTTGGTGATCGCCAGGTCGGCCTGCCCGGCCAGCGTGGTGAGCGCGGTGCCGCTGTTGTTGCCGGTGTTCGTCTCCGGCGTGTTGCTGCTCACCGTGGCCGTGTTGGTGATGACGCCGCTCGCCGTCGCCGCCACGTTGGCATTGACCACGATGGTGGCCGACTGGCCCGCGGCCAGCGTCCCCAGGTTGCACGTCAGCAGGTCCACCACGATGCTGCACGCGCCCTGGCTGCTGGCCGCCGTCGCGCTGGTCAGCGCCGCCGGCAGCGTGTCCGAAACCACCACGGCCACGGCGTCGCTTGGCCCGCTGTTCGTCACCACGATCTGATAGCTCAGGCCCGCGCCGGGCGTGGCCGTGAGCGGCCCGGTCTTGACCAGCGCCAGGTCGGTCAGGGTGTCCACCACCGTCACCGCGCCGGCCTGGTTGTTCGTCAGGTTGCTTTCCGGGTTGGCGGCCGTGACCTGCGCCAGGTTGACCAGCACGCCGGTCGTGCCGCTGTTCACGGTCACCACCACCGTAATGGTCGCCGTGGCGTTGGGCGCCAGCGCGCCGAGCGCGCACGTCACTCCGCTGTTGCAGGCGCCCTGGCTGCTCGTGGCCGAGGCGAACGTCACGCCCGCCGGCAGCGCATCCACCAGGATCACATCTTGCGCGGTGGCCGGGCCGTTGTTGGTGACCACCAGCGTGTAGGTCAGCGTCTGGCCCGCGATTACCGGGTCGGGCGTGTCGGCCTTCGCCACCGCCAAATCCACCGGGCCGCCCACCGGCTGCTGCACCGTGGTGGGCACGGCATCGTGGTTGTTGCTCGGGTTCGTCTCCGGCGTGTCGCTGCCTGTCGCGGCCGTGTTCGTCAGCACCGTGCCGTCGGCCAGGCCGGCGTCGGGCCGCACCTGGATCAGCACGCCGGCGCTCTGGCCCGCGGCCAGGGCGCCGAGCGCGCAGACCACCACGCCCGCGCTCTCCGTGCATAGCGGCGACGCGCCCATGAAGCTGACGCCCGCCGGCAGCGTGTCGGTGATGACCACGTTCTGCGCGTCACTGGGGCCGGCGTTTGTCACCACCAGCTGGTACAGCAGCAACTCGCCCGCGTTCACCGGGTCGGCCAGGTCCACCTTGTCCAGGACCAGATCAGTCGCCGTGGTGATCGTCGTCGGCGCGCTCGCCAGGTTGTTGGCCGGGTTCGGGTCGGCCTGGTCGGCGCTCACGCTGGCGGTGTTGGTCAGCAGCCCGCCGGTGAAGCTCGCGTCCACGTTCAGCACGACCGTGATGGTCGCAATCTGGCCGGGGGCCAGGCTGCCCAGGTAGCACGCGCCGCCCAGCGAGCAGTCTTCCACCAGGCTGTTGGGGTTGTCGGCCGTCAGGCTCACCACCGTGGTGCCCGCCGGGATCAGCTCCAGCACACGCACGTTCGTGGCCGTCTGCGGCCCGGCGTTGGTCACCACCAGGGTATACGTCACGTTTTGCCCGGCCGCCGCGCCGGCCGTGCCGGTCTTGCTGATGCCCACGTCCGCCGTCGGGCCGAGCGGCGGCTGCACCGTTGTCGGCTCCGTGTCGGTGTTGTCGCCGGGGTTGGGGTCGCTCGTCGTGCTGGTGACGACCACCGTGTTGTTCAGCACCGTGCCGCTGGGCACGTCGCCCACCGTTACGGCGATCAGATAGCTGACGCTGCTGCCCGCGGGCAGTGTGCCCACCGTGCACACCACCGCGCCCGCGCTGAACACGCAGCCGGGGCTGGCGTTCACGAACGTCGTGTTGGCGTCCAGCGTGTCGGTCACCACCACGTTCTGCGCGTCGCTCGGGCCGGCGTTCGCCGCCACGAGTTGGTACAGCAGCCCCTGCGTCGGGCCGACCGGGTCAGCCAGGTCTACCTTCGCCACGCTCACGTCGGCGCGTGTGCCGATGGTCGTCGTCACGCTGTCGGTGTCGTTGCCGGGCGTCGGGTCACTGGTGCCGCTGAAGACCGTGCCGTTGTTCGTCAGCAGCGCGCCGTCGGGCACATCCGCGCCGACCAGCGCCGTCACGGTCACCGTCACCACCTCGCCCACGGCCAGGTCGCCCGTCTGGCACACTGCGCCGCCGCACGCCGCCGGGCCGCTGCCCGCGCGCGCGATGGTCGCCCCCAGCAGGTCTAACCCGGCGGGCAGGGTGTCCTTCACATCCACCATTTGGGCCGTGCTCGGGCCGTTGTTGGTGATGACGATGGTGTACGTCACCACCTCGCCGGCCACGGCGCTGGCCGGGCCGCTCTTGTCGAGCGCCACGTCCGCCTGCCCCACGATGGAGGTATCGGCGTCGTCGGCGTTATTGCTTGGGTTGTCGTCCGGCGTCTGGCTGCCCACCACTGCCGTGTTTTCCAGGCTCGTGCCCGGTTCCACGTCACTGTTCACCGTCACGGTGATGGTGTAGGTCGCCTGCGCGCCCGCGGTCAACGCGCCCACCGTGCACAGCACTTGCCCGCCGCTCGGCGCGCAGCCCAGGCTGGCGCTCCCGAAGGTCACGCCGGCCGGCAGGGTGTCCGTCACTACCACGCCCAGCGCGTCCGACGGCCCCAGGTTGTAGACCGTCAGGGTGTAGACCGCCGTCCCGCCCGCCAGAGCGGTGGGCGTGGCGCTCTTCACCAGTGCCAGGTCGGCGCGCGGCGTCAGTGTGGTCGTCACCGTGTCGCTGGCCGGGGTCGGGTCAGTGGGGCTGCCGGCGCTGGCCGTGTTGGTCAGCGCGCCGGTCACGGCGCTGCTGAGCACGGCGTCCACCTGAATGGTGACGCTCGCCCCCACGACTAACGTGCCCAGGTTGCAGGTCAGCAGGTCCGCCACGAGGGTGCACGCGCCCTGGCTGGTCGTCGCCGTCGCGCTGATCAGCGCCGCGGGCAGCGTGTCAGAGATGACGACATTCTGAGCGTCGCTTGGCCCGCTGTTGCTCACCACGATGGCATAGGTCAGGTTGCCGCCGGGCGTGGCCGTGGCTGGGCCGGTCTTTTCAAGGTGGAGCGCGGCCGCCGCGTTTACCGTAGTGGTGGCTGTGACGACGTTGTTGGCCGGGGTGCTCTCCGGGTTGGCTGCGGTCACCTGGGCCTGGTTGGTCAGAGGCCCGGTCGTGCCGCTGTCAACGGTCACGCCGACCGTGATGGTGGCCGTCGCGCCCGCCGCCAGCGTGCCCAGCACGCAGGTCACGCCGCTGTTGCACGTGCCCTGGCTGCTTGTGGCCCAGCTAAACGTCACACCCGCCGGCAGCGCGTCCACCACGATCACATCCAGCGCGGTCGAGGGGCCGCTGTTGGTCACCACCAGCGTGTAAGTCAAAGCTTGCCCGGCGACCACCGGGTCTGGCGTGTCGCTCTTGGCGATCACCAGGTCTACCAGGCCCAAGACATTCGTATCGGCGTCGTCGGCGTTATTGCTTGGGTTGCCGTCCGGCGTCTGGCTGCCCACCACCGCCGTGTTTTCCAGGCTGGTGCCGGGCTGCACGTCATTGTTCACCGTCACGGTGATGCTATAGGTCGCCTGCGCGCCCGCCGTCAGCGCGCCCACCGTGCACAGCACTTGCCCGCCGCTCGGCGCGCAGCCCAGGCTGGCGCTCACAAAAGTCACGCCGGCCGGCAGGGTGTCCGTCACCACCACGCCCAGCGCGTCTGACGGCCCCAGGTTGTAGACCGTCAGGGTGTACACCACCGTCCCGCCCGCGAGGGCAGTGGGCGTAGCGCTCTTCACCAGCGCCAAGTCGGCCTGGTTGGTCAGTGACGTGGTCGTCGTATAGACCGCGCCCGTGCCCGGCGTCGTGGAAGTCACGCTCGCCACGTTCGTCAACACCGTCGTCGCGTTGGCGGCCACCACGCCCGCCAGCGTCACGCTGGCCGAGCCGCCGGCCGGCAGCGTGCCCAGGTTGCAGGGCAGGGCGGCGCACCCGCCCTGGCTGCTCGTCACCAGGCTCAAGCTGAACCCGGCCGGCAGCGTCTCGGCCACGGTCACGTTATCGGCGTCACTCGGGCCGATGTTCGTCACCACAATCGTGTAGTACAGCGCCTCGCCGGGGGTCGCCGGGTCGGGGTTGGCCGCCTTGCGCAGTTGCAGCAGCGCTTGCTCCACCACCGTCACCGGGCGGCTGTCGGTGTTGTTGGTCGTGTTCGTCTCCGGCCCGGCCCCGCTCACCGTGGCCGTGTTGGTGTACACGCCCGCGCTCACATCGCTCGGCACGGCCACCACCAGCGTGATCGCCACGCTCTGGCCCACTGCCAGCGCGCCCAGGTCGCAGGTCATGCCGCTGTTGCACAGCCCCACCGAGCTGGCGGCCGAGATAAACTCAAACTCACGCGGGAAGGCGTCTACCACCTGCACGCCGGTCATGGCGGCCGGGCCGGTGTTTGTCACCCGCAGGGTATACGTAATCAGCCCGCTGCCCGCCGTCACGCTGCTTGGGCTGACGCCCTTGGTCAGCGCCAGGTCGGTCGGGTTGCCGGCCACCTGGCGGTAGGTGGTGATCTCGCTGTCGGTCAGCACGCTGCCCGCCGCCACCGGCGTCGTCGTTGTCACGCCCACCGTGTTCGTGCCCTGCGTGCCGCTCACCACGCTCGCCAACACCAGGGTGTTAATGAGGAAGTTGATCTGGTTACCCGCCGGCAGGGCGCCCACCGTGCAGGTCACCACGCCGCCCGCGTGCGCGCAGGTCGGCGTCGCCCCCTGGAACGTCACCTGGCTTGGCAGCCGGTCGGTGATGACCACATTCACCGCGTCGCTCGGCCCGGTGTTCGTCAGCACGATCTCATACAGATAGGTGCTGCCCGCGTTCACCGGGTCAGTCAGGTCGGTCTTGTCAATCACCAGCCGCGTCGAGGCCGCGATGGTCGTCGGCGCCGTGGCTGTGTTGTTCGCGCTGACCGGGTCCGGCGTGCTGCCGAACACCTGCGCCGTGTTGGTCACCAGCCCGCTCGCGCCCGGGCCGACGCTGGCGGTGATCACCATCGTCACCGCCCCGTTGACGCCCAGGTCGCCCAACTGGCAGATGCCGCTGACACACAGGCCCTGGCTGCTGCTCCCGCCCAGATACGTCATCCCCGGCGGCAGCAGGTCCTTCACATCCACCGTGCGCGCCACCGACGGGCCGGTGTTGGTCACCCGCACCGTGTACGTCACGGTCTCGCCCGCCGTCGCCGTAATCGGGCCGGTCTTGGTCACGCCCACGTCGGCGCGCGTCAGCACCTCCGTGTCGGTCGTGGCCGTGTTGTTCGTCGTCTGCCCATCCGGTGAGGTCACCGCCAGCACCGCCACGTTCGTCAGGTCGGCGGCTTCCGGCGTGTCGGCCGGCACCAGCGCGGTGATGGTGATCAGCCCGGTCACGTTCGGGGCCATTGTCCCCAGGGCGCACACCACCTGGTCGCCCGCGGGGTTAGGCGTGATCGGGCACGCGCCGCTGCTCCCGCCCGGCACGCTAAACGCGGCCGTGAGCGTGCTCACCTGGAACGGCATCGTGTCGGTCACCACCGCGCCGGTGGCCGTGAACGGCCCATAGTTATGCGCGCCGAGCACATAGGTGATGATCGTGCCCGCGGTGATCGTCAGCGGGGCGGTCTTGGTCAGGCCCACCTCGCCCACGCCCACCGCCGCGCCGGCCTGGCCGCGGTAGTCATTCACGCCGCCCGAGCCGTCGCGCGTCTGTGTATAGGGATTCGTCGGCAGACTGTGCCAGCTATCGAACACCGTGTTGGTCAACAGGCTGCCCAGCGCGATTGTCAGCGGCGCTTGCGCCTGGAACCGCAGGCGGATGGGGTTGGCCGCCGTCACCGTCACCGGGATGCTGACCCAGAAGCCGGTCAGGGTCGGCGCGTTGCCGTCGTCCAGGCTCCCCGCCGGCCCGGCCGCCTGGTCCCACGAGTTGAACAGATAGGTCAGCCCGCCCGGCACCGTGTCGGTCACGCGCACGTTATAAGCGGGCACCGTCGAGGTCGCCGCGTGGTAGACCCAGATGTCAAACTGCACCGTGTCACCGGCGCGGGTCGAGGCCGGCGTGACGCTCTTGGTGATGATGAGCGTCGGCTCCAGCAGCCCCACCGGCACCGAATCGGTGACGGTCTGGGTGGTGTTGTCGTCGTTGTACCAGGTGGTCGTCACCACGTTGGTCAGCGTCAGGCCCTGCTGGTTGGCCAGCACGTTCGCCACCGCCGCCGTGAAGGTGATCAGCAGCGGCGCGGGGCTGGTAATCGGGTTGACGATCTGCCCAAAATTCCACACCAGCGTCGTCGGCGCGCTGCCGTCGTTGCTGCCCGTTACCGTGGGCGCCGCGCTGCCCGCGAAGCCCGGCCCGCTGGCGCCGGCTGTGCCGCTGATGAAGATCAGCCCGGCCGGCAGCGTGTCGGTGACCACCGTATTCGGAATCGTGCCCAGCGGCAGGGCTGCCTGGATGGTATAGGTGATGCCCTCGCCGATGGTGTAAGTCGGCTTTTCCACCGTCTTGATCAGGCCGACCAGGTCGGTGGCGAACGGCGCCACCGTGCTGGTGAAGTGGTCGTCGGGGTCCGGCCCTACGCCGGTGCGCTCTTCGCCCACCGGGTCGTCGGCCGTGCTCGTCCAACGCGCCACCGCGTGGTTGCGCAGGATGCTGCCCGGCCGAATGCTGAGGTCGGCCACGGCGCTATAGCTGATCACCACGCTGCCGCCGAGCGCCAGCACGTCATACGTGGCGGTCAGATGCCGGCTGTCGCTGATCAGGCTCGTAGCCGCCGGCGCGCTTACCACCGTTTCCGGCGCGAGCACCAGGCCTGCCGGCAGTGTGTCGGTAATCACCAGGTCAAACGCATCGGCCGTGCTGCCCGCCACGTGCGAGACCGAGAGGGTATACGTCACCCGGTCGCCCGCCTGCACGCCCGTGGTGGGCGTCACCGTCTTGCTGATGGCCAGGAACGGCTCGATCACCGTGACCGGCGGCGACTGGCGCGTGAAGCTATAGCGGAAACCGTCATCGCGGTAGGCGAGCTGAACCGTGTTGGTGAACACATCGCCGTTGTCGGCGAACAGGCTGTCCGTGATGACCCCTTCCACGGTGAACGTGAAGGTCTCCGGCCCTGTCACCGCGCCGGTCGGCGTGGTGAAAGTCAGCACCGGGCCGCCCAGCGGGCCGGGCTGCCAGGGGTTGCCGTTGCTGCTGGCCGTGCTGACTGCCGTCACCGAGAAGGCCTGCTGCCCGCCGATGGTGGGCAGCGTGTCGGTCAGCACCGTGTTGGTGACGGTGTAGTTGCCGAATAGCGTGCCCGTGATGGTGTAGCTGAATGGCAGGCCGATCGGGATGGTCGTGGTGCTGACGGTCTTCACCAGCGCCGAGAGGGTGGTCGCCGACTTGTCCAGCGGCGTCACCGCCCGGAAACAGCCGCCGTTGTCGCATTCGCTGCTGGCGGCAATCGTCGCGTGCAGGTTGGTCGGGTTGGCGTCCACGGTCGCCGTTACCGTCGCCGTGAAGCGTCCGCCCGCGCCCAGGCTCGGCACCAGCCAGGTGATCACCTGCCCGGCGATCACCGGCGTCGCCCCGGCCCCGCCCCCCGTGCCGGTTGAGACCCCGGCCGTCACCAGCGTGTAGCCCACCCCCAGCGTCTCGGTGATGAGCAGGTTCTCCGCCGCGCCGTTGCCGGTGTTGCGCATGGCGACGGTCCAGGTGACCACCTGGCCTGCCGCCACCACGCGCGTGATTGGCAGTTGCAGCGCGCCGCCCGCCAGGCTGCCGACGATATTCGGGCGCAAGAACGTGATCGTGCCCGCGTCGGCGGCAATCGTGTTGAAGTTGACGGCGCACGAGTCGTCATAGTAGCCGTCGGCCGTCACCGCGGCCGTCAGCGGCGGGGCGGGGCAAGTGCCCGCCTGGTTCACCACCGCAAAGCGAATCACGGCCGTCTCGGTCAGCGTGCTGATCAGCCAGGTCAGCGTGCCGCTCGCGCCGATGGTCGGCGAGTAGGCCGGCGTCGGCGTGCTCGTCAGCGGCCCCGCGTAGCGCAGGCTGCCCGGCAGCGTGTACGAGATCACCACATTGTTGGCGTACGCGCCGGTGTTGTTGATGTTGATTTGCAGCGGGCCGCCGCCGCACTGGTTGATGGAGGTGTTCACCACCTGCACGCTGATGTTTGGCTCGTTGTGCATCGCCGCCGACCCGGCCACCGCGCCCGCCAGGCACTGGTCGCTGTCGCTGCACGCGAAGTACGCCAGGGCGGTGTTGGTGGCCGTGGGCTGGCAGGCCGTGGCCGCCACCGTGCCGGTGATTAGAAAGTCCAGGCTGGCCCCGGGGGCAATCACCGTCGTGCCGGTCAGGTGCCAGGTGAGCGTGTTGCTGACGATGGAGGTGGCGGCCGGCAGAGTCGCCGAGATAATGTAGTTGGACGGCGCCGTGTCGGTCACAAACAGGTTGATCACCCGCTGGTCGCCCGTGTTCGCCACGCGCAGCTTCCACACCACCGTCTCGCCCGCGCCCGCATTAATCTCCGGCGCGAAGTTGGCCGGGTTGGCGCAGTCATCGGTCGTGGCGTTGCAGGCCGTCTTCACCAGCGCCAGCTCGGGCGCGTCGGTCAGCAGCGTCTGGGCCTCCTCGGTGTAGGTCAGCGGCCGCTGGCACACATCGAGCGCGTTGCCCTGTGACTGCACTTCCACCGCCATGCCGGTGCAGCCCGTGCGCACCTGGAAGTGAATGTCAATCCGGTCGCTGGCCTGGCGGATCGCCAGCACGTCGTAGCCCGCCGTGCCGCTGATGAACGAACTGAGCGTCCACGACAGCACTTGCTGGTTGCCGGCCGTGGTCACCGCCGGCGCGAACGGAATGTTCGCCAGGGGCAGCCCAGAGGTCGTGCCAGTCACGATCTGCCCAGCCTCGTTCGTCACCGTGACGCTGGCCGAGCCGGTGATGAACGTGGCGTTGGTGATGATGTCGCGGATGGTGAAGGCGCTTTCCAGGCTCTGCGCGCTGGTGTTCTTGATCGTCAGGAACACGTCGCCGGTTTCGCACAACGGCAGGTTGGCGCTCTGGTCGTTGCTGCTCAGCAGCGAGGTCGGGCTGGGCAGCAGCTGCACCTGGCCCGTCTGCCGGTTGCCGCAGGCCCCGTTCACCGCGCCGCAGCTTTGGAACAGCGCAATGTCAATCTCGGCCGGCAGGTTGCAGGCCGTGTCAATGCGGCTCTCCATGTCGAAGCGGATGCGCCCGCCCACCGGCAGTGACGCGATCGTCACCGTCACCACCACCTGCCCGTTGCCGTTCAGGCCCGTCTGATAACTAATGCCGGTCAGCGGCGCGTTGCTGCTCGAAGCCGTGTAGGTGTAGAAGCTGTGGCCCACCGGCAGCGTGTTGGTGACGATGACGTTTTCAGCCGCGATCTCGCCCACGCTGCTCACGTAGAACCGCCAGATCGCCTTCAAGTCCACCACCGTGTAGGCGTCGGGCGTCGTGAACAGGCTCACGCCCGAACTTTGCGTGGTGGCCGCGCCGCTGCCGCCGCTGGTGCGCGTCGTCTGGCATTGGTCGGCGTAGACCAGGCCCGTCTGCAACGGCCCGGTGACGCCGCACGGCCGGTACAGCGGGAAGGCAATCGTCCCGCTGCCGTTCAGGTCCAGCGTAATCGGGAACGTAAATGTCACCAGGTTGCCGGTCTTGGTGACCACCACCGGTTGCCCGGTCAGCGCGCCGCCCAACACCGGGGCCGTCGGCGTGAACACATCCGCCGGGTCGGCCGTGAACGTCACCACCAGCGAGTCCGACAGCGTGTTCGCCGTGGCCCCGTCCACCGTCAGCACCACCGTGTTCTCGCGGCACGACTGCAGCGCGCCCGGCGTCACCCCCACCTCCAGGTTCGCCCGGCGCAAGCTGACCTCCGCGCCAAAGAACGCCACCGCCCCGCCCGTGCACGACCCGCTGAGGCCGCCCTGCTGGAACCGCGCAAAGCTGTAGAAGCTCTGCGCCGGCGCATCGCCGGCAATGCTCCCCGCCGCGGCCGTCACAGCATAAGTGATGGTCAGCGCGGCCGTCGTGCTGAACGTGCCGATGCCGCTCAGGTTGATCTCCAGCGGCGCGCCCAGGCTGATCGCCACATCGCTGGTGCGGTCCTGGCCGTCCACCAGCACCTGCACCGACCCCGACACCACGTGCAGCGGCTGCGCGAACTCGCCCAGGCCCAGCGTGTCGGTGTAGATGCTGTTGGTCCACGTCACGCCGTTGCCAAAGGTCAGCGTGGCCGTCACCGGCTGCGGCGCCGCCACGCACAATTCCAGGCTTGGCCCGGAGTACTCAAAGTCGTTGTTGCCCTGGTCGAACATGTCCTCCACGTAGCTCGACGTTTCGGCGCCGGCCGTCAGCGTCGCGCACTGCGGACACACCTGCCCTTGGGCGAAGGCCCGGTTAATCACCGCCGCGCCCGCCCCGCAGGTGCTGTTCTGCGGCACGGTGAAGCTGATGATTAACGTCTCGGTGTAGGCTCCCGGCGCGCCGGTCACCGGCACGGTCCAGGTCAGAAGGCTGCCGCTGGTGACCACGCCGCCGCTGGAAGGCGTCGTGCCCAACAGCGTGATCGTCGTGGGCAGCAGGTCGGTGATGACCAGGGGCGCCGTAAAGCTCTGGCGGTTCTGCCCGCTGACCGTCAGCGTATACGCATACGTCCGGCCCGCGACCAGCACCTCCGGCCCTTCTTTCGTCAGGTTTAGCGTCGGCGCGGCCGTGGCCGCCGGGGTGCTGGCCGTGGCGGCCGGCGCCTGCGTTTGCATCACCAGGCAGGCGTCTTGCACGATCGGCGTCAGTTCGATGCTCAGGTCTTGCGTGGAGCACACCGGCCCGGTCGTGGTGGCCTGCACGCTAAAGGTCAACACCTGCCCCACCAAAATCGTGCCGGTCGGCGTGCCGCCCTGATAAATCAGGCTGTTGCCCGCCACGACCCAATTCGGGTCTAGGCTGGCGAGGTTCAGCCCGCCCAGCGCCATGTTCAGGCGCAAGAAGCGGCCCGTGCCGCCGGTATTCGTCACCGTCACCGGCACCGTGGCCGAGAGCGGCCCGCAGTAGCTCACCGTCGGCAGGCTGCCGATCTCAATCACGATGTCTGGATCCGTCAGCGTGAACAGGATGTCCGTTTCGGCCGACACGGGGTTGGCGCCCGTGCCCGTGCCGTCGGCGTTGCCGATGCTCCAACCGGCCTGCACGGTGTTGGTCAACTGCGTGCAGGCCGCGATGGCGGCCGTCACCGTGTACACCTGCTCCGCGTTCACCGTCAGGCTGATCGGCGCGGGCGTGGGCGTCACTTGCACGTTGATCAGCCCCGCGCCCGCCGTATCGGTGAACACCGCGTTGTAAACGTTGCCCAGGCCGGGGTTGCGCAGGATCACCGTCCAGGTGATGACGTCGCCGAACTGGCCGGGCTGCGCCACGGGGCCTTTCTGAATGGTCAGGTGGCCGCGCGCGGTCGGCACGTTTTCGCCGGTCGTGCGGCACACCACGCTCGGCGCGTCGCCGCTCCGCAGGCTCACCAGCAACTGCTGGCCGGAGGTGGCGTTCGCGTCGGTCGCCAGCCGAAACGTGAAGGTCAGGGTTTCGCCGGGGGCCAGGCTGGTGGCCTGGCTGTTGCCCGTCAGGGTGATGAAGCTGGTAGCGTCCGGCAGGCCCGTGCCGCTGTCCACGTACGTCTGCGTGCCGCTCAGGCTGCTGGTGGCCGTGGCCGAGCCGCCCAGGTAGTAAAAGCCGACGTTGGCGTTGATCAGCAGGCTGACTTCCGGCACGCTGACCGCGCCGCTGTTCGTCACTGTCACGGTGTACACATCGCCGGAGGTCGTGCCGCGGCTGACCGTGTAATCCGGCAGCGTGAGTTGCAGGTTGAGCGTGGCGGGGTCGGCTGGGCACACGCCGGGGCTGAGCAGGGCGCTCGCATTCGCCGCCGCCGGCGCGAGCCAGTTGGGCAGCAAGCTCGCGCCCACGGCCGGGGCCTGAGCCGAGGCGGGCAGCCAGGCGGGCAACAGCGCCGTGTCGAGCGCGGGCGCGGCAGCGTTGGCGGCGCTGCCCAGCCAGGCGGGCAGCAGGGCCGTGTCGAGCGCGGGCGCGGCGGCGTTGGCGGCGCTGCCCAGCCAGGTGGGCAGCAGGGCCGTGTCGAGCGCGGGCGCGGCAGCCGCCCCATCGTTTGCCAGCCAACCCGGCAGCAGTTGGCCGCTGAGCGCCGCCAGGCCAGCCCCCGCCTCCAGCGCCTCGGCCTCAGCCGAGGCCGCGGGTTGGTACCCGCGCCGCTGGGCCGCTGCCTGCGAGGGCTGTGCCGCGGCCGTTGGCACGCTGCTGCCCAGGGGGAACAGCATCGTGAACAGCGTGACACAAGCCAGCGCGGCGTGCAGGCCGTGCGCCAGGCGTTGGCGGGCGGCCCGGCTTAGGCCGCGCCATCCGCCTGAGGCGGGGGCGCGGCGCGCAGCGCGCGGGCTGGGGCGGAAGAAAGGCCGAGACAGGGCGGGGTTCAAGGACAGTGCCATGCTAGTTTCCCGTCGAAAGCTGGAGCTTAATGAGGTACTCGGCGAGTACCTCCGGCTGCAATTGGCCGATGTGCCGGGCAACGATCCGCCCTTGCGCATCGAGGAAGTAAGTGGTTGGGAAGCCCGCCACCTGGTATTGCCCGGCGGTGTCGCTGGCGGTGTCCATCAGCACCGGGTAGGGAATTCCCATTTCGGCGATATAGGCTTCCACCGTGGCCTGGCTCTCGCCGACGTCAATGCCCAGGAACTGCAAATCACCGTAGGCCGGGTCTTGTGCGGCGGCCACCATGGCGGGCGTCTGCGCCCGGCAGTAGGGGCACCAGGTGGCGAAAAACATCACCACCGCCGGCCGGCCGAGCAGGTCGTTGTTGGTGGCGAAATCGCGCGCCGGCCATTGCAGCGCCGGCAGATCAAACAAGGGCGCATAGCTGCCGGGGTTCACGTCGCGCGGCGCGTCCGGCGGCACGGTCACGGCCGGCGCGGGCGTGCTCACGGGCGCCGGGGCTTCGGTGGGCACGGCCAGAATTGCCGCCGGCCCAAAGCTAATGCGCGCCTGCCGTTGCAGTTGTCGCAAGAAATCGGCCACGGCCAGCCCCTGCTGCTGAGCCGCCTGGCGGGTGAACGCATCGGCCAGCAGCAGGCGCTGCCAGTAATCCGCGAAAGCTGCCGGCGTCAGGCCCTGCGCCGCCAGCGCGGTGTTCAGCTCTGCCTCGGTCTTGCCGCGTTCCGTCAGGAAGGCTTGCAGGCTGGTCTCGGCTTGCCCGGCGGGCAGCGCGAACCCGGCCGCCGCCGCCGCTTGCTCGGCCAGTTCGCCGTTCACCAGCCGGTCGAGCAGGGCCGCGTTCGGGTCCTGCGCCAGCCCCAGCAGCGTGAGCATGGTGCGGTCGGCGGCCTGCACTGCCTCCAGCCTGGCCCGGGCGATCACCCGCCCATTCACTATGGCCACCACGTCGGTCGCCGGCACTGCGGCAGTCGGCAGCGGGGGTGTCTCGGTCGGCACGGGCTGGGGCGGTGTGGCCGCCGGGGCAGTCACCTGCGGCCGCGGGGTGGGGGGCGGCGCCGCGGCCCGCCGCTGGAGCGCAATCAGGGCCACCGCTACCAATCCCACGGCTACCACCGAGACGCCGAACACCGCCAGCAGGCGGGCCCAGCCGGCCACCGGGCCGGCCCGCCGCGGGCCATAATTAGGAGTTGGCATGAAGTTTTTCCCTGGGCGCGGGCCAGCCTGCCAGGCTGGAGTTACCGCCCTCCACACCGTTCCGACAACCGTTTTTCAGAAACTGCGAGCTGCCTGACGATCCCAGTGGACTGAGACTGAGTTAAGTATAGCGGAGGGGCCGATTCTTAGCCAGGGACGATCAGCCGCCCGCGTAGGGGGCCGGGAATCCACGCATTCGGGCTAGAAAACGAGCGCGGTTAGCTCCGCGGCGAACGCCAGCAGCCAGCCCTTCGCTGGCCGCCCCCAAGCTTAGCCGATTTTTGCCTGGGCAGCGTTATGTTTCCGCGACAGAACCGTTACAAACAGGCGTAAACACCTGGTCGCGCGAGGTGAGGGGGGTGAACTTCCGGCCGAGGCGCCTCGCGAACGCCTGCCGGGGCCGTCTGGCGCCCGGCGCTCAACCCAACCAGCCCGATTTTAAAAACTCAACCGCCGGAAGATCACCGACGGCACGTGCCGCAGCGCCAGCCCCACCAGCCGCCAGCGCGCCGAGGTATACACCACCTGCTTACGCCGCCGCAGCGCCTGCCAGATATCCTCGGCCGCCTGCGCCGGGGGGATGACGAACATGCGCCGCGGCGTGGCCTTGAGCATCTCCGTGTCTACCATGCCCGGCCGCACCGTCAGCACGTTCACGCCCTGACGCGTCAGACGGTTGCGCAGCGACTCCAGGTAGCCGTTCAGGCCGGCCTTGGAAGCGCCATAGACCGGGGCACCCACGCGCCCCCGGTCGCCCGCGATGGATGAGATGCCGCAAATCTGCCCGCGCCCCTGGCGCTGGAACAGCAGCGCCGCCTGGTTCAGCCAGGCCACCGCACCCAGCAGGTTCACCGCCAGCATGGCGTGGTCTTTTTCCGTGTCGAACTCGGTCAGCGTCACCGGCAGCATCAGCCCGGCGTTGTAGATCACCAAATCCAGCCGCCCCAGGTCGCGCAGGATGTCGGCGAAGAGCGGCGCGACGGCCGCTGTGTCGGTCACGTCGTGCGCGTAGGCCCGCGCCACGGGCCGCCCGGCCGTGCCGTTGATCTGCTCACACAGCGCCGCCAGCGCCTCGCCGCGCCGCGCCACCAGGGCCAGTTGGTAGCCCTCGCGCGCCAGCCGCTGCGCCAGCGCCGCGCCCAGCCCGGCCGAAGCGCCGACGATCACGGCCCCGCGCGGGGCTTCCAGGGCAGAAGAAATGGGGGTAGTCATGGGCGGCACAGCACTCCGATGCAGCGGGTTGATTGGGATGGAGGCTATTGTAATCCAACCCCACCTGATTGGGATTAGGCCAACAGCCTTAACACCTGGCAGTTGTGGGCAATACTTCGGCCGAAGGGCACCACATCCAGAGCAAGACTCGCCAGTTTGTGAACTAGAGAGAGGGTTGGACCAGTCATTGACTGGTTACGCCCAGATGTTCTAACACGGTTCGTGGCGGTGCTTTGAGCGCCACCAAAGCGTAACCAGTCAGGGACTGGTTACGCCGTCGGTCGGGTTCGCTTCCGCTTCGTAGAATGGCGGTGTCAACGTCCATTCCGGCAAGCGAGGAGAGAAGCCCATGACTGACAACCTGATTGTAGCCCAACTGCCGCTGTTGCCCGACAGCCTGCTGCCCCCGAAACAGACGCGAAAATGGGCGGATTTGAACAGTTTTTGGCAACACCCAGAGCGGCTGCCCGCTTTCGTGCGCGATTCACCCACGGTCATGCGCAATCTGGCGTTGCTTGGCCCACTGGACTGGGCGACCTTCCCGGAACGCAACCTGGAACGCCATTGGGGCCAACCTCAAATCCCTTTTGCTGCGTTGGCCGCGGCCGAACTCATCAAGCTCAACGACGGCTGCGCCTCGTGGGGTAAGTTGCATCGCTATCTGGTGGAGCATCCCGGTTTCATATGGCTGCTCGGTTTCCCACTCCAGCCTGCGCCCAATCATCCGCTCGGTTTCAATGCCCAAGCCAGTCTGCCCACCCACCGGCATTTGGTCCGGATGCTGCGCCAGGTGCCCAATGCGGCGCTGCAATTCCTGCTGGCCGATAGTGTTCGCCTGATCCTGACCGAGTTGGCCGGCCTGGGCCTGGCGCCGCCCGAGTGCGTGTCGCTGGACACCAAACATATTTTGGCTTGGGTGAAGGAGAACAATCCCAAGACCTATGTGACCGAGCGCTTCAACAAAGCCCAGCAACCCGCTGGCGATCCCGATTGCCGCCTGGGCTGTAAGCGCCGCACCAATCAAGGCGCCGCACCGGCTACTCCCACCCGCAATCCAGTCTCGTCGCAGGGCCTCAAACGCGGCCAGTATTACTGGGGCTATGGCTCCGGGGTCGTGGTGACCAAGGTGCCGGCGTTGGGCGAATTCGTGTTAGCCGAGCTCACCCAGCCTTTCGATCAGGGCGACGTCACCTACTTTTTCCCGCTCATGCAGCAGTCGGAAAACCGCCTCGGCTACCGGCCGCGCCTGGGCACTTTCGATGCCGCCTTCGACGCCTGGTATGTTTACGCCTACTTTCACCGCGAAAATAGCCCGGCCAGCGGGTTTGCGGCCGTGCCCTTCTCCGCCAAGGGCGGCTACCAAGCGGACGGACGCCAGTTCACTTCGGAAGGCTTGCCCTTGTGCGCGGCTGGCCTGGCCATGCCGCTTCAGTTCACCTTCACGGATCGGACCAGTTGTTTGGTCGAGCATGAGCGCGGCAAGTATCGCTGTCCACTCACGCCTAACCGCGCCGGCCGCGTCGCTTGTCCCATTCGCCACGTCAACGCCAAGCGCGGTGGCTGTACGGCAGTGATGCCGATCAGCATTGGCGCCCGTTTGCGCTACACGCTCGACCGCCAAGGCGAAGCGTACAAAGATGCCTACCGCCAACGCACCGCCGTCGAGCGCACACTTGCACCTGCGCGCAAGTGCAGGTGTCAACAGCCAGGCGTTGGCCCTGGGCATCGAACGACCACACCTGCGCAACGGCCACGCCATCACCAACCAGAACACCCTCATCTATGTCTTGATCAACCTGCGCTTCTTGCAGCGCCTGCGCGACCGACCGCTTGAAAAACTGCCGCCCGACTGATGCGGCTGCCTGCACCGCCCAGGCGTAACCAGTCAGTTGACTGGTTTGACAATGTCACATTCGAATTGCGATGTTATGGTATGACTGGCGGAATGAGCCTAAGATCGCCTCACCTGCCTGTTACGAACCGGAACGCTGGGGTCTGCCGGCCGAAGCCGTGCGCGGTCTGA
>JADZEK010000187.1 GCA_020850595.1 Anaerolineales bacterium
CAAAGGGTCAGCCTGATCCTGGGTTGAGATTCCTCACCCCCCACAATGCCGAAGGATGGCCGGCAACCGGAGGGGGGCTTCGGAATGACATGGTCCGCCGAGTGTTTCGCCACTGGGGGGCCGGCGGGCTGGCGCTCCGCGCCATGGGTACTTCGAAATGACAGGCAAAATGGGGCTGATCGGTCCCAAGCGCAGTTTCGATGCAATTGCCCTGGCTTAGGCTTCCGCGGTCAGCCAGAAGTAGGCGTAGGGTTGCAGCGTGAAGCGGCGCAATTCCATTCGGCCCGCAGGCTGGCCGGTGAGTGTGTCGGTAAGGGCCGCGCCGAGCAGCCCGGCCAGCGCCGGCTCGCGGGCCGGGTCGAGACTGACGGTCTGCGGGCCGGCGGTGAGGTTGTGCAGGGCCACGACCACCTGCCTCGCGTGACGGCGCATGATGCCGAACACGCTGGGGGGCAGTTGGTCGAGGAAGGCGAAGTCGCCCCAGCCAAAGGCCGGGTGCGCCTTGCGGATTTCGACCAGCCGGCGCAGGCGATGCCAGAGGCTGGTCGGGTCGGCCAACTGCGCGGCCAGGTTCACCCGTTCGTAGGCAAACGGCCCGCTGGCGATGACAGGCGCGTAGAGTTTGTCGGCCGGGGCCGCGGAGAAACCCGCGTTCGGTCCGGCATCCCACTGCATGGGCGTGCGTAAACCATCGCGGTCGTCGAGCCAGATGTTGTCGCCCATGCCGATCTCGTCGCCGTAGTAGAAGATCGGCGTGCCGGGGAGTGAGAAGAGCAGCGCGTTGGCTAGCTCCAGTTTACGCCAGTCGCCGCCCAGCAGCGGCGCCAGGCGGCGGCGAATGCCGAGGTTCTGGCGCATGCGCGGCTCGGGGGCGTAGAAGTTCCACAGCCACTGGCGCTCGGCTTCGGTCACCATTTCGAGGGTCAACTCGTCGTGGTTGCGCAGGAAGGTGCACCACTGGGCGGAGGGCGGGATGGGCGGCGTGGCGCGCATGATCTCGACGATGGGGGCGGCCGTGCCGCGCGCCAGGGCCATGAAGAGGCGGGGCATCACCGGGAAGTGAAAGGCCAGGTGGAATTCGTCGCCGTCGCCGAAGTAAGGGCGCAGGTCGGCGGGCCACTGGTTGGCCTCGGCCAGCAGCACGGCCTCGGGGTAGTGCTGGTCCACAAAGGCGCGCATGCGCTTGAGGTAGGCGTGGGTTTCCGGCAGGTTCTCGCCGGTGGTGCCCTCGCGCTCGAACAGGTAGGGCACGGCGTCTACCCGGAAGCCGTCTAGCCCCAGGTCGAGCCAGAAGGCCATGACCTTGAGCATTTCGGCCTGCACGGCCGGGTTGTCGAAGTTTAGGTCGGGCTGGGAGCTGTAGAAGCGGTGCCAGAAGTACTGCCCGGCGACGGGGTCGAAGGTCCAGTTGGAGGTTTCGGTATCGAGGAAGATGATGCGGGCGTCGGGGTACTTGTCGGGGGTGTCGCTCCAGACGTAGTAGTCGCGGTAAGGCGAATGGCGGTCAGCGCGGGCGGCCTGGAACCAGGGGTGCTGGTCGGAGGTGTGATTGACGACCAGGTCGGCCACGACGCGCAGGCCGCGGCGCTTGGCCGCGACCATGAGGCGGCGAAAGTCGTCGAGCGTGCCGAAGTCGGGATGGACGCCGTAGTAGTCGGCGATGTCGTAGCCGTCGTCGAGCAAGGGGGAGGGGTAGATGGGCTGGAGCCAGAGGCAGGTGACGCCCAGCGACTGGAGGTAATCCAGCCGCTGGGTCAGGCCCGGCAGGTCGCCGTGTCCGTCGCCGTTGCTGTCGCGGAAGGCGCGCACGTACAGCTCGTAGAACACGGCATCCTTGTACCACGTGGGGGCCGTCATACCAGCCTGCCTTGCTAGCCCTTCACGGAGCCGGCCAGCAGCCCGCGCACGAAGAAGCGCTGGAGGCTGAAGAAGACGAGCATGGGCAGCAGCATGGAGATGAAGGCCGCCGCGGTGAGCACGTGCCAGCCGCTGCCGAGCGAGGTGACCATGTTGCTGATCTGGTAGGTGAGCACCGGCGTGGTGCCGCCCAGGAACACCAGCGCCACCAGCAGGTCGTTCCAGATCCACAGGAATTGGAAGATGGCGAGGGAGGCCACGGCCGGGACCGCCAGCGGCAGGGCCAGCTTGTAGAAGGCCGTCCAGTGACTGGCGCCGTCGAGGTAGGCGCTCTCGAACAGTTCGCGCGGCAGGCCACCCAAGAAGTTGCGCATGAGGTAGATGGCGTAGGGCAGGCCGAAGCCGGTGTGGAAGAGCCAGACGCCCCAGAAGGTGCCGTTGAGGCCCAACTGCGCGTATAGACGCGAAATGGGAATGAGGGTCATTTGCAGCGGGATGACTTGCAGGCCGACGAGCAGCGCGAACAGGAACAGGCGGCCGCGGAAGTGCATCCAGGCGAAGGCGTAGGCGGCGAAGGCGGCGAAGAGGATGGGCAGCAGGGTAGACGGGATGGCGACCGCCAGGCTGTTGAGGAAGGCCCGGCCCATGCCGCGCGGGTTCGCCAGGTCGGCCCAGGTGCAGGTGATGTCGGCGGGCTGGGCGCCGGCGGCGCAGTCGGCGGTGTAGTTGGTGGTGCCGCGGTAGCCGGTGAGGGCATCTACGTAGTTGTCGGTGGTGAGCTGGCTGTAGGTGTTTAGGCCGGAGAGCACGCGCAGGTAGCCGAGAATGTCGGCGGCCTGCTGGTCGGTGGGCAGGGGTGCGCCGCCCAGGTGCGGCCCGCCACTAAGCTGCTGGTTGAGCACGGCCTGCAAGGCAATCGAGCGACGGAACTGACTCACCACGTCGGGGCTGCTCAGGTCGGCGTTGGGCAGGGCCTTACCATCCGGGCCGTGACAAGCGGCGCAGAAGGTGGTGTAGTCGCCCTGGCCGGGGGCGGCGCTCAGGGCCGTCCACCACCCGCTGGCGGTGACAACTTGCGCCGGGCGCAGCGAGGTGACCAGCAGGCCGAGGGCGGGGAGCAGCCAGATAACGCAGATGCCAATGAGGGCAAGGTGCAGCGGCAGGCCGCGCAGCCAGCGCCGCCAGCGTGATTCTTGGGCGATCATCGGGCGGCCTCCTGGGCGGCAAAGCGCCGAATGTTGAGGAGCATGGCCGGGATGATGACGACGATGAGCACGACGGCAATGGCCGCGGCGTGGCCGGTGTCGAAGTTGAGGTACTGCTCGGTGTACATGCGGTTGGCGATGACTTCGGTGCCGTAGTTGCCGCCGGTCATGACGTAGACGATGTCGAAGACCTTGAGGACATTGATGATCATGGTGGTGATGACCACGGTAATGGTCGGCAGGATCATCGGCACCATGATCTGGCTGAAGACCTCCCACTCGGTGGCGCCATCCACGCGGGCGGCTTCGAGCACCTCGCTGGGCACGCTCTTGAGGGCGGCGGCCAAGACGGTCATGCAGAAGCCGGTCCACATCCACACGCCCACGATGATGAGGGCGACGGTATTGACGATGGGGAGGGTGATGAACGACACGGGGCGGGCGCCGAGGGCGACCAGGATGCCGTTCAGCAGGCCAATCTGTTCGCCGGTGGCGCGGTATTCATAGACGAAGCGCCAGATGACGCCCGCGCCCACGAAGGAGATGGCCATGGGCATGAAGATGATGGCCTTGGCCAGCGGTTCGTAGCGCACGCGGTCGGCCAGGGTGGAGATGACCAGGCCCAGGCCGACGGTGGCGGAAACCATCAGCACGATCCAGAGCAGGTTGTTGAAGAACGACTGGAGCATGATGGGCGAGGTGAGGGCATAGCGGTAGTTTTCCAGGATGCCCCAGCAGGGCTGACCGGCGACGCAGCGCGCGCCAGCCCAGGCCACGCCGTCTTTGTCGCGCAGGCTGAGCAGCCCGGTGGTGAGGGCCGGGTAGATGATGAAGACCGCCATGACGATGAGGGCCGGGCCCAGGTAGAGCCAGGGGGTGAGCGGCTTTTGGCGCATGACGGCCGGAACGGGATCGGCGGCTGATTTGGCCCGCGGGCGGGGTGAGGCCGGGGCCGGGACGAGGGGAGTTTGGGCGGCCATCGGTGGTCCTCAAGGAGGCAAGCCGGGGCGCAGGCGTGTCGGTTCGAGCTAACCGAACGACTGCGCCCCGGCTGTCGGTCTGAGCGCGGTTACGGGGCCAGGGCCGCGGCTTGCACTTGCGCGGCCTGGGAAAGTTCGGTCTGGAGGTCGCCGCCGTTGACGAAGTTGGTGATGGCAGTGAACTCGGCGCTGCCAAAGCCGCCGGGGATGGTGTCGCCCAGGTCGGGAACGAAGCCGGTGGTGTTGGCCAGGGCGTCGCCCTTCTTGATCAGCGCCGGGTCAGTGTAGTTGCCGTTGGCGCCCTGATTGGGCGAGAGGTCGAAGCCGGCCTTGGCCCAGTTGGCGCCGCCGAGGTCGGAGGAGAGGTAGGCCACCAGGGCCTTGACAGCGGGCTTGTCGCTGAAGGCCATAAGCCAGTCAGCGCCGCCTTGCAGGCCCTTGGCCCCGGGCACGGGGAAGAAGTCGTAGTCTTCGCCGTAGACCAGGTCGGGGAACTGCTTGGCGACTTCGCCGCCGGCAAAGCCGGACTGCTTGACCATCATGGCTTCGGGCGGGTCGGCGAAGGGCTTGTAGATGGCATCGAGGAAGGGGGTGGTGAGGGTGCCTTCGGCGCCGCCGACGGTGTAGGCCGGGTCTTTGGCCCACTTGCCGTAGGTTTGGTAGGCCTGGACGACGCCGGCGTCGTTGTAGGCAATGCTGCCGTCAATGAGGCCGAGGACGTAGTCTGGCCCCTGCTGCACGAGCAGGATGTCTTCGATGAAGTCGGAGCCGGTCCAGCCGGTGGCGTCGTCGGACTCCATGCCCATGCTCCAGGGGATATTGCCATCGCTCTTCATCTTTTCGACGAGGGCATCAAGCTCGTCCCAGGTGGTGGGGACGGCGTAGCCCTTGGCGGCGAAGACGGCCGGGCTGTACCAGATGATGGTTTTGATATCGGCCTTGACCGGGAGGCCGAGCCAGCGGCCGCCGATGGTGCCGGGCGCGGTGAAGAAGGCGGCGTAGTTATCCGCGTGCGCGCCAAGCTCGTCCATGGTCTTGAGCTTGTCTTGATACTGCGTTAATTGGGTGACGTTCCAGAAGGCGATGTCGGGCGGGTTGCCGCCCTGGACGCGGGTGTCGAGCAGCGCCTGGTCGCGCGAGGACTCGGGCCGCGGCACGATGCCGCAGGCATCTACCAGCGGCTTCAAGATTGCGTTCCAGCGCTCTTCTTCGGTGCCGGACCACTGGTAGAGCATACTCAGGGTGTCGCCGGGCTGCGCGCCCATGCAATCAATGTCGCCGGCGGGAGCGGCCGTCGGTTCGGGCGCGGTGGTCGCGGGCACGCTGGTGGGCGCGACGGTGGGGGTGGCCGCGGGGCTGCACGCCGCCACGAGCAGGGCCGCGACGGCGAAGCCGGAAGCCCAACGCCAAATGCGATTGTTCATTGACTTACTCCTCCTGTCATGCGGTACAACACTGCCAATGACACGCTCAGGCTGACTGGGTCAAAACAGCCGCCAGGTATCGCTAGCGATCACCTCCTTTCCACGCGGGCGCCGCTGGACCTGACGACTCGCGCACGATCAGTTCCGTATCCAGAATTAGCGGGGAGACGCGAATTTCGTCTCCGGTAATGAGCCGATGGAGCATCTCAGCGGCGGCATAGCCCAGGCCATAGGCGGGCAGGCGCACGGTGGTGAGCGGCGGGTCGAGGAACTCCGAGAGGGACACATCGTCGAAGCCGACGAGGGCCAGGTCATCGGGCAGGCGGAGGCCGGCGCGGCGCGCGGCGTGCAGGGCGCCAAAGGCCACGGTGTCGGAGGCGACGAAGACGGCCGTGGGCGGCTGGGGTAGAGCCAGCAGTTGGGCCATGGCTTCGGCCCCGCTTTGGGGCGTGAAGTTGCCGTAGCGCACCAACTCTGGGTTGTAGGCCAGGCCGGCGGCCTCCAGCGCCTGGCGGTAACCGTCGAGGCGGTCGGCGGCGGCGGTGTACACGGGGTCGGCGTTGGTGATGAGGGCCAGGCGGGTGTGGCCGCGCTCCAGCAGGTGCTGGGTGGCGAGCATGGCGCCGCCGCGGTTGTTCACGTCTACGCCGTGGATGTGGCTGCCGGGGAGCTGGCCGAGGAGCACGACGGGGGCGCCGCTGCGATGCAGTTCCAGCAGGTCGTTGTCGTCGGAGCGCGGGCCGGAGAGGACGATGCCGTCCACATGACGTTCGCGCAGCAGGTGGCTGTAGCTGCCGCTGGCGGCGGTGGGGGCGATGGTTTCAAACAGGATTTTGTAGTTCTGCGCCGAGGCCGCCTGCGAGAAGCCTTCGAGCACGGTGGGCACGAAGCGGTCGGCGAAAGCCTGATCGGGGTTCTGGCGTAGGACGAAGCCGACGACCTGGGTGCGGCCGCTGAGCAGGCGGCGGGCGGAGATGTCGGGGTGGTAGTCGAGGTCGCGGGCGGCTGCGAGCACCGCGCGGCGGGTTTCGTCGCTGATGCGGATGCCCGGGACGTTGTTGAGCACGAACGAGACGGTGGTGCGAGAGACCCCGGCTCGTTCCGCCACTTCGCGCGCGGTTGCACGTTTGGCCATGGCGACGACGTTTGTGAAAGAGGTTGCTAAAAGGTTTTACTAAATCGTTTTACCACCTGAGCCTATCGTAATGGAGATTTGGCGAGAGTCAATAGGGTAATTCGTGTTAGCGGGCGATTTCGCGGCTTTCGGCAATCGCCAGCTCAATGAACAGCGCCGATGACCAGCCAAAGGTCGAGGCGGCCTTAGGCGGGCCGTCGCCGGTCTCGGGCTGGTAGTACTCAAAAATGTCTTTGTCGCCCAACATCATCTCCAGCGTGCGCCGCCGCAGGTCGGTCGCTACCTGGCCGAACCCGGCGCGCTGGAGTCCTTCGATGAGCAGGTAGTTGACGTTGACCCAGGTGGGGCCACGCCACATGACCTGCGAGGCGTACTTGGGATCGTCGAGCGCGACGGTGGGCACGGGGTAGCGCGGCCAGAACGTGGCCGGGTCGGTCAGGTGGGCCACCAGGCGCTCGGCGACTGGGGCGGGCAGGCGGCCGGTGAGCAGCGGGAAGAGGTTGAAGGGGGTGCGGACGTTCACACGCGCGCGCGCGGGCGGGCGGCAGGCCCAGAACAGCCCGGCGGCGGGGTCCCACATGTGGCCGAGCATCTGGTCGGCCAGGCCCTGCGCCCGCGCCGCCCAGCGTTCGGCCTGGGCGGTCAGGCCGATGGCGCGCGCCATCCAGCCCAGCGCTTCCTGCTGGAGGCACAGGTAGGTGTTCAGGTCAGGCGCTTCCACCGGCATACCGTCGTCCCATAACGGGCTGTCGTCCAGCCCGGAGGAGTAGGGATGCTGGTATTCGCACAGGCCGTTGCCGTCGGTGTCGTTGTAGCGGAACCACCAGTCGTTCCAGCGCACCACCGGCTCGTAGATCTCGTCCAGGAATTCGCGGTCGCCGTCGGTCTGGTAGAGCTTCCAGGCGGCCCAGGCCAACAGGGGCGGCTTGGTCACGTCGGCTTCGACCGGGAAGGTCAGGCGGGTGACGGTACCCTCGTCGTGGATGGCGTCGGGGATCATGCCGTCGGGGCGCTGGTGGTCAAGCACGATGCGGATTTGGTCCTTGGCGAGGGGCATCTCCACGTGCCGATAGGCCAGCGCGTGAAAGTAGGCGTCCCACTGCCAGACGCCCACGTAGTGGAGTTTGGAGGGCGTCATGGCTTCGCGCGTGGTGTAGAAACGGGTGGAGATCAGCCCGGCGCGCATGATCCACCAGGCGTAGTAATACTGGGCCTGGAGGTGGGGGGCCACGGGCGGCGCGGCGGCAAACCAGCGGTGCCAGCGCTGGGCGGCGGCGTCGAGGGCGATTTGCGGGTGGGGCACCCAGCGGTTGAAGCCCAGGCGGGGCGTGATGTTGATGAGCAGGGCGCGTGTGCCGTCGTGCGGGCCGAAGCCCAGCT
Source organism: Anaerolineales bacterium (assembly GCA_020850595.1). Classification (GTDB taxonomy): domain Bacteria; phylum Chloroflexota; class Anaerolineae; order Anaerolineales; family UBA6663; genus JADZEK01. Next base: position 7,982 of record JADZEK010000187.1, read on the forward strand.
GCACGGTGTGCACGGCGGCGCTGGCGACGGCCGTGGCATTGCGCACCAGGGGGGCGTTGGTGGTGTAGGCCAGGTTGCGGCGGATGTCGCCGGTGAGGCGCAGAATGCCGCCGCGCCGGTCGGTTTGGCAGTGGTCGAGGTGGGCCGCGAAGGTCAGGCCGCAGGCGGCGGGCGGCAGCGTGACCAGCAGGGTCTCGGTATCCACGAAGACAAGGCTGAAGTCGCCGACCTCGGTCGCCACGTCGAGGCGGTGAGCGTAGGTGGTGACGCGCAGAGGCAGCGGGCGGCCATCGGCATCGGTGAAGCGCCAGGCGTCCACCAGCGGCGGGCGGTCGCGGTAGGCGGAGAGGCGCGGCTCCTGCTTGAGCCAGCGTTCGGCCAGCCGCACCTGGAGGGCATCGCCGTCGCGGAAGACCATGAGGCGCGCGCCGCGGTCGCTGAAGGGCACGTGGCGCAGGTCTATCCGGTTGCGGAGCAGGGTGAGGTACGGGGACGCGAAGTCTTGCAGCATGCGTTACTCCGTCTCCGGCTGGGCCGGGGCGCGACAGGGGGCGGCGGGCGGACACCCACCGTAGGGGCATTGTAGCTTGCCGGCGGCAAAGTTGACGAATCGGAACGTCTAATCGGGTGCATTCGGCAGTTGTGGCCGATTATGGTCACGGGCCGCCTGGCGGTTGCCCTAAAGGGGCTGCGCACAAACCGCGGCTATACAACGCGAAGTCATGAGCTGCGCGGGCTGAGAAGGCAGCGCCATTTCGGGCACGACGACTAAACGCGAATGCATTCGTCTAATCTGCGCCCGACCGTGTGGCTGAACCCCGACCTGGACCCGTTAAAGCCGAACGTTCAAGGGGCTTGTTAGCGCCCCCGGCCCGTCGCCCCCAGCCACGGCCGCGAGCGGGTTAGGAGGTCTCAGTCCATTTTCAGGTATGTTTGTAGAAGCCCAAGCAAGCCCGCCTGATCGGGTGTGCACGCAAAGGTTGTCAGCCGGCCAGGGGCAGGGCGGCGCGGCGGGCGCATAAGGCGGCCCAGTCAGCACTGAGCCAGGCGGCGCGGGCTTTGGCGGTCTGCACCGCGCCGGACACCTCCCA
>JADZEK010000188.1 GCA_020850595.1 Anaerolineales bacterium
GGCACCAGCGAAATCCACCAACTGATGCAGGCCGGGTATGCCCTGGGCTACCGCGCCGACGGCGCGCTGCGCTGCGATCTGCCGGCCTACGACGAGCGCGTCTGGCGCGGCGTGGCCGAGGCAGCCTGAGGCTGACGGCGGACAACGGGCGGCCGTGGGCCCACTGACCGCCCATCCCAGGTGGGAGCGGATCTGCCCCCGGGCCGACAACACGGCCAGGATGGCCCAGACAAACCATCGCGTTCGGCGCATGCCGTATCTCCTGGATAACGCATCATCGGCCGATGAAGGGGAAGACCGCAAGGGCGCGGACGCCACGCGCCACCTGCCAGGCCCCGGCGGTAAACCAGGTGTGCTGACTTCGAGGGATTAGTCCCCGGCCGATGCGAGCGCCTCAACGACTGGAATAAGGGTGTTGCGAGTCACGTCCACCAAACCCAGATCTGAGAGGCGCAGTTCGGGGATGACGGCCAGCGCCAGCCGGGTGACCTGCGTAAGGGTGCTGGGATAGGCGCCGCCACATTGCTCGCTGATCGCCTCGGTCAGGGCCTCCAGGTGCGCGGCCACGACCGAGACGGGCGCCTCGGATAGCAAGCCCGCGATCGGCAACTCGAGATAGGCCGCAATTCTGCCCTCGCACACGACCACCTGGCCGCCTCCCTTTTCTGCCAGGGAGTTCGCGGCCAGGGCCAGGTTGGCGTCATCCGTGCCGACCAGAACTAAATGATGCGAGTCATGAGCCATGCTCGATGCTATCGCACACGGCGCCTTCAGCCCAAAACCGTGCACGAAGCCCGTGCGCACATCGCCGCTGCCCTGGTAGCGTTCCACGACAGCCACCTTGGCCAGGTCGCGCGCCCGGTCGGCCGGCAAGGCTCCGTCGACGGGGGTCATATTAATGCGCAGGTGACGGGTAGTGATCTGGCCGGCAATCATGCCGATGACGTTGACGGTGACTGCCCCGCCGTCCGCCGCCGGCACTCTGAAATCGCCGGCTGTGAGCCGGCGCGGCAGGCGGATGGAACGCTTGACCTCAGGCGGGTAGCTGAAAGCCGGCACATCCAACAACAACTGTCCCTCTTGGGCGGCTAGACTACCCCGGGCGATTACGGCGCCTATCTGCAGTGTCGGCAAATCGTCCACCAGCAGCAGATCGGCAAAGCGCCCAGGCGCGATTTGCCCGGCATCGCGCGCCACGGCGAAGTGCTCGGCAGTGTTAAGGGTGGCCATCTGGATGGCCGCCATGGGACGCAAGCCGTGGGCCATAGCATGGCGCACGACACGGTCCATGTGTCCCACCCGCGCCAGCAGGCCGGGGTGCAGGCCGTCAGTCGCCAGGATGAAATGCCGCGAGTCCAGGCCGAGCTCGGTGATGGCGCGGATTTGCGGCTTGAGGTCATCCAGCCCTGAGCCGAAGCGCAGCATAGTCTTAAGGCCCTGGCGGGCGCGGGACACGGCGTCTTCCAGGCGTGTTCCCTCGTGATCGTCGTCAATGCCGGCGGCAACGTAGGCGTGAAACGGCCGGCCCAAGTCGGGCGAGGCGTAGTGGCCGCCGATCGGGCGTCCCGCAGCCCGCGCGGCAGCCAGCGTGGCGTGCACCTCCGGGTCGCCGGCGATCACGCCCGGGAAATTCATCATTTCGCCCAGCCCGATGATCTCGGGCCAGGAACAGGCCTCGGCCACCTCGGTGGGACCGAACAATGCGCCGCTGGTCTCCAGGCCAGGCGCCGCCGGCACGCACGAAGGCATCTGCACCCAGACGTGAATGGGTTGCTGGGCCGCCTCCTGCACCACGAGGCGCACGCCGGGCAGGCCGAGCACATTGGCGAACTCGTGCGGGTCGATAAAGACGCCGGTGGTGCCGAGGGGCAGCACAGCCCTTACGAACTCTGAGATGGTGACGTGCGCCATCTCAAAGTGCATGTGCCCGTCCAGTAGGCCGGGAACCAGGTAGCGCCCCTCCGCTTCGATGACGCGCGTGTCGGCGACGATTGCGTGGCGGGCATCCGGCCCGACGTAGGCGATGCGCTGGCCCTTGACCGCCACGTCGGTGCCGGAGACAATTTCGCCGCTCTGCACACACACCCATCGGCCGCCGCGCACGACCAGGTCGGCCGGCGCCCGGCCCATGGCTACGTCGACCAGACCGCGGGTGAGCTCACTCCAGCTGGTGGGATTCGGCATGGGAACGGCTTGGCGGTTGCTGCCGATCAGGCCAATCAGGCTACTCGGTCTGACGCGGCCGGCGGCCGTTGGCGAGCGCGTCGCGCAGCACCAGGGCCGGGTGACGCGCTCGCCGCCCGGCGCCGTGGCTGATTTGCTGTCGGCAACTGATGCCAGCCGCCACGACCTCGACTTCGGCCCCCGCCTGGCGCACGGCCGGCAGCAGCGCGACCTCGGCGGCCTGCAGCGAGCGCTCGTAGTGCTCGCACTCGAAGCCGTTGGAGCCCGCCATGCCACAGCAGGTGGTCGGGATCTCGGCGGCGTGATACTTCGGCGGCAGGCCCAGCGCACGCAGCGCCGGCTCGATGCCCGCCAGCGCCTTCTGATGGCAGTGCCCGTGCACCAGCAACTGGCAGGGCTGGTCGGTAAACTCAAGGCTGAGCTCACCGGCCTGCGCGCGCGCCGCCACGAACTCCTCCAGGCTGAAAGCCTGCGAGGCCACGCGTTGCGCGGCCGCCCCGGGCGCCAACCGCAGGTAGTCCTCGCGCAGCATCGACAGGCAGCTCGGCTCGCAGACCACGATGGGCACGCCGCGCTCGGCATACGGCGCCAGGAGCCGCAGGTTGTGCTCGGCGCTGGCGCGCGCTTCGTCCACAAAACCCTTCGAGAACATCGGCCGGCCGCAGCACCGGCGCTGGTCCACCAGGCTGACCTGATATCCGGCGGCTTCCAGCAATTCGGTGGCCGCCATGCCAATTTCGGGCTCGTTGTAGGTCATGAAGGTATCGTGGAACAAGATCACCTGGGGGCGCTGGCCGGCGGGACGCTGGCGCTGGGCGAACCACCGGTCGAAAGGCACGCTGGCAAAGCGCGGCAGCGGGCGGCGCCGGTCGATGCCGGCCAGGCGCTCCAGCACCCACCTGGCCGCCGGCAGCCGGAGTACGCCGTTGGCCAGCGGCGCCAGGCGGCTGCCCCAGCGGCTGAGCGTGTGGATGTTGGCAAACAGGCGGTCGCGCAGGCTGGCGGGCTTGGCCTGGCCCTGGTCGCGCAGTTGGTCGCGCAGACCGGTGATGGCGACTTCCAGGATGGGGATATCGGCCGGGCAAACGCGCGTGCACTGATAGCACGAAACGCAGTGGTCAATCCCGGCCGCCGCCCTGGCCAGGTGGGTGCGCTGGCCCTCGTCGCGCGGGTCGAGCGCGAACTTGGCCAATTGCACCAGCGGGGCCGGACCCATGAACTGCGGGCCCTGGGACGGACAGGCCGAGATGCACAGCATGCACTCGATGCAGTGCATCATCTCGGCCGCCGCGTGCATCCTCGGCCCGGTCAACGGCTCGGGGAAGCCCGGGTAGGGTTTTTCGCGCACCAGCACGGGCTGCAGCTTTTGGGTGTTCTCGAAATACGACTGCCGGTCGATGACCAGGTCGCGGATCACGGGGAAGTTGGGTAGCGGCTCAATGAGCATCTCGGGCTCAACCGGCTCCCAGCAGCCCAGCGTCTGGCGCCCGTTGACCATGACGCCGCACATGCCGCACTTCTTCACCCCACAGAACCACTGGTAAGCCAGGCTGTCGCCGAGCTCCTCGACAATGTAATCCAGGACCTCCAGCACGCGCATCTCGCGCGTGTACGGCACGCGGTAGCTGCGGGTGTAGGGCGCCGGGTCGCGGCTGGGGTCAAACTTGCGAATGGTGACCTTGAGCAGGTCCCCGACCTTGAGCTGTGCATTGGGACCGCTGCGACGGTCGGCGGCGCTGAGCTGCATCTGGGTGGTTGGGGGCAAGGGGAGTGTCATCAGCGGCTCTCAGTAATCGACCTCGAAGAAGCTGGCCACCTGCTCCTGCGGCTGGGCGTAGGGCAGGTCGACCGGCAGGCGCTCAAGGCGCAGTTGGCCGTCGGCGCCCTTGGAGCCGACCACGTGCACGAGCCAGTCCTGGTTGTTAGTCTGCGGGTAGTCCTCGCGATAGAAGGCGCCGCGGCTTTCCTTGCGGAACAGGCAGAACTGCACTTCGAGCTGCAGGGCGCGCAACATATCGTGGGCATCCAGCGCGTCGACCCAATCGTAGTTGAAGCGCGTGGTGTCGGTCTGCAGCCGCATGCGCGGCAAGTCGTCTTCTTCAACCTGGCGCAAGCCGTCCAGGGCGGCCAGCATGGAGGTCTCCGTCTTGATGTAGTTGTGGCGTTCCCACATCACGCGCCGAATGCGTTTCTTGGCCTGGCCGGGCAGCAGGCCATCGCGGGGCTCGGTGCGCAGCAAGCCCATGACGCGCGCCTGCTCAGCCGCTACCTGGCCGGCGTCCAGCGGGCGGGCCGCCGGCAACGCGCGCGCGCGCTCGGCGGCCGTGCGGGCGGCTACGAGGCCGTCGTACATCACGTTCGGCAGGCCGCCGGTGACCAGGCCGCCGACCGAGCCGGCGATGAGCAGCCCCGGAACGCCCGATTCCATCGTCTGCCCGTCGACGCGCACGCCGCCGACGTTCATGTGCCAGGTGACGCCGTTTTCGATGACCTCGTCTTTCAGATCGACGCCGATTTTCTTCATGAAACGCGTCTGGTAGATGTAGTCTTCCAACACCTGGCGCTCGACGTGGCGATAGCTGGAATAGTAGCCCCCCTCCAGGCTGGCCTGGCCAGCCCGGATTTCCTTGACCAGGTGCTTGAGCTGCATGATGTACGGCACCGGGTTCTCCAGGTGCCAGTTGCCATCGAAGAAGGTCTCGCCCGCATTGTTGACGAGCTGGCTGCGGTGCACCGTGCCCGGCAGGGGGTTGGGGTACATGTGCAGGCGCATCCAGGTGGCCGGGTAGGCTACGTCGGAGGCGTGGTACCACTGCATCTCGATGTTTTGCAGGCGCGCGCCCGCCTCGTAGGCCATGACCCAGCCGCTGGCCGAGCCATCGCGCGTGCCGGTGGAGCGCAGCGACAGGTAGTTCGAATGGCCGGTGGCCAGGATGACGACCTTGGCGTGGATGAGGTAGAAGCGACCGCGCACGAAGTCGAGCGCCGCAGCGCCGACGACCTCGCCCTCGCTCAGCAGCAAGCGCGTGGCGGTGGTTTGTTCCAGCAGTTGGATCGGGCTGCCCAGGATCAGCTTGCGCAGCAAATCCATCACCAGCGTGCCCGACATGCCCATCTGGGCCGCCCAGGCCTGGGTGCGGCGCGGCTGGTCGCTGATGATGTCGCCCTGCTCGTCGCGCAGCATGTAGATGCCGCGGCGCTCGATCCAGGGGTAGAACTCGGTCTGCGTAAACTCAGAGGCCTTGCGCATGTACTCCTGGTCGCCCAGGTAGTGGGTGTACTTGGCCAGGAACTGCATGGTGCGCCGGACGCGGGTTTCCTGGTCGGCGGCCGCCGCCTCGGGCTTGGGTTGGCCGCCCTGATCCTTGGGCGGGGCAAAGTAGTTCAAGTTGCCGGCAAAGATCGAGCAGCCGCTCTTGCCGAGCAAGCCTTTGACCACCAGGGTCGTCTTCAGGCCGGCCTCCTGGGCCGCCAGCGCGGCCCGCGCGCCGGCCCCCCCGCCACCGACGATTAGGACGTCCGTTTCAAGGTTTGTAATGGGGATCATGGAATCTCTCGGGGTGATGGCGTCTATCAGGATGGCAACTAGCCTGCAGGCGTCGTCCGTTGGCCCGCGCGGGGCTTATCTGTCCCGGAAGCATAGGTGGGCCAGACTCGGGATAGTTTCACTCTACGAAACCTGGTTTTGTATGACGAACAGAGCCATCTTGCAGGTTATTATATAGGCCTACAATAGGTCCGGTCAATAGTATTATGTGTGCATCCAATCCATGTTGTGGAGTCCATTTCCATCAGATGGAGTTGTTGGTTGCGGCGATTTTGAAACGTTGTTATAGTGCTAAGCGTTACTTGCCCTGACTGCAGACTGGGTTCGCCTGATGCACATCAATGGCTCGCCTGAGGCAACCGTCAGATCCGTGATCCGAGCCCTGGAGGTGCTGGACCTGCTCGGGCAGTCACAGATTGGGCTAGGTTTGACCCAGATCAGCGAGCAGACTCATCTCAATAGCTCCACCGTGCATCGTCTGTTGACGACCCTGGCGGCGCGTGGCTACGTTCGTCAGGACGGCGCCAGCAAGAAATACCTGTTGGGTCCGCAGTGCCTGCGCCTGACCCAGGCAGCCCTGACCCACTTCGATATGCGCGCCGAGGCGATCATCCCGCTGCGCAAGCTGGCGCTGGAGGCCCGCGAGCTGGCGAACCTGGCGCAACTTTCGGGCTTCGAGGCCATTTATGTCGCCCAGGCGCCGGCCGAACGCAATATGCAGATGTTCACCACTCTGGGCGCGCGCGTGCCGCTGCACTGCAGCGGCGTTGGCAAGGTGCTGTTGGCCTACCTGCCCGAGGCCGACCTCCAGCGGGTGCTGGAGCGCGGTAGCCTGAGCGCCTACACCGCTCAGACAATCACGAACGTCCTCAAGCTGCAGGAAGAACTGGCTCTGATTCGCCGGCGCGGCTACGGCGTCGATAACGAGGAGCGCGAGTTGGGGGTGCGCTGTGTGGCCGCCCCGGTCTTCGGCGCCGACGGCCGTGTCGCGGCGGCCGTGAGCATTTCGGGTCCGTCTGGACGCGTCACGCTCGAGCGCCAGGCCGAGCTCAGCCTGCGCGTCATGGTCGCTGGGCGCGAGATTTCGGAGCGCCTCGGCTACCGCGCGCCGGCCGCGGTGGACTGAGCCTCCATTGAGGCGGCTCCACAGCGCACTCGGCAAGGAGGTCAAGGCCAGGAAAATCGTTCGTGTGTGATCCATGCTGGGGGCATCGCCGAACACCCAAGAGCTTTCGGGGTCATGGCCTGAAAAAGGAGACGCAAATGCCTAGTATCAAGACAGTCTGGATCGGACTGACGCTGCTCGCGGTTGTGCTCGTTGCCTGCCAGCCGGCGACGGTCGAGGTGCAGGTGCCGGCGACGGTCGAGGTGCAAGTTCCGGTGACTGTCGAAGTGGAAGTGACGCGTCAGGTGAGCGTCGAGCAGACGCGAGAGGTGCTGGTGACGCCTACCGCCGCGCCGCGCCCCGGAGAGTTTGTCAACGACTATAGCGGCGACCTGGTCATCTCGGTCTGGGGCGGCACTACCGAGGAGTGGATCCGTGAATTCGTCGAACCTGTATTCAAGAAGATCTACCCGAACGTCACCGTCATCTATGACGTGGGCGGCATGAGCGCCCGCTACACGAAATTGCTGGCCCAGCGCAGCAACCCCGAGATCGACTTGTTCATGTCCACCGGCGAGTCGCTTTTCGCGGCCATCGGCGAGGGCTTGCTGCTGAAGGTGAACCGCGACAATATCCCCAACATGCAGGGGCTGTATGAGTGGGCTACGCCGGCCCCTGAGTATGGCGCGGCGTACGCCGCCATCGCCGAAGGCCTGTGCTACAACCCTGATTTCTTCGGCGACAACCCTCCGACCTCCTGGCTCGACTTGTGGCGGCCCGAGGTACAGGGCAAACTGGCCGTGCCGGCCTTCGGTCACAGCCAGATGCCGCAATTTGTGAACGAGGCAGCCGAGCTGCATGGCGGCAACGTGGGCAACATTGACCCTGGCTTGGAGGCGCTGGCGCAGTTGCGGCCCGCCGCGCAGACATTCTTCTACACGGGCTGGAATGCCCAGTTTGACGCCGGCGACATCGTCCTGGCCGTCGACTTCGACTACTACTGCAACTTCATGGCCCAAACGGGTTCCAACATCCGTTACGTGATCCCAGAAGAGGGCGCCTGGGGATCGATCCAGCATGCCGCGGTCGTAGCGGGAACTGACAACCAGGAGATGGTGGAAGTCTTCATTAACCTGATGCTTTCGCCGGAGGTGCAGGCCTCGGTAGCCAACGACCTGCTCAACGCGCCGGCCCGCCTGGACGTGCAACTGACGCCCGACCAGGAGGAGTTGCTGGCGGTCTCGGCAGCGCATCAGGACCACATCAAGTGGTTCCCCGAGAACGTTTCCGTACAAGTGCGGCCTGGCTGGACTGAACTGCTGAATGCGCGCGTCGCGCCGGTTTGGGGCCAGTAAGGCTGCCGGGGCCGGACTCATAAGCGGCGGGGTGAGGCGCACTGGCCCTCACCCCGCCCACGCCTTGCGACGCGAGCGCCTCCGATGAGTCGCACTTCGCCGACTTCGTTGGGGCACGAGCATGCCCTGGCGCGCCGCGACGAGCCGTCGCCAGCCCAGCGCCGTTGGCCGCTGCGGATGCCGATACCCTGGTCGCTGTGGCCGGCGATGATCTTCTTCTTGCTTTATTTGGTGGCGCCCCTGGCCGTTGTGTTCTACTACAGCCTGCAGCCCAACCCGCTGGCGGGCAGCTCGGCTGCTGGTTTGTCCTTCGGCAACTACCGCTACTTCCTCACCCAATCATACTACGTCAACGCGTTGGCGCGGACGCTGCGCTTTGCGGCGCTGACGACGGCGGCCAGCGTGGCCGTTGGCTACGGCGCGGCCCTGGTGCTGCGTCACGTCTCGGAGCGCGTCGGCAGCCTGGCGGCGCTCGTGCTGACCTTCCCCATCCTGTCGGGGCCGATTGTGACCGTCATGGGCTGGATGATCACATTCACCAGCGGTGGCGTGGTGGGGCAGAGCCTGGCGGCGATACGCGCATTGTTCGGCCTGCCGGAGGCGTCCACGCGACTGCTCGGCACCGACCTGGCCGTAATGGTCGGCATGGTGCACTTCAACCTGGCCTTCGTCATCCTGAACCTGCTGAGCGTCCTCCTGCAGATTCCGCCCAGCCTGGAAGAGGCGGCTATGAACCTGGGCGCCAACCCCTGGCGCACGTTTTGGCACGTGATCTGGCCGATGAGCCTGCCGGGCTTATTCTCGGCTGCGTTGATCTCGTTTGCCTTGTCGATGAATGCCTTTGTTACGCCCATGTACCTGGGCAACCCGTCGCGCCCGGTGATGACGACGCTGATCTCCCAGTTCATGCTGACGTCGTACAACTGGCAGATGGCCTCGGCCACCTCGGTGCTCTTGCTCTGGTTGTCGCTCTTGGTCATATTCGTGTCGAACTGGCTGTACAGTCGCTCGTTGAAGCTCTAGGTGCGCATGGCGAGGCAGAATTGGCGGCGCGGGGTGGGGCGGGCGGCGGCGGGTAGTTACCTGTTGCTGGTGTACCTGTTCATCCTTGGCCCGCTCGCGATCGTCATTTTCAACTCCTTCAATTCGGCGCGGGCTTTTCCCAGCGCCTTCGAGTCGTTCACGCTGCAGTGGTACCAGTCGCTGTTGGATTACGAGCAGTTCATGCGCGCCATGTGGGTCAGCGGACGCGTGGGCCTGGCGGCGGCCGGGCTGGCAACGTTGTTGGGCGTGCCGCCCTCCATCGCGTTCGTGCGCGGCGCCTTCCCCGGCAAAGAGCTAATCAACTCGTTCTTCATGGCGCCGCTGGTCATCCCGCAAATCGCGCTGAGCATCGCGCTGCTGCAGATGTTCTCGCTTCTGCGGCTGCCGCTGAATGAAATGACGCTCATCCTGGCCCACACCGTGTTCGTCATCCCTTACGTGATCCGCGCCGTGGTGGCCAGCCTGCACTACGTCAGCCCCTCGCTGGAAGAGTCGGCCATGAACCTGGGCGCCAACCCGCTGCAAACATTCTTCTACGTTACCCTGCCCCTCATCCGCTCCGGCCTGACGGCCGGATTTGTGCTGTCATTTGTCATCTCGTTCATCAACGTGCCGCTGTCGCTGTTTCTGGCCACGCCGGCCACCTCCACCCTGCCCATCCGGGTGTTTGCCTATATGGAGTCGCGCCTCGATCCGTTGGTGGCCGCCATCGGCGGCCTGACCATCTTTATCGTCTTCGCTATCGTCATCGTCTTGGAGAAGCTGCTCAGGGTGCGCCTGATCCTGTGAGGAGTCGAATGGCAACCCTGGCCCTGAACGCTGTCAACAAGTACTTCCGTCAGCAGCACGCCGTTAAAGACGTGTCGTTTGAGGTCAAGGAAGGCGAATTGATCTCGCTGCTCGGTCCGAGCGGCTGCGGCAAGACCACGACGTTGCGCATGATCGCCGGCTTTGTGGAAGTCTCCAGCGGCACAGTGGAGCTGGCCGGCCGCGACGTCACCTATGATCCACCCTACCGGCGCAACACGGGCATGGTCTTTCAAAACTACGCCCTGTTCCCTCACATGAGCGTCTCTCAAAACATCGCCTTCGGACTGCGCATGCGCAAGGCGCCCAAGGCCGAAATTCCCGGCCGCGTGCAGCGCGCGCTCAACCTGATCCAGATGGCCGGTTACGAGCAGCGCCTGCCGCGCGAATTGTCGGGCGGGCAGCAGCAGCGCGTGGCGCTGGCGCGCGCCCTGGCCATCGAACCGGCCGTGCTATTGCTGGATGAGCCGCTGAGCAACCTGGACGCCAAGCTGCGTGAAGACATGCGATTGGAGATCCGCCAGATCCAGCAGCAAGTCGGCATCACCTCGATCTTTGTCACGCACGACCAGGAAGAAGCGCTGACATTGTCGGACCGCATCATCGTCATGAACGAGGGCGCCATCATGGAAAGCGGGGACCCGCTCGAGATCTATTCGCGGCCTGCCAGCGCTTTTGCCGCCACCTTCATCGGTCACACCAACCTGGTAGAGGGCACGGTTCAGGCGCATGAGGGCCGACACTGGGTCGTGAAGTCGGCCAGCGGCCTGGTGCTGCGATGCGCCCAGCGGGACGGTCTGGCGGCCGGCGACCGGGCCATGGTGCTGTGGCGCCAGGAGCGCATGCGCCTGCAGGTCCACGAAAGCCCGCCCGAACCAGACGCTAACTCCGTTGCTGCCGAGGTCGTGCTGGTGACTTTTCTGGGTCCCACCATCGAGTACATCTGCCGGGCCAGCGGGCACGAGTTGCGCGTGCGGCGGCCCAACGAAGGCAGCCTGCCCCGGCTGCAGCCAGGCCACAGCGTACGGCTCGTCGTGGATCCGGCCGATTGTATCCTCATCAAATACTGATGGGTGAACAACCCGCCGCCCAGTCTTTGCGCGCGGTAGATCTGCTGATCAGCGGCGGCTACCTGGCCACCCAAGACGATCAGCGCCGCGTGATTTACCCCGGCTCGGTGGCTGTGGCCGGCAGCAAAATCGTGGCCGTTGGGCCGAGCTCGGCCGTGGATCTAGGCTGCGCGCCCCGGCAGCGGCTCGACGCTCACGAGCACGTCGTGTTGCCGGGGCTGGTCAACATCCACGGACATGCGTCCAACAGCCTCATTCGCGGGCTGGGCGGCGACCGGTCGCTGCACGACTGGCTGCACCAGGTGTGCTGGCCCTGCATGGCGCAGGCTGGCGACGAGGACTTGTATCAGGGTGTGCTGCTGAGCGCGCTGGAGATGCTGCTGAACGGGGTGACGGCCTTTGCGGATATGTGGCCGGGCGTTCCCCTTTCGGCGTCCGCGGTGGCGGCCACCGGCCAGCGCGCGGTGCTGGCGCACAACATCAAAGACTTCGGCGACGCGCGTCGCGGCGAGGCCGAACTGCAAGCCGCGCTGGATGCCTGGCGGCAGTGCGATGGCCACGCCGATGGGCGCGTGGTTGTGGGCCTGGGACCGCACTCGGTCTACACCTGCCGCCCAGAGTTGCTGGCGGCCTGCGCCGCGGAGGCGGCGCGGCACAACCTCCACCTTCAAATCCACGGCAGCGAAACACGCCAAGAAGTGGAAGAGTGCCGGGCGCAGCATGGGTGCAGCCCAATTGAACTGATGGCCGCTTGCGGTCTGCTGGGAGCGCGCACGATCGTGGCCCACGCCGTCCACGTAAACCAGACTGACCTGACGCTGCTCCTGGGCTCGCGCACGAACGTGTCGCACAACATCGCCAGCAATCTTAAGCTGGCCTCGGGCATCGCGCCGGTAGACCGTTATCTGCAGCTGGGTTTGTGCGTAGGATTGGGAACGGATGGGCCTGGCAGCAACGACAGCTTGAACCTGCTGGCGGACTTGAAACTGGCGACGCTATTGCAAAAGGCCATCAGTCAGGACGCCACCTGCCTTCCGGCTCAAACGGCCCTCGACATGGTGACTCGGCACGGTGCGCAGGCGCTGGGGTTGGCCGAGCACCTCGGCAGCCTGGAGCCTGGCAAGCAGGCTGACCTGATCCTCATTGACCTCGATCAACCTCATTTCACGCCGCGACACTTTGACCGACCCGACAACATACTTTCACACCTGGTCACCTGCGCTACCGGCGCCGACGTGGACACCGTGGTTGTGGCCGGACGCGTGCTGGTGCGCCACGGCCAGCCGGTGCACCTGGACTGCGCAGACATCCAGGCGCGCGCGCAGGCCAGCAGCCGGCGCCTGCTCCAGGCAGCGGGTTTGCTGGGATGACGCCGATCGCTGGTCCGGCGTGCCTTTGCGTGACGTTGCGTGTGATGGCAGCCCACGCCTACGTGCGCAAAGGCAGCGCGAACTGCGAGATAGCCCGCACGTAGTGGGCCCGCTCGAAGGCGGCCGGGTGGGGGCACGAGCGCTGGCTCATGCTGCCGCGCATCTGGTTGACCGACTCGTAGTCGTGGTCTTCCATCCAGCGCACCAGGTCGGCCCTGA
>JADZEK010000189.1 GCA_020850595.1 Anaerolineales bacterium
GATCCTGGGTTGAGATTCCTCACCCCCCACAATGCCGAAGGATGGCCGGCAACCGGAGGGGGGCTTCGGAATGACATGGTCCGCCGAGTGTTTCGCCACTGGGGGGCTGGCGGGCTGGCGCACCGCGCCATGCGCCCTTCGGAATGCCACGCAAAATAGGGCTGATCGGTCCCAAGCGCAGTTTAGATGCAATTGCCCGGCCCGACCACCGACGGAATTTGATTTATATCGTAACACGATATATAATTCTGGGGATCAATCAAACGGGCGCGGCGTGGTTGGCCGCGTCCGCTGTATTTGCCCCACCTGGCAGTTAGGAGTTGTAACAAGATGGCTCATTCCAGCTACCCGCCTTTAGGTGATTTCACGACCGACCGGGCGGTGATCAAGTTGGCTGCGCTGGCGCTGGTGATCGGCGCGCTGAGCGCGGGTGTGGCGGGCGTGCTGGTCTGGCTCATTCGGGCGATCACGAACCTGGCCTATTTTCAACGGTTTTCGGCGGGCGAGGTGACCCCGGCGGACAACCACCTGGGCTGGCTGGCGGTGCTGATCCCGGCGGTGGGCGGGCTGATCATCGGGCTGATGGCGCGCTACGGGTCAGACAAGATCCGGGGGCACGGCATCCCGGAGGCCCTGGAGGCGATCTTGATTGGGGGGAGCCGCATGTCGCCCAAGGTGACGATCCTCAAGCCGCTGTCGTCGGCGATTTCGATCGGCACGGGCGGGCCGTTCGGCGCGGAGGGGCCGATCATCATGACCGGCGGGGCGCTTGGCTCGCTGGTGGCGCAGCTCTTTCGTTTCTCGTCGGTCGAGCGGCGCATTTTGCTGGCGGCCGGCGCGGCGGCGGGCATGGCGGCGATCTTCAATACGCCGGTGGCGGCGGTGCTGCTGGCAGTCGAACTGCTGCTGTTCGAGTGGAAACCGCGCAGCTTTATCCCGGTGGCGGTGGCTTCCGCCGCGGCGGCAGCCCTGCGCGGGCCGCTGTTGGGGACCGGGCCGATGTTCGGGGTGACGCCACATGCCACACTGTCGTGGGAGACGCTGCCCTGGGCGGCCGGGTTGGGGCTGGTGGTGGGCGTGGGCGCGGGGCTGGCCAGCCTGCTGGTGTACGGCTTCGAGGACTTGTTCCACCGGCTGCCGGTGCATTGGATGTGGTGGCCCGCGATCGGGGGGCTGGCGGTCGGGCTGGGCGGCATGGTAGACCCGCGGGTGCTGGGCGTCGGGTATGACCTGATCCACGGGCTGCTGCGCGGCGAATTGGTGGGCGGGGCCTTGGTGGGGCTGCTGCTGGTGAAGGCCGGGGTGTGGGCCGTGGCGCTTGGCTCGGGCACGTCGGGCGGCGTGCTGGCGCCGCTGCTGATCTTAGGCGGCACGCTGGGGGCGCTGGCCGCGCCGTATATGCCGGTGGGCGACACGGGGCTGTGGGCGCTGGTGGGCATGGCGGCGATGATGAGCGGGGCGATGCGCGCGCCGTTCACGGCGGTGTTGTTTGGGCTGGAGCTAACGCACGATCTGAACACTCTGCCGCTGCTGCTGGTGGGGGCGATGGCGGCGGTGGTGGTGACCGTGCTGTTCATGCGGCGGTCTATCTTGACCGAGAAGGTGGCGCGGCGCGGGTATCACATTGCGTATGAGTATGGCGTGGACCCGCTGCAATCACGGTTGGTAGGCGAGGTGATGGACCATGCGCCGGCGACGGTGCCGGCCACGATGCAGGTGAGCGAGTATGCCAACCGGCTGGCGCAGGGCGACCCCTTGCTGGCGCGGCGGCAGGGCACGCCGGTGATCGGCGCCGACGGGCGGCTAGCCGGGATCATCACCCGCGGCGACGTGCTGCGGGCTTTGGAGCACACGCCGACGGGTGAACTGACGGTGCTGGAGGCGGGCCGGCGGGAGCTGATTGTGACGTATCCGGATGAGCCGGTGCAGACGGCGGTGGCGAAGATGCTGCGCAACGACGTGGGACGCCTGCCGGTGGTGAGCCGGACCGACCCGACACAGCTGGTGGGGTATTTGGGGCGGACAGGGGTGATGGAAGCGCGCCTGCGCGGGTTGGAAGAAGAGGACGTGCGCGAGAGCGGGTGGCGGCGGCCCGCGCAGCCGACGGCGGAGCAGACCGAGTAAGGCCGGGTGGCGTGTGGGGGGGGGCGCGCCGCGCTCAACGAGCCGCGCTGGACATGACGGCGGGCGGAAGGCCGCAGCGGTTAGACCGCGGCCTTCCGCCCGTTTGTGTTTCGGCGCTAGAAGGGCCAGCGGCCGGAGAAGCGCAGAGCCGGCTCAAAGCCGGCGTCGGTCACAAGCTGCTGGACGAGCGCGGGGGGGCGGAGGCCGCGGGGGAGGCCTTCTGGCTCGGCGGCCAGGCGCAGCAGCAGGCGGGTGACGGTGGCGGCGGTCTGGCGCAGGATACGCGGGTCTATTTTGTCGAGGGTGTCGGCGGCAGAGTGCACCCAGCCGGTGCCGGGCGGGCCGCCCGACGTGACAGCCCACACGCTCTCCAGCCCGGCCAGGGAGAAGGGGAAATGGTCGGAGTTGGAGATAAAGGCCTTCGGGTCGTCGTTGAGGACGGCGTCGAGCTGCTTGAGCGGCAGCGCGCGGAGCCAATCGGCCAGGGCGGGGCTGGCCTGGGTCTGCAAGACCACGGGCATGCCCTGGGCCAGCACGTCGGCATTGAGGACGGCGCGCACGTCGCCCAACTCGGCGGCGTGGGCGGTGGCGTAGGCGTAAGAACCGTGCAGGCCGAGTTCTTCGCCGGAGAACAGGACGAAGCGCAGCCCGGCCTGGAGGCGGCCGCGGAGCGGGGCAAGCAGGCGGGCGGCCTCGACCAGGACGGCGGTGGCCGCGCCGTTGTCTTGCGCGGCCTGGGAGATGTCGTGGCCGTCGTAGTGGCCGCCGGCGATGATCCAGCCCGCGCTGGGGTCGGCGCCGGGGATTTCGGCGACCACGTTGTGGGCGGTGACCGGGTGGACCTGGCAGGTGAGGACGAGGCGGGCGCGCACCGGCCCGGCGGCCAGGCAGCGCTTGAGGCGGGTCAGGGGTTCGTGGGCCAGGCCGATGGCGGGCAGGTCTTTGCCGACGCTACCGGTGGGCACTAACATGCCGGGCTGCGCGCCGCTGAAGATGAAGGCGGCGGCGCCGGCTTCGCTGGCGGCGCGGTACATTTCGGCGCGCGAGACGCCGTCCTGGCTGTTGAAGACGATTTGCCCCTGGGCGGAGCCGGCCAGGGCGGTGTAGGCCGCGGCGTTGCCGCGCCTGGCATCCAGAATGCCGGTCTCCAGGTCGCAGCCGGGCGAGCCAGGCAGGGCGAGGCAGGGCAGGTCAAAGGTCAGGCCATGCGCGGTGACCTCCAAGCGGGCGGCGCCGCGCTCCCAGCCGCGCATGGTGAACGGCTCGGCGGCGACGCGCTGGAGGCCGTGGGCGCGCAGGCGGCCGAGCAAGTAGTCGGCGGCGCGGCGCTCGTCGGCGGTGCCGGCAAAGCGGCCGTTGCAGGCGTCGCAGAGGTAGGCCAGGTCGTCCCACAACGCTTCAGAGGTCCACAGGTCACCTAGCAGTTGGCGGTCAAGCTCGGCATAATCCACGGGTTTTCTCCTGCCCCAAGGGGGCCGCGAACAGAAGGGGTGACATTGCTCGGCGAAAGAGGTGCTTTTCGCCGCAGGCAGATTTGAACTTCACCGGCGATGCTTATGTAGGATATTACGTAAGCGGGTCAGCGCCCAGACGGGTAGGTTCTCAGCGCAAGCCGGCGGCTCGGCGGTGACGGGCTGGGCCAGTGAATAAGCTGTGCGCTGGAAATTTCGAATGCAATCTTGTTATTAATCGAAATATCGCATGGTTCAATGTAACGTTGACACTTTGTTAATTGATACTATACTACCATTGACTGGAACAAGGCAGACACATTCGGAGTATCTGAGCAGGATTACACGTCACCGAACTCAGTGGTCTGCGATAGCTGGCTGGCACAACCTGCTGTTCGCTGGCGCGGCCGAACCGGGCGCCGCCCCAGCCCCCCACAGTACGGCCAACCGGCCACCCGAAAGCGCATCGGCTAATCTAGCTTCCTAAACGATTCAGCTTGGCCGTTGGCAAGCAGGGTGTGAGATAGCGCCATTCAGGCGCCTGAAATTACCTACCAGGCCTCAACCGGTGTGTTCGCGCACAAGTGGGGCGCGGGCCACCCGGCGGGGGGCCAGGGGGAACCGGCAGCGGGCTGTTCCGCTGCGTTGTGGCAACCAACACAGGAGGAAACATGGCAGCACGGAAGTTTTCGAGACGGGAGTTTATTCGGTTTGCGGGCCTGGGGGCCGGCGCGGCGGTGCTGGGGGCTTGCGCGCCGCAGGTGGTGACGCAGGTGGTGCAGGAAACGCAGGTGGTCAGCTCGACCCAGATCGTGAATCAGACGCAGGTGGTGGAAGTGCCCAACGCCGTGACGGCCACCCCCCTGCCCCCGCTGATGACGATTCAGGGGCGCGAGCTGCCGCCGGACGCCGCCCCGCTTGAGAAGCAGATTGTTTTCGACCCCGGCGCGGAACCGAAGCACCTGGACGTGGCCCGCGACCTGTTCAGCGCGACCGCGGTGCTGAACTGGGGCGCGGAGCCGCTGCTGCGGCTGGACGAGAACCAGAACATCGTGCCGGCGCTGGCGGAGTCGTATGTGGGCGGCCCAGACGCGAAGTATTGGGACTTCACGATCCGGCAGGACGCCAAGTGGAGCGACGGCGTGCCGATCACGGCGGACGACTGGGTGTTCACCTTCCAGCACTACGCCGACCCCGAGCTGGCCAACCCGTTCCTGTACTTCTACACCTCGACCGTCAAGGGCATGCAGGCGTACTTCGATGGCACCGGGACGCGCGAAGAAGTGGGCGTGGAGAAGATTGACGACCGCACCTTCCGCATCCACGGCGTCGACTCGGTGCCGCACGTGCCGGCGATGATGACGTACCAGGCCGTGGTGCCGGCGCCTAAGCACAAGGCGGAGGCGGACAAGCTGCACTGGGCCGACACGATGGAGGGGGCGGTGTTCTCCGGCCCGATGAAGCTGACGACCTGGGAACACAACAAGACGATGATCTGGGAGCAGAACGAGTACTATAACGGCCCGTTCAAGCCCGGCATCGGCTTCGTGAAGCAGATCATCGGCGACGGCACCAACTGGTTTGCGGCGTGGCAGAATCACGAAATTGACATGATCCCGATTCTGGACCCGGCGCAACTGGCGATTGTGCGCGCCGACCCGGCCCTGAACCCGCTGCTGCACTGGTGGCTGGACCCCAAGCCGGAGTACTTCACGCTCGACACGCTGAAAGGGCCGACGGCCAATCACGACCTGCGCCTGGCGCTGGCCCGCTCGATTGACCGCGCGACCCTGTGCAACGACGTGCTCAAGGGCACCGAGACGCCCAACCTGACCATGCTGACCCCCGGCTTCCCGGGCTATAGCGCGGACTTGCAGAGCTTCCAGGCGTATGATGTGGCCGCGGCGCAGCAGAGTATGATAGACGCCGGCTACCCGGGCGGCGTGGACCCGGCGACCGGCCAGCCGCTGCAACTGACGATCACCTTCCGCGGTGTGGACCCGTACGTCGAGTTCGCCAAGGAGCAGTGGGAGACCAACCTGGGCATCAAGGTTGAACTGGTGCAACAGGAGAACCAGGTCTGGCGCCAGATGCGCGGCGAGAAGACGATGCAGATCTTCCACAACTTCTACGAGTATGACTTCATGGATCCGGTGAACCTGCTGACGGATCAGTGGAAGAGCGACGGGGTGACGGGCGCGCGGCAGGCGGCCTGGATCAACCCGACGTTCGATGACCTGGTGACGCAGGCCGGGCGCGAGCCGGACCCGGCCAAGCGCCTGGAGCTGTTCCAGCAGGCCGAGAAGGTGCTGGTGGAGGATGTGGCCGGGGTGTTCCTGTGCACCATGAACATCTTCCAGGTCTGGTGGCCGTACATCTCGGGTATCAAGCCGAACAGCCGCGGCGAGGTGGCCTTCCGCTACCTGGATGTCAGCCGCTTCCAGATGTACATCAACAACACGGTGGACCAGTATCGCACGGCGACCCTGTAGTTCCGCCTGAGTGCAACGAGCGCCCCGGCCCGGCGCATGAGCCGAGCCGGGGCGCAACCTGGCGCCGTACGCCCGCGGCCCCGGCCTGGCCTCTCAGCCCGACCGGGGCCGCCTGCAACATGGCGGGCCGCCGAGCGTAAGAGTGAGCAGGCAGGCGGGCGGCGGACGCCCTGGCCGCCTGGCACAAGGAGCAACGATGGGCCGTTACGTTGTGATGAGGCTGCTGGGGCTGGCAGGGGTGCTGCTGGCCGTTTCCATGATCACATTTGCGCTGATGCACAGCGTGCCGGGCGGGCCGTTCGACGCGCGCATCGGTGATAAAGCCTTGCCGGATGATATCCGGCTGGTGCTCAACCGACACTATGGGCTGGACCGCCCGTTGACCGAGCAATATCTGGTCTTCCTCAAGAACGCCCTGCGCCTGGACTTCGGCGCTTCGTTTATCTATGTCAACCGGAACGTCATGGAGATCTACGCCGAGCGCTGGCCGTACACGGTGCAGCTGGCGATCTTGACGCTGATCTTTGGCGGCTCGGCCGGGCTAGCCCTGGGCATTGGGGCGGCGATTAAGAAGAACACCTGGGTAGATTACGCGGCCACGGTGATCACCATGTTCGCTATCGTGGTGCCGAGCTTTGTGCTGGCGGTGATGCTGCAGTTCATTTTCGCCGTCAAGCTGGGCTGGCTGCCGACCGGCGGCTGGGACGAGCCGAAGCAGTGGATTCTGCCGGTGGCCTGCAACGCCATCGTCCCGATCGCGGTGATGCAGCGGTTTGTGCGCTCTAGCATGGTAGACGCGATGAATTCTAACTACGTGCGCACGGCGCGCGCCAAGGGCGTGGGCGAGACGGCGGTGATGCTGGTGCACGTGCTCAAGAACGCGCTGACGCCGATCATCACCGTGGGCGGGCCGATGATTGCGGGGCTGCTGACCGGGTCGTTCTTCGTCGAGAGCATGTTCCGCGTGCCGGGGGTGGGCGCGCTGTCGGTGACGGCCATCCAGCAGCGGGACTACACCATGATCATGGCGACCACCCTGATCTGGACGACCATCATCGGGGTGACGTATGTGCTGACCGACATCGCCTATGCGCTGGCCGACCCGCGCATCACCTTTGTTAAGGACAAATAACATGGTGGAGAATGCGACCCCGGACGACCTGGCGGCGGCGGTAGCCGAAGTCACCATCGCGCGCGAGCAGCAGCCGGCGTACAAAGCCTGGAAACGCTTCAGCCGCAACAAGATGGCGATGATCTCGCTGGGCTTTGTGATCCTGGAAATCTTGGTGGCGGTGTTTGCCAACTTTCTGACGCCGTATGACCCGCTCAAGGGCGATTACGCTGACACCTGGCAACTGCCGACGGCCAAGCACTGGCTGGGCACCGACGACCTGGGGCGCGACCAACTGACGCGGCTGATTTACGGCGCGCGCATTTCGCTGAGCATCGGCATTTTCAGCCAGATCATCGTGGCGGCGATTGGCGTGCCGGTGGGCGCGCTGGCCGGGTTGGTGGGGGGCTGGTTCGACTTCTTGTTGATGCGGCTGGTTGAGATTCTGTCGTCTATCCCGATGCTGTTTTTCTACATTCTGCTGCTGATCGCGCTGGGCGGCGGGTACCAGAACATCCTGCTGGCGCTGGCCGTGACGGGCTGGATGGGCATTGCGCGGCTGGTGCGCGGCCAGGTGCTGACCCTGAAAGAGACCGACTACGTGCGGGCCGCCCGGGCCATGGGGGCGACCGACTGGCAGATATTGTGGAAGCATATCCTGCCGAACTCGCTGACGCCGATTATTGTGTCACTGGCGCTGGGCATTCCGGGGGCCATGTTCGCTGAGGCCGGGCTGAGCTTCATCGGCCTGGGCATCGCGCCGCCAACGCCGTCGTGGGGCCAGATGATCGGGCGCTATCAGACGTATATCCAGACTTACTGGCATCTGACGGTGTTCCCGGCCCTGACGCTGGCGCTGACTATGCTGGCCTACATCTACCTGGGCGACGGCCTGCAAGACGCGCTGGACCCGACGGTGCGCGTATGAGCGCCAACGAACCGCTGTTGGAAGTGCGGCATCTGACGACGGAATTCGCGCTGACGCAGGGCGTCGTGCACGCGGTGCAGGATGTGTCGTTTGCCATTGCGCCGGGCGAGGTGCTCGGCATCGTGGGCGAATCGGGCTGCGGCAAGAGCGTGACGGCGCTGTCGCTGATGCGGCTGGTGGCGGCCCCCGGGCGTATTGTGGCGGGCGAAGTGCTGCTGCGCGCGAACGGCCAAATGCACGACCTGCTGCAACTGACGCCGGCCGAGCTGGGCAAGATCCGCGGCAACCAATTGGCGATGATCTTTCAGGACCCGATGACGTCGTTGAACCCGGTGCTGACGGTCGGCTTTCAGATCGTGGAGCCGCTGAAAATCCATCGGGGCCTGAACGACCAGCAGGCCCAGGACGCGGCGGTGGAGCTGCTGGAGCAGGTGGGCATCCCGGAGGCCAAGCGGCGGTTAAAGCAGTATCCGCACCAGTTTTCGGGCGGGATGCGGCAGCGGGTGATGATTGCGATTGCGCTGGCGTGCAGCCCGAAGCTGATCATCGCGGATGAGCCTACGACGGCGCTGGATGTGACGATTCAGGCGCAAATCTTGGACTTGCTGCGCGAGCTGAACGAGAAGGCGGGCACTTCGGTCATTATCATCACGCACGATCTGGGCGTGGTGGCTGAGATGGCGAACCAGGTGGCGGTGATGTACGCCGGGCGGATCGTGGAGCACGGGTCGGTGGAGACGATCTTTGAGAAGCCGAGCCATCCGTATACGATCGCGCTGATGGCGTCTATCCCGGAGCTGGGCGGCACGGCCGACCGGCTGGCGACGATTGAGGGCGCGCCCCCCGCCCTGCTGGGCGACCTGCCGCCGGGCTGTCCGTTTGAGCCGCGCTGCCTGGCGCGGGTGGAGCGCTGCGCGGTGGAAAGCCCGGCGCTGCAACCGATTGGCCCTGGGCACACGGTGGCGTGCTGGGTGGCCCAGGCCGGAGGCCGCTGAGATGACCGCTCGCTTGCTCGAAACGGTGGACGTGGTTAAGAGCTTTCCGGTGCGGAAGGGTTTTCTGGGCCGCAAGCAGCTGCTGGTGGCGGTAGACGGCGTGAGCCTGGCGATCAACAAGGGCGAGACGCTGGGCATGGTGGGCGAGAGCGGCTGCGGCAAGAGCACCCTGGGGCTGACGATTATGCGGTTGTACGAGCCGACCAGCGGCCGGGTGCTGATTGAGGGCCAGGACATCGCCACGCTCGATCCGCAGCGGCTGCGCGAGGCGCGGCGGCAGATGCAGATGATCTTTCAGGACCCGTTTGCGTCGCTCGATCCGCGGCTGACGGTGGCCCACCTGATCCGCGAGCCGTTGGACATTCACGGGATCGGCACGGTGGCCGAGCGGACGGCGGAGGTGCGGCGGCTGCTGCGCATTACCGGAATGCCGAGCGACGCGGCGGCGCGGTTCCCGAGCGAGTTTTCGGGCGGGCAGCAGCAGCGCATCGGCATCGCGCGGGCGTTGGCTTTGCAGCCCAAGCTGCTGATCTGCGATGAGCCGGTGTCGGCGCTGGATGTGTCGGTGCAGGCGCAAATCCTGAATCTGCTGCGCGATATTCAGCAGCAGTTCGAGCTGACGTATCTGTTTATCTCGCACAACATCTCGGTGACGGCGTTCATGAGCCGGCGCATTGGGGTGATGTACCTGGGCAAGCTGGTGGAGATTGGGCCGAGCCAGGACATTCTGAACCGGCCGTTCCACCCGTACACGCAGGCGCTGCTCAAGGCCATTCCGCGGCCGGTGCCGAAGCGCAAGCGCGACAAGCGGGCGATCTTGGGCGAGATTCCCAGCCCGATCAACCCGCCCAGCGGCTGCCGGTTTCACCCGCGCTGCCCGCTGGCGCAGGAGATTTGCAGGCAGACCGTGCCGGAGACGCGCGAACTGGCGCCGGAGCACCTGGTGGCCTGCCATTTCGCGGAGCAAGCGGCGGCGGGCGGCCCAGCGCGCTGAGCACGGGGCGGAAGCGCCGTGGCAACGGAGGCGGCGGGTGTGTTATAATGCCGCCGTCATCGGGGCGTGGCGCAGCCCGGCTAGCGCACCTGCATGGGGTGCAGGGGGTCGGAGGTTCAAATCCTCTCGCCCCGACCAGACGAACACCCTCCAGCTTGCTGGGGGGTGTTCTTTTTGTGCCGGCCGGGGGGCGGAGAGCCGGTAACGGCGGGGCGAAGCGCGCAGGGGTTTGGTTAAACCCGGCGGCCCGCCGCGGGCAGACAGAGGCGGGCCGCCGGCAAGCAGGGGCGCGGAGGCGGCGGGCTAGGCCGCGGCGATGATGGGGTTGCGCAGGATGCCGATGTGGTCAATTTCGCACTCGACCACGTCGCCGGGGCGCAGGAACTCGGCGGGCGTGCGGGCGAAGCCGACGCCGGCGGGCGTGCCGGTGGCGATGATGTCACCGGGCAGCAGCGTCATGCCGCGCGAGAGCCAATCAATGAGCGTGGGGATATTGAAGATCAGGTCGGAGGTGTTGGAGTCTTGCTTGGTGACGCCGTTGACGCGGGTCTGGACGCGCAGGCCGTGCGGATCGGCAATTTCATCGGCGGTGACGATGACCGGCCCCATGGGGCAGAGGCCGTCGAGGCTCTTGCCCTTGAAGAACTGGCCGCCGTGGGCCATTTGCACGTCGCGGGCGGAAACGTCATTGATGACGGTGTAGCCGAAGACGTAGCTCAGGGCGTCGCCGGGCTGGATGTTCTTGCCGCGCTTGCCCAGCACCACGCCCAGCTCGACTTCCCAATCTACCTGGGGCGAGACGGCGTCGTCCACCTCAATGGGGCGGTTGTGAGCGTTGATGGCCAGGGTGCCCTTGGTGAAGAAGAGCGGTTTGGCGGGCGGGGTGAACTGCTCGCCCTTGGCCTCGGCTGACTCGCGGCCGTGGGCCATGTAGTTGAGGCCGACGCAGAAGATGTTGCGGCGGGGCATGGGGATAGGGGCCAGCAGGGTGAGCGCGGCCAGGGCCAGGGTCTGGCCCCCGGCGGCGATGGCGGCGCGGGCGGCCTCTAGCCCGGCGGGGCCGGCTTCGAGGAGGCCGAGCATGTCTTGGCCGGGCAGCGGGAACACGCGGTCGCCCTGGAGCACGCCCAGGCGCGGGCCGGCATCGGTTTGGTAGCTTAGGAAACGCATTCGTCCTCCGGAGGCGGTGTGATTGAGGTGAGGGTCAGACGCGAGGATGGTAACGCGGTTGGGATAAAAGGGCAAACGGGAGAGGGTGGAGGGTGGAGGGTGGAGGTCGGAGGTTAGAGGTTAGAGGGCGGAGGTCGGGCGAGAGGTGCGAGGTGGGAGGTGAGAGGGGGCTGAGGAGGCTGGGGCGAGGTGGGAGGGGCTGAGGGGCAGCGGCGGGCGAGGTAGAATGCGCGGATGACGGGATCACGGCGGTTGTTGGGGCAGGCGACACGCGGCAAGACGGCGCCCAATCGGCTGCGCAAGACGGACACGTTTCTGGCGGTGGCTTACCCGGAGCTGGTGCGCCACATGCCGGGGCTGTATGTGGATTTGGGCTATGGTTTCTTCCCAATCACATCGGTGGAGACGCGGCTGAGGCTGGGGCGGCTGAACCCAGCCTTGCAGGTGCTGGGGGTAGAGATTGACCCGGAGCGCGTGGCCGGGGCCGCGCCGTTTGCGAGCGAGGGGCTGAGTTTCCGGCTGGGGGGCTTCAACCTGCCGCTGCTTGCGGGCGAGCAAGTGAGCGTGGTGCGAGCGTTTAACGTGCTGCGCCAATACACGGAGGCGGCAGTGGCCGAGGCGCTGACGGCGCTGGCCGCGCCGCTAACACCCGGCGGGCTGATCTTGGAGGGCACGAGCGACCCGCTGGGGCGGCTGCTGACCTTCAACTTGTATCAGAAACAGGGCGCGGAACTGACGCGCACGGCGCTGGTGCTGGCCCCCAGCCTGCACGCGGGGTTTCTGCCGCGCCAGTTCCAGGCGGTGCTGCCGAAGAACTTTATCCACCACGCCGAGCCGGGCGGGCCGATAGACGGCTTTTTCGGAGCGTGGCACGCGGCCTGGCAGCGGGCACGGGCGGAGGCGGCGGACCCGCGCCAGGTGTTTGCGCGCGCGGCGCGGCGGCTGGCCGAGCATTACGGCTACACGCTCGATCAGCGCCCCGCCCTGCTGAGGCGCGGTTTCCTGGCGCTGGGCGCGAACTGGCCGGAGACGCAGCGGCCGGGCTAGACTGGTCTTGTCGTCAATCCAATTCAGCTATGGAGTGATCTGGTAGACGACGACGGCCGGGCCAGAGGCACTGACGTAGATGGGCGTGAGGCTCGCGGGCGCGGCGGCCGGGTCGAGCAGGTAGGCAAGCTGCGGCCGGAGGGTCGGCGTGGTCGCGGCGTCCAGCACGAGGTAATGAGCGCCGTGCGAAGCGGCGTAGGCGAGGACGGTGTCCAGGTCGCCGTAGGGCAGCCATTCCCAGGTTGCGCCCGCGTAGAAGGGGATTTGGCGCTTGCGGGCCAGGAGGTGCGCCTCGGCCGGGACGAGGCCGCGCAGGACAAGCCCGGCCGTCCGGTACTCGGTCGGCTGCGAGATGAGGAATGGGCCGGCGAGGTCGGCGGCGGCGAAGACGGCCAGGGTGAGGGCTACCAGGAGGCTGACCAGGGGCCAGCGGCGCGAGCGGCCGAAGAGCATGACGCGCACGACGGGCAGCCAGGTATCGAGCACGTGCCAGCCGCAGGCCGCCAACAGCAGCGCAGCAGGCAGCGCCGGCAGGAAGTAGCGCGGGTCTACGACTGAGAACGGGATGAGGGCCGGCGGCAGAAACGGCACGAGCAGGAAGGCGGCACGACGGCGCGGCAGGCCGGCCACGCCCGCGACGAGCGGGATGAGCCAGAGGGGTGTGAGCAGCGAGAGCGTGGTAAACGTGAGCCGCAGCTCCAGCAGGAGATTGCGGAAATAGCGGCTGAGCAGCTCTAGGGGGCTGAGGGCCGGGAGGGCAAGCGGCGTGTGCGGGTCGTTGAGGAAGGCTTCATAGGCCGCGTAGGCCTTCTCGTAGGCGAAGGGGTCGTTGGGCTGAGCGTCAAGCGCCGCCGAGTGCCATTGGGTAATGCGCGTCTTGGGGCTGAGGGGCGAGCCGGTGTGCTGGTAGAGGAAGAGGCCGTAGGGCACGGCAAACAGCAACAGCCCGGCCAGGAAGACGAGCAGCGGGGTCACTGAGGCGCGCTTGAGTCCGAGGACGATCAGGCCGGCGGCGAGAAGGCCCAGCACTAGGGCTTCCCAGCGCACGAGGTGGGCCGCGCCCAGCGCCAGCCCGGCGAGCGCGAAGGCCCAGACTGCCTGGCGGGTTAGCCCGCGCCAGAGCAGCGCCCAGGCGGTGAAGAACAACAGGGTGTAAAGCGGCTCGGCCACGGCCTCGAAGTTGGATTGGCCGAGCACGAGCGCGGGGACGAGCGCGACGAACAGTCCGGCGCGAAAGCCGGTCTGCTCGGTGGCGAGGTGCTTGCCGAGCCAGTAGATGGGAATGACGAGGAGCGTGCCGAACAAGAGCTGGTTGAGCTTGGAGGGCAGTTCCGGCCCGCCGCCCAGGGCGTAAACCGCCGCGGCGAACAGCGAGAAGCCGGGTGGGAAATCTACCTGAAGGGTGCGGCCGTCGCCGGTATAGCCCAGGCCCGCCGCCAAGTTGCGGCCGAGGGTGAGAAACAGGCCCTCATCGGTGCCGATGACGAAACGAACGTTGACGGCGAGGAGGCGCACCAGCAGCGCCACGGCCAGCAGCACCCAGAGCGGATGGGCGAGGCGGAAGGCGAGCACCTGATCGGCGAGGCGCACGAGGGGGGACGGGGCCGGGCGGCCCGGCAGCGGGGGTTGGGCGGTGGTCGAGGTCGTGGTCATTGGCGGTGGCACGGGCGGCTAGGCGCGCCCGAAGCGTAGCTGAAAGATATAGACGATGGTGGCCCAGATGGTGCGGCTGCGCGACAGAAAACTGAAGGCCCACTTAGATTGGCCGTAGGCGCGGGGGCCAAAGGTAACAGGCACGGTGAGGAGCCGCAACCCCGCGCGCCGCGCAGCATAAAGCACGTACAGGTCGAACTGAAAGCCGGGCGGGGGGCGGACCAGCCGCGCCAGGTGCGAGCGGTGGAAGAGCTTGGGCTGGGCGTTGATGTCGGTGAGGGGCATGAGCAGCACCAGCGAGGCCAGCGCCGCCATGGTGTTGGTGACCAGGCCGGCGCTGAGGCCGCGGGGGGCGCGCTTGCCCTTGACCAACACGCGGGCCGGGTCTGGCTCGGCCAGCAGGCGCTGGTAAGCGGCCAGACAGTCATGCGGCGTGTACTGCAGGTCGGCGTGCGAGAAGCCCACAATCTGCGCGCCAGCCTGCGCGGCGGCTTGCAGGCCGGCGAAGGTGCCGTGACCAAAGCCCTGGTTCACGGGCACGGTGACGGCGCGGGCAAAGGCTAGCTCTGGCCGGGCCAACTCGCGGGCCAGCACGGCGGCGCTGGCGTCGGTGGAGCCGTTGTTGACCAGCACGAGGTCGTGCGGCAGACCGGTAGCGGCGTGGGCGGCGGCGTAGGCTTCCAGCAGGCGGGGCAGGTTATCGGCTTCGTTGTAGCAGGGCAGCACGAGGGCCAGCCGGGGCAGGCCCGCCGCGCCGCCGAGCGCGTCGTCAGGCATGGGCAGGGGCCGGCGCCGCGTCTACGGGGTGTGGGCGGCGCGGGTGCGAGCGGAAGTAGGCGTCCCAATACTCGTAGGTGCGCACATCGTCGGGCGTGCCGAAGCAGAGGTAATGGGTCACGTCAAAGAGGCGGGCGCGGCGGCCCTGCTGCAGCAGCACGGGGATGACGGCGTCCACGTAGAACTCGCCGTTCACCCGGTGGTTTTGGGCCACCAACGCATCGGCGGCCTCGAAGAACAGGCGCGCGCGCCGGAACCAGAATGCGCCGGTCACGCCGGGGTCGGCGCGCACATCGGCGTGGAGCGGCTGCTTGACGGAGATGCCGGCGATCCAACCCGCGGCATCGGCCTGCACCCAGCCGTATTGCTCCGGGTAACGGTTGGCGTGGGCGTGGTCGCGGAAGGTCCACACGGCGGCGTCTGCCTGGGGGTCAGCGGTGAGCGCGGCCCAGTCAGCTTCGGCGTAGACGAAGGATGAGTCGCAGGGGCCGATGAAGAGGGGCGCGTCGAGGTCGAGCGCGTCGCGGGCCAGCAAGCAGGTGGCGGCTTGCCCGGCGGTCGGCCCCGGTGCGGCTAGCAACTCAACGGGGCGGGTGGTGGCCGCGGCGAGCGCGGGCCGCAGCGCGGGGTGGGCGAGATGCGCCGCCTGGGCCACGACCAGGGTGCGCGCAGCGGGGGGCAGCGTGGCCAGGGCGCGCTGGACCATGGGGCGACCGGCGACGGGGACGAGGGGCTTGGGTTCGGCGTAGCCGGCACGGCGGAAGCGCTCGCCCGCCCCGGCCATGGGCACCAGCACGGCGCCCGCGCTGGGCGACGCGCTGGGGGTCCACTGGGGCTGGGTAAAGAAGCGTGACCAGCCCAGGTACTCGGACAGATCTTCGGGCGTGCCCCATTGCAGGAAGTGGCGCACCTCGTAGATGAGCACCGGCAGGCCGTCGGCCGCGATGAGGTTGTAGGGCGAGCTGGCGTAATACTCGCCCTGGGTTTTCAGATTGGCGGCCTTGGCGCGTTGAAAGTAGTGCTTGAGCAGCGCGCCGTTGCGGAAGTAGTACAGGCCCGCCGAGGCAAACTCTTGCATCCGGTCGTTGGTGAAGCAGCCCTTTTCCTTGATCTCCAGCATCCGGTCGCCAGCGGCGCGCAGGTAAGCATACAGATTGGGACCGAGACTGTGCGGGTGAAAGCCGCGGTAAGCGGTGAGCGCGCCGGCCGGATCACGCTCGACCAGGAGGCGCTTGAAGTCGGCGTAGTCCCAGCCCACGCCGAAGTCACAATAGTTGAGCATGACCGGTTCGTCGGCGGCGATGTGCTGCTCGGCGGCGAGCGCCGAGTGGACCGGCCCGAGTTTGTGAGGCGTGATGCCAACAACGCGGCCGGTCGGGACGAGGGCGGCCAGCACCTCGCGCAGGGGCGTGGTGTCGAGGTGGTCTTGGGCGCAGATGAACAGGAAATTGGTCTCGCCGGGGAACAGCGCCACAACGCGCGCGATCATGGGCAGGCCATCTATATCAATGAGTGGTTTGATGGCGGTGTGGCCCGCGGCTAAGAACCGGTCGCCGCGCCCCGCCATGGGGATGACGATTTGCATTCGAACGCTTTACTCACAGACCGGGGCGGCTACCGACACCGAGCGGCGGCGCGGCCCCGCGCCAGAAGCCTGCATTATAGCGGCTGCGCTCAGGCTGAAGCCACGCCGCCGGACGCAACTTTCAGCACCACAAAGCCCTGCCCGCCATGGCCGTAGTCAAACAGACGGCGGAAGCCCAGGTCTGGGCAGTGGGCCTGGAAGCGCTCAAAGGCGCCGGCCACGCCCAGGGTGCGGCTGCCGCGATAGGCAAAGAAGTCGTCGAAGATGAGCACGCTGCCGGGCTGGAGGGCGGGCCGCAAGAAGTTGAGGGCCAACTCGGCGGGTGTGCCCAGGTCGCAGTCAATGAGGGCCACGGCAACGGCGGCGATGCCGAGATCGCGCGCGGTCTGGCGGGCCAGCGTTGTCTCAAAGTAGCCAGGCACGAGCTGGAAGGGCGCACGGCCGCGGAAGTGGCGTTCCAGACGGCGGGCGGTGAGGGCGTAGCTGCTGCTGAAATCGCCCTCCTGGAAGAACGGGTGCTGGTCGCGGGCGTCGAAATACTTGAAGCCGCCCTCGAAGGAGTCGAAGCCCCAGAAGGTGCGCGGCGGCACGGACTGCGGACGCAGGCGGCGGTCGTTCTCGAAGGCGGCGATGAGCGAGGTACCCTCGAATACGCCAAACTCCAGGTAGTCGCCAGGGAGCGCTTCAAGCGCGGCGTGATAGAACGCCTTTTTGAGCGCGAGGGTCTTGCCGAGGTTGTGCTCGATGGCGGGGTGCAGCGCGCAAACCAACTGCACCACCAGCGTTTGCAGCCAATGGGCGCGCTGGGCGGCTTTAAGCACCGGCCCAGTCCTCGCAGAAGTCACTGCAAACCGCATCAAGGGGCAGGCCGGCCAACTGAGCGCGGAAGTCGGCGATGCGGGCGCGGGGGTGGCCCTGCAACTCGGGCGACACCAGGCAGAGCTTGAAATGCGCGGCCAGCGCAGCGTGCGTGGCGGGGTCGAGCGGCAGGCGGGTGAAGGTGTCAATCCAGACCCAATCTACCTGGCCGGCGAAGGCCAGGGCGAACGCCAGCGGCTCGAATTCGGAGTAGCGCACGGCTACCCGGCGCTCGCCGCGGCGCGCCAACTTGACGAGCGTGGGGTTGGCGACATCCAGGAAGAGGAAGTTGGAGACGTTGCGGGCGGCGGCGAGCGCGATGAGGCGGTCTTCCAGCCCGTCGCACTTGACGTTGAAGATCAGCAGGGCGTGCTGATAGGCGGCCAGCCAGTCGGACAGGCGCTCGCCGGATTGCAGCGGGTCGTGGACCAGGCGCAGGTCGCCGGCGTAGTCGCGCACGTCCACCTCGACCCCGCGGCTGGGCGGGACACGGCGCAGGTGGGCGAGGGTGTTGACGCGGTGCTCGACGAGCAAGGGGGTGTGCGGGGGCATACGGGCTAAGTTTACCGCCGCTTGACCGCACATGTCACCTGGCCGAAGAGGGGGCAAGGCGTGTAGGCGAGGGCTTCGCTGAGCACGCGGCCCTGGGCCTGGGCCAGCGGCGGCAGGCCCAGCAGGTAGGCCAGCGTGGGGGCCACGTCAATCGTGCGCACACGGGTGGCTGCCAGCGGGCGGAGGCCGGGGCCGCCCAGGTAGAAGGCGGCGTGGAGGTTGGTGTTGGCGCGCCCCGCGCCCGACTGCGGCAAGTGGCCGTGCGCCGCCCACCACACGCTGGTATCGCGGACGGGCGCGCCGCCCTCGGCAAAGTCGAACTGGTAGGGCGGGTTGACAAAGACGATCACATCGCCGGTCTTGTCGGGATGGGCCATGCCCGCCAGCGCCCAGCCGCTGGGCAGCGCGGCGGCCTGCTCAGCGGTGAAGACAGCGGCGGTGATGGGCGTGCCGTCAATGTCGGTGAGATCGCGCCAGGCGGCCATAACGCGCTCGCGCACGGCGGTGGACTCACTGGGCGAGACCACGCCGTGCGGCTCGCGGCCTGCCACGTTGAGGTAGATCATCACTGCGCCACCGACCCAACAGGCTTTGGCGAGCACCGCGTCACTGGCGCTGCAATTGGCGGTCTGCGGCACGGGCTGGAGGCCGGCCTGCTGAAGCACATAGGGCGCATAGACGGCTTTCCAGGTGGCGGCGAAACCGTGGTCGGAGGTGGCGGCCACCACGGTGTCGGGCGGCATGGCGCCCCAGGCGGCGGCCAGGATGCGGTCGGCCCCGACGTATGTGTCGCGCAGGTAGCCGAGGCGCTGCGCTACCAGGCCATCGGGCCGGCCGTCGCGGTCGGCATCATCGTAGACGGGCGCGCCGGGGGTGACGAGCGCCAGCATGGCGTGCTGGATGATGTCGGTGTTGAGGTAGCCGACCAGGGCGAGGTTGGTATCAGGCGCGTACTCACCGAGTAGCCAGGGCAGCGCCTGGGTGTCGAAATCTATCGTCAGGGCGGCGGCTTCAGCGTAGGTGGCCTCGTCAATGAGGCCCTCCCAGGCCAGGGGGCCGCCGACGCCGAGGCGCGTGGGGAAGTGGTCGGCCAGGTAGTCCTCCAGCGCGGCGGGCTGGGCAGTGACGCGGGTGATGGCCGAGACGAACAGCTTGACGCGGCTCAGATCGGGCGCGAGGGCGAGCAGTTTGACGTAAAACCCCGCCGTGCGGCCGTCGTCCACGCCGCCCAGGAGGCGGAGGCGTATCTCGGCCCACTCGTTCACCGCCAGGTCGGCCAGTTGGCCGCGCTCAGCGGCCACGACGACGCGGTCATAGTTGCGGCGGCCGTCGTCGGTGGCGTCGTAAAAGCGCAGCGCGTAGTCGTAGAACGCGCCCGTGAACGCGGTGAGGCGTAGGCGGCTGCCGACGAGCGGGCTGAAGGTGGGCGGCGCGCCGGGGCCGGCCGTCAGCGGCGATAGGCTGAGCCGCTGGAAGAGCAGCCCCCAGGCGGCGGCGCCGGCTTCTACCCGCGGCTCGGCGTAGTTCTGCGCCACGCCGGCGGGCGTGTAGGTGCGCCAGTAGTCTACCGTGGGCACGTCTTGCGGCGGCTGGTCGGAGGAGTTCCAGTCGAAGATGAGCACCTTAAGTCCGGCGCGAGCGGCCGCTTCGGGCAAGGTCTCGGCCTCTAGCGGCGAGTAGCTGCCCGCAGGGAAACTCTCGGCCATGCCCAGGCCGTGCCGGGTAAAGACGTTGTTCACCGCGCCGTGCGTGCCGCCCCACGCGCCGGTGAGCAGCGCGGGCCAGCCCACGCGGGTGCTGGTGGGTAACTGGGGGGCCATGCCGCCTGGGGCGACTGCGCCCGCGGCGGCCAGGCGCGCAAAAGTGGGCAGATAGCCCTGGGCGGCGAATTGGCGCAAGAGGTCTGGTTGGGCGCCATCGGCGGTGAAGAGCAGGACGTGGGGAGCGCGGGCGGCGCGGGCCGGGGTGGCAGACCGGGCCGGCAGGCCGGCGAGCGGCAGGAGCAGCAGCAGGGTGAGCGCAAACGGTGCGCGCGGGGCGCGGGGCAGACGAGCGGGCAAGCAGCAGGTTCCTTTCCGGCCGGGCGGGAGTGTACGGGCAATCGGCAGGGGCGGCAAACTTCGCCAGGGACACACTCGGTCGGACGGGCCGCGCGCCGGGGTGCATGAGTGTTACCAGGTTGTGGTGTGGTGATTACATTAAGTTGTCCTACCCCGGGGCAAGCTACGCAGCGCCAGACACCAGTCGGTTCGTCGCCAGCGATTGGCCCAGTGATTATACCCGCCCTCAATCGCTCAACCGCTGGGCTTATACC
>JADZEK010000190.1 GCA_020850595.1 Anaerolineales bacterium
CGTCGCCCTGTGTTTGCCCCGGGAAAGCCAAAGGGAAGGCGGGCCTGCATTTGGCCCGCCGCCCCTTTAAGAAAACTCTTCCCCCTTCCCACGTCTTTTCAGTGGGAAGGGGGTCAGGGGGATGGGACGTCTGCCCGGCGGCGCCCCCCGGGCGTGTCAGCCCGTGTGCCCCGCGCCTGCCGTCGGACTGTCACAGCTTACGTTCGCGCCTATGCCCCCCGGCCCCCTTCCCGCGACGGGAAGGGAGTGCCTGACGAACGAGGCCGCGGCGGGGGAGAAAGTGAGCATGGCTGCGTGGTTGGGGGGCGGGTGCAGAGGCCGCTCACTTTCAGCGAGCGGCGGGCCGGCCCCGGTAGTAGAAGAGCAGACCCGCCAGAACGACAAAGGCGATGGAACCCAGGCCGATAGCGAGGGCCAGGGTGGTGGCGGCGCGGGCGGACACCTCGCTGCCGCCGGGCGCGGCGCTCGTGGCGAGGGGGGTCGCCAGTTGAGCGATTTGCGTCGCGGCCGGAGTCGCGGAGGCGTTCGGCTGCGCCGAAGGAACGGGGGTCTCGTTCGGCGCGGCGGACGTGCGCGTGGGCGCAATAATGGTCGGGTCGGCGACCGGCGCGAGTGTGACGGCGTACGGCGTGCCGTCGGCGGCGAAGGCGATGACCTGCGCTCCCAGGGCAAAGGCCGGGGCCAGCTCAGGGCGGGCATCCAGCAGGGCGAAGTAGGCGTCGCCGGCGAAGGTGACGGGCACGGCCGAGGCCCGCGAAGGGTCGAAGGCGGTGTCAATCCAGGTGTCGTCGCGGAAGAGGTAAGTGCGGCTGCCCACCACGCGCACGAACTGCGCGGCGTCGGCGGCCACCGGCGCAGGGGCCTCGGCGGCGGCCAGCGCCGATTGATCGGAGGCGGTATCTACCGCGCCCGCGCCGGAGACTTCGACCTCGGTGTTGGCCGCGTCGGCGTAGGCCTGGTCGGAGACGGCGTCGCGGCCCTCTTCGGTGAGCACGTCGAACCCGGTGTCTTGCACCAGGTAGGAGGTGTACGGCGTGACGATGCCGAAGCGGATGCTGAGCTGGACGACCGAGTCAATCAGCTCGGGGTTCTCGCCGTGCAGCCGAATCTGGTTGAGCAGGTGGCCGACGCGGCGCGTGGCCCACAGGCGCGGTATGAACGCGGCGGCGCTGGAAGAGGCATCGCCGGGGCGCGCAAACGACTGGTCGCCATAGGTGTAGGTGCGCGGCTGGCCGTTGACCGTGCCCGCCAGCGTGACGACGGCCGGGCCGCCGCCGGTGTAGCGCCCGGCGACGACGAGCTGGCTGCCGGCGAACAAGTCGGGCAGCGGGAAGGGATACACGTCGCTGAGCGTGACGCCGCCCTCCACCGCGAGGGTCAGGTCGGCCAGCACCGGCGTGCTGATCTTGGCGTAAAAGCCGGAGACGGCTTCGTCCAACCGCGCACCGGGGCGCACGTAGCTGCTCGCGCCGTGGTGGGCCTCCACCAGGCTGTCGAGCAAGTAGGTGTCCACGTCATCGCCGACGCCAAAAGCAAACAGGCGCACGTTGTCGGGCGCGGCCTGGCCCACGGCTTCGAGGATCTGGCTGCTGTCCACCACGCCCTCGGTGGCGAGGCCGTCGGTCAGGAAGATCAGGATCGTCGGGCGGGTGCTGCCGGCTTCCACGTCGGCCAGCGCTTCGAGCAGGGCCAGGTGGATGTTGGTGCCGCCCTCGGCGCGCAGGGCGCGCACCCACTGGCGGGCCGGGTCGGCGGCGGAGGCCGGCTGGAGGCCATGGGCGTAGGAGTTCAGCCCGGTGCTGAAGGCGAACAGGCCAAAGCGATCCTCGGGGTTGAGGTGCGTGAGCACATAGTCCACCGCGTCTTGGGCCTGGGCGAACTTCTCGCCCTCCATCGAGCCGCTCTGATCGAGCACCACGATTACGTCTTTGGCGACGACCTGCGCCGCGCTGACGTTGACGCTGGGCGCGGCCAGCATCAGGAAGTAGCCCTGGCCGGTAGCCGGGTCGAGGTAGCTGAGGGTGTTCAGGCCGATCTCGTCCGGCGCGACCGAGTAGTACAGGTCAAAGTCGGTGTCGGGCGTGACGTTGTTGGCCTCGTACCCGGCGCTGAAGCGGAAGTCGCCGTCGCGCGCGACCGCGATGGGGTGCGAGGGCGAGTAGATGGCGCGTACGGCTTCGCTGGAGGCGACCTTGACGCTGAGGCTCACCTGCTCCAGCGGCGCGGTGGAGAACTTCTCGGTGTTGAGGGGGTAGCGGTAGTGCACCAGGCCGTTTTCGGCGGGCAGCACTTGCGTGTATTCCAGCTCCACGCGGCGAGTGGCGCCGGCCTCGATCGGGAAGATGTCGGCCTTGACCGCGCCCCGCCCGGCGTATTCCAGCAGCGCCGGGTCTTTCAACTGGCGCACGATGTCGTCGTAGACCTGGCGCGCCTCTTCGGCGGTGAGAATCTGGCCCGCCACGCGCTGACCGTCTACCCACATGGCGAAGTCGGTGACAAGCGCGCCATCGGGCAGCGGGAACATATACGTGCCCTCGACCGTGGCGCCGCTGTCGTTGCGGAACAACTCCTCCACGTGGGTGACGGCGACCTGCTGGTCTATGCTGACGGTCACGTGGTGATATTGCACGGCCAGCGGGAAGAGCGGGCGCGGGTCGGGCGGCGGCGGGCACGGGGCGTCGAACGGACACGGCGGCGGGGGATCAATAATTACGCCGTCAGCGGAGGCGACGGGCTGGAACGCGGGGAGCAGCAGGCAGAGCAAGGCCAGCAGGCTGGCGAGGCGCAAGCGGAACATGGTCACCTCCGAGGCGGCGCGGCGGCGAATGAAGCAATCTGCGAGGAAGACGCCAACCGAGGGAGGGGAGTTCCGAGGGGAGGAAATATCTTTGCCACGAATGATCACGAATGACGCGAATGGTGGGCCGCGCCATTGCGGGTGGCAGCACGCGGCGCGGAGCGGGGCAACGCGGAGGGCGGGCGGACGCGAGGCAAGCGGAAAGGCATGAACACGCATAGAGCCGGGATGGGTTGGGCCGCGGCGGCGCGGAGTTCCGAGGGCAAGAAAATCTTTGCCACGAATGATCACGAATGACGCGAATGGTGGGCCGCGCCATTGCGGGTGGCAGCACGCGGCGCGGCGCGCATGGCAGCCGTGTTGCCTGTCATGCGCCGGCCGTTTTTGGCTATACTGAGCCTGATGAACCAGGGGAGGCGCGACTCGCGGGGGGGCCAGGTGCAGGCGCATGGCAAACCAATCCAGATCGCCCTTCAGAGCTATCACAGAACTGGGTGCGCTGCAAAAGGAATACACCCGCGGCGTGCGGGGGAGCTGCCTGCTGGCGGGGCTGGGCCTGGCCGCCGCCGGGGCGGGGCTGGCGCTGGCGTTCGTGGCGATCGCGGTGACGGAGGCCGACCCGAGCGCTGAGGCGCGGGAGCGCATGCTGGTGCAGCTGCTCGGCGCGGGCGGGCTGTTCGTGTTCGGGCTGGTGGCGCTGGCGAGCACCTGGTTCGCCTGGACGACCACGGCGGCGCTGTACGAGCACGGCGTGGCGGTGCGCGCGACTCACGGCGTGCAGCAGGCGGCCTGGGCCGACGTGTCCGCGGTGTACGTGCGCGTGGTGCGGCAGCCGGGGACCTTGGGCATCTACCAGACGACGCACCTGTACACGCTGGAGAAGCGCAACGGCGAGAAGCTGCGCTTGGACGACGCGCTGACCGACGAGGTGGGCAAGCTGGGCAGCGCGGTGCAGATCGCCGTGGCGCGCGCGCAGTTCCCGCGCTATTGGGACGCCTATATGGCCGGACAGCGGGTGACCTTTGGGCCGCTGGCGCTGGACAAGCACAAGTTCTACGTGAACGATCAGGAACTGCCCTGGTCGCAGATCCGCTCCGTGCGGATCGAGCAGGGCAGCGTGTGGATTGAGAAGACCGACCAGGGCTGGATCCGCTGGACGGCGGTGTCGGTGCCGGACGTGCCGAATCTGCTGGTTTTCCACAACCTGGTGGGGCGGTTGACGCGCACGACCTGAGCACGGGCCGGCGGCCGGGCGCAAGGAGCTATTTCCGGCGAAGACGTGACAAATGGCAGTGAGGCGGGCGCGGCCACGATGCTAAACTCGCCCCGTCTGTGCCTATCCACCTCGCCTTAGTCACCATTCGACGGAGAGCCGCATGAGTTTCTATCGCAAAGCCGCCGAGCACCGCCAGCGCCAGGCCCGCCAGAAGCGGCTGGCCGGCATCGCCATTGTGGCGGGGCTAAGCCTGGTGGTGGTGGCGGTGTTGGTCTTTCAGAGCCTGGCCTCGGCCCCCAACCCAGACGGGGCGCTGGTGACGGCCGAGGCGGCGGCCTACCCCCAGGCGAACGGCAAGGCCATGGGCCCGGCCGGCGCGCCGGTGGTGGTGCAAGAGTTCTCCGATTTTCAGTGCCCCTATTGCCGGATGTTCCACGAGGAAATTCAAGCTCAGCTCGTGGAGCGCTACGTCGCCAACGGCGCTGGGCGGGTGCGCTTTGAGTATCATCACTTCATTATCATTGACGGCAACGTGGGCGGGGTGGAGTCGCGCCACGCGGCGATTGCCAGCGAGTGCGCCAACGAGCAGGGCGGGTTCTGGCAGTTCCACGCGCTGCTGTTCGCCAACCAGGCGGGCGAGGGCCGGGGGGCGTTCAGCGACACGCGGCTGGGGCAGTTGGCCGGCACAGCCGGGCTAAACACGTCGGCCTTCGCCAAGTGTTTCACTTCCAGCGCGGCGGCCAACGCCGTGATCGCCGACGAGCAACTGGCGCGGCAGTATGCGCTGAACTCGACGCCGTCGCTGCTGGTGAACGGGCAGAAGGTGGCCAACCCGCTCGACTTCGCGCAGGTGACGGCGACGATTGACGCGGCGCTGGCGGCGGCGCAGTAACGCCGCCAACGGGGGCAACAACGCAGCAACGCCCGCCGGCTTGAGGCCGGCGGGCGTTTTCGTTGGGCCGCCCGCGCGTCAGGCGCTCAGCGGCTGATCAGCGGCATGGAGAACAAGTGCTCCAGCGGCCCCATGCCCACGAGTTTGTAGACCGTCCCCGAGACCCAGTCGGCCACGTACATTTCGCCGGCCGCATCCTGGCCAAAGGTCACCGGCATCCACCCCAGGCCAAAAAACTGGCCCAGATTTAGCACGTTGTGGGTGGTGGTGTTGTAGGCGAAGAAACGCCGCGAGATGAAGTCGGCGAAGAAGTAGTAACCCTGGAGATAGCTATACGCCGCGCCGCGATAGACATACCCGCCAATAACAGAGTGGCCAACCGAACGGTCGTACTCGTAGAACGGCAGCGTGGTGTCCGCCAGGTCGGGGCAGTTGAGGTCGAGATGCATGACGTGCGTGCCCTCGTAGCAGCCCCAGCCGAAGTTCTCGCCGCCCGGGCTGGCCGCCGGCTGACGGTCTACTTCCTCCCAAGAGCCTTCGCCCACGTCGCCAATATACAGGTCGCCCGTCAGCTGATCAAAACTGAAGCGCCACGGGTTGCGCAGCCCAATGGCCCAAATCTCCGGCAGGACCCCGGCGGTCTGCGTGAAGGGGTTGGTCGCGGGCACCGTGTAGGTCGGCTGGCCGCTGACATCGAGCCGCAACATTTTGCCCAACAGGCGATCGGTCCACTGCCCATAGACGCGAATACCGCCGTCGCCGGGCGCCATATACAGGTAGCCATCGGGGCCAAAGTCAAGGTTGCCACCATTATGTTGACTCGTGACAGAGATAGGGATGGTCAGCAACTTCACCTCGGTCGTCAATGCCACATTCGGGTCGGCGCTCACCTGAAACCGCGACAGTTGTATGTTGTCGTCCAGGTCAATGTAGTCCACATAGAATGACCCGTTGTTGGCGTAATCGGGGTCGAAGGCCATGCCATACAGGCCTCGTTCACCAGTGCTCTCACTATCCACGATGTCACCAATATCCAAGAACGAGTCGGTCAGCACCGAGCCATTGCTGAGCGCGATCTTGATCTGCCCGTCACGCTGAACCACGAACATGCGCGTGTCGGTGGCCACGCCGGTGAAGGCAATATCAATTGGCTGAGTAAAGCCAACCGCATACTGCGTCCAATCAATGGGCGTCGGCGGGCCGGCGCGGGCCGGCGTGGCGAGCACCGCTAACGTCAGCGCCAGTCCCAAGGCGGAGGCCAGCGCCAGCCCCATTCCAACGTTTCGCTTCTCCATGTGCATCCTCGTTTCCTCCAGGTGTCCGTCTGACGCGCCTCACGGGCGCGCTGAAAACAGGCAGCGAGCCGGGCAGCAGAGCCGAGTGTTCTGGTGGCGGGCAGTCATACTAGCATAAAACGATCAGATGGCTAAACCCTCGGCCGCCGGCAGGGCAATTGCATCTAAACTGCGCTTGGGACCCATCAGCCCCATCTTGCCTGTCATTCCGAAGTACCCATGGCGCCCTGCGCCGGCCCCCCCACGGCAGAAACGGCCGCACTGACTCGATCTCCTCTATGAATTGTCATTTCGAAGCGCGCATGGCGCGGTGCGCCAGCCCCCCAGTGGCGAAACACTCGGCGGACCATGTCATTCCGAAGCCCCCCTCCGGTTGCCGGCCATCCTTCGGCATTGTGGGGGGTGAGGAATCTCAACCCAGGATC
>JADZEK010000191.1 GCA_020850595.1 Anaerolineales bacterium
AGACCGCGCACGGCTTCGGCCGGCAGACCCCAGCGTTCCGGTTCGTAACAGGCAGGTGAGGCGATCTTAGGCTCATTCCGCCAGTCATACCATAACATCGCAATTCGAATGTGACATTGTCAAACTAGCCACTCCAGCGAGAGTGTGCTGCGCTCCATCAGGAGCTATAACTGGACAAAGTCGGCAAACGGCGGCGGGCGGTCTTTCCCGCGCCAGTGATCGAGCAGCGGTGGCTGCTCAAAAAGAGTAATGGCAGTGAGCGTGGAAACCGGCGAAGCCGGTTTCCACGGTCCATAAGCCTGATCCCTGGGTGTGTCTGGCGATCGAAAGGTAAAAATGGCAAAGAACTACGGCTCAGCGGTCTTCCAGGTTATGTCAGCATTGCAGGCGGTGTTCGCGCCGGGGGCAAGCCGCCATGCCGGGAAGCAGGACGGTACGGCGGCGGAGCGCATCTATTCCATCGGCACGATGAAGATCTATCTCAGTTGCAGCGTCGTATTTGCGAAGTGGGTGCGCGCTGAGTTCGACGAGAAATTCGTCGGCGGGATCAGCCCCGCGATGGTCGAGCAGTTCGTCCGGAGCCTGCATGACCGCGACCTGTCGCACGCGACGATCAACAAGTATGTCGCGGCCATCGCCAAGCTGGATGTCGGCTTGCGGGCGGTGGGCTGGCGGCCCAAGGACGCGCTGGAACTCGTGCCGGTAGATCTGTACAGCCGCCATGCGGACGCACGGCCGGCGCCCTACTCGGCAGAGGAAGCCCAGCAAATCATTGCGCACCTTCGGCGGGCCTGCCCGGACAGTCGGCTAGCTCTGGCGGCCGAGGCTGCCTGGCGTGGCGGGCTACGGATATCAGAAGTCGCTGGGTTGCGCCTGGGCGAGATTAGCACAACGGGTTGGAGCTTGAATCTCGACGGGCATAGCACCTAATCTTAAGTCGCTGTCAAGATGGTAGTATCAACGCTTTCCCGGCGTCTCTCCAAGAAACTCATCCGCCAGCTGCTTGATCGCAGCGCGGAGGGAGAGGCCACGCCACAGCGCCCGGAAGTTGATGAGGTCGTGGGTCCCCGCCGCGGGACACCCCGGCTTGTTGCACCCCCAGAGTCCACTCTCCGGGTTGACCCACAGGCTGGGTCGGTGGTCATCGTGAAAGGGACAGCGGCCTACCAGCGTGGTCTTGCCGGCCAATTGCAGCTTGACCCCCGCCGCCGTCATCTCGGCCGCGATGGAGCGCGCTGCCTTAATCCGAGCGACCACGCCATCCTTCGCCGCGCGAGCACCGGTTGGCTTTCCACACGCGCGCATCACAGCCAGCCCCACGCCAGCCTCGGGCGTGTGCTGGCCAGGAGCTTCGCTTAGAAAAGGGAAAAAGCGGCGCGCGCTTTCCGCCGTCAGACGGGCGATCGGCGCCTCGGTCACCAGACGATAGACCACACCGCTTGGATGAACCGAAGGCGAAACCATGCACACGCCCCGGGTCTTGAACTCGCATCCGGCGCTCGCAGCTTGCCGCAGACTTTCCCCCCACACGAACACGTGGTAGCCGCGCGCGGTCTGCTCGGTGAGTGTTTGCAGTGTCGCGCCCTGCGCCTCGCGCCAGGCCTGGTAGGCTGGCGCGGCATCCCAATCACACACCGCCAGGCCCACCCGTCCGCCCAGCACCACGCCCAGGTTAGCATCCGTCTTCAGAAACCACTGCCGGGCTACCTCCAGCGCCGCGATCCGGGCGCGGCGTGGCCCATAGCCCGGTTGCAGTTCCTTCGACCGCGGCTTGAGCGGCACGAGCTCGACCCCCTGTGCCAACCACCAGCCGGCGCGTTCGCAGCGCGCTTGTCGAAGAGCACGGTTGGGGGCCATCACCGTTCGCTCACACTGTGAGGCGAAGGGCTCGCTGGGGCTCGGGATCCGGTCAGGGCGGCCAGTTGCCGGGCGATTTGCTGAACGGCCTCTTCCCGCAGGCGATAGGCCTCATCGCGTTCGGTCTTGAGCTTATCGTGTTGCGCTTGCAGCGCCACCAGCTTGGCCGTTAGCGTCTCAATCATCGGGATGAGATCGCAGGCACGCAGGCCTCGATAAGGGACCTGTGCTTCGCGGGCCACAGTCGGCCTCGCGCCTTTGCGTTTCGCCTGCCTGGCGGTCCGCTGTCGTTCCTTATAAGCTAGGCTGTGTTGATGAAAGAGTTCGCGGGCCGCCGGGTTACGCAGAATAGTCGCCGGCGTGATCCCCTTACCTTGATCATCCACCCCCCGCGTCGCCTCGGCCAGGGCCGCGAGCGTAATCGGCCGCCCTTGGGTTTCCAGCCGGATGATGGCCTGCTGGGTCAATCGCACGACCCGTTCAAACTTCTCCCGGTTGTGCTGATCGAACGCGGCCGGCACGCGCCCGCGGCGCACGTCGCCGGAAGCCGATTCAGTCATGGTTCAAGTCCTCCGGCGTGGGCAGGCTGCGGATTTGGTCCAGATGCTCCAGGAGCATACCACCCAGGTCATCCAGGCCCAGGTCCTGGAGCACCGCCGATGCCGGTGGCGCCGCGAGTTGGACGGCGGCCAAGGCCTCCATCTCTTGCTCAATGCGCTGCCAGTCCCGCAGGTGCGCCCGTTGGACCTCGACCAGCAGGTAGTCCTGCAATTCGCCGAATAACTGGATCGCTTGGGCGTGATGGGTGACTTGCGCTTGCACCTCCGCCCGGCGCGCCGGATCCGGAATGTAGTGCGGACAAGTGGCACACTGGAATTGAACTTCGCAGGGGGTGAACACCGCACAATTGCCGCCCGGGGTACGCCGCAGAGCGCCATACCGTTTCAGCGCCCCATGCGCCAGGGCCTGGATCTCGGCCGGGCTGCGGAGACTGGCCGGATCGATCCCCGCTAACCCGGCCAAAGCCGTTAGGGCCGGACCTAACTGGCGATGCAACTCCTCTGGTGACGGCTGGCTATAGTAGTCCGTGACGGCGATGTTGACGTGCTTGAGCAAGACCATGATCTCTTCCAGGGGAATCCCCTGGTTGCGCAACCAACCCGCCACGGCATGCCGCAGCAGATGCGGCGCGATCGGCACCGGCTGGCCATCCAGATCGCGGCACACGTGCTCCAACAACAGAAAACCCAGGCAGCGTTGGATCGCCTGCTGCGAGAGATGCTGGCCTTGCCACTGTAGTACGAACCTGTACTGTCCGGGGAAACGGCGCGCATGCCGGAAGTCACGCCGCCGGCGCGACGCGAGGGACTTGAGCTGGGCCTCCCCACAATAGCGCTGATGCAGGTCCAACAGGATCAACAACGCCTCGGTCATGTGCGCCGTGACCAGGTACCGTTCGCGCTGTTCGCGGCCTTTGGGATAGAGTTTCCAGTACAGCTGCTTGGGACCAGCCACCCACGTCCCGGCGGCATCATCGAACTGCGGCAGGCTGCCCTGTTCCATGCACTCCCGGTCGAGCGTCACCTGCAGCAATTCCCCCACGCGCATACCGGTGGAGACGATCGCCACCAGCGCGAACAGCCCCACGGCCGCGGCCGCCAGCAGCGGCTCGACACAAAACAGGATCGCGGAGTCATCGGGCGTCCCGGCCGCCGCCCGGCGCGCAAAGTAGAGGAAGCCGGCGACCGACCGGCGCGGCGTCAGCAGGCCAGGCTCGATCTTGGCGAAATGGACGGGCAAGTGCCAGGCCTGTCGGTAACGCTGATTCTCCGGGGTGTGGGTGTTGGTGGTGCCTTGCAGCAGGCCGTTGGCGACCGCCCGCAAAAACCAAGCCTCTTCCGGCAGGTCCCCCACCAGCTGGAGAAAGTATTTCTCCGTCCGCTGCGGCCGATCGTCTTTGTTCGCGACCCAGCGTGTGCTGTGACTGTAAGCCGCATGGGCCTGCACCCAACTCGCCCGATCCCAGACGCGAAAGGTCACGCGCGACCGCTCTTCCAGCCCCGG
Organism: Anaerolineales bacterium; assembly: GCA_020850595.1. Lineage (GTDB taxonomy): Bacteria > Chloroflexota > Anaerolineae > Anaerolineales > UBA6663 > JADZEK01. Next base: position 3,922 of record JADZEK010000191.1, read on the forward strand.
CAAGCTGATGAGCGCCGGCAGACGGGTCTGTCCGAGCTGGACCGACTGGGCCACCTGCTGCATTTGTTGCTCCAGTTCGGCCAGCCAGCGATACCGCCGGCGCCCCAGCGCCACCAGTTCAGGCAGGCGCCGCACGACCGCAAACGCCTGCTGCTTGCGCGCCCGGCGAGATGTGGCCTCGACCTCGGCCCGCAACCGCCGCAGCCGTTGCGAGTTGACCAGGGTAGGCAGCAAGAAAGGGACTAGCGCCCGGCGCTGCTCGGGGGCTACCGACTCCAAAAAACGCTGCAGATACAGTTGCAGCGTGCTATAGCCGGCCAAGGGCATCTGCCCGCGCGGTTGGGGCGGATCACCGAAATAGGCGGCCAGCGCCTGCTCCGGCAGTAGCGCACCGATATCCGCATAGTGGTCGGGGATCGCCCAGCGCAGAAAAGAGTGCAAGGCCAGGACATGGCTGACCTGATTGGCGGCGCCACTGCGGCTGCCGTAGACCACCGCCAGCAGGGCCAGGTGATTCAGCCATGGGTATTTCGCCACGGTGTTGCTGAGCCAATTCACCAGTTCGGGGTCCAAGGCCTGCCAGACGCCCGGCTCCGGGATCGCCTGGATCACCACGGGATGTAGTTGCGGCCGGAGTTGCTCCCAGCCGTTACTGCTCGCCTGGTGGGCTCGCGGGCCAGTCCGTGCCGGAACGAGGGTCTGGGTTGGGACAGCCATGCGCCTTCTAGTCCGCCCCCAACAACTGATCCAGGCGCTCCCAGGTCGCCGCCGAAATGGCCATCCCTTCCGGCCAAGGCGCCACGGCCGTGTGGGAGGACACTGAGGCCCGGCCGGCGCCGTCTTGCACCAACTGGGCGAGCGCGGCGTGCGTCGCGGCAAAGTCTCGCAGCTGGAGGTGGTGATCGTAGGCCTTGAGCGTTTCGGGGTTGCGCCAGCCCATGTACGTGATCAGGCCGCGACGAGCTCCGTCACGCCGGTCGGGGTCGGGCAAGGCCTGGATGCTGTGCAGCGCCAAGGTCACAAACCAATGGCGCGCCTGGTGGGGATGGACCTGGACGGCCGCCGCTTGACAAGCGCTTTGCCAATGGTAATAGAAGGCCGGATAGGTATAGGCCGCTCCCGCCCTCGTGACGAACAGCGGGGCCATCTCGGGCAAGGCCTCGAGCGCCTGGCTCCGGCCATCCGGCTCGCAGCGCTCTTCATGGACGTAGCGATGCAACAGCCGGGAGGTCGTGCTCGACCACCAGATCTCTTTGACCCGTTCGCCGTGACTGCCCTTGTTCGTCGCCCAGGCGCGCTCCCCCCAGTCGTAACGACGCCAGTCGCCCACGGTCAGGCCCAAGATTTCACCAATCCGAGCCCCCGACTCAAAGAGCATGCGCATGATGATCTGATCGCGACGCGTGGTGCAGGCCGCGACCAGGCGTTTGGGGAGACCGGGGTCATCAATGACATGTGGCCGCCACTCGGCTCCACTGACACAGAAATAGGTCTCCGGCATACGTCCCTGCCGTCCAAACGGTAAGGTCATCCCCACAGTTAGCGGCATCTGGGGCGGGCCCTCAGGGTCCAAGTGCGCCAGGGGTCCGCTCCAGGCGAAGGGATTAGCGCCCGAATACCAACCTTTCAGCAGGGCGCAGGCATAGAACCGCTTGAGTGCGACCAAGTACAGCCGCACGGTCTCTTGCGTGACTTGCTTGGACGCCAGCACAACGACATTCCCGTTGCGGTGGGGCCGCACCCGACACCCCAGTTCGTTGCACAGGTATTCGCGGGCGCGCTGGCGGATCTGCTCCGCCGGAGCGGTATAGAGAACAGGAGGCGAGCCAAACCAAAGGAACGTCAGAAACTTTAGGACCACTCGTAAGTAGTGATCCGCCGTGACCGCCTGGCAGGCATTCTCCTCGATGAGCCAGGTACGAAACGCCTGGCCCTCGACAAACGGCAAGCCATCGGGATCGGCGCAAATCCGCTCAGGCAGCCCAAACGCCTGCTGCAAGTCATCCGACAGTTCGACCACTCGGAACCGCTGCAATCGAGACTGCATCGCCATTCTTGCTGAATCAGCGATGCAACTAACATGCCACCCGGCGCCGGGAAGCCCGCTGCCGGTTGGCATGTTTTGCGTCTACTTCAGCCGTCAGGAGGATCAGAACACATGACCAACCCATCTGCTTCTACTTGCGGAATCATAATCAAGGGGGGCCGAGCGCGGGACGTGCCGCTCAATGATGAGGCCTGGCAGTTTTTCCAGGCACTACGAGGAGGCAGTGGCGAGCGGCCCGGTAGTGATTATGTCTTCCGCGATCGCAAGGGGTTACCGCGTGAACTTCAGCGTTGTATCAACCGCGCCTGCCGGGAACTAGGCATTGGACACAGCCGGGTACATGACTTTCGCGCAGCCTATGCCAACCAATTGTACGAGCGGCTTGTGGAGGCGGGCGCATCCGACCGTCAAGCGCGCCGCGAAGTCGCCGCCGCGCTGGGACATGGCCGCGTGGATGTGCTGCGACACTATCTGCGGCCGAAGTGAAGGTTGTCGCAAGAGACATGGCAACCAAGCTTCCTACCGGGTACGCGACCATGCCCAGCCGAATAACCGAGGCGATGTTGGTTGACCGTCTGTATTGCTGGCAAGGGGGTTTGTGTATAGTGGATACGCATTGTCCTGATCTGTCGCCCCGCCAATGACATGACATTCGTCACTCGGCCTGGGATGACATCTTACACTTGGCGATGTGGCAACTACCTGCTAGCTGTCAGGGCTCACGACATCGCGAACATGAATAGCTCGGAAAAGGCTCACGACATCGCGAACACGAAAAATACGGTTGCGGCGCTCAGCCGCTCATGGCTGCATGCTGTCTCCCACAAGGAGATGGCA
>JADZEK010000192.1 GCA_020850595.1 Anaerolineales bacterium
GGCTGAACCGCTTTCGACGGCTCTTAGTGCGCTGGGAGAAGAAGCCGAGCAACTACTTGGCATTGATCTACTTCGCCTGTGCCGTCATCTGTTGGCGCAAATGTGAAGTTTAGAGATAGGTTCTTAGGGGCGCGGGCCGCCTGGCGACCTAACCCCCGGCCCGCATCCCGGCAAGAGCGTTCGGGACCTGGTCGCGCGCTGAGTACGGCGTGAGCGGGAAGGGGTGCCTGTGGGATTACAGGGTATTTTCGGGCTAACCGCCAAATACAAGCGCGCCTGAACTGAGAGGCAGCCTACATGCCGCTAAAAATCCTGGTAACCGATTACAACTGGCCGTCACTGGAGATCGAGCGCGAGGTGCTGCGCCGGGCGGGGGCCGAACTGGTGGTGGCCGAGACCGGCACGGAGGCGGAGTTTATTCGACTGGCGGGCGACGTGGCGGGCATCTTGACGTGCTGGAAGCACGTGACGCCGGCGGTGCTCGACGCCGCGCCGCGCTGCCGCACGGTGGCCCGCTACGGCGTGGGGCTGGATAACATCGCCGTCGGCCATGCGACCGAACTGGGCATGGTGGTGACCAACGTGCCCGACTATTGCTACGAAGAGGTGTCGGATCACGCCATGGCGCTGCTGCTGGCGTGCGCGCGAAAAGTGGCCAGCTTTGCCGCCGCGACGAACGCCGGGCGGTGGGACTTGAAGGCCGGGTGGCCCCTGCCCAGGCTGCGCGGGCAGACGCTGGGCATCATCGGCTTTGGCCGGATTGGGCGGGCGCTGGCCCCCAAAGCGGCGGGGTTCGGGCTGCAGGTGGTGGTGTACAGCCCACGCGAGCCGCGGGACCGGCCAAGCTTTGTGCGCTGGACGAATGACCTGGACGAGGTATTGGCGCAGTCGGACTATGTATCGCTACATGTGCCGCTGACGGAGGCGACGCGCGGGCTGATGAACGCGGGGGCGCTGGCAAAGATGAAGCCGAGCGCGTACCTGATCAACACGGCGCGCGGGGCGGTGATTGACGAGGCGGCGCTGCTGGCGGCGGTGCAGCGGAAGGTGATTGCCGGGGCCGCGCTGGATGTGCTGACGACCGAGCCGCCGCCGGCTGGGCACCCGCTGCTGGGCCAGCCGGGGATCATCCTGACGCCGCACGCCGCGTTCTACAGCGAGGCGGCGATTGAGGAGTTGCAGCAGAAGGCGGCCGAGCACGTGGCGCAGGCGCTGCGCGGCGAATGGCCGGAAAACGTGGTCAACCCGCAGGTGCGCGAGCAGGCGAATTACCGGGCCGTGGGCCAGGCGGCGTGAGAGAGCAGAAGCGAGGGCAGAATGGAGCGAATGACGGGCAAGCAGCGGTTTATGGCGGCGCTGAACGGGGAACCGGTGGACCGGCCGCCGGCGGCCAGCATCGTGTCGGTCATCAATTATGAACTGATGGACGTGGTGGGGGCGCACTTTCCAGCGGCGAACGTTGAGCCGGAAGCGATGGCGACGCTGGCGGCGGGCGCGCACGAGGTGATGGGGTTCGACTCGGTTATGCCGATCTTCTCAGTCTCGCAGGAGGCCACGGCGCTGGGCTGCGAGGTGGATTGGGCCGACGAGACGATGATGCCGACGCCCACCACCCACCCGTGGGAAGACCGCGAGGTGGAGCTGAAGCTGCCCGACGGTTTCCCGGACTCGTTCTTGAACGACAAGTATGTGGTGTGCGCATTGGAGGCCATTCGCCTGCTCAAGAAGCACTTCGGAGACGAGGTGATGATCCTGGGTAAGGTGATGGGGCCGTGGACGCTGTCGTATCACCTGTACAACGTGCAGGAGTTTCTGATGGACACGCTGGCCGACCCCGACCGGGTGCGCCGCTCGCTGGACGTGCTGGAGCAGGTGCCGGTTGTGTTTGCCAAGGCGCAGGTGGCGGCGGGGGCGGACGCGATTGTGTGGGCCGACCACGCCACGGGCGACCTGGTGCGCAACACCATGTACCGCGATTTTCTGCTGGCGCGGCATCAGCGGTTAGTGCCGCAGGTGCCCGCGCCGGTCATCTTGCACTGCTGCGGCCCGACGCTCGACCGGATTCAGTTCTTTCGCGAGGGCGGCTTCAAGGCCTTCCATTTTGAATCGCAGGTGAAGCCGGACCAGGCGAAGGCTGAGGCGGCGGGCAAGATCAGGCTGGCGGGCAACGTGAACAACCCGGTGACGCTGTTCGCGCGCGGCCCAGCGGAGGTGCGCGGTGAGGCGCAGCGCGCGATTGACGCGGGCATTGACATCATCGCACCGGAGTGCGCGGTGCCGCTGCAAACGACGCTGGAGAATCTAAAAGAGATTGTGCAGACGTGCGAGGATAATCGGAAGAATTAGGGGGGACCTAACCCCCCGGCCCCCTTCGCGGCGCGGGAAGGGGGAGCCGGCGGGGCGGTGGCGGCGCCAACAACTGGCTGAGCGAAGGCAGAGCGGCTTGAGCATGGATAATCATCTGAAGAGGCTAATGGCGGCGGGCAAGGTGGCGTTGGGGGCGCAACTGCGGCTGGGGACGCCGGCGATTGCAGAGCTGTTCGCGGCGGCCGGGTACGATTTTCTGGTCATTGACGGCGAACATGCGCCGCAGACGGCGGCGGGCGCGCAGCTGCAAATGCAGGCGATGAACGGCTATGCCTGCACGCCGATTGTGCGCTTTGGCCGCAACGACCCGGACGAAATCCGGCTGGCGCTGGACTGCGGCGCGGGCGGCGTGCTGATTCCGCTGGTGAAGACGGCGGCGGAGGCAGCGAAGGCGGTGGCGTATTGCCGCTACCCGCCGGGGGGCACGCGCAGCTATGGCCCCTCGCGCGCGTACTTGTACGGGCTGGACAAGGATTATTTCCCGCGCCGTGACCCGGAGTTGGTGGTCATGGTCATCATTGAGACGGCCGAGGCGGTGGCGGCGATTGACGAGATCGTGGCGGTGGAGGGGCTGGACGCAGTGGTGCTGGGCACGGCCGACTTGAGCATGGCGCTGGGCGTGCCGCTGCAAACGACGCACCCGACGGTGACGGCGGCGGTGGAGCGGGTGATCGCGGCGGCGAACAAGGCCGGCAAGCCGACGGCGATTGGCTATGACGCGAGCCAACCCGAGGTGATGCGGGCGCAGATTGCCAAGGGCGCTCGGCTGCTGCTCGCCAGCGGCGACGAGTGGATGCTGGCGGCGGCGTGCGCGGGCGTGGTGCAGGGTGTGGCGGCGCTGCGCTAGCGGCGGGACGGGGGCGGGACGGAGCGTGAAGCGGGGCGGCCAATGGCCGCCCCGCTGGGTTTTGCAGCGGGTGTCACCGGCCAGGCTACCGCAGGCCCCACTCCACCAGCTTGGCCGTCATGTTTTGCACACGCGGGCTGGCGCTGTGCAGGAAGCTATCGGCATACACGCGGTTGGTCTGCGTGTACTGGTGGGTCTTAGCGTATTCCAGGTTGCCGTTATAGATTTCCTTCAGGCGCGCTTCGTGCTCGGGCAGCGTGGGGGCGGCGGCGAAGTTGAGGGTGAACATGCGCCGCCCGGTCTTGCCGCCGAAGGAGGCGTGCCAGGTGGCCTGGTTGAACATCACGATATCGCCGGGCTGCGACTCGAGCGGCACGCAGGGCACATCGCGGGCGGGCACGCCGTAGGGGGTGGTGTCGCCCTTCTGGCCGTGCAGCACCATCAGGTTGTTGAAGAGCGGCGGGCGGTGTGAGCCGGGGATAACGCGCAGCGCGCCGGTGTCTTTGGTGACCGGGTCGAGGTAGAAGGCAATTTTGATGAAGCGGTACTCCGGCCGGCCGGCGTCGGGGTGCCAACTGGTGTCGCCGACGTACAGGTTGCCGTCGGAGCCGACCCAGGTGAAGCCGGGGCCGAGCAACTGCTCCATGGCTTCGTAGACCAGGTCGGTCTCGACCAGGCGGGCCAGGGGCGGGCGGCGCTCCATGAAGCCGAGCACGGCCTGGCGCTTCTCGCCGTCAAAGGCGGCGCCATGGCGATCTTCGGCCAGCACGACGTCGAATTCGGCGCCGATGACGGCCATCTCCGCGGGCGAGAAGGCCTGCCGGATGACAATGTAGCCAAACGTCTCGAAATGAGCGACCTGTTCTGGGGTGAGCATGGGTAGGCCTCCGCCGGTGGATAAAGGAATTACATGAGTACGGCGAGCTCGTCGCCGTGAATTTGCACTTCCCAGGTGGGCAGTTTGCGGTTGGGGTAGGCCAGGCACTGGCCGGAGGGGATGTCGAATTCCAGCGCGTGCCAGGGGCAGACGATGATCTCGCCTTCGCGGCCCCAGGCGCGCTGCCAGTTGGTCTCGGGGCCGGCGGTGACCGTGCCGCTGACGGCGCCGGCGCAGAGCGGGCCGTTCTGGTGAAAGCAGGCGTTGGGCAGGGCGTAGTAGCGCCCGCGCACGTTGAAGATGCCGAGGGAGCGACCGCGCACCTCGACGATGAGGTGGGCGCCCTCCGGCACGTCGGCGACCTTGGCGACGATGTAGGGCTGGGTCATTCCGCCGCCAGGCGCACGGGCCGGGTGAGCTTGAGCAGTTTCAGGGCGTTCTCGCCCATGATCTTGCGCCGCACGTGGTCGGCCACCGGGATTTGCAGCACCTTGTTGGGGTGGTCAAAGTCGTGGTGGGGCCAGTCGGAGGCAAACAGCACCGAGTCTTCGCCGCCGAAGAGGGTGAGGAGGGTGGCCATGTCGCCCAGGTGCTCAGGCTCTTCGATCGGCTGGGTGGCGAAGTACATCTTGCGCACGTAGCGGCTGGGCCGGTCTTTAAGGATGGGCACCTCGCGGCGGCGCTCGGCGTATTCTTTGTCCATGCGCAGCATGATCCACGGGACCCAGGCAATGCCGCCTTCGGTGAAGCAGATTTTCAGGTCGGGGAAGCGCTCGGGCACGCCGGTTTCCATCATGGAGACCAGGTTGGCGATAAGGGCCAGGGGGTGCGCCAGCAGGTGCGTGGCGAACATGGTTTCGTAACCTTGCAGGTTGAAGGGGAAGTTGGGGTGCACGAGCGTGACGCTGTGCAGCATGACGGGCAGGCCTGCGGCCTGGGCGGCGGCGAAGGTGGGGTCGTAGCGGCGGTGGCCGTAGAGCGGCTCGACGACGCAGGTGGGCAGGTAGACGGCCACGACGTGCGGATGGGCGGCGTACTTGCGGATCTCGGCGGCGGCGGCCTCAGGGTCGTGGTGCGGGGCGATGATGGCGCCCTTGAGGCCGTTATCCTGGGTGAGCCATTCTTCGACCAGCCAGCGGTTGTAGGCGCGGGCCAGCGCCACGGCGTAATCGGTTTGTTTGAGGCCGGCGTGGCTGAGCAGGTGGTCGGGGAAGATGACGCCGATATCCACGCCCAGGTCGTCCAGGTCCTGGCGCATTTGGGCGGCGCTGGTGACGGTATTGCGCCGGTCGCCGCCGCTCTGCGGAAATGAGGGCCAGAGGCCGATGGACGGCGCGAAGCCGGGGATGTCGAGGTAGCGGGCGGGCACGGTAGCGAGGTGCTCCAGCGTCTTGCGCCAGGGCATCTCGCAGTAGGGGGCCAGCGCGGCGGGCGTCTCGTGGGCGTGCACGTCCACGTCCACGATCAGCAGGTCGTCTTTGCGGGGGGCGCGCCCCGCCAGCGTGCTGCTTTTCATCTGCACTCCGGGTCCGATATATGACACAAGCCACGCCAGGGAGCGCAGCTTGCCAGATCTTCACACTTCGGTTATGGCCAAAGACTATAGCCTATTTTGCCCGATTTGTTAATCGGCAGGAGGAGCGCCATGCTGTTTAACCGACCACGCGCCGTGGAGTATATGCGCCGCTGCGGGCTGGACGCGCTGGTAGCCGCGGCGTGGCCGAATATCACATATTTTTCCGACTACTACAACTGGATTGACCCGCTGTTCAAGGAATACATGATGGCCCCGGGGGCGTCGTCTAACCGGGGGCAGGCTTATGCGCTCTTCCCGCTGGAGGGCGAGCCGGCGCTGATCGTCAGCCCGCTGGCGGTGGTGAACGCCGCCGACAGTTGGGTGAGCGAGGTTCATACCTTTGGCGCAACGGGCATGGACGAGAGTGTGCCGCCGGGGCCGCTGGCGCCGAAGTATCAGCGGCTGTACGAGGCGCTGCACCGCCCTGCCCTGGCGGCCACGCCGACGGCGGCGCTGCTGGGGCTGCTGAGGGCGCGCGGGCTGGACAAGGCCCGCATTGGGCTGGACATGGAGGGCCTGAGCGCGCCCGCCCGCGCCGCGCTGGACGGCGCACTGCCACAGGCCCAGGTGAGGAATTGCAGCAACCTGCTGCGGCTGATCCGCGCAGTGAAAAGCCCGGAGGAACTGCGGCGGCTGACGCGCTCGGCGGAGATCAACGAGCTCGCGGCGCTGGAGAGCCTGGCGCTGGGGCGGCCGGGCGCGGCCGTGGGCGACTTGGCCCGGCATTATCGCAGCCGGATCGCCGACCTGGGGGCCGAGTACGACCACTATTCCTACTGCATCCGTGGGCTGGGTATCGCGGGCGAGCCGGAGTACCGGCTGGCGGAGGACGAGGTGATGTTCGTGGATTTCGGCTGCCTGGTGGGCCGCTACTTCTCCGACACGGGCATGACCTACGCGCTGCGGCCGCTGCCGGCGCCGCTGGCGGAGCGGCACGCGGCGCTGCGGGCGTGCCTGGCGGCGGGAATGCAGGCGGTGCAGCCGGGGGTGCGCGGCTCGGCGGCGCACACGGCGATGTGGCAGGCGCTCACCGAACGCGGCTTCACGGCCATTAACCCGCACGGCCACGGCCTGGGGCTGGAGATTCGGGATTACCCGATCGTGGTGGCGCCGAGCGAGCGGCGCCTGCGCGATGACTGCATCAACGAGTTGGCCGACCTGCCGCTGGAGGTGGATATGGTGGTCAACCTGGAGTCGGCTATTTTCGTGCCGGGGGTGGGGGCGACGCACATCGAGCGCACGTTGGTAGTGGCGGCAGAGGGCGCGCGGCCGCTCACAGCGCAGGACCGCTCGGGGCCGGTAATGCCGAGCTAGGATTGGAAAACCGGGCCTGCCCCAAGACAACCGGCGTTGTGATCAAAACCTGCTAAAGCGGGGGCCGACTTGAATGACGCGGCTGCTTGGGGAGCGGGGCCGGGGCGTAGCACGCTACGTCCCTACCGGGCGCGGGGACGGCACACGTCTATTAGGAACACGGCCTAATCCGATCGCGGCCGTGATCTTGACCTTAGGCGGTGATGCGCTAAAGAGCACCGGAAGGAACGGCGTTTACGGGACGCTGGTCGGGGACAGGAGAGGGAGCCAGTGCGGACTCGACTGGCTCGGATTGTCTGAGGGCAGGTTTTCTTTTGGAAGGTCAAGCGATGACTGATTATGTGACGAAGCCCATCCCGGCCGCGAAGCCGCCCGGGACGCACGTGGCGCGGCCGTGGGGGGCGTTTGAGCAGTATGCCTGCAACGAGGATTGCACGGTGAGCGTGATGACGGTGCAGGCGGGGCAGCGCCTGAGTTTGCAGGCGCACACGGGGCGGGCCGAGTTGTGGATCGCGCTGGACGACGGCGCGGAGGTGGTGGTCGGCGACGAAACGCTGCGCCCCAGCGCGGGGGAGGAGGTGTGGATACCGGCGAACACGCGGCACCGGCTGGCGGCGGCGGGCGACCGGGCCGTGCGGGTGCTGGAGGTGGCCTTCGGCAACTGGCAGCAGGGTGACATCACCCGCTACGCCGACGACTACGCACGGCCGGCGAACGGCGAGTAGCGGCCGGTAAGCGCGGCGGCGCTGAGCGCAGCGCCGGAGGCGCGCGGCATGGGCCGAGAGCGAGTTGCACTCGAATGGAAGGCGTTCTGTTGGTAGCGCGCGGCGGCCGCTCAGTTGAGCGGCCCTACGCGAGCCTGCGCGAATGCGAACGCTCGGGCGATGGCGTACACCCGACAGCAAGTCGCGCTAGCCGCGAATGACATCAGGCCGCGCCCGCCGGGGGCCGGGCGAAGGCGGCCACGTCGCCCATGCGCTGCTTGACGAGGCGCGCCAACTCACCCTGCGGGTCAATTTCGCACACCTGAGCCAGCACGACATCAAGGCCTTGTTCGGCCAACAGCGCGTGCAGTTTGACGGCCGCGGGGTCGCGGGGGTTGGTGTACTGCACGGCGGCGGCAATGGCCAGCGCCAGGTGCCAGGGGCGGATGCCGTACTCCAGCGCGAGCATGGCCGGGCCGATGAGCCGGTCGTAGCGGCTGAGCTTGCGCAGCGGGTCGCGCACCTGGCGCTCGACCGGGTCCACAATGGTGGCATCTTGATACTTGCGCAGCGACTGCTGAGCGAAGGCGGTCTGCTCGGCCGGGGTGTAGCCGTGGCGGGCGCATACGGCCGCGCCGCTCTCGGCATAGACGCCCTGGGCTTCGGCGACGATGAGCGGGTCGTTGGCGGCCTGGTGCAGGTAGTGGTGGCCGCGCACCGCGCCCAGGTAGCCGATGACGGCGTTGCCGGCGTTGTAGGTGAAGAGCTTGCGCTCGAGGGCCGCGTGAAACTTCTCAATGGGCTGGAGGCCGGCGATGGGCGGCAGCGGCTCGACCAGCGCGGCGGCGTCAATCTGCAACTCCCAGTAATCTTGCGCCTGCACCGCCAGGGGGTCTTCGGCCTTTTGCGCCTCGGTCGGCTCGATGCACGAGCGCAGGACGGTGGCCTCGGCAATGCCGACCTTGCTCGCCAGGTAGGCGCGGTCTTCCGGCCCCAGACGCTCGGCCAACTGGGCGCGCACGATCTCGGCCGGGCGGCGCCAGTTCTCGCAGCAAACAATGTTGAGCAGCGCCCCACCCGCCGCGCGCCGCGCCCGGAGGCCGGGGGCCAGCAGCGCGGCCACCGCCGGCAGGTTCGGCCCGCCCACAGAGATAAAGGCCAGGCGGGCGTGGGCCACAGCGTCGGCCACGGCCGGGTTGCTGGTGTGCAGGGCGCTGAAATTCTTGACGACTGTGGATTTGGCCGGGTTGCCCAGGATGTGCACGGTGTATTGTCCGCGCTCATTGAGCAGGCGGATGACGTTCGGATTCACATCTACGAAGATCAGCGGCGCGCCGGAGAGGGCCGCCAGGTGGCCGACGTAGCCGCGCGCGATCTTGCCCGCGCTGATGATGAGCACCGGTGACTGCGGCGTGTCGTTCATGCGCTAGACTCCCTCGGATGCGGTGATGGCCGCCAACTGCGCAAAAGCGGGGCGCAGCGGCGGATAGAGACTGACGTAGACCTCGAACAGTTCGCGGTAGCGCGCGGCGGGCCGGGGGTCTGGCTCGACCACGCGCGCTGCCCGCACCATAGCGCCAGCGGCCGCGGCGGCGTTGGCGTGCCAGCCCGCGCCAAGGGCCGCCAGCATGGCCGCGCCCAGGCAGGCGGCGTGGGTGACCTGGGGGATGACGAGCGGGCGGTTGAGGACGCTGGCTTTGATGCTGTTCCAGAGCGGCAGAGCGGCCGGGCCGCCAGAGACGGAGAGGCGCTCGACGGGCCGGCCGACGGCCGCTTCCACGGTTTGCAGCACATGGCGCAGGCTGAAGGCCACGCCTTCGAGCACGGCGCGCACGAAGTGGCCGTGGCGATGGCCGGCGTTCAGGCCGAAGAACACGCCGCGCGCCGCCGCATCCCAAACAGGCGCGCGCTCGCCGTGCAGATAGGGCAGGAAGAGCAGCCCGCCCGCGCCGGGGGGCACGGCCGCGGCGCTCGCCAGCAGGCGCTCGGGCACGTCGGGCGGGAGCGCCATGCCGTAGCTTGCCAGCAGGTCGGGCACGAGTTGGTTGCCCCACCACTCTAGCGCGCCGCCGCCCGCCGAGGTGACGCCGTAGCAGACCCGCGCCGCGCCGTCGGCCTCGTCGGTGAGGTATGGCGCGAGCATCAGGCTGGAGGCGGCGCCCAGGGCAGCGTCACGCGCCAGGGCCACGCCCAGGTGCTCGGTGGTACCGCCAATCTCGAATCCCGCGCCTGGCTGGACGATGCCCGTGCCCAGCAGGCCGCAGTTCAGGTCGTTCCAGCCGGTAACCACGGGCGCGCCCACGGGCAGGCCGCAGGCCTCGGCGGCGGCGGGCGTCAGTTGGCCGATGACGGCGGAGGGCGGCCGGCGGGGCGGCAGCAGGTCGAGCGGCAGGCCAAGCTCACGCAGCACGTCCTCGGCCAGGCCCGGCCCCGGCAGCCGCAGCAGGCCGCGCCAACTGGAGGCGTCGGTCGCGAGGTCGCCGGTGAGCCGCCAGACCACGTAATCTTTCACTTGCAGGATACGCCAGGCGCGTTCGAGCGTGTGCGGCTCGTGGCGCTGGAGCCACAGCAGGCGGGGCAGCGGCCAGGCGGGACTGGGCGGCAGGTCAATGCCCAGGGCGGCGGCGAGGCGGGCGCGGCCCAGGCGCTCATCCAGCCACTGGGCTTCGGCCCGTGAGCGGGTGTCTTGCCAGGAGAGGGCGGGCCGCAAGGCGCGGCCTTCGCGGTCAATGAGCAGGTGCGTGCCGACTTGCCCGCTGAGGCCCACGGCGGCAATCTCAGGCTGCCCGCCGGCGGCGGCCAGCGCCTGCCGCACGGCCGCGCACACGCTCGGCCAATAGTCGTCGAGGTTCTGCTCGGCCTGGCCCCCCGCGCCGCGGGTGATGGCGTAGCCCGCCTGGCCGAAGCCCACCGGACGGCCGGCGGCGTCGAACAAGCCAACTTTGCAACTGGAGGTGCCGAGGTCAATGCCGACGACGCAGCGCATAGCGGGAAGCAAGCGGCAAGCCGCATGAGCGGCGGCCCGCGCCGCAATCCTACCATAAGGGGGGCGCGAACCCCGTCCGACAATTCGGCGGAAGCGCGTATACTACGGCCCCGCCGGCCCAGGCAACAGGCCGGCGGCTTGCCGCCCGCCGCCAAGGGGGGCCGCCCATGACTGTCTGAGAAGGAGCACTGGCGATGGCCGACCTAAGCGACTGTCGTTTGACCACCGGCACGGTGGCAGGCTGGGAGGCGCTGACGCTGGAGAACGGGCTGATCCGCGTGGTGGTGCTGCCGCAGCGCGGGGCCGAGATTCTCAACTTCGTGCACGCGCCGAGCGGGGTGGACGCGATGTACCAATCCTATTGGGGCTTGCAGCCGCCGGGCGCGCCCCACCGCGAGGGCAGCGGCGAGCGCGAGTTTGAGTGGAACTACGGCGGTGGGTGGCAGGAGTTGTTCCCCAGCGCCCACTACGCCTGCACTTACCAGGGGCGGCCCATGCCCTACCACGGCGAGGTGGCGACGCTGCCCTGGGACGTGACGGTTGTCACGGAGGGGCCGGACGAATTGACCGTGCAGTTCGCAGTGCGCTGCCGGCAATCGCCCTTTCGCCTGGAGCGCGGCATGACGCTCAAGCGGGGCGAGCCGACGGTCTACTTTGAGGCGAGCGCGACCAATGAGGCTGACAACCCGGCGCACCTGGTGTGGGGCCAGCACGCTGTGGTGGGCGCGCCTTTCCTGGAGGCGGGGTGCCGGCTGGAGATCCCGGGCGGCGCGTTCCACACGCCGCCGGCCATCCTCGACGAAGCGGCGCGCTTGCTACCCGGCCAGCGGGAGCGCTGGCCCATGGCGCGCCGGCGCACGGGCGGCCGGATGGACCTACAGGAGGTGCTCGGCCCCGAGGCGCGTTCGCACGATGTGGTGTTCGTGACCGAGCTGCGGGCGGGCCGCCTGGCCGTGACTAACCCGCGCCTCAACCTGGCCTTCAGCCTGCATTGGGACCCGGCCGTGTATAAATGGGTGGCGGTGTGGCTGCCGTACGGCGGGCCGGAGAAGATGCCCCTGACCGGCGTGTACGCCCTGGGGATCGAGCCGTGGAGCGCGCCGCACAACCTGGAGCGCGCGATCCAGGCGGGCGATGCCATAGTGGTGGCGGGGCGCGGCACGCTTCGCACCGCCTTTCAGGCGCGCTTCGCGCCACCCGCGGCCGCGTAGGGGGCGCTTTTCATTCGCTTAAGGAGCACGACCGCATGGAAATTTCGATTGAAAGTGAAGCCCAGTTCGGGATGACCTGGCCGCGCTGGCAGGCGCTGATTAAGCAGGTCGAGGCGGCGGGCTTCGCGGGCCTGTTTCGCTCGGATCACTTCACCATTCAGAATGCGCCGCCGGACCAGGACGCACTGGAGTTGATCGTCTCGCTGACCTACCTGGCGGCGAACACACAGCGCGTTCATTTCGGCCCGCTGGTCGCGCCGGTTTCGATGCGCGATCCGATTATGCTGGCGCGGCAGGCCAGCCAGTTGGACGACCTGAGCGGCGGGCGCATGATCCTGGGCATTGGCGCGGGTTGGAACGCGCGCGAGCACCAGATGTTCGGCTACCCGCTGAGCAGCGACAACGCCACGCGCTTTGCGCGGCTGCAGGAGGCGCTGGAGGTCATCACGCTGCTGCTGCGCGGCGAGGGTTACGTGAGCTTCGCGGGCCGTTTCTACCAACTCAAGGAGGCCGCCCTGTTCCCGCGCCCCACGCGCCCGGGCGGTCCGCGCATCCTGATCGGCGGCAGCGGCCCCAAGCGCACGCTGCCGCTGGCGGCGCGCTACGCCGACATCTGGAACGGCGACAGTCTAAGCCCGGCGGGGTTCGGCGAGCGCTCGGCCAGGCTCGACGACGCGGCGCTGAAGATCGGCCGCGACCCCAAGACGATCAAGCGCACCAACTCG
Organism: Anaerolineales bacterium; assembly: GCA_020850595.1. Classification (GTDB taxonomy): domain Bacteria; phylum Chloroflexota; class Anaerolineae; order Anaerolineales; family UBA6663; genus JADZEK01. Next base: position 12,608 of record JADZEK010000192.1, read on the forward strand.
GTCTTCGTGTTGTGCGCGCGCACACCGGAGGAGTTTGAGCGGCGGGCGGCAGGCTACCGGCGCTTCGTGGCCGAGTTCGCCAGGCTGTCGTGGGAGGAGATCGGGCACAAGCTGCGCACGGAGTGGAGCGCGCTGGTGGGCACGCCCGCCGAGGTGGTGGAGCAGGTGAACGCTTTGGCCGAGGCGGGGGTAGAGGAGTTGATGCTGCACTGGGTGGACACGGCCGACTCGGAAGCGCTGGACTTGTTCGTGGAGCAGGTGCTGCCGCACGCGCGCTAGGCGGTTGGGCCGCCGGCCACACTGGGCTGGAGAATGAGCCGGGCGGCCTCGCGGGTGGGGGCCGCCCGGTTGGTTAGGGCGCGGAAGGGGCGGGCGCGGCGGTGCGCGGGCCGGATGGGGGACTAGCCCGCGTACTCGTCGGCGGGCACGCCCTGGACGCCGGGGCGCGCCTTGAACAGCACGCCGGCCAGCGGGTCGTTGGCCAGGGCCTCGGGGCTGAGGCCAAGCGTGCTGGAGGTGATGTACAACTCGTCCAGGTTGGGGCCGCCGAAGGCGCAGGAGGTGATCTGCGGCGTGGGCAGCTCGACGGTCGAGAGCAGGGCGGCCGACTCTGGGTCATAGCGAAAGACACGGCCGCTACCCATGACGGCAACCCAGACCTTGTCTTCGGCGTCAATGGCCATGCCGTCGGGGAAGCCCTGCGTTTCGGGGAAACAGATGAGCGGACGGCGGTTGCTGATCTGGCCGGTGGCGTGGTCGTAGTCAAACCGGTCGAGGGTGTAGGCCAGCGTGTCAATGAAGTACATCGTCCGCTTGTCTTTGGTCCAGACGATGCCGTTGGCGATGCTGACATTGGCCACACGCGGCCAGACCTTGTGGTCGGCGTCCAGGCAATAGAGGGCGCCGGCGCCGATCACGCCCGAGTCGTACGACATGGTGCCGGCCCAGAAGCGCCCGGCCGGGTCGCACTTGCCGTCGTTGAAGCGGGTGCGCGGCGCGCGGTCGGCGGGGTCGGCCAGGATGGTCAGGGCTTCGGTTTCCAGGTCGAGGGCGGCGAAACCGCGCTCGACGGCCAGCATCAGGCCACCGGAACGGCGCGGCACGACCGTGCCGACGGGCTGGCCGACGTTGATGGCGCGATTGGTGTTGGCGGCCGGGTCATAGATGTAGACCAGGCCCTTCATGATGTCCACCCAATAGAAGCGGTGGGTCTGGGCGTGCCAGATGGCGCCTTCTCCGTGTTCGGCGCCGGCGTTCACGACGACTTCGACTGCGTCGGCCATGCGAAAGCTCCTTCGCTGAGGTCTAGAGCGGCTGAGGCGTGTATTCTAGAACCTTTTCGCCCGACCGCAAGGCGGCGGCGGGCAACGCGCGCCAAGCGCGGCCGAGATATGCAACGTCCCTGGCCGCGTTTTCCTTTATAATCGCCCCCATGCCGCATCTGTCCGTCATCATCCCGTGCTACAACGAAGTGAAGACCGTGCGCGAAGTGCTGGCGCGCGTGCACGCCGCCGCGCCGGAAGCCGAGATCATCCTGGTGGATGACGGCTCGACCGACGGCACACGCGACCTGCTGCGGGGTTTCACGCCGCAGGAACACCCGTATCTGAAGATCATCCTGCACGCCCAGAACGGCGGGAAGGGCGCGGCCCTGCACACGGGCATCGAGGCCGCCGGCGGGGAGGTCATCCTCATTCAGGACGCCGACCTGGAGTATGACCCACGCGACTACCCGGCCCTGCTGCGCCCGATTGAGGAGGGCCGGGCCGACGTGGTGTACGGCTCGCGCTTTCTGGGCGGCCCGCGCCGCACCATGATGTTCTGGCACATGATCGCCAACAAACTGCTGACGCTGATGACCAACCTGCTGTATGACACCATCCTGTCGGACATGGAGACCGGCTACAAGGTGTTCAAGGCCGAGGTCATCAAAGGCGTGCCGCTGCACTGCCGGCGCTTCGACTTCGAGCCGGAGGTGACGGCCAAGATGCTCAAGCGCAAGCACCGCATTTACGAAGTGCCCATTTCGTTCGACCCACGCGAGTACGCCGACGGCAAGAAGATCGGCCTCCAAGACGCCTTCGCGGCCGTCTGGACGCTGCTGAAGTACCGCTTCGTGGACTGACCCGCCCAGCCGATGGCCCGGCCCAGCGCCCAGCCCCGCGGCGGGAGTGAATGGCGCGCCGGCCTGTGGCCCGCGCTGGCCGTGGCGGTAGTGCTGGCCGCCGCCGCGCTGCGGGCCGCGCCCCTGCTAGCCAATCGCTTCCACCCTGACGAGGCGCTGTACGCCTCCTTCGCCCGCCGCATCGCCTCCGGGCAAGACCCGCTGCTGGCGGGCGCGCTGGTGGATAAGCCGCCCCTGCCCTTCTACGTGAGCGCGCTGAGCCTGCTGGCCGTCGGCCCCACCGAACTGGGCGCACGGCTGCCGAGCTACTTCGCCGGCGTGGTGAGCGTGGCGCTGGCGGCGCGCTTGGGGCGGCGGTTGTATGGCCGCGCCACCGGACTGCTGGCGGCGGCGCTGCTGGCGGCCTCGCCCTTCGCCGTGCTGTTCGCCAGCACCGCCTTCATTGATCCGCTGCTGGCGGCGGCCGGACTGTGGGCGCTGGACGCGGCCGCGGCGGGCCGCTGGAAAGGGGCGGGCGCGGCGCTGGCCGTGGCCTTCGCCATTAAGCAGACCGCCCTGCTCTACGCACCGCTGGCACTGGCGCTGGCGCTGTGGCGTCTGCCCGCCAGGGCCGATGGGCGCACGGGGCGGCGGGCGTTGGCGCAGGCCGCCGGGCCGCTGCTGGCGGGCCTGGCGCTGACCACGGCCCTCGTGTTCGCCTGGGACGCCGCGCGCCGCCCGGAGATTGGGTTCTGGCAGCAGGGCTACAGCGATAACATGCCGGGACGCTGGGTGCGGGCCGGCGAGGTGCTGCCGCGCGCTCGCGCCTGGCTCGACCTGCTGGGCTACGGCACGGCCTCGGCGGTGCTGAACGGGCTGTTGGTGGTGGGCGCGCCCGCGCTGGTGCTGTGGCCCGCGCCAGCCTCACGCGCCGCGCTGGCCGACCGGCTGCTGGCGGGCTACCTGCTGTTGTACCTGGCCGCGTATTGGCTGCTGGCCTTCAACGTGTGGGACCGCTACCTGCTGCCAGTGCTGCCGCTGGCGCTGCTGCTGCTGGCGCGGGTGATCGTCGTGCCGCTGCGGTGGGTGACGCGGCGGGCCGGGCACTGGCGGCGTTGGATCGTGGCGGGCGCGGCGGCGGGCCTGCTGGGGGTCACCGCCGGGCCGGCCTGGGCGGCGGCGCGGTCTGCTTACCCAATCGGCGGCGACCACGGCGCGTACGACGGCGTGGACGGCGCGGCGGCGTACCTGAACAGCCTGCCGGAAGGCACGGTGCTATACGACCACTGGCTGAGCTGGGAATGGGGGTTTTACCTCTACGGCGGGCCGGTGTACGTGGCGTGGCTGCCCACGCCGGAGGCGCTGGCCGCCGACCTGCAGGCGTTCGGAGCGCGGTCGCCGCGCTACCTGGCGGCGCCAAGTTGGGAGCCGGAGGCCGAATGGCGCGCCGCCGCCGCCGAGGCGGGGTATGCGTTCGCGCCGGTCTACACCGCCTACCGCCGCGACGGCGCGGTGACGATCCGGGTCTACCGGCTGGAGGCCGCGCCATGAGGCCGCGCCGGGCGGCGTGGGCCGGCCCAATGGCCGTGGCGGCGCTGGTGCTGGCCTTCACGTGGCGGCTGGTCTTCACCACCGGCATCCTGGCGCGGGGCGACACCTTCCTGTATTTCTATCCCTATTGGGACTATCGCAACGCGGCGCTGCTGGCCGGGCGGCTGCCGCTGTGGGAGCCGCTGCTGTTCATGGGCGCGCCGTTCCTGGCGAACTCGCAGGCGGGCGTGCTCTACCCGCTCAACTGGCCGCTGGCGGGCCTGGATGCGCCTACCGGCGTGAAGGCCGCGCTGGTGGCGCACCTGGCGATCATGGCGCTGGGCACGTATGGGTTTGCGCGCCGAGCCGCCGGGCAGAGCCGCCTGGCGGCGCTCACGGCGGCCGTGCTCTTCGCGCTAGGCGGCTATGTCACCGCGCAGATGGAGCATGTGAATCAACTGCAAGGGCTGGCGTGGCTGCCGTGGCTGATGCTGGCGGCGCACACGCTGATGGGCGCGCGCGGCCGGGGCCTGATCGTTCCGGCGGCAGGCGTGGCGATGCCGGCGGCGCTGCAACTTCTGGCCGGGCACACGCAGACGGTCTTCATCTCGCTGACTGGCGCGGGCCTGTACGCGCTAGGCCTGGCGCTGCCGGAGGCCTGGGCGCGCCGGCGCAAGCAGGCGGGCGGGTCGTACGGGGGCCTGGCGCGGGTGGCGCTGTTGGGGGCGGCGGCGGCGGGCGCGGCGCTGCTGGGGGCGGCGCAGGTGCTGCCAACGCTGGAGCTGGCGGGCCAGTCGCTGCGGGGCGGCGGGCTGCCGCTGCGCGAGGCGCTGTCGTTCTCGCTCGATCCGCGCTTGCTGGCGCGGGCGCTGCTGCCGGGTTACAGCCGCGCCTTGTTCAGCGAGTTCGTGGCCTACAGCGGCGTGGCGGGGCTGGCGCTGGCAGTGTTGGGTCTGGGCCGGGCGCGCGGCCGCATGGCCCTGGCCGGGGTGGCGCTGGTGGGCGGGCTGTTTGCGCTGGGCGCGTATGACCCGCTGTATCTCGGGCTGGCCGCGCTGCCGCCGTTCAATCTGTTCCGCGTGCCCGCGCGCTGGCTGGCGCTGACGGCCTGGGGTGTGGCGCTGCTGGCGGGGTACGGCCTGGACGCGCTGGCGGCCCCGAGGAGCCGGCGGCGCTGGGCGGCGGCGCTGGCGGTGCCGCTGGGGTTGGCGGCGCTGACGCCGCTGGCGGCCACGTTGACGCCGGCGGGCGAGACCGGGCCGCTCGGCCTGCCGCAGTGGCGCGACCTGGCCGGGTGGCTGCTGCCGCTTGCGGCGCTGGCGATGTTGGCCGCGCTGCCCGCACGATGGGCGTGGCGGCGCTCGGCAGTGGCGGCGCTGGCGGCGGTGGAGTTGTTCGTGGCGGCGCAGGGGCTGCCGTTCAACCAACTGACGACACCTGAAGCCTACAGTTCGGTGCGGCCCGCGCTGACGCAACTACTGGCGGCCAAAGCAGCGGCCGGCCCCAACCGACCGCCCGGCCGGTTCCTCTCGATGAGCGCATTGCGCTTCGACCCGGGCGACGCGGCTGAGCTGCGCAGCGCCTTTGCAGGCCAACTGAGCGAGGCGGCGCTGTATGACTTCATCGTGGCGACCAAGCAGCAGGAGGTCGTCTCGCCCAACCTGCCGCTCACCTGGGGCGTGCCCGCGGTGGACGGCTACGACGGCGGCGTGCTGCCGCTGCGCCATTATGCGGACTTCACCACGCTGTTTACGGGCGCGGCCTCGGCCGATGGCCGACTGCGCGAGAATGTGACCAGCGCGCCCGACACACGCCTGCTGGCGCTGGTGAACGGGCGCTATCTCATTACCGACAAGGTAAATGACGCCTGGCGGGACGGGGTGTTCTACGACCTGCAATTCACGTTGACGCTGGGGGCGGGCCAGGAAGCGCAGATCGCCTATGTGCCGCGCTTCACGGCCACGGCGGTGGGGGTCGTGGCCGAGGCGTATGGCGGCTGGCTGACCGTTACGACGGCGAAGGGCGAGGCCGTGACCGTGCCGCTGAACGGCAGCCGCGTCGCCTGGCCTGGGCCGCTGGCGCCCGTAACGCTGACGCTGACCGGGCCGCTGACGCTCAACGGCCTGAGTTTAATTGACGAGCGCTCGGGTGCGTTCCAAACGCTGACGTTGGGTCCGTACCGCCTGGTCCACTCTGGCGATGTGAAGGTGTACGAGCACCAGGGCGTGCTGCCGCGCGCGTTCGTGGCGGCGCGCGCCGAGACGGCCGACGACCAGACGGCGCTGGCGCGGTTGGCCGACCCGGCCTTTGACGCCGCCGGGACCGTGCTCTTGGCCGACGCGGGCGCGGGGGAACAGCCGCCGAGCGCGCCGCCGCGGCCGGCCACGTTCACGCACTACGCTCCGGAGCGCGTGGTGGTGGAGGCCGAAGGCCCCGGCTATTTGGTGGTCACAGACGCCTACTATCCCGGCTGGGAGGCGACGGTGGATGGGCGGCCCACGCCGATCTTGCGGGCGGACGTGATGTTCCGCGCCGTGGCGCTGACCGCCGGAACGCACACGGTGGTCTTTAGCTATGCGCCGCGCTCGGTGACGGTTGGGTTGTGGGTGTCGGGGACGGCGTGGCTGGGGTTAGGAGGAATGCTGCTGGCGGCGGCGTGGGGGTCACGACGGGATTAGGGCGGGGGCAGATTTTTTACACGGCGCGCCGTTGATGGCGGCGGTTGAGCGCAACACGTTGCGCCCCTACGGGCTGGGCTGAAAGCTGCGCACGTTCAACTGCAAGCGCTTCTCGCCGCGAAACTCGTTCCACTCTAGCTGGTAGGCCAGGTCGGCGTAGCGGCCCAGGCGGCCCAGGCGGCTCAGGCCCTCGGCCTGCCCAAAGGCAATGGCGTCGAAGGTTAGGCGGCCGTCGGTCAGCACAAGGCGGGCGTGTTTGCCGTCCGCGCCGACGGTGTGCGACTGCACCACCTGCACGCCGCGCGAGGCGAGCACCGGCGTGGGGTTGCCGTGGCCGCACGGCTCAAACTGGCGCAAGGCGTCGGCCAGCGCGGGGGTCAGGTCGGCCAGCGGCACGTTGTCCACGTCAATGCGCTGCGTGGGCCGCAGGTCTTGCCCGGCCAGCGTGTCAGAGGCAATGGCTTTCAGGCGCGCCTCGACTTCGCCCGCGTCGCTGGTGCGGGTGGTGAAGCCTGCCGCCGCCGCGTGGCCGCCGTGGCGAATGAGCAGCTCGGCTACCTGGTCGAGGGCGGCGGTGATGTGAAACTCGGGGATGCTGCGGCACGAGGCGCGGGTCTCGTCGGGGCCGCGCGTGGCCACCACGGCCGGGCGGTAGAACTCCTCGGTCAGCCGAGCGGCGGCCAGCCCGACGACGCCGGACTTGAAATCCGGGTCGGCGGCGAAAAGCAACAGGCCGTCGCCGGGGGCGGCCAGGGCCAGATCGCGGGCGCGGGCCTGCGTGGTGCGGGTGAGGTCCTGACGGTCGCGGTTCTGGCTCTCGAGCTTGCCGGCCAGGTCGCGGGCGGCCTCCGGGCTGGCGGTGGAGAGCAGGTCGTAGGCGGCGCGGGCATTCTCCAGCCGGCCGGCGGCGTTGAGGCGCGGGCCGAGGCTGTAGCCAATGGCGGCCGCGTCAATCTGGCCAGGGCGCAGGCGGGCAAGCTCGCCCAGGGCGCGCAGGCCCAGGCGCTTGCCGCGGTTGAGGCCGGCGAGGCCCTGGCGCACCAGGGCGCGGTTCTCGCCGGTCAGCGGGGCCAGGTCGGCCACGGTGCCGAGGGCCACCAGGTCGAGCACGTCGGAGGCGGCCAGGGGGCGGGTGGGCCAGCCGCGGATGAGGCCCTGGGCGAGCTTGTAGGCCAGCCCCACGCCCGCCAGGTCTTCCTTGGGGTAGGTCTCGCCGGGCTGCTTGGGGTCAATGACGGCCAGCGCGTCGGGCAGCTCGGCCCCTGGCTCGTGGTGGTCGGTGATGATGAGGTCTAGCCCCAGGCGGCGGGCCTCGGCGGCCTCGGCCAGCGAGCGCACGCCGCAATCTACGCTAACGACCACGTTGACGCCATCGGAGCGCAGCTTGCGCAGGGCCTCGATGTTCAGGCCATAGCCTTCTTCGTCGCGCAGGGGGAAGTAGGCCTGCACGGCGCCGCCCATGGCGCTGAGCACCTGCACCAGCAGGGCGGTGGCCGTGACGCCGTCGGCGTCATAGTCGCCATAGACCGCCAGCCGTTCGCCGGAGCGCAGGGCGTGGTGCAGGCGGTCAACGGCGAGGGGCAGGTTGAGGAGTTGGGCGGGGTCGCCGGGGTGACTGAGTTGGCCGCTAAAGTAGCGCTCGGCGGCTTCGGCCGTGGCCAGGCCGCGGTTGTAGAGCAACTGCGCTACCACGTCGGGGTAGGCGCCCAGGGCGGCGCGAACGTCCGAAGGGATGGGGGGTTTGACGTCCCAGCGTTGGGCAGGGCGGGTCATGCGGGCGGTCAAACGCGGGGGGCGACCCAGTCGCCGATGAGCCAGTAGCGGAAGTCTTCGCCGGCGTTGGCTTCAATGGCGCCATAGACGCCATAGATGAGGGCCACGACGGGCATCAGCCCGGCGACGAGGGTGATGATGAGGGCAAAGGGCACACACAGCAGGCCGACCAGCAGCGCCGAGAGAGCGCTGGTGACGCCCCATACGGCGGCGATGAGCAGGCCGCCGCCCGCCCACCAGATGAGCTGGAACACAAACGACTGCATGGCCTGAAAGGCCACGTAGCGGGAGCGTTCCTTAAAGAGGACGTAGATGACGAGCGGAGCGACGACGCCCAAGAAGCCCGTGACGAGGTTGAGCAGCACGGTGAGATGGGCCAGCATGGCCCAGGTGCGCACCTGGCTGTCCGAAAGGGGCGCGGGCGGCGCGGGCGGCACGGGCGAAGCCGGGGGGGTGACGGGCGGGGGCGCGGGATCAACGCTCATGAGGGAGTTTCGCTTAGCAGGATTTTTCACCAGAATCAGCGTAGGGGCGCCCGGCCCGGCCCGCATGCGCGGGAGGCCAGACGCCCCTACGAGCTAGCCAGGACGCGCCCCGCGGGGGGCGCTGCCGCCGCCAGTTGCGACCTAGGCCCAGCCCTGGTTCTTGACCAGGTCGGTGACGACCGGGATGGTGATGAGTTTGCCCTGGTAGGCCTGGTAGGCCCAGTAGAGCATGATGAACCAGATGATCGAGCCGCAGCCGAAGGTGACGGCGGCGATGATCGGGACGAGGATGATCATCACGATGCCCAGGACGAGGGCCTGGGCGTTGTGCGCGCGGATGAAGGGCCGATTCTTCTTGTCTTCCATGAGGAAGAGGATGATCGGCACGATGGGCGAGAAGACGTAGGCCAGCGCCGCCCAGAGTTTGTCATCACTGGTGACATCGTTCATTGGTTGACTCATTCACGGTCTCCTTATAGACAGGTCTAATCGGCAGGCTACTTGGACGCCTGCCAGAAAAACTCCATGTCGCCGACGGGCTGGCCGTTCTTCAGCTTGGTGCCGATCACATAGGCATCATAGGCGCCGACGAACGGCACCAGGAAGCCCACGCCGATGCACGCCAAGACGATGGTCGCCACGATCAGGATAATGCCCTTCTTGGTCTGACCCAAGTACATCTGCCCGACACCGCCCAGGAGCAGCACGCTCAGCACAGCAGCGATGATGGGATCCTTGGGGGGGTTCGAGGGCTGGATCTGGGTAGTGGACTGCATGAGTGCCTCCTGGATTGCGGTTTGGTAGACGATAGGCACATTGTATGCCAATTAGGGCCATATGCAAGTGCCAGCAAGATATGGGTGCATCCGATAGTTTTGGCCGCTTTCGGTCTTGGCGCGCCTGGCGGTTGAAACCGCGGCTACATAACGCGAAGCCCCGCCTTCGCGGGGCTGGGAAAGCAGCGCCATTTCGCGGGCGGCCAATA
>JADZEK010000193.1 GCA_020850595.1 Anaerolineales bacterium
CACTTGCTGGGCAATCGCGGCAACACTTTCGGTGTTATAGTCCATTGTGAGCCTCCCGTAGGGTCGGATTTGACCGATCTCTATCCTACCGGAGGCTCAACTTCCCTGACAACCTTTGCGTGCACACTGTCGTAGATAGCCAACCCAAGGAGAAGGGCCGTCAATACGAGCCGAATAGTCAACCGAAGCGCGTCGCTTTGGATCTCAAACATCCCTAGTCCCTCACCACATCTGGCGCTGAGATCACAAGCCCAGCGCTGCTAACCGTCTCAATGACCTCGCGGCCGTCTGCCTGACGAAGTTTGCGGCGCAAGCGGTACGCGATGTTGAGTACTTGACGAGCATCCTCTCCCTGCACAACGGGTTGGATCTGCCCCCAACCGGCCTCCATGAGCTCAGCGTACCCGACCAACCGACCCGGTGTCTGCAGCAGCCGTTCCAGGATGCGGCGCTCCACCTCACCAAACACCACCCGCCTGCCGCGGCGCAAGCCTTGGGCACGGCCTAGGTCGATGACGAAGTCGCCATAGCAAAAGAGCTTGCGGCTCCGGTCAGGCGCACGACTACCGCCCGGGGTACGGCGCATCTGCGCGCGCACTCGTGCCACGAGCAGCGCACCCGAGATCGGCTTCACCAGATAATTGTCCGCGCCCAAGTTCAACCCGCGTATCACGCGGGCATCACCAGCCTGCCCGGTCAGGATCACGATTCGTACTGCACTTCTGGCGCGCAATGCAGTCAGCACATCAAATCCATCCATTTCGCCCAGCAGCAGCAAGTCCAGCATTACCAAGTCTGGAGTAAATTCGGTGAAGGCACCCAGCGCCTCCTGCCCGCTACGGGCCACGCGAATGTGAAAACCGGCCTCCTCGAGCACTTGTCGGTAAAAGACGAGCAGTGCAGTTTCATCCTCGACAATTAATACCCGCTGGCTTAGGGCAACCGCCTCAGTCATGAATGGCTGCCTCCGCCAACGCCCGCCGTACATGGTCCACCAGCCGGGCGCGGCTCACAGGTTTGTGCAGAACGGCCCAGGCCTCCCGCTGGTGTGCCTGGTGTTGATCGTGGCTGTCCAATTCGGCTGCAAATAAGATCACGCGAAGGGCACGCCCGCCAGCCTGAGCCAACAGCCTGTCCCACACCTGCCAGCCATCCAGCTCACCAGGTAACGTGAGATCCAGCAGCACCGCCGCCGGCCAGCACTCGGCGGCAATTTGCAGGGCAAGTTCACCATTCTGGGCCACGCGAAAAGGAATGGCGTCCCGTTCGAGGGCCTGGACCAGGAATACACCCAGTGCGAAATCATCCTCTACTACGAGAAGTTCAGGCATGGCCCACTTGCCCTTCAAAAGTCGGTACCCGCATCACAAACGTGTTCCCAAATGGTCGATCAGTGGGCGCTGGATTGATCGCCAGGCGTAGGTCTCCACCCATGTGGCGCGCCACCTCGCGCGCCACATAAAGCCCGAGCCCCACGCCCAGCCTTGGCCGCCCGAGGGCCGCCGGTAGTTGCGGCAACGGTTCAAATAGGGCCGAGGCATATTCAGGCGGCACCTGCGGGCCATCGTCTTCCACAATGAACACAACTTGCCGGTCGCTCTGGTCATACTGGGCGCGGATGGTGAGCCATAGGGGGCCGTCTAGGTCTGGCCGGCAGCGCGCCGCGTTGCGTAATAGGGTGCCAAGGAGGTGAAGTAACCGGTCGGGATCGGCAAAGGCCGACGGTAGTTCGCCGTCATATTCCAGGCTGACGACGCAGTCAGGCATCTGGGCTTCAAACTGACGGGCCAGTTCGGCCAGGAGACTACCAACGTCAATGGCAGTAGGAAAGAGCAGGAGTTTGCCCGATGCTAATTCGTGACGGAGACACAGATCATCGACGATCGCCGCCAGGTGGGTGGCGTCGCGCTTAATGAAGCCCACATAGTGCTCGACCTGGGCCGGCGGCAAACCAGGCTCGAGCAACTCCGCAAAACCCTGTAGGGATTGCATTGGCGTACGCAATGCGTGCGCGATGGTTCGCAGAAAGGCAGCCTGTTCGGTGCGAATCGTCTCCAAGTCGTGGCAGGCATCAATGGTCATGATCGCCCAGCTCCTCCAAAACACGGCGGCTCGCAGCCAAAAGGTCGGCCGGCTCCGTTTCCGCGAGGGCGTTCTCCAAAACCGACAATACCTGCCGGGTACGCCTAACTGCAGCATTGTCGTGACTCAGGCCATCTCGGAGCTGCTCCATCACAGCGCGGAGAGCCTCGGCGCTGCCGAGCATGCCGGTATCAACGAGAGGCAGTGTGTCCCAATTGGCGCCATTCCAGCAATGCTCTCGATAGGCGCAAGCGCGGCAGTGCTCATAGCCTGTTACAGCCCGTGGCACCACGACATGATGGCGCATTCCGCGAGCGATGGAAGCCGTAAGGGCCAGGAGATGACCACTGCTGGTCTCACGAAAGGTAAAGGTCTGTCCGCTTGGCCAATGGCGAAAAACGACCCGCGCCACCCTCTCCCAGTTGAGATTTGAGGGTGTCGATTCTGCCGCCTTCATTGGCCGCGCAAGGGAGGCCGCGATAACCCGGAGATCACGGCCGGCGATGCCTGCGCGCATCCAAGGTACCGCTTCAAAATCATGGACTTCCAGCACTACAGCCTCGGGCGCGTCAGCTTCCGGCAATAGCAGATCGGCCTCACCCACTAGCCGTACGCCACTGCCCACGTCAACATGGAAACCTACTTGCCGGGCGAGCACAATCTCACGCGCAGGCAGATCGAGAGCCGCCCGTTCAGCGGCGGCCAGACTCGTAGCAAAGGCGTCGCCGAGAACGCTGCCCGGCTGATCTGGCTCATCGACAGCCAGTAGTTCGTGAGTCCGGCCAAACTCATCCAACTGGCGTCCGAGTTTCGTCAACCCGGCAGCGTGCATGCGGCTCCGATACTCACCGGTCATCTCGGGCACCGTGTAGCGCCCGCCACCGGGCCGCTGCACGTGACCAGCAGCAAACAGGTTTAGGATCTTCGCTCGGCCAACCGCGTACTGAGCCAGGTCACCAGCTATGGCAGGCTCCCCCCACCCCTCACACCAGTCCAGCCAGACCAGGCCAACAGCCGTCGCCAAGTCCTGAGCGTGTCCGTCATAGAAGAAACCTAACCCCGCGCGGATAGCAGCGGGCACCAGGGCTGAAATCGTTGGCGGACGTGTAAGGCCAACCCGCCGCTCCCAAAACCACTCTAGAGGACAGCGAGCATAAGTCCGCAGGTCTTCCACGCGGATTTCCATCCAGCGTGAGCCCATTACAGGATTACCTCCGTTACCTCGGGCGCGACCATCACCCGGGCAGCTGTATCAGCAATTGGCGACTCGGAAACACTGGCTAACGCAAAGCAGAAACGGGTAGCTTGCCCAGCGAGGCTTGCGGCCCAAATTTGCCCACCCAGCGCCTGGACTAGGCGCCGGCTCGACCACAGCCCCAAGCCACGCCCACGAGCCTTGCCGGTACTGTCAACGCGATAGCCAAATTCAAACAGCTGCAGAAGCGAATCGTTAGCAACTCCAACGCCGTTGTCACCCACTTCGAACACCACCTGGTTATTTTCGGCCCAGACCCGCAGCCATACACGCAACTCTGGGCGCGTCATGTTATGTTTGAGCGCATTGGACAGGAGATTGTCTAGAACGCGGAGAACGGCCAGCCGCTGCCCCCAAAAGGCTGGTAGATTAGGGGCAACCTCCAATGTGAACACCACATCTTGCCCACGGCGTCGACGAGCCAGCATCGCCGCAGCCAGCCGCGCGAGTTCTTCCACCTGAAGCGGCTCACGCTCAATTTCATGACCAGGGTCGCTCAACTCATCTACAAGAGGCTGGCTTAAACTCACCTGCTCCTGTGCCTGTTTCACCAACTCGGCCGCTTCACCGCCGAAGTCCGCGCTGTCACACGCCACATCCAGCAAGGCCTGCGCTGCCGCCAGTTTGTTGGACAGGTCGTGCGCAGCCGTCCGCGTGAGTCGCTCATGGTGATCAAGACTCTCACTCAACGCCTGGATATCGGCAGCTCGAGCGTCAAGATCGGCGAATTCAGCCAAAACCTGCAGGCTGTAGCGCTGAATTCCCTGTAAGGCAGTCAACTGATGCTCAGCCTGCTTAGCATTGGGCCAAGTCAGCCCCAGCAGCGCCTGGTGCCCGAGGCCCACTCCAACGATCACGTGATCTGGTCCAACGCCAAGCGCTTGCCACCGCAATCCCACTTGATCTCCCTCAAAAATAACCGGCATGACTGAACTGAGTGTCTTTTGTAGCACCGGGTCATCTGCCGGAAGCGTTACCAGCCGGTCAAGGTATTGCACGTTGACGGCATGGGCGAGCCGATAGTCCGACGTCTCAGGTTGAAAGAGATGTAGGGTTCCACTTAAGGCGCCCAACGCTTCGACACTACGCTCAAGAATGACGCTCATGGTCTGCTCACGATCGCGGCGCGTCACCGTGGCCGCCATCACCATTCCGACAGCGTCAGTCCACGTTCGTTCGCGTTGCAGTAACCACAGGCCAACACGCCACACGCCCCACAGAACAACGCACACAAAGACGCCGGCCGCACCCAATATCCACCATCCACTTCCAGTCCCGTTCACATCATCCTCAACTTTTCATAGCTGGCTGGCCAGCAATGTCTCAGCCCAGGCCATTTGTTGGGTATAGGTGGACGCTCCACCCGGCGGAGCGTAGCGCCGTGGCGGTTGGCGTTCAAATCCGTGGGCTTTCATCAGCGTCAAGAACTCTCGTTCGCCGCCCTCACGCGTGCAGAGTTCGTTGAGATCTTTCACAGCATCGGGCAACACGGCCAGCGTGCCGTGCCCTATCAGCTCGCGCCACCGCTCGGCGGCGGAGATACCGGGACCACCGTCGTTGTGTGGCACGAACACCAGGGGGCGCTTGAGCCGCGCCAGAAGCACTGCGTGCTCTGCTTTCATCCGCGTGCCGGTATTGGCCAAAGCATCGAAGCCCCACTGTCGCGCGGTAATGGCATCAGGCGGACTCTCCACCAGCAGGACCGGTAGGGCGCTCTCCCGCCGGTCAAGCCGGGCGTAGCCATAGAGGGGCTTCGACATCTCCTTCAAGCTCAGATACTTGGGCGCGTGCGGACTTAGGGATGGCAAGAAGGCGCGGCCAATCAGGTGCAGCACGCGGCCACTGCGGTCACGCTCTACAAACACCACCCGACCGCCCATGAACTCGCGATGTCGACGTTCGGCATCCAGCAGGTTAGCGTCAGAGGCAGCCTTGATCGTCAGTCCACAGGCTAAAAGGGCTGGTACGAGCAGATCACCACTAGCATAACCAATGCCTTCTTGGCGGATGCTGGCGTCACTTAGGCCGCGCCGGCGCAGGTAGTCATAGGGTGTACCCCGGCCATGACCAAGGGTCAGCAGAGTGGTGTGATACAGCCTTGCCGCCGTGTGTAACAGCATCTGGACGTCCGAGCTAAGCTCGACTGGCCGCCAGGCTTCAGAACTCTGCCATACAGGCGGGACAGGCTGGCGCAAGGGTGGCAGACGATTGTCGTCCAAGTCAGCCAACACCTCTTTGAACATCGACTTATCACGGCTATTCCAGGCCCGCCCAAAGCGGGCATGCCCGACCAGATCAATCACGTCACCACCCAAGTCGCAAGAGGCGGCATAGCAATGCCAGGTTTGTGTTGGGAGATGCACCGCAAAGCTGGGATGCCGGTCGTCATGAAACGGACAGCGACCAACAAGATTGCTGCCTGTGTGCCGGAGGCTCGTCACATAGCGCGGCGCCACATCCTGAAGAGGATGGCGGACCTTGATCTCATCCAAACCAGCACGGGTGGCGGAGTCCATAGTCGGTCTACCGTTCGAACGCACTCACAAAGGCGCTCTCGTCTACCAAGCGCCAGACAGGTTTGACCGGGTTTAATCGGCCCATTTCATCGGCGAGAAGATCCGCGCGGGTCAGGCGAACATCAAGGCGTGTGTGATACTGCGCATTCATGACCCGGAGCCGTCGCTGAAGTGATTGCAGGCGTCCCTCACCGCCGCGTTCTACCAAGATGAGCAGTCGCGGCAGGTTTCCGGCCAGCCCGTCCCACCGACCACCCAAACGGTAATAGCGCGCAAATTTCTCTGTTAGGGCTTGCCCATGCGTACTATTGCGATCAACCTCCAGCCAGAAAGCCTGTTCCACACTATGTCCACCAGGGGTTCGGACGGCCACGAGTCCGATGGCGTCGGGCACAACAGCCCGAAGCCGATCACTCCCTGGTAGAGACGCTGGCATCGATCTTTCCGGCAATTCAAACAGACACTGCACCTGGTCCCAACGCACCAGCGATAGTAGTGGTGGGCCGTGCCGGCATAAGCCAACCAGAAAATCGAGCACTAACCCGGTGTGGGCTCGGACTGAGTCAAACCAGCCGATCGCATATTCCGGGCCGGTCGCGCCCTGCCGTAAGGGCCAACCTCGCAGGCGGGCGAATTCGACTGGCGGCAGGGCGACCTGCGCTGCCAACAGACATAGGCCGAGCCAAGTTAGAACATGGCCGTTGCCCGGCTGAACTGCCTCCACCAGTTGATGGGCCAGCAACTCGTGCAGCCCGTTCCGCACGTTGCGCGGTGTGCAGGCCATCACCACCGCCAGGTCGGCGGCTTCAATCAGTGGGTATTGGCCCACACGGTCAAGCAAGGCGCGGGAATTAATGCTGATCGCCGAATGGATGGCAACCAATCGTTGCAGTACGGCCTTAGTAACACCTAGCACTTGAGCGAGTATGGGTCGAGCTGCTGCCCGAGCCGAATCCGATTGATTCGCCGAGACCTCGTCTGGAGCAGCTTCACCCCACCACCCACCATAGGCCGCTGTCGGCCGGCGGCTGGGCTGGGTACTATCGACCGCCTCACTCCACAAGGATGTGGGCGCGCAGCGCTCATTCCACCAACGCCCCTGGCCGAGTTCGTCGAGTGTCGTCAGCCGCAGCGGGCCAGGCCAATCCCCGTCCGGCAGCGCCGCCCGCCAAGCTTGAACAACCTCCGTCAGTCGGTGGCTATCCTGCGTAATAACAACAAACGTTGGGAAATAGGTGTGGCTATCGCGCCGGAACTCGACGCGCCGCCGCCACGCATAAGCACTGCGGAACTGTTGGAAGAGCCAATCCGGCTTCAAATTACCAGGGTCAACCAGTAACGCCACGTTACGATACGCGCCAGCCGAGAGCTTCAAACAGGCCAGGCCGTCGAGACGAAGTGATTGATAGGGATGCACCGGAAACTCTGGCCGGGGGCGGTTCGGCGATGTCTCCGGCCGCAGCGCTTGGGCCGGAACTTGATAGGGCGATAGCGCCCACACTACACCCGGCGAGGCAAACCATTCATTGAGCAGAGCACGGGCATAATCAAGTTTGAGGGCGGCCAGAAGTGCGCGTTTTTGCCAAAGAGCAGAATGGATCGCGTCAATCCTTTCAGCGCCAGCCGACGTCAGGCCGTAACGCGCCGGCGTCTGGCCGAGGCCACGAATCACGGCCCGGGTAACAAGGCGGAAACGCAATGCAAACCGAACCGCTGTCTCATACTCGCCCTGGTGCAAACCGCTGTGCGACCGCAGCAGTTCGGTTCTAGCCCAGGGGTGTGCGTCGACGGCCCGTAGGAGCATGGGGACGCTTTCCCGCTCATCCAGTTGCTTATGCTGGCTCATTTCCACCTTGCTTGGAACCAGGCTTCCTGCCAAGTACCTCGGCCATACTCTCAAGACCTCTATCGTCGGGCGGCACGGTCGGTCTAGCTCCAAGTGTCGGCATGCTCGCTTTGGGACGGGTGCCGCATGCCACCGCCTGTTGGGTCGCCCGGGTGGTTTCCGAATCAGCCGGAACACCTCCGGTCACCTCAGCTGAATGGCGGATCGCATCGGGCGAATTTGGTGGCTTCGCCTTTTGTTGATCTAGAAAGTTCTGAAGCACACTCTTGGGGGCAGGCTCCGATTGGGCTGGCGGATCATCTTTCGGCCGCTGGTGCTCGTCGAACAACAACGAGAGTGAGAGGCGGGCCAGGCGATCGGCTTCGTCACCCGCCACCGTGTACAGTGCGCGTTGGGCCAGGACTTGGCCGGCCACTGTGGTATCCGGCACTAGCGGGCTGGCCACCTTGAGTAAGAAGACCGGAAGCGGCCGACCATCGTTCGCAATGGTCTTAACATAGGCGTGATGTTGCGGCAGATTCACCAGGCTCTCCGACCGCACGCGGTCAACGTCAAGTTCACGCTCGACCAGATAGCGAGCATCATCGCCGTTTACCTGGAAGACGACCTTCGTAGTCACACCGGCAAAGATACTGCCGGCCAAAGTGCCGGTCGGCTCAATTCGGCGCAAGTTATCCAACGCCTGGGTCCCTAATACGAAGTTGCCGCCGTTCTTCTGCAATTCACCCAGGAGTGCGCCGAAATCGGTGCCGGTCATAGTCTGAAATTCGTCCGCCACCACCGACACCGGCACCCGCTGCTCGCGCGGCAACGTCGTCTGGCGCATGATGACGCGCCGCATGACATTTAGAAACAGCGATCCAATGAAGCCAGCCAGGTCGTCTCCCAGGATGCCGGCGTTGGTGTTGACCACGATGATCTTGCGGCTGCGAATCGCCTGAAAGAGTTGCACGGTCGAGCGCGGCTGCCCAATCAGGCGGCGGATGGCGGCCGACCGCTCGAAGGCATGGCTTTTGGAAAGCACAGGCGAGATCACCTGCTCACGCTGAGAGGAGCTCATCAGCGCGTACTCGCCTAGAAAGTAGTGAACGATGTCGGGCCGGTCAGCGACCGTGACTTCTTGGGTAAGGAAATGGTCTCTCAGATTAGGATGACCAGTGAGCAATGGCGCCAAAGCCAGCAGGGTGTATTGGCGCTCGGCCGGCCGGCGCAGGTTGGCTTGCGCCAGCGCTCGCAGGCCGAAACCGAGCGGAATGAGCATCCGCGGCCCCCAATATTGTTGCCACAGGGCTTTGCCCACATCTACAAAGTTCTCGGCCAGGCTGTCTGGGTCAAAACCTTCTCCGACATCAAGCAGATTGAGACCCACTGAACGTGTTTCGTCCGAGAGATCAATGTAAATGACGTCTTTGGAGCGTTCGATGGGCACAAGCCCGATCACGCGCCGCGCCATGTCGCCATGCGGATCGACCACCAAGACGGATCGCATCGGGTCGCGCATCCATTGGACAGCGATATGCTCCATCAGCGTGCTCTTGCCGTGTTGGGTTTTGCCGATGATGAACAGGTTGCGCCGCAAGGCCTCCGGCGACAGCGTAACTGGAACAGCCTGTTCGCCTTTGTGCGAAACCCCGACAGGCGCGCCGTTGGGTTCGGTCATGTCAGCCGGAAGAGGCAGGAGTTGTTCAAAGCCTTGCCTCCGCATCCGCTCTAGCGACTCACCCACGGGCATATGCCACAGACCGGCCAACTCTTTGACACTCAGACAGACCGGTGGGGTACTCGGGTTGGGAGTAAGGTCAGCCGGGTCCGAATGACCGCCAAGTTTGACTGCCTGCCAGCGGTTCCCGGACGTCGTATCGAAGAGGTGATAGGCGGCGATGAGTTGGTCCAGCAGCTGTTGGGCGCGCTCCCCATTGCCGGCGCTGGTAAATAGGCGTAGATCGACCTCTAGCGCCTGATCGCGGAGCTTGGCCGCTGCTTCATCCTCCAGTACCCGCGCCCAGTCATTGCTGTTCTGGCCCAGCAACCAAGCCGCCAGCAATGTGAGCGTTGCGCCGACCGGCAAGGCAATCAACCACCGAGTCCAGGGACCAACGAGAGTCCAGAGGACCAACGCGGCGAGGCACACCAGGATGACCCCAGCGCCAGTCATGACGGCGATGTTGCGCGTGGGCGCCGGCACGTCGGCCCCATACCCCCGGCGCTTAAGCGCGGCCAACTGACGTAGGTGCGGCTCCGCCCACTCCGGTTGGGCCGCGCCATGGACAATCAATTGAGACAAGATTGTTTCGCTAGGCTGGAGGCCATCGAAGGCGCCGAGCACGGCATCCAGCGGCTCGCCGCCTTCAAACTCGCGCCAGGTTTTGATCGGCAGAAACGCCGGCCCGACGGTGCGCAACTGCGCAGCCACCATCACCTTTTCAGGCCTTTGCATCGCCAGGGCGGGATCCACCCCGGGCGGCAGGGATTGAAGCTCAACCTGCCGGTAGACGGAGTAGAGCTGCGCTCGGACGCGCTGTACGGCAGCCAAAGGTCCACGCACCATCAGCAGACGCTGCCCATACATACCCGCAATCTCCAGCGCCACGGACCCTGGTAGCAGCCCGAGCGTGCCGGCCAATTGCTCCATGGCCGTGGCATCGCGCAGATTCTCTGGGGGTGGCAGAACGAGCATCACGTTGGGCGCAAAGGAATCCCCAATTGAGCCCGACCGCCGGCTCACGCTGTCAGTCTCCGCAGGGCCAGTCAATGACATCCTCCGCATTGAAGAACAGTCCGGGATTTATCCAGGTTCCAGTCATATCGTCGTCCCCCTGAAATTGCTTGATGCCATAGTGCACATGCGGCCCAGTTGAATTCCCTGTATTGCCGCTGCTGGCAATCACCTGGCCAGGCTGCACGAGGTCGCCCACCTGAACCGAGGTCGATTCGTTGTGCGCAAACCAAGTCTGATAATCGCCGTTCTCGACTACGACCAAGTTGCCCCATGCACCGTTGTCGCCGATCCAGACCACCTGGCCCGCCATGGTGGCGTAGACGGTCGTACCGGCGTTCACAGGCAGGTCCACTCCGACGTGATCTGCGTAATTCGCATCTTGAAACTGGCAGCCCAAAAGCGGCTTGTCATGCGTGTTGCTCCAGTGCTGGATTGGGCCGCGCAACGGGACACCCCACGGCGACTGGGCGTCTGCACTACGGTAGCCGGCTCGCCCCACCCGACTCGCCCCGGCCCCCACCCCGCTACTGCCGGTCGCACCGTCCGAGGCCTGCGGAATATCGAGTTGCCACTGCGCCAGTTCGCCCGCACCAAAGGGCATCTGCGGGATGGCATTGGCGACCAGTAGGTTCGGCACAAACACCAAGAGGCAAAAGCTACACATCCAGCCTGCCAAGCCGAGCATAAAGAGAGCTTTGAGCGCGTTCAACGCGAGCTACCACACTGGTGCCGCCCGACGACCAGACGCGACCGCCACTGCTTGCTGCTGCTCACGATTGGTGGCCAGCCGCACCAAACGGAGTGGATTGACGGCCACATACAGCGGTAACCGCACATCATTACCGAAGAGCAGCAGCCCTTCCCCTTTGCGCACATGCAGGAGATCAGACTGCTCCGCAGCCGACAGGCCGAACAATTCCCCCAGCCGACGCGCGGCACTGTCAGACTCTTGGCCAAAGAGCATCTTGATCCGAGCGATCTCGGCGATTACCCGCGCCTCGGGGCTGGACACCAGGCGCTGGGTGTCCTGAGTCGCCAAATGCAGGGCTGCGTTGTACTTACGAAAGCTGCGCGCCATGCGCTCTAGCCGCTGCGCTGCACCCGGCTGCTCAAGCAGGTACCAAGCCTCATCAATGAAGAGGTGGATCGGTTGGGCTGCGCCGCCCGCCACGACCTCGTTCCAGACATGGCGTAGTACCTGCCACGCAAAAACCGGCGCAAGTGTCCGCTCGACGTTTTCGCGCAATGAGCGCATGCCAAACACCACTAGGGGAGACGCGCCAGCGGCGACCGTGGTCGGCTGATTGAACAGATCAGCGTATAGGCCATAGGCATATTGAAGTAGCACTTGCGCCAGCGCCTCGCTGCGCGGATTGGCATGCGCTGACAGCGTGTCCACCAATGCGGCCAGTGTGGGAGTTGGGCGAGCCCGATTCGTTGACGTAGGCTCCCCCGATTGGAAGCCCCACTTTTCCATCGTGGTCTGATAGCATTCCACGAGGGCGTTGAAGCTCGGTGCATCCAGTCGCTCGCCCAGGATAGCTTCCACAAACGCGGCCAACGACTCGGCCGCACTGCTCCATGGGTTTTCCGACGCCAGGTTAATGTCCATGATGTTGAGCACCTGGCCGCCGTTCAGGGCTCCCGCATAATGCAAAACGCGCGCCAGCTCTGTGGCCTCGGCCGTGTGCAAGCCGGAGAGAAACGCCACCAGGTCAGCGAGCAACGGTGCCGGCTTCGACCAGCTAGACGGTTGGTCAGGCAAGATGCCAACCTGGCTGCAAACGAGCTGGTAGGCAGTCGTCAGCGCGTGGACCTGCTTGTCTGTCAGGTTCGAGGCCGATAGTGCCTCGTAAAGTTCGCCTAACACCAATAACCCCTCGCGATATGGGTCTGACCCATCGGGCAGCTCCAGCCGTCTGGGGGCCGCGTGCTTGCCCAATTCCACATACGGCGCATGAAAGTCGATGGCCAAACGTAGATACTCGCGCTCTGGGTCGATTACAAATACTCGGTGCCCCAGCGCCAACACGGTCTCGATCGTCTGTTTGAGATAGACCGACTTCCCACCGCCAGGCGCGCCGATCACCAATTCGGAGGCGTTGCTCTGACCACTTTCAAAAGGATTGAGGGACACGAACAGGCCGTTCCCCCGATGCAGACCAAAGTGCCAGCCGGATGGGTCCAGGTATTCGCGTCGGACAAACGGGAAGAAAGAACCCAGCGAGTCGGCCGACATATTGCGCGGCTTGAGCTTATAAGCCGGGCGGGCCAGCGGGCGAGTAGACTGCAGGACACTCAGGTGCCGACGCGTCGCGGGATAGAACCGGATATCTTTCACCTTGAGAAGCGTCTCAAAGTCCTGACATCTCTTCTCCAGCGATGCCAGGTCATTGGCCCATACCAGTACATACCAGTGCAAGAAATACGGTGCCTGCAGCGCAATCTCCAGATCAGCCCGGGCGGCTTCCACTGACTGGATGGCCGCCTGCCGGCCCCAATCGGTCACGGCGCCGCGACGCGCATCCACCATAGTGGAGGCCTTGAGTTCGGTCTCCTTCTCCTTGAATTGCTGGCGGATTTGGACGGGGTCAGCGGCCGTAAGGTACATGGTGTGCGTGGTATCCATCGGCAGTGCCACGATAGAGGCCAGGTCGACCGGCGCACGCGGATCAAAATCGTATAGCAGATAACCGCGCGCGACCACGTCCCCTACGCGTAGGTAATGCTCGTGTTCTTCGATCAAGGCCGGCGCCAGCAAATCAGCCAGCTTTTCCGAGTCGCGGGCTGCCACTTCCAAGTCGGCCGCCAATGGGCGCTGATCAACGGTCTGCCGTAGCTTCCAAGCAGAGCTTTGCCCGCTCCCCGACGCCTGCGCTCCAAGGGCTGTCGACGGCCCCAAAGGCGTACCCAAGATGCTCGGCGGGTGATGATAGTGGTCCCAAAGTGCCTGGCACATGTTCGCGGGTGAGAGCGGCTGCATCTGCAATCCGATCTCACTCAGCGCCGCCCAGACAATCTGGATGTGCTCATCGAGCTTGTCCTGTGCGGTAGTGACCACGCGGTCGCTCAGCACTTTGGCTGGGGCTTTACCGGTGACGGCTTCGGGAAACGGATTGTGGGCCACCACCACTAAGTAGCGTTGCTGCATAGGCGAAAGCTGATCCTGAGCGGCCGTAAGGAAGGCCGCTGTCTCTTCGGCACTGGTTTCCATACGCCTACGTCGCGCCTGTGCAGCGGGCTCATCACTGCTTTCCGCTCGATGCTTCCAGTCAGTTGCGGCCAAACGCCAGCGTTCGAGGTAGCTGCCGAGATCCTGAGGCTGGGTGACAACGACGAGCTGAACGCCCAGCGGTGCCCGTAATCGACGCAGCGCCGCAGCAAACAGCGCCCAGAATTGCTGACGAGCGGCTTGATCCCCCCGCTCCAGGTCAACCGGATTAACCTCCAGGCCACGGACGAACGTGCCGTTGTCCAAGATCACGGCATCACCGACCAACGCCATGACATCAACCAGCGATTCGGTCGGCCCCACATGTGACGGTCCAGGGAAGGGCTGGGGCTCGTCCGACGATGCATGGTCGGGCACATTGGCGTCATTCTTCGGCCGGCGGCGGAACAGACGAGCGCTAAGTGGCAGCATGGTTGGGCCTAGAGCGGCTGCCAAAGGAGAGCCAGTTGGTGCGCCCCACCCTGCCAGAGCCACACAGTCAGAAACACCAAAACGGCCATGCCGAGCGCGTTAGCCGTGATCCACAGCAGCGCTGGCGACCAGGATAGCGCGGCCGTCTGAGCTGCCTGTCGAGGCGCCGCTTGCCGCTTAGGCTCAGCGGCCGGCCACGTTGCGCGCCCCTGGTTTATGTCACGCACAGCACGGTGCAGCAAGTGCCGCGTCCGGCGGTGGAAGACCAGGGCATCCAATAGGCGTTGCTCGAGGGTCAGCCCGTGGGCCTGCCAAAACGCCCAAATCAGCCCCAGGCTGAGGATGACAATCACAAGTCCTATCCTTAGCCAGAGCGGCCAGGCCTTTAGGCCGGCCAGGCAGACAAGGGCCAGTCCACCGGCGGCCACCAGGATACCGAGTTGGCGATAGGTGAGGCCCAGGAAACGGCGTTCGGAAACGTCAATTCGAGTCGGAGGTCGCATCTACTCACTTCTCCTTTGGGATGATGGACTCGGTACATCGCCGGCTCCACTGTCTTGACTGCGGGCAAACGCCAAACGTGCGGTGGCTGCAATGTTGCCGTCCAATTGAAAGCCGTGGCGGGACGCCAAAGACTCCAGGTTACTTACCAACGCTTCGGGGCTAGCCTTTGTATTCGGGTCGAGCATCGCCTCAAACAATTCCCGCTGGGCAGCGAGCCCGCCTGGTTGACCTTGCTGCCTCCACGCGCCATAGCTTTCTTGGGCTACCCCAACCATGTCTTGGATACGTGTTGCACGCCCGCTACTCACAAAAGCCTGATGCAGGCCGCCAGCCATAAGTTCGGTATTGTCCCGGCCTGGGTCAAACAGGTCATTGGGCAAGTGACTGAGATCACGATTGGACCAACGCAATGCGCCCGTCATAGACGCTGGGCTTATGCCGTTCTCGTCCGACCCGCCATTCCCGGTGGTGGATTGAGGCTGTTCCGCCTGGAGCGCACCGGCGAGTTCGCGGGCTTGCAGTCCAAGACCGAGTCCTTGGATGACCGGATTACGGGTGCTGTGGGCCAATGCCCGACCGAAGCTGCCTGCCAGACGCGCCCGCCGCAATTGCGCGTCACTGCCGGAAGTCTGCGGAGCTGGCATGCCGCCGGTAACCTCCGAACCACTTGGTCCAACTGCGCCCGCCGGTGTATCAGTTTGCGGCGCCCCGTGGCCCTCATCCGATACGCTCGCTCCTTGCGCCTGATCTATAGTCGCTGGTTGGTCATTCGAACCTGCATTAGTTTGCATGGCTGATGTTTCTCCCGGCGAGCCGGTCAGGAGCTGAGCCATGCGCCGGGCAATCCCGCCGGACCCAAGGCCGCTGTTCGAGTGAGCCAGGGCTGACCCAGTTTGCGCGGTGGATGACGCTCTAGCCCCGCCGTTACCGATGTCCGCTACGGAAGCCCCCCCGACAGCACCACCCGGTCCACCTGCGATCGGCGGACCGCCGGCGGCAACAGCAGCGCCAGCTTCACCCGCGCCACCTGCCCCAGCCATTGCGCCGGCTCCAGCGCCAATTGCCAGCCCACCAGCGGCGAAACCAACAGCGACCGCAGCCAGCTTCACCATGCCCATGGTGGCGTCGAACGCTTGCCGGTGAACCTCGGCCAGCGCACCAAACACAGATTCCCCGACCTTGAAGTTGATGGCGATTAGGACACTGACAACGCCGGCGGTAATGAATACGCCTGCGATGAAGGTGCCTACGTCGCCACTGCCCTGCGCGGAAAGTAAGTCGTAGAACAACGAGACAGCCGCTTTGAGGAGAAGAGCATCTACCACCGGGATCAGAAAGATGACAACGACGGACTTTAGCCACAGCGCTTGCAACCAACGCAAAGGCGGCAGCGTCCCCAACACCAGCACTACCGGCGCTAAGGCGGTCAAGAGATAGACCAGGGCGGTGTAAGCGGCCAGCGCCAAACCCAGGCCCAACATGACGCTCGATGCCAGGAACAGGCCGAAGAAAGCGAGGTATAACACGATGGGGGAGGTCAACAAGTTGCCGGCGAGTGCCAGCAAGGCAGTGACGTTAAAGAACGCCCCAGCCAGCGTCGCCCCAGTCACACGTGTGCCAAAGTCGGCCGCAAGAAGGCTGCCGGCCGTGGCCACGCTCAACCGGTGGGCTAGGCCAAGAAGATAATACGAGCTGCCCGCCGCCCCGGCCGAGATCAACCAACCAATGAGCGCTTCCTTGAGATCGGCCAAACCGAGCGCTGACGTCGCACCGAGCCGCAGAGCGCTGACTGCGGTGAGCATGAGCGTCAACGGCAGCAACAGGAAGGCGGCCGTCAGCGTGACGCGCCAATGCGGGAGGACCAGGTTCTCAAAGAGTGGTGTTGGTGCGCCGGCGGCCACGTCAGGCGCGAGTCCATAAGGCCCCGTCACGAGCGCATCCAGCGCGCCTGTGAACCGTTGTCCGGCCTCGCGATAGGACTGCAGCATGATCTTGTTGCTCATCTGCACCACCGCGTCCATCATGGTCGCAAACGGGAAACGAATGATGTGGAAGATGTTCTCTACGATTGGCGGTGGCGGCTCCGGCGTGGCCGTCGAGCTAGGAACAGCCGTCGCAACCGCCGTTGGCACGTACTGCGGCGTTGCCACCGGCGTGGACTGCCAGGCTGGCTCAGCCATTGGTCCAGACGCCATCGCCGGCCTGACCATTGCCGACACGACCAACAGGCCGAGAAGCAATGCGCCAACCCATTTCCACCGCGTTACAGGTCGCATCTCGTCGCGTCCTCAGAACTGCGGGATAGGGATCGAGGTATCCACATAACCTTTGACGGCATCGAACACGATGCCGACGAAGGTCGTAGACATCACGGCCAGGGTGAAGATAAAAACGGCCGCGATGATGTTGAGCCAGGCCTGGCTCACCCCCATGGGGCTGCCCACCATATTGGCGATTTGGGCCGACCAAAAGCCACGCGCCACGCTGACGGCAAAGACTGCAACACTCGAGAAGACAAAGAACTGAATAAATAGCTTGGCAACGCTGGTCACCAAGTCGACGAGGGGCTGCACCGCCCCGCTTCCGCCAGGCGGGGTGCCCTGGTAGGCATCACTGGCCTGAACCAGCCCCGCCGGTCCAGTCAGCATGATGGTCAGGGTGAGGAGGACCACGAGCCAGCCAAAACTCTTGCCTCGTAAGTGTTGTTTGTTCATCAGTCAATCACTCCTATGGTCAAATCAATGCAATCGCTAAGCCCGCCAGCCGAACGGCCAGCAATGTGAGAACGCCGGTTAGGGTGACCAGCAGAAGCCGCGTAGTGAGTGCCGCCATCGTGCCTGGTTGCCCACTCAGGAGGCTCAACTGCGCTCCGAGTACACCACTCGCAAAACCGACCGCCAAACTGGCTCCAACCGACAAGATCACGGCCTCAACCACGAACTCAGCCAGGCTGCGCCAAAGCGCCACAATCCCCACCGCATCTTGCACGCCCGTAGCCATCAATTGGCTGATTGCGTTCCCCAGTGCAGCTGCACTCGCTACAACGGCCAGGCAGACGATGACGGGGATAGCGCGTTCGTAGAGCTCAGCCATGACGCCGACCCGACCTGAGATGGCTCCCACGTGAGCCTGGGCCAAGGACATCACGAGGGCCACTGTGAAGTAGATGGCGGCCAGACCACCGGCCCACTGCATCACCTCTGACAGAACTGCCATCAGCGCGCCGCTTCTCGCCAAGTCCATTCCGCCTGCCTATTCCGCTAAGCGCCAATCCGACTTATAGGGCTGGCGGGGTTGGCTGAACTGGTAATAGATCGTGAAGAGCTTCGGGTGCCACGTACCTCCGCCCCAGAAAAAGATCGTCGCTTCAGGCGTATAGCCGGTCTGGCATGTGGCATCGTTGGAGACTGAAAGGCCACCGGGGTTATCCTGCGGCACGGCAAAGGTGGACAGGCTTTGGCTGCGCGCCGCGTTGCCCTGGCGATAGGCTTGATCAGACCGCACTGCCTGGGCAGCGGCAGTCACACAGTCGTTCGTCGCCGTAATAAGAGCCAGGTGGATGTACAGCGCCCGACCGATGAAGAGCAGCCCCAAGATCATGAACACTAACAACGGCAGCACTGCCACTAATTCGACGGCCGCCTGCCCGCGCTCACTTCGTCGTCCCCGAAACACTGCGGTGTGGGTCATGGAAACTCCTTCGTTAGTCACAGCCATCGCTTGGCTTACCGGCCCAAAAACGCCAATCGCGGCCTTGCGCGCCCGCCCGCAACCGGACCGACAAGTCGCCCAACAGCGGCAAGTGAAACCCGCCAGCAGCATTGAGGCGCGCAAAAACGGCGCGCTCACACCCTGGGGCACCCAGGCTAAGTTGTGCGGCGCCGGCGGCTCCGGCGGCTGGTTGCACGATCCCCATGATGGTCTGCAACCGAGCATAGCCACCACCCAAACCGGCCTCAGTCCCAGCCGCACGCGCTCCTGCCGGCACACCGGTGCCGGCCAGGAGCAAACTGAACAGCCACAACGCCACAGCGAACAGCACCATGACGGCTAGAAGGAAGGTCGGCAGCACCAATGCAAACTCGGCTGAGGACACACCCTTTTCACTTTGCCTGAGATATTTCAGAGCCATCTCTCGTGCCTCCTGACGGCGGCCAGGCCCCATGACCTGGCCGCCGTCTGCCGTTTGCCGCTCAGCCCGCCGCGTCCAGGGCCGCGCCCGCGCGGTTGAACAAATCCACGATCTTGGGACCCAGCACCCGGATGCCGGCCACGATGAAGACCAACAGGGCCACGAACAGGATGGCGTACTCGGTTGCCGACAGCCCGTCTTCGTCATTCCACAGCGCTTGCAGTTGTCCCTTCGCTTCAGCCAACATTTGTTCACTCCTTGAATGAAACAGCCAATGAAGTAACTGCCTTCGTCCCGTATGTCTACGCCATAGCACCTCCCGAGTAAGCGCTGCGCCGTTTCATGAACCAGTGTAGGTCGACCAACACACTGGGAGTCCTCAGTGAGTCCTCACGCCGCGTCAGAAATTGGCCACGAACCCCAGGATGGCCGCCCCAAGCACCACCACCAGGAGGGCCGGGACGATTACGCCGGACGTGAGGGCCACAACCTTCAACTCCGCCTTCTGAGTTGTCTCCTCGATCCGATTATTCAGCCGGTCACGCATAGTCCTGGCTAGCGCTCGCAACTGGTCCACGATGGGCTGCCGCTTTTCCAAGTTGATCTGTACAGCCTGGAGGAACTCGTCCAACTCAGGCATGTCTTCCGGCAGGGTGCGGCGCAGTTCGCTCAACAGCTCAGCCACATCGTGGCGCTGAGTGGCCAACCCCGCCGCTATATCGCGCAACAGGGCCGTGAACAATCCGCCACTACCGCCCGACAGCCAGGCAAAGGACTCCCCAGCAACACGCTGCAGGGCAGGCTCCAGCGCCTCGCCTGTCCGCATGACCAGCGCCACGCGGTCGAGCGTCCAAGCCATTTCTCGGTAGAGTGCTTCGCGGCGCTCTCGGACTGTGGCACGCAGCTCCAAGTCGGGGAGAAACAAGCCCCAGAGACCGACAGCGCCGGCGATTACTGTGATGACCGACGCCGACAATCCAAGCAACAGGCCACACATGGCACCGGCAACAAAGAAGGTCACGGCGGTGGCGATTTTGGAGCCGTAGTAGTCGCCCACGGAGCCATAGCGCCATCCCGAGCGCCGCAGCCGGTCTTCGAGTTGCGCGGCATCCCGCTGCCCGAGCAACCGCTGTCCGAGTGCACTCACGGGCTGAGACCAGCGCCGCTGCGCGAAACGCGGTAAGGCGCTTACAGGATCACTCGGTTCGTTCGAATGCCCGCCACCGGTCACCAGCGGCGACGTGGGAGGCTGGAATGCGCGGCGAATGCCATGTAGAAGCAGCCAAATACCCAGTGCTGCCAGGAGGCCAAAGAAAACGTGAAAGGGCAGGAGATCAGGCATGCGGCTCGTTCCTTTCACCGGCAACTTGGGTTTGGGGCGGCGCCGTGAGGCCGGCGAGTGAAGATGGCGCCCGCCGGAGACCTGCGCCAGGAGTAGTGTTTGCAGCCGAGCCCTTTGGCGTCAACGGCGGACGGGGCGTAGGCTTCAGCCCGCCTGCAAAGTCCGTCTCGCGTCGCAAGGCCTGACTGAACGACCGGTGGGCTAGGCTGAAAGCAACCGTCGCCATGCCCCACCCCACGAGGAGTAAAACCTGACCAATCCCCGTGCTGTAGATAGCGGTGAATTCAGGCGACATGAGCCGAAGTACCAGAACAGCCGCAAAGGGTGCCGCGCATACAATCCAAAGCTCCCGGATCGGCCCTTTCATCTTGGTGCGCGCGCGCCGAATAGTGCGTACCCGCTCTTCCAGCGACTCCTGGATCAGGGGCAGCGCCTCGCTGAGCGGCGTCCGGCGCGCCTGCTGCAGCAGAAGAAGCTCCAAGATGCTATTGAGGAGTTGGCTACCGCGCCGCAAGCTAACCACTTTGAGCACTTGCTCCGGCGGCGCATTGGCGCGCAGCTGCGCGCCGATATAGACCCAGTCCTCGCGGCAGAGAGGCGGGCCAAATTGCGCCACGTGCTCAGCGGCGACCGACAGGTTATTGCCTAGCCGTGCGCCGGCGACGAGCCGCGCCAACACCTGCGGCAATTCCTCTTCATAGGTCTCCAGTGCCTGGTCAGCCTTCTGGGAGAGGTGAAGCCAGTAACCCATGCCGCCCAGAACCGTGCCCAGCACGCCTGCCAGCCATGCCCCGGAGACGAGGTAAGCGGCCAACCCAGCCAACAGCGACAACATGACCAGCATCGGCAGAAACGTTGCAACGGTCATATCCACCCGCGCCAGGTCTAGCCGCCGCTGCAGTTGGGCCGACCAGGTAAGGTCGGCTGTACCTGCACCGAAGAGCTTTTCAGTCTCGGATAAGGGCACTGGCCGCTGGGTCAAGAGGGCAACCGTTAGGGCAAATAACCCCGCGGCCGCAAGGGCCGCTAGTAGAACGTTGAGAGGATTGATGAAGGTCATCCCAGCTCTCCTCGCTCGGCAGCCGCCTGTAAAATCGCGCCGTAGCCATAGCCTTCGCTGCGCAGCCGCGCCTCGTGTGTGGCATGCAGGTGGTGGCCAGTACAACGCAGCTTCTTTTGTTCCGGCGCATATGTGAACAGACTGGTCCGCACCGGCACGCTGCCCTCCACCCCGCCAGTGAATTCGGCGATTTCCTCGACATAGCGCCGGCCGGTCGCGGTCATCCGCAACATGATGCCCAGGTCAAAGGCCTTGGCGATCCATAACGCGACGGCCGCATCGGTCACCTCGGTCTGAAAGTGCGCCTCTTGAAGCATCATCCTGATCCGATTGGGAATGTCTTCCAGGGAATCGGCATGAATCGATGTCAATCCATTGCGATGGCCGGTCCACATCGATTTGAGCAAATCGAAGACCTCTGCCCCGCGAGCCTCACCGACAGTGAGCGCATCCGGGCGTTGGCGCAGAGCCGCGCGGACTAGCGCGTCCTGATGAATCGGTGGCAAGCCTTCCACACTCTCCGCCCGAGTAGTGAAGTAGACGCAGTTCTGTGCCGCGCCGGTTTCGGACGGCCGGGCCCGCAGGCGCAGCTCGCGCGTATCCTCGATCACAATCACGCGCCGTTCAGTTGGGACTAGGCGGCCCAGCGCACCCAACACTGTGGTCTTGCCTGCGCCCGTCGCACCAACCACCAAGACATTGAGACCAGCGACTACGGCCATGTGCAGAAACGAGGCGACCAACGCGGAAAAGAGGCCCTGACCTTGGTCATGAGCATAGTAGTTGGGCAGGAGTCGGGCCGACGGAGTGATCCGATCTTGACCACCGCCGGCTACCAGGTCGTCGATGCTCAAGCCCCGGTCCCGATGTACCCGGATAGTAGCCACCGGCCAGGGTTCGGCGATGGGTTCAGTAACGATACTGATGCGATGTCCGCTGCGCAGGGTGGCATCCACAATCGGTGTGAGTGGCCCAGCTTGCCGGTTGGTATGGACGATGGCGCGGTTGAGAGTCAGCAGGAGCGACTGAGGATCAGAGTAGGTCGCATCGCTGCGCTCCCAGTAACCGTGCCGGCGGTACCAGATGTCGGCGGGGCCATTGATCGCGATGTCTTCTACATCCGGCAACCGCAGCAGGTTTTCGATGGGACCCATGCCGAGTAGGTCATTCAGAAGGGTTTCCACGATCACGCGGGCCGGCTGCGTAAAGGGCACCTGTCCACCGGCAGACAGAAGTTGATCCTTCTCGGCGTCGACGAGTTCGTGAGCGCACTCTGTCAACCAGGCAATTACCTCTGCCGGCGCGTTGCCGAGGTCAGCCGAAGTGAACTGCGCCAGGGCCAGGTCACGGAGTTGCGCCTGAATCCGACCATACGGTGTCGTCGCAGGTTCCCTAGGCGTGGCCTCACCTGGCGTAGTCGGTAATTTTCCCGCCAACGGGTTGTAAGCGTCAGCGCTAATGGGCCAGGCTGTTTGGCTCATCGCTGCGAACCTCCCCTGCCAAAGGAGAAGCGCGGCCGGCGCCCATTCTGACTAGCCCGCGCTTTGATAATGGTTCCAATCGGTGGGAAGATCTCTTCGGTAATGGCCAGGAAACCTCTCAAGGTGGCCTCGGTTTCCGGCGCGTTCTTACCCATATGCTGGAGCACAAACGGCCGGCCCTCGTTCACGGCAGCGATTACCGCGCGACTGCGATCTTCGGGCACGGTGGCAAAGATAGGCATGCCCATGAAACTGGCCGCATCTTTGAGATCAATGCGATCAGCCTGGTCGTACCGGTTGATGACCAGCTTGAACTTATCGGCACGCAGGTCGGCCTCGGCGGTCAGTGACTGCAGCGTGGCGCGGTTGTGGAAGAGGCTGGTGCGGTCCGAAGTACAGATGAGGACCACGATGTCGGCGGCGGTCAGTGCGCCGAAGTGCGGTCCCATCTGGGTACTGGAGCCCAGGTCGACGATGACAAAGTCGTACAGCTCACGTGCCAGCCGCAACAAGTCGCCCATGAACTGCTGACCTTGCCGCCCATGTAGCGCTGGCGCGCTGGCCTGTTGAATCTTCGTGATGCCGAAGAGCACATCCAAACGGCTCTCGACGACCCGCGTACGCGCGTCCAGGTGACGATCAGCGCCAACGACCCGATGGCGCAGCATTTTGCCCGTAAGTTGACCATCGGCGCCGGCGTAGTCACTGGCGAGGTGCAGCAGCGTGTTTTGGTCCGGCTGCATGTTCAGGTGCAGTGCCGCGCGACCACAGTTCATGTCGCCATCCACTAACAGCACTTTCTTGCCAGCCACCTGTGAGAGCAAACAGGCCACGTTGACCGCCAACGTCGTCTTGCCGTCGCCGCCTTTGGTTGACCAGAAGGCGATGACGCCGGTTCGGTAGGCGTAGCCGGTCGCGCCCACGGCCTCCGCAACTCGGCGCGGGATACCCGCGGCTGCGACTGGCGCGTTCCAGGTCTGACGCGCCTGCTCAAAGAGGAGCCGCGCCTGCCGGTCGAACTGCAACACAATGGCCGGCGTGATCGGGGTCGTGTAGAAGGCGGTAGCCCCTTGCGCTGACATTTCACTGCCCCAATTACCGTTTGGTGGCACCAGGCCAATGACGGCGATAGGGAACTCGGGCCAATTGGCCAGTTGCGCGACGAGTTCGGGCGAATAGCCACGCACCTCGGGTGAGAGCAGGACAACCTGAGGGCGGTAGGCTTGCACATCGCCAGCCAGGTCCGCCGCATCGCGGGTCGTCGCCAGAATATTCACATGCTGCTCACCGCCGCCTAGTGTCAGAAAGGGCTGGAAGAGTTCAGGCGGCGCAGCGATAATGACACCCAAGGCAGTAGCCTCGGCAACCTCGTCGGTTCCGCGTTTCAGCAGGGTTTTGAGCATGTTGGCCTCGAGATTAGGGTGTGAGTGTCAGCGACGGGGTCGGGGACGGAGTGCCAGGTGGATTGGTCGGCCTCGCGGCTTGGGTCGCCGCATTGAGCGTGGCCTCGACGGCATAGGCCCCCGGCCCGTACACGTCGGTCGGCAGCCCGGCTGCCAAAGCTGCCGCGCGCTCCATGCGGACCAGCGCTACCAGGTCGTTCCAGGTCATGCCCAACGACGGGCCTTCGGCGGTCGAATGATCCGCGAGCTGCGCCGACAGTAGGGCCACGCGCACCGTGCCGTTGTCGATGGCAAACTGCAGCAACTCTTGTGCCTCTCGTGGAATCGCCACTACCAAGGCAATGACCTTACCTTTGACCGTGACCGTCCGCGCTTCAGCGCCGGGATCGCTCTGGACGGTCGTTGCCCGCTCTTCTCGGATGACGGCCATCACCTGCGCACTGCGCACCACAGTCTTCGCCACCGGCAATATCAGTAGAGGTTCAGCCGTAGGCGTCGGGCTGACGATGGGCTCAACCGCGATATCAGCACCGGGTTCACTAACCGGCCCGAAGCCGGCTGCAAAGGGGGCTTCGGTCGGCGCGGTAGATAGCATGCCGCCAAAGGCGGTCGTTGAGCCTACACCGAAATTTAAGTCCACATAGTCGCCTTCCACGATCGCGTCCGGCGCAGTGCCGACGTTGACGGGCACGACCATCGCGATCAGACTGGGATCAGAGAGTGCGAGCGCTAACCGGTTGGCCGACGCCGGGTTGCCAGAGACGCTGATCGCGGCCTTCTGTACCGGTTGATAGGCATGGATCGGTTCAACCACCACGCCACCCACATAGCCCGCCAGCTCGCCTTCGAGAACTAGCCCAGCAATCACCTTGGGGTCCATGTGGACGCTGTCGATGGCGACCATGTCGGACGTCAAGGTCGTGCCGGCCGGGATATCAAGTACGGCCACCGCCACTTGCACCGGCGCGGGGTTGATAAACTGACCAATGAATAGAACCCCCAGGAAACCACCCACCATCAGAATAATTGCCAGCACAATAACCGCCGAATTTCGTCTCGTCATGCGACCAACCTCCTTTGACGCCGTGGCGTCGCTCGTTGAATCAGCCCACTCGCGCGAGGATCTCCGACGTTTCCTCGACAAGATTCCATAGGATGCGCCTGAGTGCCGGCCGGTGTGGCGCCGTGAGCGCCAACTCGGGAATGGAAGCCAGCTCCTGAAGAACCATCAAACTGGCCTGGATCTGCATTAGGGCCGGCCCTACCTTCCCCGATCGGGAAAGCGCCTGTGCCTGTGCCACGGCAGTCGGCCCTGACAGTCGTACCGGATCTGCTGCCAACAATGCCGCCGCACTGCGCGCCACAGCCGGCGAGATTGGCTGAGCAGATGGCATCGCTTGATTTAGGCTCACAATGTGGTCCAACAGGCGCGTTTGCCGTTCGGGGCTGAGGCCCACCACCTCGATTGCCTCAGCGTAGGCATGCAATGCGTCACTCATCGCAGCACCGTCTGCGCTTCGATAACGGGGATCGGGAGGTAACCCTGCGCTGCGTTACAGTAAATACCGGCCGCACCGGTGAGGCTCTGGCGGATGTCCCACGCCCTGAAGCTGGTGTAGGTTGGACCAACGCGAACCTCAATCTGACGATGGCTCGTCAAAACATAGGCATGAGCGTCGTTCACCGCGAATTCATCCCACTCGGCGTACAAGTACAGGTCCCACCGCGATTCGACGGTGACCTTGAAAGCCGGAAGTGAGTTCGTACCATTCAAAGCTGGCCCGAGCAACGAGATGTAATCAGCGCTGCCAGGCAAAGGGAAGCTTGACCATGCGTACGTGGTCTTGGCCCAATCGCTCAGTCCGCCCTGGAAGGAGTGAGGAAAACCCGCCGTCGACCAGTTAAGTTCATCTGCGGCCGTGGCCATCTTGAACGCCAGCCGTGCCCGAACATTATTGACACTCGGGTAGGGGTAGACGTCACCAGCCAGCAGTGCCCGCGTATCAAAAGCTTGCTGACCATAGCTATCCGTGGTAACCGCGCCGTACCGCTCATGCAGGTAGAGACCTTCCGTTGCCCACGGGTCTGTGGCGGATAGGCGGTAACTGCCCGGGTCGCCAAAAGCAATGCCAGAAAGCAGGGCCGGCGGAATAATGGCGGTCACCCGAAATTCGACTGGGATATTCACCATTGCCCGAGGGAATGGGCGCCGAGTCACGTTCAGGCATCCAACCGAGCCGCTGAGTCGTAGGGGTACGCCTCCAGCCTGCAGCGGCAGCGCACATTCCACAGCGCCGACAGTAGTAAGCGCCGGCCCAGCCGGCCAAGTCAGACAGAAGCTGGGAGAAGCCACCGGATCAACGACCTCGCAGACTGTGCCGTCACCATTCACGTCAATCCGACCCGCTGGGCATTCCCGCTTGATCAGCACGCAGCGCATCATGAAAGGATCCCAAAACTCACCTGCGGGACAATCTGGTGTCGGCGTGGCCGTGGGCGCTAGTTGTGCGGCCTGCACAGACAGTGCGCTGAAGGACCAAACGATCAGGGCAAGTGCGCCTACCGCCAGGAATACACCTAAACGTAACTGTGCGGACTTGGCGGATTGGTGTTGGCCTCCCATTGGACGACTCATTGGCCTTCCTCCGTAATCCCGTACTTGAGTTCAGAAGTGGCAGCGACGTGCATACGCACTTGGCCGATGCCGAAGATGCGCATAAATATCGTCGGCGAGGTGATAGTGCCGAACACCGCGACCTGCGTGCCGGAGATGCTAACGCCTGTGATCGCGACGTGGCCCTGGCCATTCTCATCCGCATACTGCAGGGCGGCGAAATAAGCATCAGCGGAGGCGAGCTCCACAGTGTTGTCAGCGATGAAACCGTCTTCGTTGAGTTGCGTTGCCGCGGCCAGTGCAGCGCTATCCACCGTGACTTGGCCCCGGCGATACTGAATCATTGCCAGGCCACCATCAACGACAAGACCTACTACTCCGAGCATTACAGGCAAGAGGAGCGCGAACATGACCGCTATTTGCCCGCGACCGGCCTTCAGCCGATGGGCAAGAGTTCTGATGTTTGACATAGTCAACCGCCTACTCGATGAAGAGTGGTAGCGCCTGGCAGTAGTAACCACCCGCGTCGTCCGATACTTTCCACTGGCCGGCAACGGTGTCAAATTCCAGGCGAGCCGTGCCAGACAGGCCAGGCAGCAGAGCCTGCTTGGCGGGCGCATTAGTTGCGACTGTTATTAGCTCCTGGAGAACGGGGCCCGTCGACCAAGGTAGCCCAAGCCGCATATCGCCTTGCGAAATGAGCAAGTAGTAGCCTTCCCCCCATTGGATCGGCTCCCGGAAGGTCAAACGCACATATAGGCCGTCCTCCACAAGCCCATCCACGTGGTTGGAAATCTCACCGGCCAGGCAGCTGTCTGGTGAGGGCAAAACGCCGGTGGAGTCCATCAGCTCAGCCAAGGCCACAGCAAAACCATCGCCCGGAGGACTATCCATAAACGAAATCAAGCCCAGATACGCCAGAAAGCGCTGCCGAGCGCCATCGAGATCCGCGGCGTCCGCAAATAGGAAGCGGTCCGCTTCGATCCAGGCGCCGTCCTGCCAGACGCGGGGGCTCACGCCGGGAAGATCGCTACCCAGGCAGTTGGCGCCTATCAGAAATGGTTGTTGGGGTGACAGATGCCAAGGTAAGGGCGTCGAGGTCGGCGGCGGGATGACAGCACATCGGGTCGCAGCAAACTGCTGCTCGAATTCCATTGAACCTTCGGACACGCCGCTGGCCGTCACTGCCAGGCGAATTGACTCCAGCGTCATGACTGCTGAGCGAGTTGGGCCCAAGGTTGCGGTTGGGCTCGGTGATGGAGCTAACGTGGCCGAGGCAGTGGAGGTCGGAACTGTCGTCGATACGGCCGCCGGCGCACGCGTTTCGACAACAACTGGGGTGGGTGATGTCGGCGTGGCCGGGGTGCTTGTTGCTTCGCCGCAGGCCACGGGCCATAAGAGAAAGATGCCTACCAATACAACTCGAATAGTTGAGTGCATGTTGTCCTCTACTCCTTTTCGAGCTTGAGCGCGAGCCGCTTGGTGGCCAATAGGCGCCGCATGAGACCCACCAACATCGGCGCACATTCGCGCGAATACGTGCCGTTCCGCAGCATTCCTTCGAGTTCCAGGCACAGATCCAACATAGCCACTACACGCCGCACTTGTGGATCATGCGTCGAGAGCTCTGCGCCTTCAGCGGCCCTGACGGGCTCCCAATTGGAAAGGATCAGAAGGCATGCCGCCTTCGCCAGTTTGTACGGCTGGGGCTGGTCAATCACCAATTCCGCCACTACGCCCGCCTGATCCTCGGTGACTTCCGGAAACATCTCAATGGCGTACTTTACGATAGCTTCGCGCGTCGCCTCGCCCAGCACATCGCTCACGCTTTGCCGCTTCTCAGGCGATGCGGGCAATGTTTGTGTGGGCTCCGAAGCTGAGGCCGGCGCGCTCACCGGCTCGCCAATCAGGAGAAGCGCCTGCGCGGCCTGGTCCGGGGTTAGTTTGCGTTTGGCACTTTCTTCTAAAATTCGCACAACTTGAGGCTCGGAAAGCTGATAGCTATCAGCTAATTCGAGGGCGGCCTGCTGATGTTCTTCCCGAGCCTTGAGCAGGGCCACGGCCACATGGGCCGAAATGCGATTGGCTTGGACGGCCTCACGGATGGCGGGCGATGCTTTGACCAAGCGGCGCAATCTCCAAACATACGAGCGCGTCAGGCCTACGCGCTGCGCCACGTCATCGGGCTTGAGGTTGTGCTCCGTTTCTAGGCGAGCCAGCGCCTCGGCCATCTCCAGCGGGGTAAGGTGTTTGCGGACGTTGGCGGTGAGCGATATCAGGTCGTATTCAAGCGTGGCGGCGCGGACGACGATAGCCTTCACGTGAGAGCGACCAATGTGGCGTAGTGCCGCGATCCGGCGGTGACCGTCAAGGGAAGTGTATTGAGGCGAGTCACCGAAAGCTGTCTGAGCGAGCAGAACCGGGACCCGCTGGCCGTCGCTGGTCAGACTCTCGACCAATGCTCGGTCTTCTTCATCGTGATCGACGTCGAAAGCTGCCCGCACCTGCATACCACTCTGACCATTGATGGCAGACAGTGGCACATCCCGGTACTCGTCCCGGCTTACAGTATCCGTATCTGCTGGCTTTGGAAGTAAGGTCTTCAAATTCCGGCGCTCAAACGGATTGGACATGTGGAGCTTCGATTCATCGCCGAGTTGCAGTTCAGCGGTCATGCTCATGCTCCCAAGTGTTGGCTGAGATGCGGTAGCGGCTGGGCCACACGAGACTGACTAGCGGCAACCACAGGACAGTGAGAAATCGGGCGTCGAGAATGATGGCGGGAGTGAGGCAGGACAATCCGCTGAGCGCAGCGAACCACAACACACCACCAAGCCTCGCAAGGCGCGATAGCGGCAAACATAGCCACACCGGCATCGCGAGCCACCAGCACAAAACAATGCTCCTAATAACCGCCGGCGGGAGCGACCCATCCAGTGGGATCGTCGCCAGGGGCAATAAGGTGAAGCTGAATGCGCTGAGCGCTATGACAATCCACACAATGAGACGCATAGGGTGCCCGCTTCTTACCAGAGTACTATCACATGCGCACTTGAGTATCTATACCCTAGTGCGCGCATAGTATCACTTACGGGTTATCCGAGTCAATAGGCTCGTCCAATTCCACGCGCAATGGTGGAGCACCGTCGCCCTGCAAAGTGCTTGATTCGTGGTCATTCAGAGCGTCCGGTTGGAAAAGTTCAGATTTACGATCAATTTCCGCTGCAACCTGGTGAAAATTGGCTGTGATTACACTATCGGGCCGGGCCAGCACCATGAGGCGCTGTGGCACAGTGGGCATGCCGGCCAGCGTCTTGATCAAATCGGAATGGCGGATCGGGGTAAAGCAGGGTAACGCGTACTGATCCAGCTTGTTTTGGACACGCCGTGAAACACCACGGCGCCCTGCCCCATTCGGCAGAAAACCGAGAAATTCGGGCTTGTCGTCGCCACGGGCTTCCCGGGCCATCAGAATCAGTTGCATCGTTGGTGTGGCAGCATACAGATCGTAGACGGACAAACCGGTCGGTATGATGACCTCATCACAGGCGAGCAGCACCAAGTGCTCAATGAAAGGATGCCCGCCTGGGCAATCGAGGAAGACGTAGTCGAACTGCGCCACATCGAGCTGCGCCAGTTCTAGCTTGAGTGCTACGGGGCTCAGCCGCCCATACGCATCCCGCCGGCCCGGATCGAGTATGCCTTCGACGTCGTCCAGGCTGTGCAAATCGGTGGCACCCGGCACGAGCCAAAGGTTGTCAATTTCTGTGCGACGCACCACTTCGTCCAGGGGGCGCAAACCGAGCAGTGCAGCAGCCAGCGAAGTCTCCAGGTTTTCGAGTGCCTCGAAAGTCCGTGATGCGCAGGCGTTGCTATCAAGGTCAAGGATCAAGACCCGGCGGCCAATCGCGGCCAGTGCAACCGCGATATTGACGCAGGTCGTAGTCTTGCCACAGCCACCTTTTTGAGAGAGGAATGCGATCTTGCGCATGGAAGCTCCTTCGCGGTCTATCCTAACCAATAGACGACGCGGAGAGTCCTCGGGGGCTCCTCAGCTTTGATTTGTTAGTGGTCAGGGTTCGGGTTGAGGTGATGCTGACAGAAGCGTAGGTAATTCGAACTGCGCGACAACGGCACAGAAGGCCTTACGAGCAGTGACAAGATAGTAGCGAGGGACAGTTTCGGCTAAATACACCGAAAAATTAGGCGTAACGTAGCAGTTCGGCGGAAGTCATGTTCAAAACATTATGTCTTGTCCACATGTGGACAAGACATAATGTTTACCCGTCTTGACTTGGTCCGGGGAAAGTGCAACCACGCCGACTTACCGAGAATTGGTGCCCAGTTCAGCTAGCGCGAATTGGGCCAGCGGGGTGGAAGCCTGCCGTGGGCGATCTCGACAAGAACAAGCATCGTCTTCTAGAACTCGGGCCGCTTACTTCTGATTGCACCGACTGACGACGCGTCCTACCACAGCGCTGAAAGACCATGCCGCACATAGGAGATACACCGGTCACGCCATCGAGCCGGTGCTCGCAACCCATTGACAAGTGCTGATGCGATGTGCTACTTTCACAGCACTTACTTTATCTTTGCTTGTGCTGTCCAGTCGAGCAACTCTCCGCTTGCCGCAAGACAGATGCCGCAAACCACCAACGTTCAGATTGGCCTGCGGTGTAGAGTTCATGCAATTGACAGTATCGGTTGTTACACGTGCAGTCGACCAGAAAGGCCAAGCAGTAAGCGAACAAATTCCAGCAGATAATCAACGTCTTCGACATGCCAAATCGACGACCATCGCTCTGCTTGACTCAAATGCTTAGGCCAAACAGACCAAATTAGGCAACACCAGCAGATTGTTCGACACAACAGGCCATCCCCGGATGGCCTGTTTGCGTTTCACAGAAAGGAGGTGATGAGGTGTGCAATCCACAGACGAAACAGTCCGCCAACAGATCGTTCAGCACGTCTATGGCCCGCTTGAAATTCAAGCCGGCCACGGCACGGGCAAGACAACACTCCTGTTAGAGCGTTATGCCCATCTGGTAAAGAACCGGCAGGCGTGGCCGTACGAAGTGCTTCTGCTAACCTTCACCCGGCGGGTCGTGTTGGAGATGCGTGAACGACTCCAAAACCTGCTGGGCGAAGATTGTGACGACCTCCCCATCTACACGCTCCACGGCTTCGCCCGCAGCTTACTAGCCAGACAGCCTGAATACAAGCAGCATCCATACGCGCTGTATGACCCCAACCAGGCGTTTCGTGTCTTGCGGCGCGCTATGGCTCAGGTACAGCTACCAGAGACCGTGTGGCCGGCGACGTTTGTGGCAGGGCTGATCGCCGAGGCGAAAGAACAGGCAATCGGGCCGGAATCGTTCGCAACCGTACCTGGGTCGGCGGGGCAGCAAGCGTTGGCTCAAACGTACACGCACTATCAAGCGCTGCTTACTAAAGCCAGGGCCATGGATTTCGCCGACTTGGTCCTTGGGGCAGTCAGAATGCTGCGGTCCGACTCGGCCTTGCTAGCGCAGCTACACCAGCATTACCGCTTTGTGATGGTAGATGAGTTTCAGGACACCAGCCTGGGCCAATACGCCCTGGTACGGCAGATCGCCGGGCCAACCGCCAATCTGGTCATCGCCGGCTCGGCAGCTCAGTCCATCTACGAATGGCGCCACGCTCACTACCCCCGTCTGTCAGCCCAGTTCCAGGCTGACTTTCCCCAGGCACGCCAGGTTCGACTGCAAGACAACTTCCGCTCCTCAACTCAGATTGTCGCGGCTGCCGGGGCGCTGTTCCACCCGGGACAGTATCCCGATGTACAACTCACCGCTCAGCGCGGCGCGGGCCAGCCTGTCAGGGATGTGCGAGTGCCCAACGAGTACGACGAGGCGGCCTTCGTTGCGCGCGAAACAGTCCAGTTGTCACAAACCGGGTTCGCGCTGAACGAAATGGCGGTGTTCTACCGGACCAACCGGCAGAGCGCACTGGTGGAGTATGAGTTTATGCGCCGCAAAGTGCCTTATGTGCTGCCTCAGCGCCAACGGCTCTATCATCGCCGCGAGGTGCGCGACATGCTGGCGTACCTGATGCTCGCCACGACGGATGACGAGCAGGCGCTCGGCCAGGTTATCAACACCCCGCCGCGAGGCCTGGGTCCTGTGACCATGCGCCTGCTGAGTGACGAGCTGGGCCATATCACTTGGGCACGACTCATCGAGGCCATCACCAATACCGCCGAGTTAGGGCTAAAACCGCAGGCCGCTCAGACCATCGAGCGGTTCTGGGATCTGGCCCATGCGCTCCGGGACGCCGCCGCGCAGCTTGGCCCAGCCGATCTCATCGACCGGATACTCGAAGAGACCGGCTACCGCGCCTGGTTGACGGAGGAGCTAGATGGACCCACTCGGCTCAACTCCATCCATGAGCTAAGGCACGAAGCCGAAGGTCACGTCAGCACAGCCCAGTTCCTAGCGGCAGTGCAGGCGCAGATCGCGGCCGACCTTGAACAGCCTGACGACGCGGGGGTCACCTTCCTGACCATCCATGCTGCCAAAG
Source organism: Anaerolineales bacterium (assembly GCA_020850595.1). Lineage (GTDB taxonomy): Bacteria > Chloroflexota > Anaerolineae > Anaerolineales > UBA6663 > JADZEK01. The sequence continues at coordinate 33,156 of JADZEK010000193.1, forward strand.
GCCTACAGTTCCGGGTGGTATTCGTGGTTGGGCTGGAGGAGGGGCTGCTGCCGGCGGCGAAGTCGGTGGACAGTGCGGCTGAGGCTGGTGAACGTCGTCTGGCCCACGTGGCCATCAGCCGGGCGTGCGACCTACTCTATCTCGTCAGCGCCCAGTCACGGGAACTAAACGGGCGCCGGATATACCCCCGCCCCAGCCGCTACCTGGGAGCCATCCCAAAGGAGGTGATCAGCCGCTATCCACTGAATGACGCCGCGCCACCCGTGAAAAGCACCGCCACATAGGGAGGAACAGCGCCAAGAAGACCTGACAACTGAATACCCCAACCACATGACAGCCCCACTGGAACCCTTCCGGCGGGGCTGTCGCCGTTTAAGCCGATGTTCATAGCGCCTAAAGGAGATCTGTCATGACCGGCAACGGTAGTCGCTCGATCGAGCAGCAAATGTTGGACGCGTTACTCACCGCAGCCGAGCTAACCTTGGACGATGTCGAATACGACGTCGCCCTGGATGCGGTCAGCTACTACGCCTCGACTCTGGACGACATGCCGTCCAACTTCTCAACCCGCATTGTCGAGGAGGTCGAAAGCGCCCTGGGGCTCGGCCTGGAGCCTCGGCAGCACTCGGCGGCAGTGACGGCCGCACAGGGCGTGATTGAACCGCCCCGGCCGCCCGAGCCGGAGCCCGATGCCTTCTTAGAGATGGCCTACGAAGACCGCGTGTCGGGCAACTACGACGAGTAAGGCTGCCCGACGCCATGCCTTACCACCAACCTGATGCCCGCACTATGGAATTGGTCGCTTCCACCCGCGATTCACAGCCGGCGACGCACCCGCAACTGCCCGGGCTGAGCGAATGGGAGCCGGCCAAAGTCGTCGTGACCAAACATGCATACCGCGTGGACTGGGGGCCGGGCGTACGGCCGCGTTTCCACTACGTGAGCAAACGCAAGGCCTGCCAGTGTTCGCTCGGTCAGGCTTGTCCCTCAGTTCTGCGAGTGCGTGAATACCTGAACGCCGGCGGCGAACGAGCGGCAGACAGCCCGGATGACTACTGGCCCCTCGTTCCCGAAGCGTGCCCGATCTGCGGCCACCCCTGCCGGGCGCATCCGCGCTTGAACTTTGAGACCCATGGTCTGGGCTGGGCCTGTCAGTCGGGCGGCACGCTGCACTACTGGCAGTCCCGCCTGCAACCAATCCTGCGCGCCCAACGGGAATCGATTGGCCGGGCGCACTGGGTTATTCCACCAGTTGTCAGCACCAGTGGCGAAACGGTTTACGCCGGTGTCACTCTCGAGGACGTGCGCGCCGCCCACGAACAGGCGCAAGAGACCCAACGCCGTTGGAGTGCCGAGGGCTACTGCCCCTGGGCCTGAACTCCAGTCTATTTGCCTTGCAACGCAAGAAAGGAACCTGAGCATGAAACCGACCCGTGTACTGCGAGTCCCGTCCTTGTCTGCTTTTGTTCAAGAGATCCCGCCAGTGAATGGCAAGCCGGCGGTGGTGCGACTCAATGCCGTCGAAAGCTTCGTGCCCAACGGAAAAACCGCCATGCCCCGCAAGACCATCGGCCTGTCGCTGCAAGGCGTCAACGACCAAGGGGAGCTGGTGTGGCTGTACGAGGGTCACGTCATCATCTGGATGCCAGACGGCCCCGGCTTTACCGACGACCGCTCGATTTACGCCGGCCTGCCGGTGCTGCGCGAGATTGTCCGCGCCCACCTGCTGGGGCTGGGTTACGACGTGCGCGAGGGCGACTATGCACTGCCGGAAGAGGTGCAACCGCTCAGTGCCCGGTTCGAGTGCGCCAAGTGGGTCAAGGCCGCTGACCAACGCTGGCAGCCCGAGCGGGTATGTGGGAGCTAACAATGCGCCACACCTACCCCAAGAAAGCCCGCATCGTAATCCTGGCCGACAAGCAGGGCCGCACAAAATTCATGCTCGCGGCTCAGTACCGCCTACGTGCGCTTGACGAGCGGCGCAAGGGTTTCGAGCCCATCGCCTGGCTGAACGTGCCGCTTCGACGCCTGCATCCCACCGATGGCTGCTCACGCTACTACCGCCACTTCATCGTCCGATTATCCAGCTCACGAAAGGAACCTACCATGAACCTACTGCAGCAAGCTGTACTGGACATCCTGCGCCAGAACAACCTGGACAAGGCCTTTAATGCCGCGACTGAGTTTCACTTCCGGATTGAGAACGGGCAATACCTGCCGCTAGTCATCGAACGACAGGGCAACTTGATCTCCGTGGCCCATTATGGCGAGCTGAATGGCGATGCCATCCGCGACCCCGAGCTGACGTTCGCTTGGCCAACCTGGGAGCCGCTGTCCATCACTCAGGACCCTGTGGGCCGTTATGCCGAGATCCATGTCGCGGACGGCGAGCGGTCAACCATCCAAATGGCGCTGCGGCGAGAGCTAAGGCTCTTCGCCAATTTGTGGGCCCGCAACCTCATGGCGCAGGGCTTTGGCAATCCCAGCGTCGCGGTCTCCAGCCTCACGCACCCACTTCCCTCAAACGGCAGTCAGTAACACTCGCCCTGCCGGCGGTCCCCCAAAACCCAATCCATCGCGTACGCCAGCCAGCGCCGGGACGGGACAACTGCCCCGCTAGTGCTGCTATGTCTATCCCCGGAGTTCGCCATGAGCCACGCATCATGCGGCGACCAAAGCGGTCCACCAATTCAACCCCGTGCCTCTGGGCTGCCTGACGTCACCCACGCTGCCCGCTGTTTTCAAGAACTGCTGCGCCGCCAAAGCACCTGCGAGGGCTTACGCCGCACCATCCGGCGTGAGAGCGACCGCACGGTCAGGCGGCGGCTGAGGTGGGTGCTGCGCCGCGCCCAGGTGAAAGAACGGGCGGCTATCCAGGCCTACCGCCTGGCACTCAGGACGGCTGCCCGGGCCATTCTGACCAAGCATTACCCCGACTATCACCCCGAGTAGTTCCGCTCAAACAAACAGTTGTTCCGCCAAGCGCCGGCAGGCTCCCGCCCTGCCGGCGCTTTGTTGTTTCCAAGGAGCTTAGCCATGTCTGACGACGACGAGAAGGACCCTATCCGCAGTGAGGCCGCCCGCCGCGCCTGGCAAACCAAGAAGGATCGCGGCATCAAGCCCTTTGCCGGTCACCAGTCCAAGGGCGGACAGGCTGCCGCCAGCCTGCCGCCACCCGAGCGCTGTCCCTGTTGCGGGCTGGAGGCAGCCGTGTTCGGTTCGCGCATGGCCTGGCTGGCCCATCGCAGTGGCATCACCCAGACCGAAAACAAAGGCCGTGCTCACATGGCCCACCACCTACAGCGCATTTCCGGCCGCAAGCGCTGGCGCCGGCTCTCCAATGCCTACCGCTTCCTGCGTGGCTTGCCTCTCATCTCGGCCGACGATGAGCACCCCGAAGGCATCCGCTAAGCATGACTGGGAGATCAGACAATGTCCATTCGAATCACAAACAACAGCGTCTCCGCTGTGGTACGCAGCTACGCCATCGCTCCACTTGCGGAAGGCGACACGATCGTCTGGCTGGAGTTAGCCCCGCAGCACCCAAAAGTCATTGGCGCCATTTGGGCCTCGCTGGTGAACGGCACCCGCGAGTTCCTGCGGTTGCGCGATGACGACTCCGACCAGACCTATACCGCCCGCGGCCTCAACCATCGCTACATTCGCAAGACCATGGACGCGCCGCGCATCGCCGGGCGCGCCCGCCCAAAGTTCATGCGCTTGGTCGCGCCGGCGATGGTGAAGCTGGACGCCGCGACCTTCGGCAAGAAGCCCTTCTTCGCCGGTGCCTGGCGCTGGGACGACAGTCAGGGCGTTTCGCAGCAGTTGGCGCCGGCAACCGCCTTGGCTGCCATGCTAGAACAAGGCACCCACCTGCCGATCCGAATTGGCTGGGGGCCGTACCTGCTGGCCGAGGCCTTGGCGCAGGAATACGCTGTGCCGCTGGTAACTGGCGGGCCTGCGCCCGAGGGCTACGCCATCCAGCCCGACACTCCATGGGCCGACATCATTGCCGAGGGTGTGAAGCGCGGCCACATCTCCCTGAACGGCGATTGCCAAGCGAGTATCGCCGTAGCCCCCCTCCCAATCCTCACCGCCATCCACGCCTAGTTTCATCTTTCTGCATCAAAGCGTATCCGAGTTGTGGCCGGGAGCGTGACCAGCCCTCCAGGGCGAAGCCGCGTCTCCCGGCCCGATCATTGAAAGGAGCACTCCATGCGCATCGAAGGCCAGAGCAAAATGGGCTATTACCCGACCCCTGAAACCAGCTTGCACTACATCACCACATGGCTGTCGCTCGCCGGCGACGGGTCGCGCCGCTACCTTGATCCTTGTGCCGGAAAAGGCGAAGCCCTCGCCGCAATCGCGGCTGCACACGGCCCGGCCGACTGCTATGGAATTGAGCTCTCGGACTTACGCGCGGCCGAGGCGAAGACCATCTTGAACCATGTTCTTAACACGGGCTACGAATACGCTGTCCTAACGGACGAGACGTTCAGCTTGGTGCTGCTCAACCCGCCTTATGACGGCGAAAGCGAAACCGGCAGCGGTACCCGGCTCGAAGAGACCTTCTTGGTCAACACCACTTCTCGCATTGTGCCCGGTGGGGTGCTGATCTACATCATCCCGCAGGGCCGACTGGTCAACGAAAAGATCGCCCGCCACCTGCTCGGCTGGTATGGAGAGCTGCGCTGCTTCATGCTTGCTGAAGACGACTACCCAGTGTTCAAACAAATCATCATCCTGGGAACGCGCCGGACCGACTACCACGCCCCGTCGGGCGAGGCCATGCGGGAGGTAATGGAAGCTTGGGCAACTGGTCAGTTGGTGTCCGAATGGGTCGATGTGACCGAAGACGTGAACGGGATGCGCCAGAAAACACGCCGATCGGTAACGGTGCCTATGCTCCATCTGCGGCCTGGTAATGGCGAATACGCGATCCCGATCACGCCACTGAAGGGTCGCCATGCCGCTTCCTTTCGCTTCCAATACCAGGTCGTCTCGGATGAAGACCTATTGCGCGAAGCCGACGAGGCCGCCGCTCGGTTGGACACTGGCCGCGAATGGGCCGAGCTTGCCCCGGCGATCGCCCCGCCAGTCATCGAGCCAGCGATGACGCCAAAGAAAGGCCACATTGCGATGCAAGTTAGTGGTGGACTGCTCGGCACCAATCTGGTAAGCGACTCGAATGGGCGGGCGTTGTTGATCAAGGGCAACGTCCGCAAGTACTCCGTCCGTCGTACCGGCGAGCTGGAGGAGTTCGACTTCAGCAAAGACGAAGACGACGAGAAGAAGCGTCAACTGCGCAAGGTTGAACTGGAAGAGCGCTTTCAGAATCAGCTCTCGACGCTTGACGCTACCGGCACCCTGAGCACGGATACCGATCCAGCAACAATCGGCGAGTTGCTCAATCAGTACGTCGCCCAATTGGCGGAGATCGTCCAGGCTCGCAATGTGCCCCAGTACGACATGAAAGCCGAGCCATGGGAATGGACGGTGTTCGACTCACTTTCCAAGGGCCGCATCCTTCCGGGCCGGTCTGAAACTGGCCTGACCGACTTTCAGAAGCACCTGGCGATTGCTCTCGGCCGGCTCTGCCTGCGGCACGGCGCAGGCTTTGGCATGGCGGAAATGGGCGCCGGCAAGACGACCATCGGCATCGCAATTGCCGAGTACCTGCGGGTGGCACACGTGCAGCAGGGCAAACGCGACGCTTATCCTGCTTTGATCGTAGGTCCAGGGATTGTGACCGGCAAAGAGAACTGGCCCAAAGAGATCCCAGAAGTCGTCCCAGGTGCGACGTCGCGCGTCGTGACGCTGGGTGCCCGTCCCCTGGCCAAGCCTGCGCGAATCGCAGCGTGGCTCAGTACCTGTGGCGTAGCACTTGAAGAAAAGGAGTTTGAGGGCCTCGGTGCTAAGCGGTGCCTGGATGCCATCCAGCGGGCAGCTACAGCCCAGCGCTGCGAATTAGTCGGTCACGCGATCATGGCCTTACACCACGCGCTAAAGCGCGCAGAGCATCATCCACCTGCGCGTCGAAAAGGCGCACGTGCCCCAAATCTGGTCGATGCCCGAATCGGGGGATATGCCTGGCTCGGCCTGGAAGTGCCCCGCGATGAAGCCAACGCGCGCGAGCTGGCAGGCGAGTACACCCTGGCGCAGTTCATCGCGGAACATAGATCCAAAGCCCTGCCCCATCAAAGCTTCGCGGTGCTGTCCTTCGAGACTGCCAAGCTCGGTCCCGGCCGCGTGCCGGCCATGACAACGCGTTGGGTCACGTTGCGGCGACAAGATGAGGAAAGCGACACAGACTGGGATGAAACAGTCCAAGTATGTGCCTGTGCTACCTGCGGCGCGCTGGTGGCCGACCGCTACGACCCAGAGAGTGGAGCGCCGCTAAACCTGATCATGCCGGCTCAGGCTGAACCCTGGATCGCCCAAAAGCGGCGTTTCTGCCAAGCACCGCGCACGTACTACAACAAGAGCACGGGGCGCTATGAACCAGGTACGTGGGTCTGGGATGCCGAGAAAGGCAAGCACATCGTTCGGCAGCGAGACGAACAGGAGGCCGCGTACGTCTGTGGCGCGCCCCTTTTCGAGAACACCGGGCTGCGGCGGGAGTCGGCGGCCCGCTATGCCCGCCAGAAAGCGCGCGGCGTGTTCGGACTGCTCCTGGTCGATGAGGTGCACAAAAGCAAAGCTAAGGGAACTGGCCTGGGCTGGGCGCTCACCGTGCTCAGCCAGGTGGCGCGCTATACGGTCGGCCTGACCGGCACACTGTTCGGTGGCAACAGCACATCGATCTTCTGGCTGCTCTATCGCCTGGCCGGAGAAGTGCGGCAGGAGTTCGGCTTCAATGACGAGCGCCGTTGGGCCGAGCGCTTCGGCCTGCTCAAGACCACCTTCTACATCTCTCCCGACGCGGAGGTGCAGGATGACGGCGCTTACACCGGCACCCACTTCTTCGAGACTGTCAGCGAGAAGCCTGGCATCTCGCCGACCATCGTCGGCCTGGGTCTGAAATACTGCACCTTCAGCAGCCTCAAGGACGTGGGGCTGCCGCTGCCGCCCTACAGCGAAGAAATCGTCCGGTTGCCCCTGACAAGCGCCATGGAGGCCCAGCTCGCCGAGGCCGATGGCAGCGGCAGCCCGCCGCAGGGCCTGTTCCTCTGGGCACTCGAAGAACAGAAGACGGAGACCGGCAAGGGTGCGATCAGCGTCTGGCTCAACACTGCCTTCAACCGCCCGGACGCAATGTTTCGGCCCGAGACCGTCACCTTCAACCGCCGCCTCGAAGGGCGCGGCCGCTTCGCTGTCCGTCAGCGGGACACGATCTTGGAACTCGATGCCGTGGTGGGCGCCGGTGAGCTGCTGCCCAAGGAAAGCTGGCTCATCCGCACCTGTCAGCGCGAGCGCGCCCAGGGCCGCAAAGTCCTGGTCTACATCCGCCAAACGGGTGAACGGGACATTCAACCTCGGTTCACTGAGGTCCTAAGCGGGCATGGCTTACGCGTGGGCACCTTGCGCCCTTCCTTAGAGCCGGCCAAACGCGCCACTTGGCTGAAGAAGCACGCTGAGCAATTCGACGTGCTGCTGACTAATGCGCGCTTGGTCGAGGTCGGGCTCAACCTGACGATGTTCTCAACCGCGATCTTCGCTGAAATGGAGTGGAGCCTGTACGTGGTATGGCAGAGCATGCGTCGGCTCTACCGGCCAGGCGCGCCACGCCCCGTGAAACTCTACTTCCCCGTGTACGAAAATACGTTGGAGGAGAGCGCACTGGACCTGATCGGTGCCAAGATGCTTGCGGCCCAAACCTTCTACGGCGACGAGATCAGCGGCGCGCTAGTGGACGATGGCGATGAGGGCGATCTGCTGAACGACCTGGTGCGCAAAGCCCTGGGCAGCCTGCAAGTGGGACGGGCCGAAGGTCTCTTCTCCCTCGGGAACGACCAACTGGTCACCCAGTCTCCCATGGGTTCGCCGACAGCGATCAGCCCCGGGTTAGTGACCCTGGCCGACCTTATGGCCAGGCGGCAGGAGATCGTACGAAACGGACGATCGAAACCTCGCGCCACACTCGCACCGCCTGACGAGCAAATGTCACTGTTCTAACGCCTCACCCTACCCGAAGACCATCAATCAACGTGGGCCACGCCTCTGTGAGGGGCGTGGCCCACGCTGCAATTAAGGAGCTGACAATGTACCAACTTCCCCTCTTGCCTGCGGTCGATCGGACATACGTAGGCCATGCGACAGCGCCAACACTAACCATTCGCGAACAGCCCAGTTATCGCGTCCTGCACAATAGCGCTGCTTGTAGCGGGGCCGAACTGATCGCGGCGTTGCTTGGCGGCGCCCAATCGCTTGAGACGGCACAACGCCTGCTATCAGCATTCGGTTCGCTCCACTCCATTGCCCGCGCCACCTGTGGCGAGTTAACATCTGTGCATGGGGTGCGAATGAATGCGGCACTTCGGCTGAAGGCAGCGCTGGAGATTAGCCGGCGATTGCTCACGCCTGAAGCTGAGCGGCTACAAATCCACTCACCCGCTGATGCTGCGGGCATACTGCAGCCGCTGCTCATGCATCGGGACCAGGAGCACCTGTGCGTGCTCTTGCTCGATACGCGTAACCGCGTCATGGGTGAGCCGGTTGAGATTTACCACGGCTCACTCAACACTTCACTCATCCGGGTTGGGGAAGTATTCCGTGGCGCTATCCGCGCTAACGCGGCGGCCATCGTGCTGAGCCACAACCATCCATCCGGAGATCCAAGTCCGAGCCCTGAGGATGTTGCGGTGACCCGGGCCGTCGTGGACGCCGGAAAACTGCTGGACATCGCGTGCCTGGACCACATCGTGGTTGGCAGCCAACGATTTGTCTCCATGAAGGAGCGCGGCCTGGGATTCTGAAGCAGGCTGTCGCGTCCAACGTAAGTCTGGAATGAAACGGAATCCGGCGTAAGCCTGGAATACGGAATTAGTCATGCGGAGCGAAGCCGCCTGCCCAGTGGTGCAGCAACTCGCGCAAGGTCAGATCGCAGTTCGGCGTGTACGGGCTCAGCTTCGCCTCCTTCAGAATCGTGCCGAAGGTGAGGCGGCTGCCGTGGGCAACCAGGCGCGCGGCCGCCGCGTTGATGGCGGCGGCGCGTGCCTGCCGCCGTGCCTGGCGCAGCGCCTCCCGGTGCGACCGGACCGCCCGCCGGGCCAGCGCGTGCAGCGCCGGATAATGCTTCTGGAGTTGGGTGAAGGTCAACCCGGTCGGGCGGGCCAACGCCTCGACCTTCATCAACGTCGTGCTCGCCTGCATCTGCGCGATGGCCTCGCGCAAGCTCATCTCCACGGCCGCGTCGCGCTGCCGGCGCACTTGGGCGTTGTGCGGTCCAGCGACCGCCTTCACGCGCCGCGCCAGGTCCGGGCAACTCTGCAGGTACTCGGGACCATGTCCCATGGCCAGCGCCACGCGTCGCAAGGTGATCGGTTCAGTTTGCCCCCGCATCCCGCGCAAGGCGGCCTCCACCTGGGCACGCTGCGCGACCTGGCGTTGGCGCTGTTCCCGAGCGCGCCGCCCAGCCTGGGCCTGGTGGACCCGGTCTTCCAGGCCCAGCGCAATCCAATACATCCGCACCGTCTTTTCGCCCCAACCGAGCGCCCGCGCGATCTGGCGATTGGCTTCACCGCGCAGGCCCATGGCCTTCAGACGCGCGACCTCGCGCGGCGGCTTGGGCACGATGGGCGGATCGCCAGGCTGGATGACCGGCTTGCGCGGTTTGGTCAACCAGGCCCCGTCGTAGCCGCGGGTGAAATTGCGCCCGCAGGCCCCGCACCGGAAGCGTGCCGCCCGGCGCTCGGGCAGGTCGGCCAGCAGGCGCACGCCCAAGCCCGGCGGCGGCGCGTGGTTGGGGCAATCCAGCGTCGGGCACAGGCGCAGCGGCAGGTGGCGCGGCGTGTCCAACTCGGCCTCGAATTCAGCCGGGACGTGCAGCCCGGCAAACTCGGGCCAGCTCAGGTCGAACTGCTCCAGGTAGACCGGATACAGCGCCAAGGGGGTCCGAGCGCCCCGTTCCAGGCCAGAGAGCCAGCCGTCGCCGATCCCCATCTGGCGCGCCAGATCGGCCAGCGAACGCCGGTCCTGCACGCGCAGATAGCGGAACTTCAGGCCCACTGCCGCCGGCAGCCCGGCGCTGCCGGGTGGGAGGGTGGGCACCAGGGACCGCTCGGGATCCAGCAGATAGCGCAGGCCCATCACAAGCCGGGCCTGGGCGGCCAGGAGCGTCGCCGGGGCGGGCACGACCGGCAGGCGGCGCAGATCCGCAGCGCAGGCCACACAGCGCAGGTGTTGCTCGGATGGATCGGCCGCGCTGAGCGGCCGGCCGCAGTCCGGGCAGTGGCTCTGCAAGAGACAGCCATGCTCGCAGCAGGCCGTCACCGCCGCCAGCCGCCAAGCCAGGCGCACATAGGGATCCGCCTGCAGGCAGCGCGGGCAGACCCGCAACGCCGGGTGGATTACCCCGTGCAGCGAGTGGCCGGGGCTCAGAGAGTCGCTGCCGCTCAACGCGAGCGGCGGGCGGAACTTCTCCACCAGCGGCGCCACGGTCAGCCCGCGCCAGATGTTCGGCGCCAGGCCTGTCCGCTGCATCAGGCGCTGCCCGTCTTCAATCGGGTATTCCCAGCGCAGGCGCGTCACCTGGGGCGGATGGACCCAATGCGGGAACAACTCCCGGGCCAGGTCCCACAACTGGGCGCAGCCGTTGGCGGCTCCCAGACGCAGCAGGTAGCCGCTCAGGCACTCATCCGGGTATGGCGCCGGTCGGCAGGGCAGCACATCAAAGAACCAAGGGTCAGCCATGGGTAGCACTCGCCTGAGCGGTCTGAGCGCGCAGGTAGTCCAGGAAGTTCACGACCTTGGCGCGCTTAATATCGCCCCACGCTTGTTGGAGCACTGCCACGCTCAGGCCGGGCTGGCGCGCGGCCAGCGCCTTCAGGCAGGCATCCAGCACCAGGACCATGATCTCGCGCAGGATGCCGTCGGTCCATTGCTCGATGAAGGCCGCCGGCCCCGGTTGGCCAGCGACCTGGCGCAACCCCAAACCCGAATCCTGCTCGAAGGGCAACAGCAGGTCGAGCAGGCTCAGGAAAGCGTCCAGGCGTGGGCCAGTGAAGGGGGTCAACTCGAAGTAGTCGTTCCAGCGGCCCTGGACTTCGGCATCGCCCAGGGTCCAGGCCACCGGGTTGCAGGACGCGCACACGATCGGCACGCCGGTCAGGTTGGAGAGTTCCAGCAGCCGGCGGCGCAAGGCCGGCACCTGGATGTGCTCGACCTCATCCACGATGAGCAATTCCACCCCGCAGTGTTGGAAATACAGCTCGAGCAGCCGCAGGTGATGCTCTTCATCGCCGCGCACGATGGCCGCGCCGCAGGCCAGCAGCAGGCGCTGGAACAGGGGCTTGGGCGAGCGGTTGCTGACCGGGGCATCGATCTTCACCACCGGGACATGGTTGCGGGTGGCCTGGACCTCGGGCTGGTCGCGCACCCCGTACCAGTTGAGCAAGCTGCTCTTGCCGGCGCCCGAGACGCCGCCCAGCAACAGGCAGCGCGCCTGGCCGAGACTTCGGTAGCGCCGGATGGCGTCCAGCTTTTCAATCAAGCCGTGCAGGGTCGGGGTGAGCAGGAAGGCCAGGTTGGCCAACCACAGTTGGCGGTCGGCCGGGCTCAGGCGGGCATACTGCGGCGCCAGGTGCGCCCGCAGCCGGGTGAAGCCCATGGGCCGGATCGCCTCCGGATCGAGATAGAACGGGCGGCGAGCCACGCGCAGCGCCCGTTGGCGGCGCAGGCTGCCAATCTGGCTGCCCAGGAGCACATCGGCGCGCCGGCTCGGGCTGAGACCCTGCACCTGCTGGCGCAGCCACTGGTCGTCGGCCTGCCACTGGGCCGTCCACGCGCGCAGATCGGCCAGGTGGCCATGCACGTCCAGGTCCAGCGAAAGAGTCTGCGGTGTTGGTAATGCCAGGGCCGGGGCGTCCATCAGATCACCTCCTGCAGGCTCGCCAGCAGGCGCGTGCGCGGGTCGGGGTCCGTTTCCGGTTCAGCCCTGGCGACCGGTCCGGGTTCCAGGGCTGGGGGTTGGGTGACCGGCTCAGTGATCACCGCTTCAGCCGCCACCGTGGGTGGACGACCGCGGCGCCGTTCTTCCAACTGCTGGACCTTGCGCCGGATGAGCTTTTGCTCGGCCTGGCGCTGGGCGATCAGCTCGCGCGTTTCCAGCAAGTGGATCAGCCACGAGTGCGGCCGGGGCGCCGTCACGGCAGCCTGCTGGCGCACCAGGTCCTTGGCGAGTTCGAGCTCCCACAGACTGACCGGCTCGAAACGACCATCGGGCAGGCGCAGCTCGCGGGCATAGCCGTCGCCCAGCCACACGCCGTCTTCGAAGACGGCGATCCGGCTGAGATCGGCCGGGTTGTAGCGCAGACGGAACTGGCGCACACGGCCCTGGCGGTCATGGCCGCGCAACCCGGCGATAGCGCTGTCCCAATAGTGCAGGCCGAACACGGCCACTCCCGAGCGCGTCGCCGTGCGGGCACCCGGGTGCAGCCGCCAGAAGCTGCGCTCCAGTTGCGGCGTGAGCGCCGGGGGGACTGGCGCCATGAGTTGCAGCCCGGCCAGCCACTTCTCGTGCGGGGTCAGGCCCGCGAGCTCCCGGTGCGGGGTGTGCAGGTAGTCCACCACGAGCTGGTGCACCAGGCGCACCACATCGCGGTAGAGCAGGCACGCGCCCTGGCTGGCGTTGTGCCAGTGGCGCTCGTGCGGCACGAGGACGGCGCCCGGCAGCCGTTCGCGCAGTTGCCCCGAGAGGTTGCCGAACAGACGCTCGACCAGGCCGCCATAGCGGGCCTGGTAGGGTGGGCGGAAGACCAGTTCCATCTGGGTATAGCGGCCGGCCCCAGCCAAGGCGCGCGCCAGGTCTTCGAGCGAGTAGCTGTGATGGGCCCAAGCGTTGTCCAGGAACAATCGCTGCGGGATGCCGAAGCAGGGCCAGGGCAGGTCGATCCCGTATTCGGCCAGGCCGGTCTTGGGCCAGATGGCATGGCGCAAGGCGCCCTGAATGCTCTCGATGCTGGGGTCGGCATAGTCCAGCCACAGGCCGATGACGGCGCGCGAAAAGGCGTCGACCAACACCGTAAGCCACAGCCGGCTCAAGGGCTCGCGGAATTCGTCGTCCACGTGCAGCACATCCAGCCGGTAATGGTCGGCGAAGATGTACTGCAGCGGCAGGCTGGCGCTCTCGGCGAAGCGGTCGAAGAGCAGGAAGTTGGCGTCCCACTCGGCCTGCCCGTGGCGAGTGACATAGGTCTGGACGCCCTCACCGGGCTGGGTACGAAACCAGCTCACGTAACTGAAGAACCACGAACGCGAGGGCAACTTGATCTGGACGAGTTGCCGGGCGAGGGCGAGATCGGACAGCAGGGGCGCAATGGGTTGACGGCCGTCCAACAGGCGGTCGATGAGCGTCTCGCGGTCGGTGGCATTGGCCTGCTGGAAGTTGAGCCACCAGCCCTGGTTGTGTTGCCAGAACTGCTGGGCGAGGTGGTAGACGGTCTGAGCACGCAGCGGCGGATTGCTGCGGTAAAAGCGGCGGATGAGCGTGTCCAGGAAGTGCTGGGCGTTCGGGTCGATGCGCGTCACCTGGTAGGAGCGCCGGCGCAGCGCCGCGGCGATCTGGGCGCGGTCGCCGGCATGCGCCCGGTACCGCTGGCGGTAGGCGTAGTAGCTGCTGAGACAGACCGGCGTCGGCAGCGCCGCGCAAGCCTGGCGGGTGGCCTCGGCCACACTGAGCGGCGCATCGATCCCCTGGGCCTGCGACTGGAGCCGCGCCAGGCCGGCCTGCACGCCTTCGACCGTCCGGATGATGTGGTCGGCTCGCTGGAGCAGGTGAGCGGGCAAGCTGGCCGCATCCGAAACGGGCGCCGGCGCCGCGGTCGGTGGGCTGGACAGCTCGGCCCGGGAGCGGGCAAAGCGGACCGGCCGGGCCGGATCAAACAACTCCAGCAAGGTGAAGCTCGCCGGCTCGCGGGTCTCGTCCAGGCGGGCTTCAAGGCGCAGCGGCTGCCGCTCATCCCAAGCGATGATCTCGAAGCATTGCTCGCCAAGTTGGAACCAATAGCCGGCTTGCAGCAGGTCCGCCGCGGTGAGCGGGCTCAGCGCGTTCACGCCTGCACCGCCTGGTTCTGCGGCGCCAGCCACACCCGCGCGGCGGGATGAAAAGTGCCGCGCCACAGCAGCGGTTGCTGCCAGTCCATCTGGAGGGCGCCATGCCAGAGCAGATGGTAGAGCGTGTTCAGGCGGGTGCCGCTGGCCGGGTCGGCGTGATCCAGCACGGCCGGCGGGGCGATGGGCAGTGGACCATGGAGTTGGGCCAGCCACCAGGCCGCGTGCTCGGGATGGGCATGGGTCTCGCCGCGGAAGGCGGACAGGAAGTCCAGGTTGCGGTACTCGCCGCCAGCGGGCAGGGTCTGGTCAGTGTGCAGCACATAGCGCCAGCCGCGCGCGCGGCAGATCGCCTCGGCGGCCGCTTCGCGCTCCGGCAAAGACAGACGGCTCTCGCGCCGGGCGGCAAGGGTGACTTCGTGGAGCTCGATCATGCCGCTCGTGCGCCAGACTTGGAAGTCCGGCGTATAGGTGCGGGGCCGGCCGCCCTCGGCAGTGAACTGAAGGGTTTCCGGCTGGCTGCGGTAATCGGCGACCGTACGGTCGCGTTCCAGGAGCAGGATGAGCTTGCGCTCCTGCTCGGATTCAAACTGAACGAGGTGGCCCCGTTTGTTGGTGGTCACCCCGCGGAAGTTGCCACCCAGGCTGCGTGCGCGGCGCACGTTGCCCGGGGGCGGATTGCGCTTCAGGCTCATGACCAATCACTCCTTTCTTGAGTTGCGCTGGACGGAAAATCCGCATTCCAGACTTACGCTGGACGGCAACCTATGCTGCCGGATTTTCCGCCCTGCTTCAAGGAGTGATTTCAGCCGATTCGGGGGCTGCGCGCCTCATTCCATCCCAGACTTACATCGGAGCCGACACAGGCGCATCGCCAAGAACTGCGCTGGTGAGGGGTTAGTGCATGTCGCTAGCCCCTCACCAGCCAATGCTTCCATCAGACGGCAGACATTCTGACGATTTTTTGTTTTAACGGGCAATACCATTGGCGACTTACTTATGTCGCCGGGCTGGTCAACGCTGGGTGCAGTGGGTAGTCAGGGAATTACGGTCGGCGTTGGGGTAGGTTCGAAGAGTTTGGCAAAGTCATCCATGGCTGTACGCCGAACATCGCCCATCTCCTCTGCATCAAGGCCATATTCACCTTGTAACGCCTGTTCGGCTTCTGCCAAGACCTGCTCAAATTCCGACTGGATAGGTGGCAACTCTTCCAGGACTTGTTTGGATGTAATATCTTTGTTGAACCATCGACTCACGACGTCGCGCACCTGAGCATTCAGTACCAACGTATCCCCAAATACGTCAGTCAGCGCCGGGACCGGCTCAATCTCGCTTTCCGCTACCGCTTTCGTAACCACTCCGGCACCCAACAAATAACCAAAAGCCTGAAAACCGTCGATCTTGCCCTCTTGCAAACGAGTCGCCGTTTCATCCAGTAGTTCGGCCGCAGCCTGCGCAAAGACCATGATCTTGTAAGTCTGCATTACTGCGTCACGTACAGCCTGCGGCAAGGCCGTAGGCGAAGCCGTGGGCTTAGGCGTTGGGGTGTCCGTTGGCGTAGCGCTCGGTAAGGCCGTATCGGTTGAAAGCGGAGTCTTAGTCGGTCTTATCGTGGCCGAGGATTGCAGCGTAGCAGTCGGCCCCGCAGGGGTATGCTTTGACAGTCCTGGGCCGCTGCAAGCCACCAACAGCAAGGTGGCAAGAATCACTCCGGTCATAAACAGTTTGTGGTTTGTGCTGTAATTCACCATTTACTTGCCCTCCAGTTGCTCAATGTGATTTTCACGGCTGAACTGTCAAGTGATCATGCCCGCACATTAATTAGACCGCAATTTATCAACAAACCAGCATGAGGGTGGTACAGCCATCGTTTGAATCTGAGTGGGTGACACCCCGACATCTCTTGAATTGAAACCGATAGCAGAATACGCTAAGCAATGTGAAAGCTGACTTGAGCCAAGCGAACAATGTTGACAGCCCGATGCGCACTTTAGACTATTTCAAGAACACTCAGGGATACACTTAATAGCACTTCCGTGATATTCTATTAAAAGCTCATGCGTTCTACTAAGAACCTATCTCTAAACCTTATGATGACGGATAATGGTTAGCGGAGGGAGCCGCTCCATGACTGAGCCGGAAGCGACGCGCTATGCGGATGTCGAGAGTTGGGAATTGTCCGACAGCCTGTGGCAAC
>JADZEK010000194.1 GCA_020850595.1 Anaerolineales bacterium
CGGGTGCACCTGAGAGGGCTTCGGGTGCACCTGAGAGGGCTTCGGGTGCACCTGGCTCTGGCGTCAGGTGCACCCGCGCCGCGCCGCCTGGGGAGCCAACCTGGGGCGAAATGACCCGCTTGGGTGCACCTGGTGCACCTGAATCCGGTCCTTTTATCCTTGGACAGGACGAAGACAAGAGAGAGGTAGAAGAGCAGAAGGAGCGGGGGGGAACGAAAAAACGCGAGGTACTGCAAACAGGTGCACCAGGTGCACCAGGTGCACCCGCCGTCTCGCTACACGACCTCTGGGGGGTGGCCGACGAGGGGTCCGACGATGACAACCCGTTCGCGTGAGTGGGATCCCGACCGGGAGTTGGCGCGGCGGGCGCGGCTGGGTTGGACCCCGGCCCCGCGGGCTCGCTGCGACCTGTGGCGCGTGGTCTATGGTGCCGACCCGGTACCGGCCCGGCGCCGCTGGGTTGGTGAGCGCGTCGGCAGCTACGCGCCGAACGCCCCGGCCGTGGTGAGCAACTGCTGCGACCATGCGACGATGTGGCACCGCCGGGACGAGTTCGGCGGGTGGGAGTATGCCCTGGCGGGCGAGCCGTACCTGCGCCCGCAGGACGTCGACTATGCGACCCTGACCGCGTGGTGCTACGCCGTGGGGGTGCTGCTGAAGCATGACGGCCAGGCGCTGCACAACAGCGGCTGCTGCCTGTTCTGGTTCGAGCGTGACCCCAGCAGCGAGGCGCTGCGTCGGCGGATCGAGTTCCTGCGCCCCCGGCCGAAGCCCCGCCGGTGGCGACCGCCGCCCCGCCACCTGCGCGGGTAGGCGTCACA
This sequence comes from Anaerolineales bacterium, assembly GCA_020850595.1. GTDB lineage: Bacteria > Chloroflexota > Anaerolineae > Anaerolineales > UBA6663 > JADZEK01. Next base: position 822 of record JADZEK010000194.1, read on the forward strand.
AACAGCAACGCCCCCACGCGCGAGGCCCCGCAGGCTCGAGTCGACCGGTGCCACCCCGGCGGATCCCGGCTCGGCCGCGCGCGCGCGGCAACAACCTGGCCAACCCGATTTCCTAGTTCGGCACGGTCGGAGCGCCCCTCCGCGTTTCACCGCGCCCCCCTCGCGCGAGGCCGGCGAGTCGACCGCGCCGCCGCCACCCCGGCGCCTGGTGGCACTCCAACGGGGCATGAACCACAACGGCGCGAGCATCGGCGGATGCAACGGCAGCAACGGCAACGGCGCCGATGCAACGGCGACGGGCAACGGCGCCCCGCCGTTGCGTTGGTGCCGCGTGGCGGACTTGGCGCGCGAGCTTGGCAGGGACGCCCGGCGCCTGCGCGAGCTGGTGGCGCAGGAAGTGCCCACCGCGCAACAGGAGCGCCGCCAGCGGCCGACCGGCGGGCGGGCCGACCTGTGGGTTACCAGCGCCGCGGCTGACCGCCTGCGCGAGCTGGTGGCAACACCGGCGGGCAACGGCGCGAGCAACGCCGCCAACGGCGCCGCCGCCGATGCAACGCCGGCGGGCATCGGCGGCCCCGCCGATGCTGGCGGGGTAGGGGACCTGGCCGCCGCGGGGTGGCGCGAGCTGGTAGCCGACCTACGGGGACAGGTGGCCACCCTCCGATCGGAGCGGGAGCTGGCGGAGACTCGGCGTGAGGAGGCCCTGAGACGGGCCGAACATGCCGAGGCGGCCCTTGGTGCCACCGCTGGCCGGCTGGCCGCGCTAAAGGCCGCGTGGTGCCTGTGGTACGCCCTCGCGGCGCGCCCGACGTGGCGCCCGTGGCGCCGCCTGCCGGAGTTGCCGGGGGAGCTGGCGGACCTGCCGGCGCTGGCCGGGGGATAGAGTCTGGGAGGGTTGTGGTATAACGTCAACGTTATGCCCCCTCGCGAGGTAGAAGTGTTGGCCGAGGCGCAGGCCGAGTTGCGCCGGCTGCCCCCGCGGGAGGCGCAGGCGGTGGCGCAAGCGGTGCGGAAGCTGGAGGCCCTCGGCGAGGAACTTGGGCACCCGCATACCACGGCGATTCAGGGGAGCCGGGGGACCCTGCGGGAACTGCGCCCGCGGCAGGGGGACTCCCCCTGGCGGGTGTTCTACCGACGGATCGGTGAGGTGCTGGTGATCGCAGCGGTCGGTCCCGAGGCGACCGTCAAGCCGCGGGATTTTCGCCGGGTGGTGGCCCTGGCAGAGGAGCGGTTAAGCCGCTGGGAGAGCGCACAGTGAGCAGCAGCAGGCCGTGGCGGGCGGTGTTGGCGAACCACCTGGCAGACCCGGAGTTCCGGCGGGAGTGGGAACGGACGGCGGTTGGTCGGGCGCTGGCGGTGTGGTTGTGCGGGTACCGCTCCCGGCATGGCTTGACGCAGGAGGCCCTGGCCGCGCGGTTAGGGCTGAAGCAGTCGGCGGTGGCACGCTGGGAGGGTGGAGAGACGGCCCCGACGATGCCAACCTTGGCACGGCTGGCCGACGCCCTTGGTGAGCCGTTGGAGTTGGAGCTGGATTACCCGGCGCCGCGACGGATCGTCGTGACGGTGGCGCAGGCCACGCCGCAGGCCGCCTGAAGGTTGGCCGCCCGTGGTGGTACTGGCCGGGGCGAGTCGACTCGGGTGAGGGGCGCAGACAGACTGCTCCTCTGACACTCGCTGTTCTGCCGTCTGGTTAGCCTGCGGCGGGTGATAGGAGGCCGCGGGTGAGTTGCTCCCAGCGGGTGCGAGCGTCGTCTAAGTAGCCCTCGCGGCTGGATCGGTCGGTGAATCGCTGGTACGTACCCCACGGGAGGAAGGGTTGACCGTCGCGACGGAGCTTCGGGGGTGGGGGTAAGGGGGTCTTGGATCTGCTTCGCTGGTTTCCCCCGTCGCCCGTGTCAGAGTTTCCGGCGAGGGGTTCGGGTGCCACGAGGAGCGGCCAGCAGAGCCGGGTGACGGCTGACAGGCCGCGGCCGCCGCGGTTCTGTTCCCGGGCGATGAGGCCGACGGCCACCAGCCGGGCGAGGCCGCGCGAGACGGTGCGGGGGGTGACGCCGAGGTCGGCGGCCAGCGTGGCCAGGGACGGCCAGACGACCCCCTTGCGGCCCCCGGCGCGGTCGGCCCAATCGTAGGCTGCCAGCGCCGCCAGCAGCAGGGACTCGGAGCCGGTCAGGTGGTACACCCGCCGCACGGCCAGGAGCCGGTCAGGCGACAGCGTGAAGCGCCGCGCGGGGTACGGCCGGGGGAGCTGGTGGGGGGAAAGTTTCGGGTGGCGTTGGCCAAAGGGTGCAACCAGCCGCCCCGATGGGGTATCATATCCCATGTTCTGTTCGCACGCCCTCGGCCACATGGGTTACAGCCCGGCCGGGGGCGCGCTCCTTTGGGGTGGGGTCTATCCGACCGCCCCGCGGGAGGCTCCTGCTACTCAGAGGCCGCCGCCCGGCCGTGGTTGCAGCGCCCCAACTCGAGCCCGAGTCGGCGCTGACGGCCCGGTCTGCACTACCCCCCCCCCGCCTGTCGGCGCTGCCGCCGGAGCTGGTGACCGACGGGACCTTGAACAGCGTGGTCGCCGCGGCTACTTGGTTACAAGGGACGATGCCGGAGACGACCATGCAGGCCCAACAGGAGTTCGCCGCCGCGGTGGCGCAGCTACCCCGCGCGGTGTGCAGTTGTGGGTTCGGATGCTGCTCGCTGGTGTTCGTTGTGCCACTGCTCTTTGTCGCGTTGTCGTTGAACAGCCCGAAGTCGACTCCGACCCGTGAGGCGCCCCGGCCGCCGACAGCGCAGGAACGGCAGGCCCTGGCCGACACGGTGGTCCGCTTGAACGCTTCCTATGCGCGGGAGGGGTTGAACGCCGCCGTATCGGCCGTGCCGCGCACAACGGACAAAGGAGTGGTCGTTGTGGTGCAGGTACCTGCACCGATGGACCGCCCGGATGCTTTGGAAGTGGCGCTGGGAGTTGTGCAGGTACTGGAGAGCAACAGCGGCTTGACGGTCGTACATTGCACCGTGAGAACGCCGGCTGGCCAGGTGCTGCTTAATGGCCCGCCCACCGCCAGTGGCCGTTGGATGTAGCTGGCCAAGAAGGCTGGCGGCCCCACCAGCGCCCCGGAGTCCGACCGGGCGCCTGGCCGCCCTGGTGGCCGCAGGAGCCGCCGCTGCCCGCGTGGTGCCCCCACCCAGCCCACCAGCCCCCTGCCGCCCCGCTACGCGCCGCCTGGCCGCCCTGGGGAGCCCCCGCAGCCCAACCCGATTTCCTAGTTGCGCACGATCAAGGGGTCATCCAACAGGGGCAGTACCGCCCGCCGCCGCAGGCCAGACCTTGGCCGCCTGGCCGTTTGTCAACCACCGCACGGTGCCTGACAGAAAACCCCGCAAACCCCTTGACGCCGTAGCGCGTATGATCTACACTTTGGAGTCAGAAGGGCACGGGGTAGCAGCATGGCGAAGATGATCGGCTACACGAGAGTCAGCAGCGACGGCCAGGCGCAGGACGGGGTGAGCCTCGAAGCGCAGGAGGCCAAGATTCGGCTCTATGCCGAGTTCGCCGATGGGGAGCTGCTGGCCGTGTTCTGCGATGCGGGGGTCAGCGGGTTTCGCGCCGACCGCCGCCCGGAGTTCCTGGCGGCTGTTGACCGCGCCTGCCGCGAGAAGGCCACGCTGGTGGTTTACAGCCTCTCGCGGTTCGCCCGCCACACCCGCGAGGGGCTAGAGTTGATCGAGCGGCTGACCCGCGCGGGTGCCGACCTGGTGAGCCTGTCGGAGCGGATCGATACCACGACCGCCGCCGGCAAGATGATGGTGACGATGCTCCTCGGGTTCGCCCAAATGGAACGGGACCTGGCCAGCGAGCGCACGACGATGGCCCTCGCGCACAAGAAGGCCAAGGGGGAGCGCGTGGGGCAGGTGCCCTACGGCTGGCGGGTGGCCGCCGACGGGGTGGCACTGGTGGCGGACCCCGAAGAGCAGGCGATGATCGCCGACGCCCGCGAGTTGCGCACGGCGGGCTTGAGCCTGCGCAAGATCGGCGACCGGCTTGCAGAGCGGGGGCTGTTGCCCCGGACGGGTGGCCAGTGGCACGCCGAGACGGTCAAGGCGCTGCTGGCCGCCGAGGTGGCCGCGTGAGCCGCCGGCGCGGCCCGGCGCCGCCGGTTGACCTGGCCAGAGTACGCGCCGCGGAGGAGCGCATGGCCGCCCGCCTGGCCGCAAACCCGCGCCTGCGCGAGCGCACTGCCGCGCTGCTGGCCGCCGACCCCACCGCCGAGGAGCTGGCCGACCTGGCCGCCCAACTCGAGCCCCTGCCGCCCTTGGAGCCGCTGACCGTTGACCTGCCGCCCCTGCTGTCGGCGGGTGGCGCTGACGCCCCGGAGGACCCCATGCCGAACCCGCCGCTGAACCTTCGCGTACCCGCTGACCTGTTGCGCCGGGCCGATGCCCTGGTGGCCGACGCCGGGCGCCTGCCGGAGCTGGCCGCGGTCACCACCGTGACGCGGGCCGACGTGCTCCGGGTGGCGCTGGTGAGGGGGCTGGCCAGTGTCGAGAAGAGCCTGGCCGCCCGCCGCGAGGAGTAGCACAACGCCCCGCCGGTGGCCAGAAGCGGCCGAGGGAGGCCAGAGGCTAATGGCAGACCCCGACAAGCTGACCGAGCTACCACCCGGCGAGGTAGCCGAAGTGGTTTGCCCTGGGCTGACCGCGTATGCCGAACAGCTCGCGATAGCGAGCGCTCGAACGGTGGTGGGGATCCGCCACGGTGGGGTAATCGTGGCAGAGCACCGAGCGTACACTTGGCTGCGCTCGGTTCGCCCCCTCCCACCCCCTCCTCCGACCGCCGCGCACACCCCGCCGCTAAGAGTTGGCTCGCAGAAGCATCTTCCAGATCACACGTACCCGCCCCAGTGTTCGCACTGCTACTACAACAGCGAGCTGACGCCCTTGGAAACCGCCTCCTTGTACGGCATGGGCATCTACTGGGTTGCCGACCGCGCCGAATGGTCGACCCCGTTGCAAGAGGGGCGCCGTGAAATCCCCAGCGAGGCCGCGCTGCAAGCAGCGGCTGCTGAGTTGCAGCGCCGCTGGCTGAAGAGACCCGCCGCCCAATCGTGGACCCCTTGGCGGTACGATGCGGCATCGCAGATGCTGAACGGGCCGACCGAGGGAGCCGACGGGCGCATCTTCAGCACCGCGCTGCTGGCCATCAACCCGTGGTTGTCGTTTCACGGCGAGGCATGGCAGAAGTTGAACAGCGCCTGCCTGTTCAGTCTGACGAACATCCACCATCTCGCGACGTGGTGGGATTGGCAAAACGAGGAGATCCACCGCGGCGCACCGCGGGCCGAGGACGGGCCCTGGGCAAGCCCAGAGCCCCTGCCGTGGCCGTTGTGGGCCGACTCCCGGACAGCCATGCGCAGGCTGCTGCAACGCGCCGCAGGGCTCTTGTTCGAGGCCAACCCGGAGTGGGGCAAGTCGCCGTTTCAGGTCCCCCGCCGCAATCCGCGCCGTCCTGAAGGCGCCGAGTGGAGCAGGGTGACCGACCTGCTGGAGTTCCTGACGCAGCGCTACGCGGAACTGTGGTTCGTGATGCCCGAACAGCTTCGCCCCGGCGAACGCATGGCCAATGGCACAGCCGAGGGACAAGCCGCCGTCGCGCTCTGGGCGGTAACCCGCGGGTGGGGGCACCTGCGGCGGTGCGAATCCTGCCGCGAGTGGATTGCCCATGTTGGCCGCCGGCCGCAGGTGTACTGCAACGCCGCCTGTCGCCAGCGAGCGAGCAGAGCGGCGCGGCGGCAGCATGTCACACGAGACAACCGCTAAAACGTGACGGCAGAGCGCTTCCCAGGCCGCTGGGAGCCGTGATAGAATAGCCATACTTCACCCCGCGATGGGAAGTGCGAGGTGAGCAGGGCCCCACTTTGGGGGGCGATGTTTAGCTGGCGCCGGTCACTGCTCCGACGCCGTGCTATGGTGAAAACTGGACAGGCCCAAAGCACACCGGCCGCGCGCCAACGCGGCCGGAGGCGGAGCCAAGCGGTAAAACTGTGGCCCTGAACAGGCCCTCGCAGTATCGCCGCCCCGGACCGCCCCGTCAAGTGTGCCAAGGCCGGAAAGGCCCGCAACGATGGCAACGACCTTGACCGTGGCGGCATCGTTCGACCCGCGCACGGTGCCCGCGCTACGGCGCCGCCTGGGGCTGACGCAGGCGGATGCCGCCCGGTTGGCCGACAGCAACGCCAACGACGTTTCGCGGCTCGAACGGGCGCTGCAACCCGGCGAGTTGTTGGACCGCCTGATCGGCGCCCTGCAAGCCGCCGCCGAGGCCGCCCCCCAACAGTGAAACACCGCGCCGACCTGGTGGTGGGGCGCGGTGCATCGGGAAACTGGCACCCCGTAGTATAGCCACCCCAGCCCCCAGGTGCAAGGCGCGGCGGGAGAACCCGCCATGAACGCTGACGCCCTGACCCTCGCGCGCGACGCGGGTTGCGCCTGCGGGCTGCGACCGCACACCGCGTTGGCCCTCGCGTACCGCTTGCACCATGGCGCCTGGCCGTGGTTACAGCCGGGCGCTATCGCTCCCCCTGTGCGCCACCAGATCCGGCTCGAGTTGGGGCGCGCCGGGCTGACCCGCGGCGGCGCGCCCCACCTGCCGACGATCCGCGCCGCGGCCGAGGTGTGGCGCGCTGGGAAGGCGGTGGAACATGGCCGCTGACCGCATGACCGACGCCGCCCGCCTGCGGGCATACCTGGACAAGGTACCCGGCGCCGCCAAGGGCAACCGGGATGACGCAACCTTCGGAACTGCTTGCGCCGTGGTAGAACGCTTCGACCTGCCGCGCGAGGATCTGCTGGCCGCGCTGCTGGATTGGAACACCGCCCACAACGCGCCGCCGCTATCCCTGCCGGTGGTTCGCGCGAAGCTGGACAGCGCCTGCCGCGCCACCGCCTATGACCCGGCGAAGGCCGCGGCTCCCACCAATGGCCGCGCCACCGCTGGCCGCCCGGCCCCGGCGCCCCGACAGCCTGACCCGCCCGAACCACCCGCCCTGCCGTTGCCAGACGTTCACGAGCTGGCCAGGGCGCGCCGCTTGCTGCTACAGGCCGGCGGTGGCGCTGGTGACAAGGCCAGGCGGTTCCTGCGTGAGCTGGGGGTTGACCCCACCGCCTGCGGCTGGGGGCTGGGGCACCTGACGGAGCAGGAGGCCCACACGGCCAAGCTACCGGCGGCCGCGGCTGCCGGCTGGCGGTTCCTGATTCCTGTCGCCGATCCGGTCACCGGCGCCCTGTGCGATGTACGGCGCTACGCGGCTCGCTGCTTCGGCGAGGCACCGGACGGCTTCAAGGTGCTGCCTTGGTCGAAGGGGCACGGCCAGGCCAAGCCCTACCGCTGGGAGGCCCTCGCCGCCGCCGCCGCCGTGGTTTGGTGCGAGGGGGAAAAGGACTGCGAGGCCCTCCGGGCGCGCGGGTTCGTCGCAGTGTCGCATACCTGCGGCGCGAGTTCGGCTCGCAAGGTGGCCGAGGAGCTGCCGGCCGACCTGGTCACCGGGCGCCGCTACGTGGTGCTCTTCGACGCCGACACCGCCGGCCACACGGCCGCCGAGAAGCTGGCCGCGGCCCTGGTAACCCGAGGCGCCGAGGCGGCCGTGGCCGCGTGGCCAGATCCGCTACCTGACGGCCAGGCCCTGCCGGAAGGCTTCGATGCCAGTGACTGGTGTGCCGCCGGCTACTCCCCAGAAGACCTGCAAGCCCTGCTGGCCGCGGCCGTGCCGTGGCACCCGAAGGCGAAGGGAACGATGGCAACAGCCGACGCCGCGCCCCACCACCCTGCCCCGCCTGGCCGCCAGCAGGCCGCAGGAGCCGCCGCAGGACCCGATCGCGACAAGGAGGCCAGCATGGCCGAACCAAGCAGCCTACGGGACTCTGACGAGGCGTTGCCCGACGCGGACACCCCGCGCGCCTGCGTCGGCAAGCTGCAAGCCCTGCTGCAAGACACCGGCGCCGAGTACTTCAGGACGGACGCCGGCGAGGAGTTTGCGGTCGTCACTGAGGCGGGGCGCCGCGCCGCGCTGCCGGTCACAGAGCGGGGCGGTGGTCTCCGGCACTGGTTGACCCGTGCCTATCGTGACCGCTACCACGGACGAATCCCGAACGAGACAGCCCTGCGCGGAGTGCTTAGCTCGGTTGAGGCGGAGGCGAACCGGCCCGGCACCCCGGTTCGCCAGACGCCGCTGCGGGTGGCTGCCTACGGCGGAGGCGTCTGCCTCGACTTGGGGGATCCGGACTACCGCGTCGTCATGGTGACCGCCGACGGCTGGGAGGTACAGCCCTGCCCCGCCGACTGCTACTTCCGCCGGACGCAGGCGACCGGGGCTCTGCCGCTGCCTGACCCGGACGGCACCCTCGAGGATCTGGCCGAGGCCCTC